>CALIUY010000011.1 GCA_938048455.1 uncultured Desulfobacterales bacterium | reverse complement strand
CCATTTCTTCCCGTCTCGAAAAGAAGCGACTCCGGCCTCTTGGAGAGTCGGGATGAGAGCCTTCCCTGGCTTCGCCGGCGTGTGGCAAGCGGCAGACTATCATTAAGCCGAACGGCCCTCGGTCCTCCGACCAGCTTTTTTTCTCTTTGATCGCCAAGAGGTAAAAACGACAAACCTGCCGACGGCGTCCCTCAACGCGTCGGGTCTTTTGGCTCGAGACCTTTTTCAGGCTCATCCGGTTGAAGCGTACTTTGGATTGAAAAATGTGGACATACGTGCTCGTTTCTGGATCACAGCGCCAACCATGATTCAGAAAGGAGAGCAAGCGTATGTCCACAAGTCTGCTTTACCATGGGTGGGGTCTCAAAGGCTATCGTGTTACGTTCGCAGTCATTACGGTGGCGGCAAGCTCATCTTCACCGTACAACCGCAACCGCGCCTTTGATATGCCCGGTATGCCACGGTCGGGATATTCTCCACCACGGCAGCGTCCCTAGGATGTGGCGGGAAGTATCCATCGGCGCCAAACCGGTGTTCATCCAAAGGGGCATCCCGCGCATCGAATGCCGTGTGTGCTCGGCGATTGGTCAAGTCAAGGTGCGCTTTGCCGATGAGAGGCGTAGCTACACCCGCGGCTTTGAACGCTATGCGCTGGAGCCCTCTCGGCAGACGACCATCCGGGACGTCGCCCGGCATCTGCATGTCGGCTGGGAGCGGATCAAGGACATCCAGATGCGCTTTCTGCACAAGCGGTGCTCACGACCGAAGCTCAAGCACCTGCGCCAGATCGCAATCGACGAAATCAGCGTCGGCCAGGGCCAGAACATATCTGACCGTCGTTTTGGATCTGGACACCGGCTGTGGGGTCTTTGCCGGTGATGGAAACGGAGCCGAAGCGCTGCATCCCTTCTGGCGGCGGCCGAGACGATCCCGGGCCCGCATCGAGGCCGTGGCCATGGACATTCCAAGGCCTACATCCGTGCCGTCACGGAACACCTGCCAGCGGCCACGATCGTTTTCGATCCTTTCCATGTGATCTATCTGTTCAATGACAAACTTCAAGAGTTCCGCCGCCAGCTGTCCAACTAGGTCCAAAGCAAGATGGAGAAGAAGGTCATTGAGGGCACCCGTTGGCTGCTATTGAAGAATCCCGAGAACCGGGCTGAAGAATCCAACGAGCCTCAGCAACTGCAAAGGGCCCTGGAACTCAATCAGCCGCTAACCACCTTCTACTGCATGAAAGAAGACCTGCGCCGGCTGTGGTCACAGAAAACCAGAAAACGCGCCGCCCGGCTCCTGGTCGACTGTATCTCTCGGGCGATGGTCTCGGGCATCTCCATGATGGAGAAGTTTGACGACACCCTGCAAAGCCATATCGTGACGGCATTCTGGCCTACGACGATTACCCGATCTCAACCAGCCCGCTGGAGGGTACGAACAACAAAATCAAAACCATGAAACGACAAGCCTACGGCTTCCGAGATAATGAATTCTTGAAACTGAAAATCATGGCAATTCATCTCACAAAGTACGCTTTAGTCGGATGAACCTCTTTTCCCATCGAAAATCAGCTTCTTCAGCAATCAGCCTAAGGAATGAAACCGCACCGCGGCGGCTCTGCTTCGGCCATGAAAAACTCCTGCCGTTGAGGGGCCTATGCGCCTTGGTACCCTCGCTTGACCGCCTCTCGAAATACAAACGGCTTCGGTAAAAAGGCGTACGTCCCTTTAGGTTCGCCTGAGGGGGCAAAAGCTCAATCCCCTCGGAAACCGATTCGTCTTTGCCCGGCAGCGACCCCCTTCAAGCGGGATTCGGCCTCGAGCTCGCGGATCAAGGAGGCATGATCCGCATCGCCTGCCGTCTCCAGGGCGTATCGATCTCGGAGCCGGGCGAAATCCGCCGGCACGAGACGGCGGAGGACTCGCAGTGCGGCGGTACCGTTCGGGTCCAGCCGTGTCCGGGCGATCGGCTCGAGAAGTTTGCGATAGAAGACCAGGTTTCCCTCCGCGGAGAGGTAATCGAACTGTACTTTCAGGGTGAAGCGGCGCATTGCCGCCGGGTCGAGAGCCGTCATCCGGTTGGTCGTGCAGATCAGGATGCCCCGGAAGGTCTCCATTTGCGCAAGGAACTCGTTGACGAAGGTGATCTCCCAGGAGTTCCGGGCCGCATCCCGGTCGAAAAGCATCGAATCGATCTCATCCACGAGAAGAACCGCCTCCGCTCCCTGTGCTTCCTCGAAGGCCTCTCGAATGTTCCGCTCCCCTTCGCCGACGTACTTGCTCTGCAGGTCGCTGTAGCGACGACCGTGGATCTCACGATCGATGTGGGCGGCGAGGTGGTGGGCGAGAGCGGTTTTCCCGCTCCCCGGCGGCCCGTAGAAGAGAAGGTTCAGATTCAGGGGGCGCGCTTTCCCCTCACGAAGCATCGCGTCGAACCGCCGGAGACGGTCCTGGAGGATTTCGACCTTTACATCGAGGTTCAGCCCCTCCGTCGTGTAATCCTCCATGGTTGCCTTCTTCGAAGGGGGATGCCACCCCTGGCACTTTTTGAGCTGCAAGCCGGCATCCAGCGAGAGCTGAAGACATCTTTTGAAGTTCACCGCGGAACCCCCGGCGGAGAGGCGTGCCCCCCGCAGTGCTGTTGCGATTTCTCCGGCGCTGAACGGGTATCGAAAGGAAAGGGCCTCGATTTCCGCGGCGGAGAAAAGAGTCGTGATTCCGTGAGGCTCAAGGAGATGCCTCCACATCCCCACGCGTGCGCGGCGATTCAAGGGCTGGAATTTCACGCTGAAGGTGAAGCGCCGCAGGACGGATTCCTCGATTGCCTCGATGCGGTTGGTGATCCAGAGCACCCGCGTTCCGGGCTCTTCCAGCAGGTGGTTCAACCAGCCCTTGTCCTGGGTTTCCCCGCTCAGGATCCAGGAGCTTTCGGTGTTGAGGAGGCTGTCGGCCTCATCGACGAGGAGGATCGAACCTTTCCCCGAGTTGGTCCTTTTCAGGCAGGCGGTCAGGGCCGCTCGCCGTTCGCGGGAGGTGGCCTCTTCCCGGAAGAGGACCTCGTAGGCGGGCTCCGAGAGATCGGCCACGAGGGCCCGGGCGAAACTCGTTTTGCCGCTGCCCGGGGGGCCGTAGAACAGAACATGAATTGCTTCCCGGTGTTTCTTTCTCAGCAATCGACACAGGTGCCTGCGGGTGTCCTGGTCGATCGGGTAAGAAGAGAGCGGAACTTCGGCTGGCGGGCATGGACGGAAGAGGTGGCTTTCGCCCGGGGATTCCTCGGCCAGCAGAAGAAGATCGCGGAACCAGTCGCAGAGATCAATCTGGTCCAGACTCGAGTCGAGAACCTCCAAGCGTTTCAGACGATTCAGGGCCGATAGGAGCTCGGAGGGCCGGATTTCGAGCAAAGCAAGAAGATCGCTACGCCCGCGGAAACGATCGCATTTCAGGTGATCTACAAGGAAATCCCCTGCCTCGGTGAAACTTTCGACGATCAACAGGAAGGTGACCAGCCGGACCTCCGCCCGTTTCATCCCGAAAAGGTCTCTGAGCCGCGCGATCCGCAGCTCGAGCGCCGATTTTGCCGTCGACCGCGAAGGCAAGGATTTCAGGATGCCGATCAGCCGGCGCAGAACGCGAGAGCGTTCGGGAGATCTGCTCTCTTTTAGAACCTCGATGATCGCCTCCGCCGCGATCGTCGGATCGTCGGCATCCACGTGGAGGGCTTCCTGAAGTTCCTCCATCCGCTGGGGATTGAACCCCTGAAGCAGGGATAGTGTGGTTTCTTTCGGCTGCAGCCCCGTCACCCAGAAGAAAAACTCCAGGGTTTCCTGGCGGATGCGATGCCGGCGGATCAAGTGGCGCTCGAGATATCGCCGACAGGTATCGCGAATGAATTCATCGTCCGTGCGGAACCCCGCAGTTACCCTGCCCGGGCTCAATTTTTTGCTTTTTTTGTCGATACGCATGATTAGCCTCCCTGCGATTTTGCAGGAAGAATATCCTCTGACCGTTCCATACCGCGGAATGATCAGGCAAGACCGGGTTTTAACTATTGGCTGCAAAAATAAATAGTTATCGCAGCTACGGCGAAAAGCTCGTGAGCCTCTTTGCCCGACTTCTCTTTTCCAAGGAGAGCCATTCCTTGACCGACCTCGCGCGCCATCTGGGCTGCTCGAAGCAGACGGTGCTCCGGCTGATCGGCGACATCCGCAGGGCCTACAGCGTGGAAATCGAGGAAATGACCCGGGAGCGAAGGAAATACTTCCGGCTGAAAAAAAGATGGCTGAGCGGGCCCGCCCTGCCTCTGACGTCGTCGGAGCTGCTGACGCTTCGCATGTGCCAGGCGTTTGCGGAGCACTTGCTCGGACCGGCGCTGCTCCAGGAGGCCCAACGCGGAATCGAGAAGAGCGGCGCCGATTCTTCGGGTGGCCGGCTGGAGTTTCGGGAGACCTTCGGGGTATTGCCGTTCGGGGCGATCGACTACCGGTCACATGAGGAGACGATCCGCCGCTTGCGGCAGGCCATGGAGGAGCATCGGGTCTGTCGCGTGCTCTATCGACCGGCCCATGACGGCGTGCTCAAGGAATATCCCATCGAGCCGCTCAAGATCTTTTCCTTCCGTGATTGCCTCTACGTGGCGGCCCGGCGTGCCGAGACCCGGAATGCGAGGGTGAGGCGATCGGCGTACGATCCGCTGCTGGCGATCCACCGCATCCGGAAGGTCGAGTTGACCGATGTCCACTGCCGCCCCGCTGGAGGTTTTGACTTCGAAGGGCTCTACAAAGACGGCTTCGGGATCATCCGGGAAAAACCGCAACGGATCGAGGTCGAATTCCGGGGCTGGGCCGCGAAGTATGTATCCGAAAGGAGGTGGTCGAAAGACCAGAAGATCCGCTCGTGCTCGAGAGATCGTGTGAGGGTGAGTCTGACGGTGGCTTCGGCCGAAGAGGCGATCGCCTGGCTGCTCTCGTTCGGTGAGTGTTTCAGGATCCTGAAGCCCGAGAGGATCAGATCTCTCATCATCACGACCGCCAGCAAAATCATCGCCCATCAGAAAAGAGGGTGCCCTTCCACCCGCTGAACGATGCCGGCGGTTGTCCCGGACCGCGACGACTCGATCGCAGGGTTCAGACCGAAAGACGTCCTGAGGGGACGAGGGGGTTGCTTCCCGCGTCGTGGGAGCCCCTGCGGTTCAAGCCGGTCCGGCGGCGATTTCGGTGGAGCACCTGGGAGGTGCGTGACGCGCTGCGGAGGCGCACGAGGAAGGCGAGCGGCGGGAAAGAGGGCGGCTCTGCAGCGGCGGGTTCCTTTTCGATCTCCTCGATCCCGGTCTTCCCGCCGAGGACCTGCCGGTGCACCGCTGTAGGGCCGTGGAGCCGAATCCTCCCTCTATACAATCGTCAAAACGAGAGATTGGCGATGAAGGTCTTTTGAAAGTCGGGGTGGGCGGCCAGATCGAAGACCCGGGTGCAGGAAGCCAGTTCGTGTGCGGCGTCGAAGCAGGCCGGATGGCATAAGCCGAGAATGGCGCCCCGGCCCGCCGCGTTTCCTACGCATTCAATCTCCGCTTCAGAGATTTCCGGGAACATGCCGATCCTCAAGGCATCGGCCGTTTGGATGGAGCTGCCGAAAGAGCCGGCGAGAAGAATCCGGCTGGGGCGCTCGAAGCCGTGTTCCCTGCACAACAGCTCGATTCCGGTCCGCAAGGCCCCCTTGGCCAACTGCACGGCACGCACATCCGCCTGAGTCAGAACGATCGCCTTTCCTCCGCGCGCGATTGCTTCAGGGACGATCTCGAAGGCGAGCGTTCCTCCGGGGCCCTGATGCAGGCAGGGAGAATCAAAATCGCGGTTGTAACTCCCGTTGGGGAGAAGGACTCCGGCCCGCAGCAATTCGGCGATGATGCTGATGACCCCCGAGCCGCAAATCCCCGAGGGAGGTTGATGGTTTTGTGGGTTTTGCTGGATCAGCCTCCACTCGAGACGCCGCGTATCGCCGTTGAAGCGCACGGAGTCTATGGCGCCGGAAACGGCGTGCATGCCGTGCCGGATGGCAGCTCCCTCCAGCGCCGGGCCCGTGGCGCAGGAGGCGGCGGCGAACCCCTCCTTCGTTTTCAGGATAATTTCGCCGTTCGTGCCGATGTCCACCAAGAGCGATCCGGGGGATAGAGAAGGGAAATCCACCGCCAGAGCGGCGGCGACCAGGTCGGCGCCGAGAAACCCGCTGATGAGCGGAAAGCTTTGAACCTGAATGTCGGGATTGAAGTTGAGGCCGATGCGGTCGCCTCGCCGCATCTGAGCGGCGGTGAAGCGGGGGGTATACGGGAACACGCCGATCGAAGAAGGATCTTCTCCGAGCAGCAAATGGATCATCGTGCTGTTGCCGACCACGACGGCCGATTCGAGTCGTCGCGGATCGATCTGCAAGCGATGACTCAAGGCGGTCGCGGCCCAGTCGATCGTCTTCGCCGCCAGCACTTGCAAACGCCGGAGGCCTTCGCGCCGGGTCATGACGGCTCCGATGCGGCTGATGACATCCTCGCCGAAAAGGCTCTGAAGGTTGCGGGCCGATGTCGAACCCAGGACGGTGCCGGCGGAAAGGTCGCACAAGTAGAGGGCAATCGTGGTGGTGCCCAAATCGACGGCGATCCCGTGTCCGCCGGAGGGCGAAGGCCGTTTTCCGGGAGCGGAATCCCTTGCGGAGGGCGGAAAAAGAATCGGAGCCTTCGGCAAAACTTCGGCCGAAAGCCGACTGGATTCCGGCACGCTGACGAGGATGTCCCCCAGCACGTGGGTGCAGCAGGCAAGACGCAGGCCGAGGTTCAGTTTTTCCTCACCGAGCAGGATCCGTTCCGTTTCCCCCGGCGCGGAAATCGAAGCCGGAGTCGGGCGATCCACCTGGACGACGCATTTCCCGCATCGGCCGCGGCCCCCGCAGTCGGCCCGGATCATCTCGCCGCCGGCGATCAGCGCCTCCATGAGGGTTGCGCCGCTTTCGACATCAAGAAGGCGGTGATCGATTTCGATTCGAATCCGGTCCCGGTTCATCGCCTGTGGAATCTCCCCAAACAGGCCGGGTCTTCAACGACCGGTGATTGCCTGTTTTGGGTCTGCTGGGATATGATGGATCGCTGACCGTCAGTCCCCAGGAGGAAAAGAAAGACGTCGTGCACCTTCTGTCTTTTGCCGGCATCGCCCTTCAGCCTGAAACGGCAGCCAGACGATTGCATTTCGGGGATCAGCCTCTTTTGCAGCGCTTGATCGAAAAGGCCCAAGCGGCGGTATTTCCCCGGGCGGCTTTCCGGGTCGGCTTCATCGATGAAAAGCGGGACGAGGAAGTGGTGATCCACGGGGTCGTTCTCCAAAGCCGAGTTCTCCGCCGCAACCTTGACCCGGTCGGCCGGGTATTCCCTTTCCTTCTGACCCTCGGAGAAGCCGCGGACGAAATGATCTCCGAAAGTGCCGACCTCCTCGAAAAATACCTTCTGGATCAGATCATGAACTTGATCCTGAGGGAAGCCCGAAATCGCTTCGAGAGAGAACTTCGCGCCGCCTTCGCTCTGGAGAAGATCTCCTCCATGACGCCGGGGTCGCTGCCAGACTGGCCGATCGAACAACAGCAACCGCTCTTTCGTTTGCTCTCCGGTGTGGAAGCGGCCCTGGGGGTCCGACTGACCGAGAACTTTCTGATCCTTCCCCGCAAGTCCGTCTCCGGCGTCTATTTTCCCACCGCGACGACGTTTCTCAGCTGCCAACTCTGCCCCCGGGAACGCTGCGACAGCCGAAAAGCGGCCTTCGATCCGCAGAAAGCCGAGGATTACGGAGTGCGGCACTGAGAGAGGAGGCCTCCATGGAAACCTACTTGCTTTACGGACGGGGGCGTTTGCCCCTTCATCTGCCGGAGGACCTGGAGGTGACCGTGGTGCGCAAGCCGCCCATGCCGCTCCTCAAAGACCCGGCTTCGAGGATCCAGGAGGCTTTGCGATCGCCCTCCTCCGGCCGTTCGCTTCCCAAACTGGCCGAAGGACGGAAATCGGCCTGCATCCTGATCTGTGACATCACCCGCCCCGTTCCGCATGCTCAGTTGCTGCCGCCCCTCATCGATGGCCTTCTGTCCGCCGGGATGCAGAGGAAAGACATTTTGATCCTGGTGGCGACCGGTCTGCATCGACCCAATGAAGGGGAAGAGCTGCGCGAGATCATCGGATCGGACTTCATCCTCAACTCGATTCCGGTCGCCAATCACTTCGCCCGCGACCGTGCAGCCCACGTTGATCTCGGGCAGACCACCTCCGGTATTCCGATCCTGATCGATCGGCGTTTCGTGGAAGCCGACCTGCGCCTGGTCGTGGGCTTGGTCGAGCCGCATTTCATGGCCGGGTATTCCGGGGGGCGCAAACTGGTCGTTCCGGGGGTCGCCCACTGTGACACCATCTTTCGGCTTCATGCCGCGGGCATCCTGAATCACCCCTTGGCGACGAACTGTGTCATCGACGGCAATCCGATCCACGAAGCCCAGATGGAAGTGCTCCGGGTCATTGGCGAAATCCACGCCTTGAATGTCGTGATCGACGAGCAACGAAAAATCAGCTTTGTCAACTTCGGGGAGATTCAAGCAAGCCATGCCGAGGCGGTCGCCTTTATTCGTCCTTATGCCGAAGTGCCGGTTGCCCGGCGCTTCCGGACGGTGGTCACGAGCGCCGCCGGCTATCCGCTGGATCGGACCTTTTACCAGACGATCAAGGGCATGGTGGGGGCGCTCGATATCCTCGAGCCGGGAGGAACTTTGATCATTGCCAGCGAGTGCTCGGAAGGCATGGGCAGCCCGGAATTCGTTGAAGCCCAGCGAATGTTGAACCGGTTGGGGTATCACGAATTTGTGAAGGAAATCATGAAACGGAATCTGGCGCGGATCGACGAATGGCAGACCCAGATGCTCGCCAAAGCGCTGCATCAGGTTCGCATCCAGCTTTACAGCTCCGGCCTGAACCGTGGAGATCTGGCCGATTGCGGGGTGACGCCGGTGGCGTCGGTAGAGCAGGCGATTCGGGAGAGCACCGCCCGCCACGGGGATCCGCGGTTGGCGGTGATCCCGGAAGGTCCCTACGTCATCCCGCTCCATCGCGCCGTGTGATCACGAAGGGGGAAGTTTCCCGGAACGGAAAGACTTGAGGTAGGCCATGCAGTAAGGGTCCCGGCCCATCAGGGTCTCGGCGGTTTGGATGCAGGCCATCATGCGGCCATCGAGGGGATTGACGATGGCGCTGTCCAAACCTCGGGCGATGGCCATCACCATGAAGGTCTGGTTGAGGAACTTCCGCTGGGGAAGGCCGAAAGAGATGTTGGAAAGGCCGCAGATCGTGTGGACGCCGGGAAACGTCTGCCCGATGCGCTCGACCGCCAGGAGAAACTCACGTCCGAAAACGTTGTTGGTGGATACCGGCTGCACCAGCGGGTCGACGTAAATGTGCTCCGCGGGGAGCCCCCGCCGGGCCAGGGCGTTGACCAGCTTGTCGGCGATGCGCAGCCGTTGCTCGGCCGTTTCGGGCATGCCCTCGTCGCTCATGCACAGGGCGACGACTTTGCTCCGGGATTCGGCGACGAGAGGAATCAGCCGGTCGAAACGCTCCTTTTCGAGGGAAATGGAGTTGATCATCGCCGTGCCTTTGTGGACGGCGAGTGCGGCGGCGATCGCCTGCGGGTCGGGGCTGTCGATGCAGCAGGGAGCCTCCACGGCGGCCTGCACGGTTTCCACCATCCATTTCAACAGTTCGGCTTCCCGGCCGACAAAGACGCCGGCGTTGACATCGATGTAGTCCGCCCCATGCTCCTTCTGGTCCCGGGCCACCTGGGCCAAGGCGTGGCCATCTTGCTTTTCCAGAAGCTCCCGGATCTTGCTCCGGCTGGCGTTGATCAACTCCCCGACGATCAGCATCGCCCGTTTCCTCCTGCGCCTTCGCCAAGCCCGCTTCAGCGGCGGACGAGTTGTTTGGCCAAATCCACCGCCGATCCGGCATCGGCGGCGTAGCCGTCGGCCCCGATGTCGCGCGCGAACTTCTCGTTGACCGGCGCTCCGCCCACCATCACCTTGACCCGGTCACGGATGCCGCGGGCAACGAGCAGATCGATCACCTTCTTCATCTCCGGCATCGTGGTGGTGAGCAGGGCGGACATCCCCAGGATGTTGGGGGCGTGCTGTTCGATGCCGGCGGCGAAGTCCTCCACCGGGATGTTGATTCCCAAATCGACCACGTCGAAGCCCACCCCGCGCAACATGGTGGCGACGATGTTTTTGCCGATGTCGTGAAGGTCCCCGCGGACCGTGCCGATCAGAACCTTGCCCGCGGCTTGTTTTTTCTCCTCCGCCAGATGGGGTTCGAGGACGGCCAACGCCGTGTTCATCGCGCGCGCCGAGAGCAGCACTTCGGGGATGAAAACCGTGCCGTCCCGGAAACGCCCGCCGATCACTTCCATGGCCGTGAGCATGCCGCGCTGCAGAATGTCGGTGGCTTTGATTCCGCGTTCCAACAGGTCGCGGACATGCCGCGGAATGTCCACGTCGTTTCCTTGGAGCACATCGGCGTGAACTTCGGCGAAGATCTCTTCGGACGGGCTCTTTGCCGCCAAAAGATCGGCCGCCGCCTGCAGCTGTGCTGCGCTCAGGGGGCGCGCCGATCCGGCCTCCAGCGGAAGCCGGCCTTCCTTTTCCACCCGCTCCCCGACCAGGACCAGCCGATCGAAATCGGCGTCGGGGGGGGTCGTGTCGGCCACCGAAAGAATGAAGCGTTTTCCCGGGGCGACCGCTTGAAAAAGGTCATCGAGGTAATGCTGGAGGTCTTCCACGGTCGCCGTTGCCGGCGAGAGCATGGATTGGATCAGCCCTCCCATGATGGTCAGCTTGTCGGGCCGGCACCATCGCTCATAGTAGGTTCCCATCGGCACTTTGGTCATGGGCGCGCAGCAGACGGCCTCGGCCACGTGCATCCCCGAATCGGCGATGAGGTCGATCAACCCCTGATTTTCGCCGTCGCAGTGACTCAACACGAGCTTGCCCCGCGCGGAGAGATGTTCGGAGACTTTCTGCAGCCAGGGCAGCAATTCCTGCTGAAAGTAAGGGGGGTAGGTGATCATTTCGTCAATGTTGGCCCCCCAGAGCACCACCTCCGCCGGCGAATCGGCGACCACCCGGAGGATCTGATCATAAACACCGCCGATCGCCTCGGCCAGACGGCGCATCTTTTTCTGATGGTCGTGGTAATGAAAGAAAAATTCGGTGGCGTCGAGAAAATCGCGTTGAATGTGGTGAATCGGCGATGCCGAGAACGTCCCCATCATGACGGCAACGCCGTCATCCCCGATGCGCTGCTGCCAGGCACGGTAGCGGTCGTAATCCGGGGTGACGGTGATGTTCTCGAAGATGTACGCCCAGATCTCATAGTCCTCGGGGCGCTTGATCCCATGCTCCTTCACCCAGGTGATCGAAACCCCCGCCCGGCGCATCTCCTCGTTGATCACTTCCTCCGTGCTTACGACGCCCTTCGGGGTGTGGTACTCGACCCGTTTGGCTTCCTCGTCTCCCCGGCGGCTGGTTTTCACCTCCAGGCGGACATTGGGCGAGAAACGGATCCGGTAGCCGTTCTCCTTCAGACTGTAGAGACCGATGCCGCGGGTCACGTTTTCCTCGGGATCGACCACCTCCAGGAGTTCCGGGATGACCTTATGCAGAGCCCAGCCCTCGGCCCGGGCGATTTCGTCCGCGGTTCGCCCCTGATGCCGCTGGGGCAGGGTGCCCCGATAGGCGTTGGCGTTGTACCAGAGATCAATCCGGGGGCAGTAAGGCAGGACATCGGGCGATTCTCCCCGCATCGCCGCAAGGATTCGTTCTTTGCGGGTCATATTCGCAGAGCTCCTTTCTTGCCTCTACGCAGTCCAGGGGGTGAGCATTCCCTCCGGGATTCAGGCCCTTTCCGCGACGAAGCGGCGTGCCAGTTCGACGGCCTCGGCGGCGTTGGCCCCGTAGCCGTCCGCACCGATTTTCTCGGCGAAGACGCGATCCACCGGAGCCCCGCCCACCATCACCTTAATCTTGTCGCGCAGACCCTGGGTTTGCAGCTCCTGGATGACCTTCTGCATCTCCGGCATGGTGGTGGTGAGCAGCGCCGAAAGCCCCAAGATTTCCGGTTGGATCGACTTCACCTGGTCGATGAGCTTTTCCACGCTCAAGTCCACGCCGAGATCCAACACGCGGAATCCCGCTCCCTCGAGCATCATCGCGACGAGATTTTTCCCGATATCGTGCAGGTCGCCCTTGACGGTCGCCATGACCACGGTCCCGCGGGATCGGTTTTCGTCTCCGACGATGCGCATCTTCACGACCTCAAGCCCGGCCTTCATGGTCACGGCCGAAACCAGCATCTCGGGCACGAAAATTTTGCCTTCCCCGAACTCCCGGCCGACGATGTCCATCGCGGCGATCAGCGCGTCATTGATCAGGGCCGTCGGGTCGACTCCCGCGTCCAGGGCTTTTTCCACCAGGGCCTTGATTTCGGTGTGGTTGCCGCGGATAACCGCTTCTTTGATGTAATTGAGATGATCGATCATCGGTGTCCGGCCTCCTTATCGAATCGCAATGGGGTAGCCTCCGTACCGCAAGGCGGTCTCCCGCATCGCCATGTAGTTTTCAAACTTGGCCCAGCGGGGAACGGAGTTCCCCGAGCCCAAAGCAAAGCCGCCGCCGGGGGCTACATCGCGCAGGAGTTCCTTGACGCGGGCTTCAACTTCCGCCGCCGATCCGCTGCGCAGCAGCTCGTTGGAAACGTTTCCGATCAGGCAGATGCGATCGCCCCATCGCTTCTTGACCGCGGTGATATCCATGCACGTAGGGTCGATCGGCTGAATCGCATCGAGTCCCATGGCGATCAGGTCGTCCATCAAGACCGTGAGGTCGCCGTCGGAGTGCATCATGAAGAGGCGGTTATGGTCACGGCACCGCTGACCGACTTCTCGATACCAGCGGAAGACATGCTTCCGCAGGGCGGCGGGCGAGATCATGGGGCCGGTGCCGAAGGCGATATCGTCCACCATCCACACCCCGGCCACGTGATCCATGGCGAAGATTCGATCGAGCGCTTTCATCTGGATCGTGGCGACACGCTCGAAAACCTCCGCGACCAAGGACTCCTCCATGACCAGCTTGAGGGCGAAGTTGTTGAAGCCCATCAGCATCCAGGTCAGCGTGAAAATCTTGCCGGAGATGGCGATCACTTTCATGCCTTCCGGCAGCAGCTCTTTGACGGCGATCAGCTTGCGAAAATCGATGTCCGCCGCCGCATCCCAAGGAAACTTCTCCAGGTCCGGGCGTTCGTGGATGAAGCTGGTCATCTCCAGGTTCCAAGCCTTGGGATCCGTCGTCCCGGGCTTCTCGCGCTGGACCATCTCTTTTAGCACCCGGGTGATCTTGGACTCCTCCGTCACCTTCCCGGGCGACATCATGCTGACCGTGATCGGGATAAAGTCGTAGCCGGCCTTGGACCAGAACTCCACTTGCCCGGCCAGATCGTCGGCGGTCACGGTGCGGCCGAGAAACCGGCTTTGGATGGAATAGTCGATCAAGATCTCAGCCAACGGCACGCGGTCGGTTTCGCGGTGCTGAACCGCGGCTAGAAAACGGTTGAAATCGGGTTTTCCCATCATCGTTCAGTATCCTTCGCGCACGGCCTCGACGATGGCCCGGAGATTTTCGACGGGGGTGGAGAGCGGAATGGCGCATTCCGGGCCGATCAGGTGTACCCCGGCCTCTATGGCGTAGCGGGCCTGTTGGTAGACGTCTTGCGGTGTCCCCTGAAGAAGCGCCCTGGGGTTGTTGATGTTGCCGACGAGGGAAATCCGGTTGCCGATCCGCCGAACGGCTTCCTTGGCATCCACCTGCCACTCGAAGTGGTAGGCATCCACACCCGTCTCCGCGAAAAGCTCCAGGCGGTCCGAGCAATTGCCGCAAACATGCAAGATGACGGGGCCGCCGACCTGACTCAGGATCTCCTGGTGAATCGGCAGGAGATATTCCCGGTAGTGGTGGGGGCCGACCAGGTTGCGCGTCGCATGGTCGGCAAGCACCACGATATCCGCTCCGGCCTGGAACTGGGCGTTGATGAAGGCGATGGTGACGGGCATCAATTGCCGAAGCATTTTCGAAACCTTCTGGCTTTCCCCCATTCCCACGGCGAGAAGAAAATGTTGCGTTCCCACCATGTGATAGGAAAGGGTCCAGGGCCCCATCACCTTGCCGATGATCGCCACCCGACCTCCCACGTGCCGCCGCAGCAGGGAAAGTGCGTCCAGAACCACCCGACAGGAGGGTCTCTCCAGAAAATCCGAAGGGATTTCGATGTCGGAAAAATCCTGGTTGGGGAAATTTTTCACATCCGGCATCCGGTTGCGGTCGCCCCAATCGACCTCGGCTCCTAAAGCGGCGGCCTCCTGCACGACGGAAAATTCCGGCATGACGGCATCGAAGCCGACCACCTCATGACCCGCCAGAGCAAGTTCGGCCATCGCCTCGGCGCGGAGGTGCGCCTCCGGGAAAGAAACACCGGTTTTTTCCATCAGGCCGTGGCAGGCAATCGATGTCGGGTTCGCGGCCGGGGGTCTCGGCCCCCGCCTTCCTCCAAACATCGCCGACATCACCAGGTTGTGCGAATTGAGTTTCATCGCCGTCTTGTTCTCTCCTTTCCGCCGCTTTCCTGCAGGAGGTCGAATCCATGCAGCGTGCTCCGGTGCAGATCGACCCCGAGATTCGACTCGATCCGCTTGACCACATCGAACAGATGCAGCGCGATCTGCCTTTCGGCCGCGGCCGCATCGCGGCCGGCGATGGCGTGGACGATGGAGGAATGGAATGCGAAAGCGTCCTCGATGGCGCCGGGAAGCTGCGAGACTTCGCCGATGAAACGCTGCAGCATGTCATGAATCGTTTCGAGAAACTTCTGCAGAACGCGGTTTCCGCTCATTTCGGCCAAGGTCAAGTGAAAAGCGGTGTCCTGACCGATGAAGGAAGGCTTGTCGTCTTCTTGAAGGGCTTTCTGCTGATCCTTCAGAATGTTTCGAAGGCGGGTGAGCTGTTGGGGTTGGGCGCGTTCCACCGCCAGTTTCACCGTGATACGTTCGATCGAGATGCGGGCCTCGACGAACTCCCGCACGCTCAAGGGGTCCAGGAGGAATCGGCCGCTGAGGGAAGCGAGGTAGCTGCCCGGGCCGGGGGATTCGACCGTTGTTCCGATTCCTTGACGCGAAACCAGGAGCCCCATGGCCGAGAGCTTGTTTACCGCCTCGCGCAGGGTGTTGCGACTCACCCCGAGTTGCCGGGCCAGGACGTCTTGCGGCGGCATCTTCTCGCCGCGGCGCAACCGGCCGCTGGCGATCATCTCGTAGAGCACTTGGAACACCCGGCTGGCGGCGGTTGTTTTTTGAATCGGTCCGATGTTCATGGGCGGTGTCCAGGATGCACGGATTTCCGCGCCTTGATCGGCGATGGGGCCGCCTGTTCCATCCAAACTTGCAAACGGGGAAGTTCCCCGGAGGAATCAAAGGGAAAGGAAAACCCGTGATCGTCGACCGCAAGCCCCGCGGCGCGCGCCTCTTTGGCCAGAGCCCGCGAGACCGCGAGGCATTCAAGGGTTGAGGTGTTGACGATCCAGGCCAGGCGCAGAGAGTCCGGTGTCCACAGACCGATCGTCCGCAGGGCCGCCTCGAGCAGGAGCCGGTCGGAGGAAAGAGTGATCGGAATGCGCCCTTTTTCCGGGGCGACGGCCGTGATGCAGTTCAAAGCCGTCATTTCGGCGTCCATTTTGGCCACCACGCGGCGGTGGACGAAGTCGGCCAGCCCCACACCGATGGCGTTGCCTCCCGTTTTTTCGGACAGGTCGCGCAAGGCGATACGCGTGATACGCGGCCGTTCGCAATCTTTCTCGTAGATGTTCATGATGCGGCCGATCACCTTCGTATCAAAACCGGCGCCGGAGATGTCCTTGCCGATCTCGTCCACCAGCAGGACGTCCAGCCGTTCGAAGGGCAGGGTGGCATGATTCCGCTTCGCCTCCAGAAGCAGCTCCGGCTCTCGAACGAACAGCTGGGTTCCCGGGACGACCTCAAGGCGTCGTAGGCGGTTGGTTTTGTCCTCCAGGACGGCCACGCCGCAGCGAAGGGGAAGGCGGGCGAACAAAACTTCGGCCATCTCCCGGATCGCCCGTTCATAGCTGATGCGCACCGCCAATCGGTGCATGCTCTCCGCACCGGCGATACGCCCCAACCCGACGACGGCCATCTTGAGAAGACCGGACTCCACGGAACCGATAAATTCGGTATGTTCCTTGATGCGATTGACCAGAATGATGTGATCCGCATGGACGGCCAAGCGGTCCGCATAGACGGGGCAGCCTTCGGCTTCCCCCACGATGACCGGCTCCAGCCGATCATGAATGGGCGCTCCCAAGCTGTCCTCGGTTTGGCCGAGATGATGAAGCACTTGGATCTGCCCTGGAGCCGTGCCGCCGCCATGACTGCCCATGGCCGGTAAAATGACGGGCACGGCCCCGCGGGATTTCACCCAGGCCACGACGGCGTTCAGCACCGCCGTCATGCAGGCCACTCCACGGCTTCCGGCGGTGATGACGACGGTGTCGCCGGGGCGCACCCTCTCGAGGCCGCCGAAGACCTCAAGCCCCTTGAAGACGTCTTCCCGCACGTTCACCCCGTCGGTCTGTTCGAAATCCTGCCTGAGGATGTAGAGCTCGGGAAATTCCATGAAGGGTCCCTTTTTTGAAAAATCAACGCGTCATCAGCGAAGGCAGCCACAGCGAAAGACTGGGGAAGGCGCACACAAGGGCCAGGGCGACAAACGTCAACCAAAGATACGGCAGGTTGGCCTTGTAAATGTCCATGACGCTGATATTCGAAGGGGCGACGGAAGCCATGTAAAAAACCGACGGCCCGAAAGGAGGGGTCAGATAGGAGATGTGCATGTTCATGCAAAAGACGACTCCAAACCAGATCGGGTCGAAGCCTTGGGCCACGATGATCGGAATGAACATGGGGCCGGTCAGCAGCAGAATGCCGATCCAGTCCAGAAACATGCCCAAAAACACCCAGATGATTTGCATGACGATGACGATGCCCCAGGGCCCGAAAGGCAGATCCATGATCGCGTTGCGAACGAATGCCGATCCGCCGGCCAGGGTATAAACCCCGATGATGGCTTGGGCGCCGAAGAACAGCCAGGTCAGCATGCAAGAGATCCACAGCGTCTCGTAACAGGCCTTTTGCAATACGACCCGGGTGAGCCGTCGATTGATCGCCGCACTCAGGACAGCCCCGGCGCAGCCGATCGCCGCCGCCTCGGTCGGCGTGGCAATCCCCACATAAATCGAGCCGAGCACGGTTAAGGTGATGATGGCCGGCATCACCAGGCCCTTCAGCATCTGCATCTTGATTTTCAGCGGGATGTTGCGTTCTTCTTCCGATGCGACCGGGGCGAGCTGCGGCCGCCGCCAGACACTGAACATGATCCATCCGATGAACAGCGCTGCGAGAAGGAGGCCGGGGACGATCCCGGCCATGAAGAGGTCGCCGATGGAGACGCCGGCCGTCATCCCGTAGACGATGAAGACAATGCTCGGCGGGATGAGCGTCGCCATGCCTCCGCCGGAAGTGATGCAACCCAACGCCAGATTTTTGTCGTAGCCGCGGTTGAGCATCTGGGGCAAGGCGATGAGGCCGAAGGTGACGATCTCGGCTCCGACGATACCCACCATGGCGGCCATGACCACACAGGCGATGATGGTTCCGATCGCCAGCCCTCCGCGAAGGCTCCCCGACCAGACATGAACCGCCGCGAACAACTGCTCGGCGACCCCGGACTTTTCCAAGATGCAGCCCATCAGGACGAACAGGGGAACCGAAACGAGCGCGTAGTTCAACATCATGTGAAAGACCCGCGTCATCGTCATAAACATGGTCGCGGGCTCGAAGAGACCGAGCGTGAAGATGACCGCGGTGGCTCCCATCGTCCAGGCGAGGGGCAACCCCAGGACGAGAAGGAAAATGAAGGTCGCAACCAGCAGCAGCGTGATCAGCTCGACGCTCATAGATCCCTTCCATGACGAAGGAAATGGATGTCCCGGACGAACTTGGCGGCCCCTTGACTCAAGAGCATCAGGCAACCGATCACGAACAGGGATTTGATCGGGTAGATCGGAGGGTCCCAGGGGGTGCCGGAGGATTCCCGGAGGGCGATCGATTGCATGGCGAATTGGAACCCCACCCAGAGGAGCATGACCATGTAGAGGGTGAAAAACGGGAAGGTCAGCAGGTCGAGCAATCGCTGTCGGCGCGGGGAGAGCCTGGCGTAAATCATGTCGATCTTGACATGACGTCCGACTTGCAGTGTCCAAGCCGCTCCCAACACGTAGAGCATCGCGCAAAGATAGATCATCAACTCGCTGGCCCAGATGGTCGGCTTGGCAAACACGTATCGCGCGATGATTTCATAGAAGATGCAGAAAAGCGTGGGAAAAAGCGTAAAGGCGGCGAGTTGCCCGACTTTGGCGTTGAAGGCGTCGATGATGCGCAAAATCGATTTCATATGCATCCATCTCGAAACGTGGGGGAAGAACGGCCGAGGGCTCTTCCCCCACGAGGCGACACGTCCTGATTATTTGATCCGCTTAATTTCCTTTAGCCATGCCATCTGCGCTTCAATCACCTTTTTGGACATGGGGCTTTTTTCGGCCCACTCCTTCCACACCGTGCCCCGCACGAATTCCCGGAGACGATCGATCTCCTCGGGTTTCCAGGTCAACGGCTGAAGGCCCATGGCATCCATTTCTTTCATCGCCTTGAAATCTTCGATCGCCAGCTGCCCCAACTGATGGGCATTTAACTCGCGCACCATGCTCTTGAGGATTTGTTGGATATCCGGAGAGAGCTTTTCCCATTCTTTCTTGTTGATGGTGAAATCACTGATGGGCATGGAGCGGTATTCCGGGTAGATGTAATACTTGGTTACCCGCGAAAATCCCATGCGGTGATTGACCGAAGGGGTCGACCAGTCGGCCCCGTCCACGACGCCTTTGTCTAAAGCGCTGTAGGCTTCTTCTCCCGGCAGAATGACCACACCCGCTCCAAGGTGCTTGAGCATGTCGGCCGTCATGCCTTGGGGCGAGCGGATTTTGTGGCCCTTGAAATCCTCCATTTTGTAGGCGGGGAATTTCAGGAACATGGACTCCCGTCCCCAGAGGACGACGCCGATGCAGATCCCGTTGTAGGGGGCGTAGAGTTCGTTCAACAGATCCATGCCGCCGCGATAATGGAAAAAAGCCTCGTATTCCCAGGGCTGCTCATAGCCGAAAAGGAAATCGGTGAGGGGAGCAAACGCCGGTTCCTTGCCGACGAAATAGCCCGGCCAGGTGTTGAGGACCTGGATGATGTTGTTTTTCAGAGCGTCGATACCTTCGAAGGTCGGAACGACGCCGCCGGCGGGAAAGGGGGTGATTTCCAGGCGACCGTTGGTGGCGATTTTCACTTTGGCGCAGAAGTCCTCGAGGTATTTGAAAGGCGGTTCTCCTGCGCTCCAGAGGGTCTGAAGCTTCCATTTGGTGGTCTGAGCTTGGGAAGAGGGGATTTGCAGAATCAAGGCGAGGGTACAGATCAGGGTGAAGATGAACATCCTTCTTGCCATGGCGAAACCTCCTTGATTTCACTCAAGATAGACTTTGCTGCCATTTCCGAAGAAGGTCATGGATCCTGCGGTGGTATCCTCCTTTCGTGGCGGTTGAACCTTTGCAGCATCAGGAGCGATAAAGTCGGATCTTGTTATGATAGGACGTCCTACCTTTGTCAAGCAAAAATATGTCCCGAGGGCTCGCTCGAAAGAACCCCAAAAGACTGACACCCAGAACGGCCGAATTCTTCAGGAGGCCGAGGCCGAAGCCTTCCTGCAGCGGAAAGGTCTTCAGGAGCGGCGGCAGACCGAGGGCGGCCTAATCGCCCCCGGATGGAGCGATCTCGGTCAAGACCTGGAAGGAGCGGGCGGCGCTGCGATGGCGGACGAGGGAGCCGGGCGGAGGTTGCGCGAGGGAAGAGGGGGCGGTCTCGGGGAGGGGGCAGGAAGGCGGGATGGGGACCAGAACGTAGGGCAGCCGGTGGGAGCCGGTGGCCTCTTTCAGCCAGCGGGCGGCGGCGGCGACCTGCTCGGGCGTGAGGAAGCGGGGGCCTTGCGCGGTTTCTCCCGGCGGTGGGCAGGCGATCGGCGTCTCGAAGCGGTGCTCGGGAAAGCGGCTGACCCGCACCATGGTCGATTCGATCTCCTCGATGCCGGCCTTGCCGCCCAGGGCCTTCCGGTGTACCTCGGGCGGGCCGTGGAGCTTCATCACCACCCGGTCGGCGAGGTCCCGGCGCAAAAGTTCTTCCAACAGCGAGGCGTTTCGGCCGTCGACGGCGAGCTCGAGCTTGAGCCCCTCGCGTTTGAGAAAGGAAAGCACGGCGAAGAGATCTTCGGCCGCCTCCGGCTCGCCCCCCGAGATCTCGATCCCCGACACCCAGCCGCGAGGGGATTCCGCCGCACGGAAGAAGGCCTCGAGCCGCCTGCCCGCATGAAGGTGGGCGATGACGGCCGCGGGCCCCTGCCGGATGCTCTCGCCCTCCGACAGCACGGGAAATTCGACCCCTTCCCGACCGCGGACGATCGCTCCGCGGTGGGCGCGGTAAAACTCCGCAAAGGCCGTCTTGCCCTCGCCGAGGGCATCGCATTCCTCGCAGGCGATGGACCGCTCACGCAGGAATTTCTTGACCACAGCGCAGCGGCTGCAGCCCGGCACCGTGAAGAGGGTCGGCATCATGGAAGGCGCTCCGCATCGCTCAAGGGTTCTTCCCGCCGAGGTCGGTACGCACGCACAGAGCGGCATCCGGCCGGTAGGGGAGCACGCCGGGAACCTGGACCACGCGCTGCGGCCCCGATGGCGAAGCCCCCGGGACGCGGAAACGGGAAACCTCGATCCGCTCGATCGGCCGCTCGCGCGGCGGGTCGATCTGCGGCACCCAGGCATAGGGCAGACGGTAGGCGCGGTAGATCATGTTGATGTTGAGCATCCGGCCTCGGTAAGGGCTGATGTACTCCCAGACGATCTCGTGGTCGGCCGTGACCTCGATCAGGCGGCCGCCGGAGCCTTCGGTGATGAGCGTGTTGCCGTTCGGCAGGCGCTGGGCCGAGCTGATGAAGGGGCTGTAAAAGCGGTTTGCATCCACCGGGAAGGCCAGGCCGGCCTCGACGGGGGTGTATTGCCAGACGATCTCGAGGGTCAGCGGGTCGATCTCGAGCACCCGCGAATAGTCGCGCAGCGCGTTGCGGAAGCCCATGGGAGAGCCGGGGTTGGGACTGCCGTAGCCGGCCCAGCCGCCGTTGTCGAAGAGCAGGATGTTGCCCTCCCCGGGCAGGCCGCGGGGAATCATGTGGGCATGGTGCTGGCCGATGATCCAGCCGAGCTTCCGCAGGGCCGGGGTCTCGTCGTAGTAGGGCCCGAGCTTCCAGACGATGCGGCCGCTTTTTTTCTCCACGATGGCCGTGATGTTCGATTCGCGCGCGCACCAGATGAGGTTGTCGGGGTGAAATCGGCCGTCGCCCGCGTCGAACCAGCGGTTGGGTCCCAGGAGCGACAGCGAATTGATGTGCATCCAGTCGCCGACCCCGCCGCCGGCCTTGAGCCAATTGGGGTTTCGGAAGAGGAGGTTTCGTGCGTCTTCGCGGAAGCCCAGCTCCTCGAAGTGCTCGTTGCAGATCCATTCCCAGACGACCTCCCCTTCCCAGTCGACCTCGAGGATCGTGTCGTCGAGCAGCGGTTTGTCGCTGATTTGCGGGTTGCGCACGTTCTTGTGGGACAACACCATCGTGGAGCCGCGGTCCACCTGAGGCTCCAGGCCGGGGGCATAGTAGCCCACGGGGTTTCCCTCGCGCTGGTAATCGTGGTGCTGGCGTGCCATCCACCGCGGCTCCTCGCCCGGGTCCTCGATGTACTCGTAGCGGTTGAAGCGCCAGACGACGTTTCCGTCCCAGTCCACCTGCACGAGATCGATTCCGTCCTGGCTGCCGAAGGCGGTGCTGCGCTCGCCGGTGCTGCCGATGAGGTGGCCGCCGGGGAGCAGGCGGTTCGGCATGCCGTGGAGCTCCTTCCAGAGCTGGACCTCGCCTCCGTTCATGTCGATCAGCAGGGCGCCGACCTCCTTGGCCTGAAAGATCGTGTAGCCGTTCCAGCAGCGTGCCGGGTCGTAGAGCGTGACGCCCGTGGGGTAGATGCTCGGATAGGTCATCGCGAAGGCCTCCTGCCAAATTCTATTCTTTAAACGCCCGGCGGCGGCTTTGGCGGATGCCGGGAAGGGCCACGGCGACCAGGAGCGCCGCCGAAAGAACAAGAAAGAGAAGCGCGAGCGGTCGGGTGAAGAAGATCGAGGGGTCGCCGCGCGAGAGCAACATGCCGCGGCGCAGGTTTTCCTCCATCATCGGGCCGAGCACGAAGCCCAGGATCAGGGGCGCGGGCTCGCAGTCGAGCTTGTGGAGGACATAGCCGAAAAGCCCGCACAGAGCGGTCAAGGCGATGTCGAAGGTGTTGTTGTTCACACTGTAGAGACCGATGCAGCAGAAGACGAGGATGGCCGGATAGAGCAGGCGATAGGGGACGCTGAGCAGCCGCACCCAGATGCCGATCAGGGGCAGGTTGAGAAGCACGAGCATCAGGTTTCCGACCCACATCGAGGCGATCAGCCCCCAGAACAGAGCCGGGTTGTTCGAAATCACGCGCGGGCCCGGCTGGATGCCGTGGATCATCATCGCGCCGGCCATCATCGCCAACACGACATTCGGGGGGATGCCGAGGGTGAGCAGCGGAACGAAAGAGGTCTGGGCGGCGGCGTTGTTCGCCGACTCCGGGCCGGCGACCCCGCGGATGTTTCCCTTGCCGAAGGTTTCGGGCTCGCGGGAGCTTTTCTTTTCGACCATATAGGCCGTAAACGAGGAAAGGATCGCTCCGCCGCCGGGGAGAATCCCCAGAAGCGAGCCGAGCAGGGTCCCGCGCAGCACCGCGGGTGCGGAGTCTTTGAGTTCCTTGCGGCTCAGCCAGAAGCCGGCGAGCTTGCTCCTCAGGATGTCGCGCTTTTCCCGCCGCTCCAGGCTGGAGATGATGTCGCAGATCCCGAAGAGGCCCATCGCCAGGGACACGAACCCCAGGCCGTCGGCCAACTCGGGGACGCCGAAGGTGAAGCGGTGGGCTCCGCTGGTGACGTCGGTGCCGATCATTCCCAGAAGCAAGCCGAGCAGGATCATGCCGACGGCCTTGAGCAGGGAGCCCGAGGCCAGCACGACCGACCCCACCAAGCCGAAGAGCATCAGCGAAAAATATTCCGCCGGCCCGAAGCGGAAGGCGAGCTCGGCGAGCGGCACCGCGAGCAGCGCGAGCACGACCGTGGCGAAGCAGCCGGCGAAAAAGGAGCCCAGGGCGGCGATCGTGAGCGCCGCCCCGCCGCGCCCGCGCCGCGCCATCTGATGGCCGTCGAGGCAGGTGACGACGGAGGAGGCCTCCCCCGGGACGTTCACCAGGATGGAGGTCGTCGAGCCTCCGTATTGCGCCCCGTAATAGATTCCGGCGAGCATGATCAGCGCCGAGACCGGGGGCAGGGCGAAGGTGGTCGGAAGGAGAATGGCGATGGTCTGCACCGGCCCGATGCCGGGGAGCACCCCGATCAGGGTTCCGATCAGGGCGCCCGCCAGACAATAGAGCAGGTTCATGGGCGAGACGGCGGTCTCGAAGCCGAGGGCGAGGTTGGAAAGCAGTTCCATGGGGCGATGCCGCTTGCGTCTTCAAGGGGAGGCGAGGCGCAGAGAAGGCCCGAGGGGGATCGGAAACTCGAGAAGGTAGACGAACAGCACAACCACGATGGCGACAAGCGCCGCGGCGTTGATCAGGGTCTCCCGCAAACGGAACTCGTGGCCGGCGAGGCTCGCGACGACGACCAGAACGGCGGTGGAAAGAAGCAGCCCGAGGGGAATCAGCAGTCGGCTGAAAAGAAGCACCGAGCAGAGAATGATCAGCAGCGGCCGGACCTTCAGGGCCGGCCATTCGCCTCGAGGCGGCCCGGAACGGAGTCCTTTCACGACGAGCAGCGCGCCCAGCGCCGAAAGCAGCAGTCCGAGCGCGAAGGGAAAATAGCCGGGCCCCATGCGCGCGGCCGTGCCGATCCGCAGGCCGAGCGCAAGCCCCATCGCCGTCAGGCCGAAGGCGAGAAAGAGGACTCCGGTGAGAACATCTTGGGGACGGCCGATGCGCACGAAGGGATTCTCCCCGCGCGCCGGACTCCGCGGTCCGGCGCGCACCTCTGCGACGGTCGAGCGAACCTCCGGGCGGGGCTTCTCTCAGTCCGCCTTGAACCCGGAGGCTTGGATGATCGGCACCCAGCGCTCACGGTCCTTGCGGATGAGGGCCGCGGCCTCCTCGGCGCTCGATCCGATCGGCTCGCTTCCCAGGCTGCGGATCTTTTCGGCCACGTCCGGAGCCTGCACGGCCTTGGCGATCGCGGCGCTCAGCTTGTCGATCACCGGTTTCGGGGTCTTGGCCGGGGCGACGATCGCGTTCCAGCCCACCCCTTCGATCTCCGGGAACCCCTGCTCCTTAAAGGTGGGGATGTCCTCGCGTTTGCGCGCTGTGCCGGCCGTGGCGAGGATGCGGATCTTCTCGGGGTGGTAGGCCGTCTGGGCGTCAAAGGCGTCCACCCCGATCGGGATCTGGTTTCCGATCAGCGCGGTCACCAGCGGCCCGGAGCCGTTGTACGAGGAATGGACCATCTCCACCCCTGCGGCCTTGGCGATCATCAGCCCGAAGAAGTGGGGCAGGCTGCCGGCGGCGGGGGAGCCGTAGTTGGCTTGGTGGGGGTTTTTGCGGATCCACTCGATCAGCTCCTTCACGTTCCGAATCGGGGAGGCGACGGGAACGGAAACGCAGAACTGGTAGGTCTGGACGACGGATACCGGGACGAAGTCTTTCTCGGGGTCGTAGTTGAGCTTGGAGAAGACGACGGGGGCCACGACGAACAGGGCCGGATTGACCACGAGAAGTGTCGAGCCGTCGGCGGGCTGGCTTTTGGCGTATTCGGTCCCGATGCGGCCGCCGGCCCCGGCCTTGTTTTCGACGATCACCGTCTGTCCGAGCGCATCCTTGAGCTTGTCGGCGATCAGGCGGGCGATGACATCCGAGCCGCCGCCTGCGGGATAAGGAACGATGATCTTGATGGGGCCTTTGATCTCCTGGGCCTCGGACGGGGGAATCCCGATGAGTCCGGCGATCAGCGTCACCAGTACCCACACCCGCAGTCTGCGCATGATGCACCTCCTGATTGAACGGTTGGCGGCGCCGGAGGAATCTCCGTGCTGCACAGCGCTTCGGATCCACGTTAGACAGAATGAGTCGGCGCAGTCAAGCTCCTCTCAAGGATCCCCTCCCGGGTCGTTCACCCGTCCGCCAGAAGCGGATCGCCGCCGAAATCGTGCAGCGAATCAAGGCCGCGCAGCTTTCCGGGCGGTTCCGGCATCCTGAAGAACCCTCCCGTCCCCTCCCCCCCGCCGGAGAACCATCCCCTGGCCTCGGCGTGGCGCAAGGAGACGTTGCTGCGGATGGACTCGTCCGGTGTTCAAGACAAGAGGAACCGATCTCCGCCAGGTCTTGCCTCGGCGGCAAGGAGGGGTTTGGCGGGCGCCAAAAGAAAGACCCTGCCAGGGGGGGTGGCCTGACAGGGCCGATCGGAGGTGGGAATGAAGGAAAGGAGGAAACTTCATTCCGGTTGCCCTATGCTCTAAGCAAACCCAGTGCCAATGATCAAAAAATCGCACCAGAAAAGCCCGCCATCCTTCTTTTTCATCAACAGCTTTATTTGATTTCAAGCAGTTGATCGATTTCCGCGATCCGCCTTCCGCTTCGTCCAACTCCGTCGGGAAAGGCCTCCGGCCTGCACTTCCGGCTAAGATTTTCGTCAATATTTTGGCGTGGCGTCGAGATTCCGTCACCTGCCCGCGCCGGCGATGTTCGCTTGACGGCCCTGCCGCGGAACCATCAAGTTTCCCCGGCGACGGCCGATAGAAAGAGAGAACCGAATCTATCCAGGGAGAATCATGGCCGAATCCCCCCCAACCCTGAGCGTATCCCAGGCGGCGGCTCTCTGCCGGGTAGGCCGCACGACCGTCGGTTATTGGGTGCGGTCGCGGAAACTCTATGCGCGCCGCGCAGGAAGAAGCTTTGAGATCCCCGTTGAGGACCTGCTGCACTTTCTGACGCGCGAGGGCCATCCCATCCCTCCGGAGCTCGCCAACGGGCGCGGCTTACGCCCCGCTTTCGGAACCTTCCGCCCCTGCTGGGAGTACTGGGAAACTGAAAATCCGGCCCACCGCTGCGAGCGCTGTGTCGTCCGCGAACGCCGCATCGCCGACTGCTTCCGCCTGCGACTCAGCGGGGCCGTCGGCTGCCGGGAAGACTGCCGCGACTGTCGCTATTTCCAGGATATGGTCGGGGTGCGCCTGCAGTTCATCCATCAGCTCGCCGCTCCGGCCGCCGTCTTCAGGGGGCTCACCCTCTGGGGAGGAAACGCGGCCTGGGCCGAGCTCTGCGGCCGTCCCGCCGAGCGGCTGACGGGCACGGGGATCGAGTCGATCCTGCACCCGCGCTCGCTCGCCCTGCTGGTCGGGGTACTCAAGAGGGCCGAGGCCGGCGCGGCGCTCGGGCCTCTCCCCGATCCGCTCTGCATTCTCACCCCCGAGGGCGGGGAGCGCCGCATTGTCGCCGCCCTCTACCCCTTGCGGGAGCCGGAGGGGGCGAACTTGTGGCTGGCGGCAGAAGAGGGCGCAACCCTCTAAGAATGAGGCCGTTGCCGCCACCGGCGAGTTGTTCCCGGGGCGGATGGAACCGGCTGATCCCGAAATCCGCGAAAGGAGCCCAAAGAGATGATCGAAGAACAGAAAACGATGAGCCAGGCCGTCGCCGCCATGACCGAGCGCGAGGGGAAATACCTTACCTTTTCTCTGGCCGGCGAGGAGTACGGCATCGGGATCCTCAAGATCAAGGAAATCATCGGCATGATGCCCATTACGGCCGTGCCGCGCACGCCCGAGTTCATCAAGGGGGTCATCAACCTGCGCGGCAAGGTGATTCCGGTCATGGACCTGCGGCGGCGCTTCGGCCTGCCCTCGATCGACTACACCGAGCGCACCTGCATCATCGTGGTCGAGATCGAGGGGCAGGCGGGAACCGTCCAGGTCGGGATCGTCGTCGATGCGGTCTGCGAGGTGCTGAACATCAAGGGCGAGGACATCGAGCCCACACCGACCTTCGGCACGCGGATGAAGACCGATTTCATCCTCGGCATGGCGAAGATGAACGGCGGGGTGAAGATCCTGCTCGACATCGACCGCGTGCTCGGAAGCGAGGAAGCCCAACTGCTGGCCGAGGCCGCCTGAGCCCGCAAGGAGGTCGACGCCCATGCTTTTCTCTTTCCGCCGCCGGGAGAGCGCCCCGGAGCCGGAGAGCCTAAACGAAGCGGAGTTCGAGCGGATCCGCGAGCGGGGCGACTTCTTCCGGCTCGCCGCCCGCGCCGCGGTCGACCACCTGCGCCGTTTCGTCCTCGATCTGAACGAGACCGGAGGCGAACGCATGCAGGCCCGCCTGCTCGAGCTCGGAGAAACGCTGGGAACGGAGGAGCGGCTGCGACGCCTGCAATCGGCCTGGGAGTCCGGAAGCGAGGCGATCGCCGCCTTCGCCGAGCGTCAAAAAGCCTGCCTGCGCGACCGCGAGACCGAGCTCAAGCAGATCATCGACATCCTGACGCGCGCCATGGCCGCGGTGGACCTGGAGAACCGCGATTACAACCGCAGCCTTCTCGAGCAGGGAAAGCGCCTTGAAAACCTGACCCACCTGGATGACATCAAGAAGGTCAAGGCGGCGGTTCTCCAGGAATCGTTCCAGCTGCGCGAGGCGGTGCGCGAGAAGGAGGCCCGGGACCAGCGCCGTATCGAGTCGCTTTCCCGCCAGGTGGAGACCCTGCGCCGGGAGCTCGAGACGGTGCGCCGCGAGGCCGAGTGCGACGCGCTCACGGGGATCCTCAACCGGCGCGCCTTCGACCGGGCGCTCTCCGACTGGGTGAGCCGCAGCACGGCCCGGCCCCAGGAGTTCTGCCTGGTCCTGGTGGACATCGACGACTTCAAAAACGTGAACGACACTTACGGCCACCTCGCGGGCGACCGCATCCTGTGCACGGTGGCGCGCAAGTGCGCCCAGGGGCTGGGGGAGGAGGACCTGCTGGCCCGCTTCGGGGGCGAGGAGTTTGCGATCCTGCTCGGCGGGACCTCGCTTCGCGCCGGCATGAAAAGGGCGGCGCGCATCTGCGGCGCCGTCGCCACGGCGCGCTATGTTCTCGAGGAATCCCCCGCCGAACCCGGCATCCGGTTGAGTGTCAGCGCCGGGGTGGCCGCCTGGAGAGCGGGCGATACGGCGTCGGCGCTGATCGAGCGTGCCGATCGGGCGCTCTACCGGGCGAAGACGACCGGGAAAAACCGCGCCGTCTCCGAGAAGGAAATCCAGGCCGGATAAGAGGTCGTCTTGCATGAAACTTGCTTTCCTTTCTTCCCGGGCCCGCAGCACCGCGCCGTAAGGAGGGGGGCGATGAAGGTTGTCTTCGATCCGAAACCCTTGCCGGCCGCCGCGCCGCATCGCAACGGCGAAGAGCCGCCGGCGAAGGAGAGCGGTTTCGTCGATCTTCTGAGCCGTGCTCTCGCATCCGCCGCGCCGGCCTTTGCTCCGGCCGTGGACGCAGGGCCGGAGGTGTCCTTCGGAGCGGCGGCCCCCTTGTCGCCGGAAGCCGAGGTAGGGGACCGTGCCGAGGAGATCCTCGAAGAGCTCGAGAAATACGCCGGAAGGCTCGCCGATCCCTCGGCCGGTCTGCGCGAACTCGATGGTCTGCTGGTCGATCTGCACCGCCGCTGCCAGGGACTCGCCCCCCTTCTCGAGCGTCTGCCCGAGGGCTCCCAGCCGCTGCGGGCCCTGGCCGAGCGCGTCATCCTCACGGTGCAGACCGAGATCTTCCACCTCCGCCGCGGGGACTACCTCGGCACCTGAACGCGGAGGGGTTCATGCCGCCTGATGTCGCCGCCGCCCCGCCGCCCGCGCTGGGCCGCATCCGGGCCCACATCCTGCGCATGACCGGGCTTTCCACGACGGCGATGAAGGTCCTGCGCATCTGCAACGAGCCCGGCGTGTGCGCCAACGATCTCAACCGGGTGATCGCCCTCGATCCGGTTCTCACCGGCCGGGTTCTGCAGCTCGTCAATTCCGCCTACTACGGGTTGCCCTCGAAGGTGAGCTCGCTCACCCGGGCGATCATTCTGCTCGGGCTGAACACGGTGAAGAACCTCGTTCTTTCCTTCGCCGTGTTCGAGGTCTTCTCCCGCCACGACGCCTTCCGCGTCTTCTCCGCGGACCGCTTCTGGGAGCACTCGCTCGCCGCCGCGGCGGCCGCGCGGCTGCTCGCCGAGCGGGCCGGCTTGCCCCTGGCCGAACGCGAGGAACACTTCGTGGCCGGCCTCATGCACGACATCGGGAAAATCCCCTTGAACCAGCTCTTCCCGGAGGCCTACCGCCGGGCGATCCAGGAGGCGGCGGGCGACGCAGGGGGCATCCGGGCGGGCGAGGAGAAATGGATCGGGGCCGATCACTGCCGCGTGGGCCTGATGATCGCCCGCAAGTGGGAGCTCGGCGAGGATCTCACCGGGGCGCTCGCCGCCCATCACCCGAGGCAGGGGCAAGATGCCCCGGAAGCCAACGGCATCGCCCGCGCCGTCGCCCTGGCCGATTTGATCGCGCACCGGGTCGGGGCGGGCCTCCCCGGGGGCGCAAGCGTGGGCGAGGAAGCCCTCTTCGAGCTTGCCGCACGCTGGCCGCTGACGCCCTCCGAGCTCGAGGAGCTCTCCGTCAGGGTGTCGGGGGAGATCGAAAAAGCGAGGATTTTTCTTGAAATCGCCGGCCGCAACTGAGGCGCTCCGCGTCACCTTTTGGGGGGTCCGGGGCTCGATTCCCGTCCCCGGCACCGCGACCACCCGTTACGGCGGGGAGACCCTCTGCATCGGGGTCGAGGTGCCGGCGGCCGGACGGCTGATTATCCTCGACGCCGGCTCCGGGCTGCGGCGGCTGGGCGACCGCCTCGTGCGCCGCGCGGGAAAGATCGCAGTCGATCTGTTCCTCTCGCATACGCATCTCGATCATATCCTCGGGTTTCCCTTCTTTCAGCCGCTGTATCGCCGCGATACCCGGCTGACCGTGTACGGTCCGGCGATTTCGCTTCAGGATCGGCTCGAGGAGGTGATCGGCGGACAGATGTCCTACCGGTATTTCCCGGTGCGGCAGGTGGAGCTCGCCGCCGAGACCACCTATGTGGACCTGCGCGAGGGCCGCTACGACCTGGGCGACGGGATCGTCGTTTCCGCCGCCTACCTGAACCACCCGCTTCTCTGCCTCGGCTACCGGATCGCCTGCGGCGGTCGGGTGCTCTGCACCGCTTTCGATCACGAGCCGTTTCGCAACCTCTACGTGACCGACCCGGCGGACCCGCGCTATGACGAGCTCATGGCCCGGGAGGGCGAGGCGGCGGCGGTCGAGGCCGCGGCGCGGCTCGGCTCCTTTTTCGAAGGGGCCGATCTGTTGATCCACGACGGCCAATACACCGAAGAGGAATACCGCGCCGGCCGTATCGGCTGGGGTCATTCGCCGATCGAAGAGGCGATCCGCGCGGCCGCGGCCGCCCGTGTACGGAGGCTTGCCCTCGTGCACCATGACCCCCGGCGCGGCGACGACGAGCTCGACCGGCTCGCCGCCCGGTTCGGCGGAACGGAGCCGTCGGGCGGGCCGGAGGTGATCTTCGCCCGCGAGGGGCTGGTTCTCACCCTGTAGCCGCTGCGGGTCCGCTTCAGAGAAGGGCGACGTGTCGCGCGAAGGCGGGGTCGGCGAGCAGCCGCTTGGCGAAGTTCAGGTATTTCGAGGTGATGGTGCGCACCGCGAGCTGGAGCGCGTAGGGCTTGACCGGCTTTTCGAGGAGGTAGGTCACGCGGGAGGCCAGACACATGTCGACCACGTCCTCGCTCGCCCGGCCGCAGATCATGATCGCATCCTCATGCGCCGCGGGAAATTTGTCCTCGATCGAGTCGAGAAACAAAAAACCGCTCATCCCCTGAAGGAAGACGTCCACGACGAAGATGGCCACGCCCGCTTCGCGCCGACGGCACCAGGCGATCGCCTCCTCGGGCCGATCGAAGGCGAACACGCCTCCCCAGCTGTAAAACGAGGCGATCATCTCGCGCAGGACGGCGGCGATCCCCGGGTCGTCGTCGAGGATCAACACATCCAGACCCTCTCCCCGTGCGGGTGCCGCGGTCGGTGGCGGCTGCCGCTGACTCATCATTCGGGTTTCTCCTTCCGGTCGGCGATGCGGTATTTTTCGATCTTGCGGTAGATCGTCGAGACGTTGATGCCGAGAATCCGCGCCGCCTGGGGCCGGTTGCCGCCGGTCGCCTGGAGGACGCGCTCGATATGGCGGCGCTCGACTTCCTCGAGCGTGAGCAACTCGACCCGCCTGCGGCGCTCGGGCCCCTCGTAAGGCAGAAGCGAGCGCATCGCGTCGAGAGAGAGCCGTTTGCCCTTCTCCAGCAGCACCGCCGCGGCGATCATGTTTTCGAGCTCGCGCACATTTCCCGGGAAAGAATAGCCGAGCAGCCGCTCGCAGAGATCCGGCTCGAGATCGGCGATCGGCTTGTGGTTCGCCTCGGCGTGGATTCGCAAAAAATGCCGCGCCAGAGGCAGGATGTCCTTGCTCCGTTCGCGCAGCGGCGGAATGCGGATGTTGTAAGTGTTGATGCGGTAGAAAAGATCGGCGCGGAATCGGCCGCGCAGGATCTCCTCGGAGATGTCCCGGTTGGTTGCGGCGATGATGCGCACGTCCACGCTGCGCACCTCGGTGCTGCCCAGGCGATAGAACTCGCGCTCCTCGATCACCCGCAACAGCTTCGCCTGCAGGCCGGGGTCGAGCTCGGTGATCTCGTCGAGAAAGAGGGTGCCGCCGTTGGCCGCCTCGAAGAAGCCGCGTCGCTCGGCGGCGGCGTCGGTGTAGGCCCCTTTGGCGTGCCCGAAGAACTCGTCCTCGAAGAGGGTCTTGCTGAAGGAAGCCATGTTGACGGCATAGAAGGGGCGCTCGGCGCGGCGGCTCAGCTGATGGATCACCCGCGCGATCATTTCTTTTCCGGTCCCCGACTCGCCGCTGATCACGACGTTGTAGTCCGTGGCCGCGACCGCCTCGACCTGGTGGAAGACGACCGCCATCGACTCGTCCTCCGCGATCAGGCGGCTGAAGGCCTCCGGGTGCTTCAAGTTTTCGAAGACGCGCTTGCGGCCGAGCTGCGTGAGCTGGTTCCGCAAACGGAGGCGCTCGAGATGGTTGTGCACGAGCGCGGTGAGCTTCTCGGGCTCGATCGGCTTGACGAGATAGTCCCCCGCCCCCGCGCGCATGGCGGCGACGGCGGTGGCGACGTCGTCGACCGCGCTCACCATGATGCAGTCGGTCTCGGGAAACTCTTCCTTGATCTGCTTGAGAAGATCGAGTCCGCCGATGTGGGGCATGACGAGGTCGAGCAGCACGAGCGGCGGCCGGTGGGCGCGAAGGATCGCGAGCACCCGGCGGCTGTCCGAGACGAGCGCCGGCTCAGGCAGACCCGCGCTCAGAAGTGTCGCCTGAATGCTGTGAAGCAGGCCCTCGTCGTCGTCGACGATGAGCAGCGGAGGATTTTGGGCCGGTATGGATTCCATGCCTCTTCCGTCGGCGAAGAGATTCGACGGGCCAACGAACGCCCCGTCCATTTTGATTCTAAGATGGCCCCGCTTTTCGGGTCAAGCGCCGTCGAGGAAGAAATCAAAGTATTATTCAATGATAACAGATTGTTGTCGACGGCCGAGATTTCTCTTCATCGGCGCTCATCCGGCCCCGGGGGCGGGCAGCAGCTGCGCAAGCACGCGGGCGAGGCTCTCCGTCCAAGGCGGGCGGCTCAAACCGAAGGCGGTCTCGATCCGCCGGCAGTCGAGGACGGAGTATGCCGGTCGTCGGGCCGGGGTGGGGTATTCGGCGGTGGCGATGGGAACGACGCGTACCCCGCGCGCCCGGCCGTGCTTTTGGAGGAGGGCGAGGATTTCGCGGGCGAACCCGTACCAAGTCGTCACCCCTTGTCCGCAATAGTGGTAGAGGCCCCAGGGGAGAATGGATCCGGCCCCCTGCTCGAGCCGCAGGGCGATCGCCTCGATCGCCTGCGCGAGATCGGCCGCGCTGGTGGGACAGCCCTGCTGATCATCCACGATGCGCAGTTCTTCCCGCTCGCCGGCGAGCCGCATCACGGTCTTGACGAAGTTTACGCCGTGGGCGCTGTAGAGCCAGGAAGTGCGAATGACCACGTGTCGCGGGCAAAGGGCCCGCACCGCCTCTTCGCCCGCGGCCTTGCTGCGCCCGTAGACGCCGAGCGGGTTGACCGGGTCGTCCTCCGTGTAAGGCGTGGTTTTCGTCCCGTCGAAGACGTAATCGGTCGAGACATGGAGGAGGGACGCTCCGGATCCGCGGCAGAGCCGGGCGATTCGCGCCGGCGCCTCGGCGTTTACGGCGAAGGCCTGATCGGGCTCGCTTTCGGCGCGGTCGACCGCCGTGTAGGCCGCGGCGTTGATCACCAGTTCCGGTCGGATCTTCTCCCAGTAGAAGTCGATCGCCTCGGGGCGGGCGAGGTCGAGCTCCTCGGGCCCCGGGGCGAAGACCTGCCAGCCCCGCTGCACAAGTCGGGGGCGAAGCTCGCTTCCCAACTGGCCGATTCCCCCCGTGAGCAGGACCTTCATCGCGGCCGCACCTGCTCGAGTCGATCGAGGAGGGATTCGATTTCTTCTCTCGCCTTCATCCCGGCGACCCAACGCTCGGGCACGGCCTCCCCTGCCTTCCAAGCCCCGAAGACCATGCCGGCCGCAAGACCGCGGGCGGCGGAGTCGCCCCCCGCCAGGACGTTCTCGATCAGCCCCTGCGCGGGGTCGTCCTCGTAACGGGCGATCAGGTGCACGGCGGCGGGGAAGGCGCTCTTCACCCCGCAGGCCTGCCCGAAGCGGAGGATGGCGGGAAGGGTTTCCTCGGCGGCGCTCGCGAGGCCCTCGCGGATTGCCCGGCGGAGATCCTCTTCCAGGGCGGAATCCCCGGCGAGCTCGGAAAGAACCGCCGTGGGGCGATTGCCGTCGAGAACCTCGAGGGTGAGCCGGGCGAGCAGCTCTGCAGCCGCGACGACCAGAGGATGGTTATGCGTGAGGGCGCATTGGCGCCGTGCGGCATGGCGGAGCTCTGCGGGCCGGCTGCGCAAGCAGAAGACCAGGGGCGCGATCCGGGCCGCCCCGCTCAGGTCCGCGGAGTCGGAACCCGCCGCGGCGGGCGGCTTGCCGGAGGCGAGGTTCTCGAGCGTGCGGCGGGTCGCGGCGTCCACATAGCCCGTGTAGCCGTGGAAGAGCGCCTTCCAGTGGGCGCTGAACTGCTCCTCGTCGAATTCCCCCCGGTCGGCGAGGGATCTCAGCAAAACGAGCGTCTGATCGCCGTAATGGGTGAACTCGCCCTTGCTGCGGGTGGGGTGATAGGTCGGCGGCCGCGGATCGGTGAGGTCCTCGATCCGGCCGAACTCGCGTCGGATGCGCTCGGGGTCGTAGATCCAGTGCGGGCCGAGGGCGAGCGCATCGGCGGCGAAGGAGGCCAGCACCAGAAAGCGGGCACGGAGTTCCTCGCTCATGGTTCCTCAAAGGGCAGAGGTGTGTATTCGGAACGCAGCCGCGCAAGCACCTCGTCCAGCTCGCCCGGCGCAAGCACCCCCTTCTGGATCAAAAGCCGGATCAACGCCTCCAGGTGCAGCGCCGTCGAGAGGGCGATCTCTTCGAGCGGGCGGGAATCCTCCAGGGGGGCGGGGGTCGTGTTGTCCCCCTCGCCCGACTGGGGTTCTCCGCGCCGGCGGTCCTCGCCGCGCCGGCGTTCGGGTCCGTCCCAGGGGCCCTTGATCCAGCGCCGGTTCAAGCCCGAACGACGCTCCGGGCGCTTTCGATCTGCCGGGTCGGGCGGGCCGAGGCGGCGAAAAGCCATCGATCGCTCCTTGAGGGTAGGGGGGCGGCGGAATTTCTTCCTTCAGCATAGTATGAAATGCTTGCGCCGTCAAAATCGAAGCCTCGCCGGCCCTTGCAACTCAAGCAGGATGCGGGTACAATAATCTTTTTGGAAAGGCGCATCCTCGGCCGCTTCCCCAAAGAACCGCAAAATAAGCGCCGGAAAGGAGACTCCTCATGGATCGCAGATGGCTCGGCGTCGTGGTTTTCCTTCTGGGATTGGGATTCGGTTTCGCCGGGACGGCCTCGGCCCAAAAAATCACCGCCTTCAACGCCCTCCAGGTGACCCTCTCTCCCGAGGGCAAGACGCTCCACGAGAGCCCGATCTTTGCGCTCGACGGCAAGCTGCGGATCGAAAACTTCATGCCCGAGGCCGAGCAGAAGCTCGTCATGATCTACCGGCCGGACAAAAAGAAGATCGTCTACCTCAACCCCGAGCGCAAGAGCTTCTTCGAAAGCGAAGCCGACGAGGCTGAACTCGGAAAGCTCGGCGCCGCCCACCTCAAGGGCAAGAAGGAGAAAGATCTCGGCGAGGAGACGGTGAGCGGCTATCCCTGTCGCAAGAAGGAAATCGAAACCGAGATCGAGGTGATGGGCTTCCGCAAGCGCGACCGCATGCTCGTGTGGCAGTCGCCGCGCTTCGACATGCCGCTGCGCAGCCGGGGCGAGGGAGGCGAGACGACGGAGCTGCGCAAGATCCAGCCCGGAAAACCCGCAGCCTCCCTCTTCGAGGTGCCCTCGGGCTACTCCCGCGTCGGCAGCCTGATCGCCTTGATGGGGGAGCAGGAGCCGGCCGAGCCGCCGGCAAAGGGCCGAAAACCCTCCTCCTCGGGCTTTCCGATCGAGCTGCCGCCCGGCATCAAGATTCCCGTGCCCAAACCCTGAGGGAAGGCTCCTGTTCTTGTATGCATCCCGTTACGGGCTCGCCCGCGAGCCTTTCAGCATCCAGCCGGACCCCTCCTTTCTCTGGCTGAGCGACAAGCATGCAGCCGCGCTGGCGACGTTGAAGGAGGGGATCCTCGAGCGCGACGGCCCCGTCGTCGTCACCGGCGACATCGGCACCGGCAAGACGACCCTCATCCGCCACCTCGTTCGGCTGGACGAGGTGGCGGCGATCTTCGTGACGATCCACGACCCCGATCTCAGCCCGCTCGATTTTCTTCATCTGCTGGCCGTCGAGTTCGGAATCGAGGAGCGTTTCGAGGACCGGGACGAATTCTACACGCGTCTGCGGCGTTTTCTGCTCGAGGCCTTCTCCTCCTACCGCAAGGTGCTGATCATCATCGATGAGGCTCAGCGGCTCAACTCGGCGCTCCTGCACGAGGCGGTGCATCTCGCCCGCCTCGAGCTCGCCGGCCGCAGGTTGCTTAAGGTCTTCTTCCTGGGGCAGCTCGAGTTCGACCGCCTGCTCGCCCGCGAGGAAAACCGCGATCTGCTCGCTGCGGTCAGCGCCTACTACCGCATCGAGCCCTTCACCGCCGAGGAAACCCGCCGCTACATCGCCCACCGGCTCGCCGTCGCCGGAAGAAGCGCGCCGCTCTTCACCGACGAGGCTCTCGGCGAGGTTTACCGCCTCACCCACGGGATCCCCCGGCTGATCAACATCCTCTGCGGCCATGCCCTTCTCTACGGCTTGGGCGGCGATTGCGACACGATCGGCGCCGATACCGTGCGCGAGTGCACCCGCGATCTCACGGTCGCCCTCGAGCTGGAAGAGGGGGGGCGTTCCCCGACGAGCGAACCCTCACCCGTCGCTCAGGCGCTCGCCTCCCGCCGCGAGGCCTCGCCGGAGCGGAAGGGGGGAAGAAGGCCTCTTCTTTTTGCCCTCGGGGCCCTTGCGGCGGCGATCCTGCTGGCCCTCGCGTTGTGCTTCCGCTGAGTCCTGGCGCGAGCCCTCGTAGAGCTCGAAGGCGGCAAGACGGCCGTCCAGGCCTCCCGCCCGCAGCGGTTTCTTCCAGGCGGGCCGCAGCCCCAGATGCCCGATGAGACTGCGGTCGCCGAAGTAGATGAACGCGCGCGCGCCTGCGCAGCGCCGCTTCAGGAAATCCCCCAGGCTTTGGTAGAAAGCGGGAAGGGAGGTTCTCTTGCCGAGACGGATCCCGTAGGGCGGGTTGCAGACGATCACCTTGCCGGCGAGATCCCGTCGGTGACGGGCATCGATCCGCTCGAGCTGCACCTTCTCCCCGTACGGAAGGCGGCGCAGATTTTCGGCGGCGCAGGCCACGGCTTCGGCCGAGATGTCGCTGCCGGCGATCCGCCCCTCGGCAAGCGGCCGGATCCGCCGCTCGGCCGTCTCTTTCACTTCCCGCCAGCGGCGTGCGTCGAAGTCGGGCAGAAACTCGAACCCGAAGCGCCGGCGCAGGTAGCCGGCCGGAATGCGGCAGGCGTGCATCAGGGCTTCGGCCAAAAGCGTCCCGGAGCCGCAGAAGGGGTCGACCAGAGGGATTTCCCCGTCCCATTCGGAGAGGCGGATCACCGCAGCGGCGATCGTCTCCTGCATCGGGGCTTCGAGGGCGCGCCGGCGGTAGCCGCGGCGGTGAAGCGGGCCGCCCGAGGTGTCGAGGCTGATCACGGCGTGGTTGTTTTCGATGAAGACGCCGACCCAGACATCGGGTTCGATGCGTTCCACGTCGGGCCGTTCGCCCGTTTCCTGGCGGAAAGAATCGACGATCGCGTCTTTCACGCACAACGCGGCGTAGCGCGAGTGCCGCATTTGGCTGTTCACGAGGTTGGCGAAGACGGCGAAGCGCTCCGTTACACCGAAGATCTCGCGCCAGGGGATCTGGCGCGCCTGGCGGTAGAGGACCTGCGGCTCGCGGCAGCCGAAGGCGGCGAGCGGGGCGAGCACGCGGGAGACGAGCCGTGACTGGTAGTTGATGCGGTAGAGAGCTGTCCGGTCGGCTTCGAAGTAAAGCCCCCGGTAGGTCGCCCGCAGGTTTCTCGCGCCGAGCTGCTTCAACTCCTCGGCGCCGATGTCCTCGAGCCCCTCGGCGATCATCGCGAAGTAGCGGTCGTTTTGCTGGTAGAGAAACACCGGAGATTCCCCCTGCCGGGGTTTCGTCCCGCGACGAGGCGGAGAGGAAGGAAGGCTTTCTTGGGTCTTAGCCCCGCTTCCAGGGTGTGCCCCAGCGCTCCTCGTGGGCTTGGGCCCAGGGCAGGGACTCACGGGCATGCGGCGCCTTCTGTTCGGCCGGATAGCCGATGGCCACGATCGCCTCGACCGCGACGGCGGAGGGAAGACCCAAAAGCCGCGCCACGATATCCCGCGCGGGTGTGCCGGAAGGATGAGACCGCTCGCGGATCTGGATCCAGCAGCTTCCCAGTCCGAGCGACTCGGCCGCAAGCTGGATCAGGATCGCCGCGATCGAGGCGTCCTCGACCCAGACGTCGGATTTTCCGGGGTCGGCGCAGACCACGATGCCCGCGGGGGCGTCGCGCAAGAAGGAGGATCCGTGCTCCTTCGCCCCGGCGAGCTGCTCGAGCATCCGGCGGTCGCGCACGACGACGAACTCCCAGGGCCGCGTGTTGCGTGAGGAGGGGGCGCGGAGCGCGGCCTCGACCAACAAATCGAGCTTTTCCTTCTCGACCGCCCTGTCCTGGAATCGGCGGATGCTGCGGCGTTTTTCGAGCAGGGGCAGAATCATGGCGGCGTTCCTCCTTGAGGGAAGAGATTTCGGGGTCAGCTTAGCGCAAAACCGCGCGGGGATGAAGGGGTTTCGCGGGGGCTCGAGGTTGCCTCGCGATTGACTTGGCGCAGCCGATCGGGCATTTTCGAAAGAAAGGCCGGCGGCGTGGGCTCTTCCGCCGCGGCAGGCGAGCTCCATGTTCCTCGAGCGTTTCGGGTTCCCAGAGCACCCCTTCCCCTCCGGGCCCGACCCCGGATGCCTTTTTTTCGGCCGGACCCAGCAGGAGGCCCTGGCGCACCTGCGCTATGCCGTCTCCGAAGAGGAGGGATTCTCGGTCGTCGTGGGGGAGCCCGGTGTCGGCAAGACCACGCTTTGCCGGGCCTTCGCCGGACGCCTGGCGGGAGCTCACGACATCGCCTTTCTTTCCGCGCCGCTGCGCACCGGGACCGAGCTCGTTGCGGAGTTGAGCCGTCAGCTCGGGATCCCGCCCGCCGGCGTCCGCACCCCGGACCGGCACGGCGCCCTGAATCGATTTCTCATGGAGCGCCGGATCGCCGGCCGCCGCGTCGTGGTCTTCATCGACAACGCCCAGGATCTCCCCCCCGCGGTCCTCGAGCAGGTGCGGTTGCTCTCCAATCTGGAAACCACGCGCGACAAGCTCATCCTGATCGTCCTCATCGGGGATCCCGCACTGGAGAAGCTCCTGCATTCCCGCGCGCTTCGCCAGATGGGCCAGCGCGTCTCGGTTTCTTTTAGAATCCTCCCGCTCGACGAAAAGGAATCCCAGGCCTACATCGAGCACAAGCTTGCCTGCCGCGCCGCCGCGGCTCCGGTCCGTTTCTCGACCGAAGCCGCGCACTGGGTCTACCGGGCCTCTCGAGGCAACCCGGCGCGGCTGAACCAAGCCTGCACGGCGGTTCTGACTGCGGCCGCCGAGAGGGGGTTGCCCGTCGTGGACGGGGAGACGGCGCGGGAGGCGCTCTTCGGCTCCCGGCCCCTTCCGGCGGCGGTTTGGAAACGAATCCCGCTCCGGCTTTGGTCCAAAAGGCTTGCGCTCGGCGGGGCAGCGGCGGCCGCAGCGATTCTTCTCATTTTTGTCCTTCGCCCGGGGGGCGAAGCTCCGGCTCCTCCGAGGTCCACCGAAGCGGTGTTCAAAGCTCTCGCCGCAACCGAAGCCCCCACGGCGACGGAGGCCGCGGCGAAGCCGTCCTCCGTCGCGGTGAACGACGAGGAAAGAGCTCCTCAGACTGCCGGTCCGCAGGAGGTCGAGCCGGCGACGCGGGCCGCGGCGGGGTTTTCCTGGTCGGTCCAGACCGGGGCTTTTTTACAGTCCGAAAACGCCCGCAGGGCTCTCTCCGAGCTCACCGACCGCGGCTGGCCGGCGCGGATCGTGGTTTATCAGGACGGGAAAGGCCGGATCTGGCACACGGTGCGGATCGGCGATCATGCCGATCGCGGCCGGGCCGAAGCGCAGGCCGCGGAATTCCGGCGCCGCGAAGGAAAACCCGTCGTCGTGCGACCCTACGGTGCGCTGTAGGCTCGATTTCATTCCGCGAGGAGGTTCGTGAATGGCTCAGGCTCCCCTTCCCAAGCAACCGATCGTCGAGAAGTGCACCGGCTGCGAGAATATCGAAGACGGCTTCTGCCGCATCTGGGCGGTTCCGGCGGCCAAGTGGCGTACGGGCGTCTGCCCTTCCGCAACGCACGTCAAGGTCGAGGCGAAGGTCCCCGAGCAGAAGGTCCGCGTGGGCCAGCAGAAGCAAAAGAAAAACCGCTAGGGATCGGGCTGGTGCCCCTGGCAGGAATTGAACCTGCGGCCAACGGATTAGGAATCCGCTGCTCTATCCGCTGAGCTACAGGGGCAGGCGGCTTTGCGTGCCGAAAAGCGGAACGTTGACGGAAAGAGGCGGCTCTTTCCAGAGAGGATTCTTACACCAATTCGCCGCCGCCCACAAGCGGCCCGCTCCGGGCGGATCCCCCGCGCCTTCGTGGGGGGCTGCCCGCGGCGACCAGCGGCGCGGCGTTTTTTTGCTCCCTCTCCCTTTTCCCCCTGAAAAACCCGCCCCCGGCGCCGTAAGAACTCCCAAGAAGCCGAAACGGACGCCTCGAACGCCGCGGCGGGCGCTTTTCGCACGGCGAAATTTTCTGCGACCTGTGACCGGATCTGTCAAGCCGGGGTGTTATCCTGGAGCACGTTGCAGGGTGGATTTTTCGTGGGCTTTCCTCTTTCCGGGAGGTGAACCATGAGTCAGCGCATCCTTTCCTACATCGAGGGGCTGCAGGTGGGCGAGCCGCAGCAGCACGAGAACCTCGTCATGGTGCCGCTGGTTTCCGATTACGACGACGGGCTGGGCTATCTCCCGCTCGCCGAGGCGGCCGCCGCCGATGAGATCGAGATCCGCGAGGTGAGCGAGGCGGGGTCGGTGCCGGAGTTGCGCGTGCTGAACCGCGGCGAAAAAACGGTTCTCATTTTGGACGGCGAGGAGCTGGTCGGAGCCAAACAGAACCGCATCGTCAACACGACGATCCTCGTCCCGGCCCGAAGCGAACTGAAGATCCCCGTGAGCTGTGTCGAGCAGGGCCGCTGGTCCTACCGCGGCAAGAGCTTCGAGACCAAAAAGCGCATGGTGAACGCCAGCATCCGGAATCAGAAGGCGCAGACCGTCCGCTATTCCCTTCGCACCCAGGGGACGTTCACGGCCGACCAGTCGGCCATCTGGCTGTCGGTCGCAGAGTTCGCCATGAAGCACCAGGCGGTTTCCGAAACCATGGACCTGGACTTCGTCTTCGAAAAGAAGGCCCCCAAGCTGGAGGGGCATCTGCGGGAGATTTCGCCCTGCGAGCGCCAGATCGGGGCGGCTTTCCTTGCGGGCGATGAAATCATGGGGATCGACGCCTTCGGCCATGCCGGAACCCTGCGGGCGGTGTTTCGCGGGCTTGTGGAAAGCTATGCCCTCGACGCCCTGGTGGCCGAAAAACCGAAGGAGACCTCCGCCACGGCTAAAGAGAAGGTGGCGGCCCTTCTTGCGGAAGCGAAAAACGCCCTTCTCGAGAGCCGCCCCTCGGTGGGGCTCGGAAACGACCTGCGCCTGGAAACCGCAAAGCTGATCGGATTCGCCCTGGAGCATGAGGGGAAGATCGTCCACTTCGTGCTCTTCCCGCGGATCGAAATCGACAAGCCCGCCGAGCCGGTTTTTCCCCTGGGGTCGATTCGCCGCCGGCCCTGGAGGGTGTGAACGAAGGGGAGGGGAAGGGTGCGCCGTGGGGGGGAGGCCGACTTCTCCCCCGCGCGCTCCCCCCTTTTGCGCGGCATCGATCATTCCCTGGAGGTGGACATGAGACCGAACCCTTTTCTCTCGACCCGGTCCCTGTGCGGCGAGTGCGAGGAAGATCACTTGACCGAGTTCTGGGCGGCCGCACTCGATTCCTGCCCGGCGTTCCGCGAAGCCTATTGCCGTTTTCTTCTCGCGGGGCATGCGGACAGGCGGGGCTGGGGCGAGTTGCGGATCGCGTCGGTGGCGACGCAGGTCAACTTCGGAGGAAACGTCCCGGATCTCGTTCTCGGGCTTGTCGGAACCGGGGGCCTCGAGATCCGCGTTGCGGTCGAGCACAAGATCTTCGCCAGGGAGTCCCGAAGCGGCCGCTCCCAGGAGAACGACGAAGAAAAGGTCCTCGGCCAGCTTTCCCGCTATCTATCGGTTCCCGAAATCGACGGGGTCGCCTTTGTGCGCCTCTGGCCGCAGGCACTGGATCCCCGGGTGCTCCATCACGAGAAATACATCCGACCCGGAGCGGGGATGCACTTTCTCTGGTGGCATTTCTACCCCCTGCTCGAGGCCTGCGCCGACGAATGCCCGGCGGTGCGCTGGCTGAAGGAAGGCTTTGAGCAGGATGGACTCACCCCGCCGCTCGAGCGTGTGCCGCTGCTTCGCGTCCCGGGGGACGACGAGCGGGAGCGCGCCAACCGCGGCGAATTCGCCAAGCTGATGGAGCTTGCCGCCGTGCGGGCCGCCGAGGCCGGCTGGCGGCCGAACTTCGACCAGCACGGGGCCGAGCTCTATCTGCGCCGACACCCCTCCTCCTGGGCGCAACGGGTGCTCTTCAGCGGCATCGGCCAGCCTCAGGGCCGTGCCCGGCGGCAGCCCGGCCTGCGGGTGTGGGTGACCCCCCGTCAAGGAGAGGAGCAGGGGGCGATCGAGCGCCTGCGTCCTGCGGTTGCGAGCGGCCTTTTCCCCAGGCCGCCCGAGATCCACCGGCTTCCGAAAGGCACGGTGGAATTCTATGTCGCCTTCAGCGAGCTTCTTGCCGGTGCCGAGGACGCGGAGACCATCCGTGCCCGGTTCTCCTCGCTCGCCGAAGGCGTTCTTCTCTGTCTGTGATGAGAAGAACCCGCGGCTGACCGCCGCCGATCAGCCGGCGCCCGGCCTCGGTGGTTGATTCGACCCGGGAGATTTTTTATGCTGAGAGAAGTTCATCCATAGCCTTGGCCGGAAACGCTTTTCCCCCACGAACCTTTCGCGATGGGAGGCGCCTGTGGCATCCGGGAATCCCGCCGAGGCGGGCGAGCTTGTTCTCGAGCGGCTCGAGGCGGCCGGTGCCGCCGGTCTTGCCAAGGGAAAACTCCTCGAGCGCCTCGGTTCCAGAGGCGAGCGGGCCCTGAAAGAGCTTCTCGCCGCCGGGCGGGTCGCCAACCTGGGAACCCGCACTCGCCCCCGTTTCGTCCTGCCCGAGCATTACCGACCCGTGGAGCGCGCCTGCGAGGCGATCGAGAAAAAGGCCCTCTCGCCGAAGACCGCACCCGAGGGGCCGATCGCGCTTTTCACGCGCGCTGAGCTGACCCGCGGCCTGACCGGGGAGCCGAAGAAGAAAATCCCCGAGGCCCTGGCGCGGCTTTTCGCCGCCGGCAGGCTCTTGCGCTTCAAAAGGGGCCGCCTCGTTTACCTCGTTCACCGCGAGCACCTGCAACGCCTCTTCCCGCAAGAGGGGCGCCCCGCCACACCCCGGGCGCCGGCCCCGTCCCCCCCGGTCGTCGTGGATCGCGAGGCGGTTCTTTCCGCCTACCGTCGGCTGAGAGAGAAGAGCGGCTTCAGCCACGTCAAGATCGCCGCCCTCGCCCGCGAGGCAGGCTGCCCGCTTGCCCCGCTCAAAGAGTTCATCGTTTCCGAGGGCCGTGCCGGAAGGGCGGTGCTGGGACTGGGGGACTGGTCGCTCTCCGACGAGGAGACCCGCGCCGGGGCGATCGAGCTCTTCGGCAGGCCGCATCTTCTCGTCTCCTTCGAAACCGGGTAGGCGGGCCATGAGCGCAAACCCCTTCGAGCAGGCCATCGTGACCGAGCCGCGCCGCGTTTCGGCCTCGGTCCCCGGCTTGAACGACGAGCCTCTCGAGCGCCTGGTGCGGCTGGTCGAGGCTCTTTCCGAGGGCAAGGAGCCGCCGCGCGATGCGCGCTCCCCTGGGGCGCGCCTTCTGGTCTCCTCCGCCCCCGGTTACGGCAAGTCGCACCTCATCGGGCGGCTCTTTCGCCGCCTCGAAGGCCGGGCGACCCTCGTTTATCTTAGGCCCTACGCCACCCCCGCCTCCTGCTGGCGCTCGATCCTTCTCAAGACCGTCCAGGAGATGGAATTCCCGGAAAGGCAGGGCTCATCCCCTCTCGATTCGGAAACCCAGCTCGAGGCCTTCATCCACGGCGTCCTCGTCAACATGGCGCTGAACGGCCTGCGCCGCGGGAGGATCCAAAGCCGCGCCCCGCACCGGCTCATCGCCTACCTCGATCGGGCGGCGATCACGGAGCTGCGCGCAAACGACGCCTGGAAGAGACTCATCCGGCAGCAAACCGGGAAACTCTCCGAACTCCTGAAGAACCAGCTCCATGAGCGCGGCCTGCAGCTCACGGCATCCCCCGCCGCGTGGCTTCGCGTCCTTGTCTCTTACGCCTACGAGGGCCGCGCGCATCCGGAGCTCCGCCAGGCCTGCCTCGACTGGCTGAAGGCGGCCTGCGTGGACGAGGAGGAGGCGCAGGCGATCGGGCTTCCTCCCGCCGACCGCCCGCCCTGGGATCTCTCCGGCGAGAACGCCGAGGATCTCGCCCGAAGCCGCCTTGCCGATCTCTGCAAGCTCGCCGGCTTCTTCCGGCCTTTCGTCTTCTGCTTCGACCAGACGGAGAACTACGCCTCCTCCCCCGAGCTGGCCGCAAGCCTCGGGGTTGTCGTCGAGGTCCTGACCGCCGAATGCCCGAACCAGTTGACCCTGCTCACGGCGAATCTCACCCCTTGGGAGGACGTTGTTCTCCGTCACTGGCAGGAGGCGCACAAGGACCGCATCCTCAAACCCTTTCTCGAGCTCAAAGGGGTGAACCACAGCCAGGCCGCGGAACTGGTCCGGCTGCGGCTCGAGGGGGCGGAGGTGTCCGGGGAGATCGCCTCCCGGATGCTCGAAGAGCAATTTCTTGAGAAATTTTTCACCGCAAACCCCGCCGTGAACATTCGCGAGTTCCTCAGAGCTTGCAGCCAACGCTTCGAGGAGCTTTTGCGTGAAGACGAAACACCCCGGAAACCGCCTGCCCCGGAGCCGCAGGTCGAGGAGTTCTATCGCGCCCGCCTGGAGAAGATCCGCACCCAGCCGCGGCGCCGCCTTTTCAACCCCGATGCCCTCTTCTGGCTTCTCGAGAACGCCGTCCCCCCGGGCTGCACGACCTTCAAGCCGAAGAGCCGCTATCTCGTCCTCGGCTGGGAGAGGTCGGGGAAAAAGGTCTATTTCGGCCTCGAGGCGGGCCATCACGCCCGCCGCTGGCAGGCGATCGTCAAGGAAGGGGAGGGGTTGAAGGCGGCCGACCCCGGCTGCAAGCTCGTCTTCATCCGCACCCCGGATCTGCGGCCCATCCCCGGTGCGCGCTGGAAGACCGCCCCCGCCATCCAGGCGGCGCGCGGGAGATTTCTGCACCTGCTCACCCTCGACCCCGAGGACATCACCCGGCTCTACGCCGCCCACGACCTTTACCTCGATGCCGTGGAGGGCGACATCCCGCTCAACCCGGAGGCGGTGCTCGCGTTCGTGCAAAAGCAGCTTGCCCCCTTCTGGGAGCGGGTCTTCGAGTCTGCACCCGAAAAATGGGGGCCCACCGCGCCACCCGCCGAAGGCGGGGGGACGGAATCTTCCCTCAAGACAAGGCTGCGCGAACTGCTCCGTCGCGAAAAATTCCTGAGCCTCCAGGAGATCCTCGAGCGCATTCACCCCCCCGCCACTCCCGCGGAGATTGAAAAAGCCCGCAGCGCGATCCCCGAGATCCAAATCTTTTCCGGCCCGCGGATGACCGTTTTCCAGTGGCGCACCGGAAAGAGGGGGTGAAGAGGCGCGCCATGGAGGCGATCAGCGTATCCGCCCTCTGCCGCGCCTGCCTCGAGGAGACCTTTCGCGAGCGGCTTTTGCGCGGGGAGAATCCCCCGACCCGGCACTTCACGCCGCCGGGCGAGATCCCGCTCTACGGCCGCCTGTTTCACCGCCTGGCCGCGCGTTTCACGGAGCGGCTTGTCGACCGCGGGGCGGGTAGGGGCGAGGCCGATTCCTCGGCCCTCTGGGAAGAGCTCTACGAGCGGCTCGCCGCCGGGCGGCTCGCGCGCATCTGCCGTGAGGGCAAGACCGACTCGGCCTGGCACCTCGCCTCGGCATTGAAGGCTTTCTGCAATCGCCTGGCCGCGCTTCTTCGGGAACGAGACCCCGCCGGGGGATTTCGCGGCTTGTTTTTGGCAAGCGAGTTTCCGCTCACGGCGATCCCCGTGCCCGCAGGCGGCGGCACCCTTGTTCTCTCGGGGAAGATCGACGCCGTGCGCGCGCTTCCCCGCGGCGCGCTCGAGATCGTGGACTACAAGCTGACCCGCGGGGAGCGCATGAAGCAGGATCTCCTGCAGCTTGCGATCTACGCCCGCATGCTCGAGACCGCCCACCCGGGCCGGGCCTACGAGGGGGTCCTCGAGTACTACGAACCCGCGCTCGAGGAGGTGCGGGTCGAGGCGCGGGACCTTCAGGCGATGTTCGCCGACGTCGTCCATCCCGTTCTTGCCGCGCTTGCAGGTGAAGCCCCAGGGGTTCGAAAACCTTCGCCTCAACTTGACTTCCACACGCCGGTCCCGGAACCGGCCGATCTCTCGGAGGCGATCCGGGAGTGTTTTTCGCGCTTCGGCCTTGCGGTCGAGGTGACCGGCAGGCGCGAGGCCCCGCAGCTCGTGCGCTACGAGGTGAGGCCCGCAGCCGGTGTCAAAGTCTCCTCGCTTGCGAGCCGCGCCGAGGATCTAAAAGTCGCCCTCTCGCTGCCGCTCACCCCCGTGATCGAAGCCGGCCAGGGCCGGGTCACGATCGACATCCCCCGCGAAAGGCCGCTTTCCGTCCCCTGGCGGGAGGTCATCGATTGCCCCGAGCTCAAAGGCCACCCGAGCCCCGTCGCCTTTGCCGTCGGGATCGGAATCGAGGGGCGACCCCTCGTCTGCGACCTTGCCGACCCCAACACCTGCCATGCGCTGGTCGCCGGGGCGGCGGGCGCGGGCAAGAGCGAATTTTTGAAGAGCATCGTCGCCAGTCTCGTTCATCGCGCTCCCCCCGATCGCGTCCGCCTCACCCTGATCGACCCGAAAATCTTGACCTTCACCAGCCTTGCGGCGCTTGCGCACGTGGATCAGCCGGTGGTGACCGAGCCGGGGGAGACCCTGCCGCGGCTCGAGGCCGCCCTGGAAGAGATGGAGGAGCGCTACCGGGTGCTTTCCCGCGAGGGCTTCGAGAACCTCTCCGCCCGCTTCGCCGCCGGCCGCCAGGACATCCCCTTCCGGGTGATCCTCTTCGACGAGTTCGGCGACCTGGTCCTCGCGGGGCGAAACGAAAAGCAGTCCTTCGAGCGGCTGGTCGGGCGCTTGGCCCAGAAGGGCAGGGCGGCCGGCGTGCACCTGATCCTTGCCACCCAGCGGCCGGACCGGCATGTCGTGAGCGGGATCATCAAGGCGAATCTGCCGCTCAAGATCTGCCTGCGCGTCGTGAACCAGGCGAACGCGAAGATCGTCCTCGACCGCGCCGGGGCCGAGCGGCTCCTTGGCCGGGGGGATCTCCTCTGTGACCGCGGCTTCGGCATCGAGCGCGCCCAGGCCCCCCTGGTCACGGCGGAGGATCTTCGAGAACTTTTGAGAACTTGAACTCCATGAGGAGATTTTTTGCATGAGCTCCGGACAGATCGTCTGCCCCAACTGCGGCCACGAATTCGAACTCTCCGAGGCGTTGACGGGGAGAATCCGCGACCATTTGCGCGCGGAGCTTCTCGAAGAGGTGAAACGCCGCGAAGCCGAGATGAGAAAGAAGGGCGAAAAGCTCAGAGCGCTCGAGGAGGAGCTCGCCCGCGGCCGTGCGGCGCTCGAGGAGGAACTCGAAACGAGGCTGCGGGAAAAGCTCTCCGAGGCCGAAAAGGCGGCCAGAAAGAGGATCGAAGCCGACTTCGGCCTCAAGATCAAGGAGATGGAGGGTGCGCTTGCCGAGAAGGAGGCCGCGATCCGCATCTTTCGGGAGCAGGAGCTCAAGCTCCGGGCCCGGCAGCGAAAGCTCGAGGAAGAACGCGAGGCGCTGCAACTCGAGGTCGCCCGCAAGATCGACGCCGAACGCGAGGCCATCCGCGCCGAAACGTTGCGGCGCGCGGCAGAGGAACACCGCTTGAAGGACCTCGAGAAGGACAAGGTGATCCAGGACCTGAAGACCGCTTTGGAAGAAATGAAGCGCCGCGCCGAGCAGGGCTCGATGGAGACCCAGGGCGAGGTGCTGGAGCTTGACTTCGAAGCCAGGTTGAAAAGCGTTTTTCTTCACGACGACATCCAGCCGGTTCCCAAGGGAATCCGTGGCGCCGACCTCATTCAGAGGGTGCGAAACCCCCTCGGCGCCGACTGCGGGGTGGTGCTCTGGGAGACCAAGAACACGAAGGCCTGGTCGGGCAACTGGATCCCCAAACTGAAAGACGACATGATCGCGACCCGGGCGACACTTGCGATTCTCGTCTCGGTTGTCCTGCCGGAAGGTGTGCGGCGTTTCGGCCGTCTGGACGGCGTCTGGGTGAGCGATCCGGAGAGCGCGATCCCGCTTGCCGCGGTGCTGCGCGAGCAGCTGATCGCCCTTTCGCGCGAGCGCGAGGCGGCGGTCGGCAAGAACGAGAAGATGGAGGCCCTCTACCAGTACCTCTCCGGGGAAGAGTTCCGGCAGAAGATCGAGGGAATCGTCGAGGCCTTCCGCTCGCTCCAGGATCAGCTGAACAAGGAGCGCCGGGCCATGGAGAGGATCTGGAGCCAGCGAGAGAAGGAGATCCAGCGCGTCGTCCGCAACACGGCCGCCCTCTACGGCGACATGCAGGGCATCATCGGCGGCCGCATGCCCGCGATCGCCGCCCTCGAACTCGAAGCCCCGACCTCCCCGGGACTTCCCGGAAATCCGGAAAGGGACGAGGCAGATGAAATTACCTAAGTAATTTCTACGAATATCGAACCTGTGCAAAACACATAACCTACCAGAATAATTATTTATTAGATTTTTTCTTTGCAATCACAAGCAAAGGAGTGTATGCTTTAAAATAACTTGTCCTTGGCAACAGGGCGGCGGCCGTGATGCTGGAACCTCCTTGGGATAAAAAGAAGGGCACTCTCAATGCCCGGGGCCATCTCGAGCGGGTTCTCACGGAGAATGCCCGCCTTCCGCTTGCTTTTTGGAGAAAGCGCTTCCTGTTCTTCGGCGCCCCTGACCGAGAGCTGCATCGCCTCACGGCCGGGGCCTTCAGCCCTCAAGTCGATGCCTGGAAAACCCATCCGCTTTATTGCCTGCAAACCTCGCCTCACGGCATTGGGGCGCAGGTATGCCCCTGCTCCAGCAGCCGGCCTTTCAAGGTCTCCTCGTTCCGTTTCATTCGTAAGGGTTGCCGATTGCTTCACACCGGCTTCGTGATGGACCGGAATTCGCACCTGATCGAAAACCTGGCATTTCCTCTGCCGCGATCGCTCGCTCATCAGGTGAGTTTCAAGGGCGAAGTCCCGGAAGAGTGCCTGCTTACGGTAAGCCGCTTTCGTCCTGCGACGGAAGAACCCGAGAGCGGCTTCACGATCTCCGGAACGTGAGAGGCCATGGGCAACCGGGGCAATGACATCATCCGGGCATGGCTGAATCAGCCGGCATCCCGCCGCATTCTGGGGTCGATCGCCGTGAATGTCGAACGTTGGCTGCGTCGGCGCCGGATACGACCGGCAGCGATCGATCCCCCGGAGCTTGGCGGCTCGGAACGTGTCGGGGAAATTCTCTCCGAACTCGAGATCTTTTTGCTGGAACATGGTACGGAGTTCCAGTCGCTGATCGCCTCCGGGGCCGATCACCTCGAGAAATACCTCGAGCGCTCATTCCGCAATTACCTCCTGGATCGCTCCCGGAGCCTTCAAACCGATCCCTGGCGGTTTTTCTATCGCGCTTCCTCGGAAATCCTGCGCGAATCGGAAAAATTCCATCATCAATTGAGAAGCGGTCGATTCTTCATGTTCAGCATGAAAATCCCCTCCCTCGCCCGCCCCCCCCTCAGAGAGGAGGAGATCGAGCGGATCTCCTTTCCGCTTTCGGTGCATCCGCAGCTGAACGAACTTCTGGCGGCCAAAGCGCTCCTCCCCCTCGCCGCCCATTTCTGGCGGGAAGCCTGCCTCATTCGAGGGGAAGATCTCTGGCTTGATCTGCGTGATTTCGTGAACTGGGTATTCCGGCATGTTCCCAGTCCCAGGGAGGTGTCCCTGTCGGCGGATTACGAATCTTCCGCATCCGACGCAGGAGTCCCAGGAGTCGAGCGGACGGCCGAACCGGCGTCGGAGGCGTTCCCTTTCGCCTGTGATATCCCGCGGCTGGCCTCCTGTTTCGTGAACCGGCTGACGTGGGAGGAGCGTCGGATTTTTTATTACCGGATGGTTTGTGAGCTCGATTGGGGCGCGATCGCTTCTCGCATGGGGTACGCTGGACCCTCAGGGCCTCTTTATCGCTACGGTCAGGTGGAGACAAAACTGAAGCGCTTTCTTAGAGACCAAGAGATGCTCGGGCCGGAGGATTTCACTCCGCAAGAATGGGAGTTTTTCTGCGAGGCTTTGCGGCAAATTTTGAAAAACGTCTTTTCCCCGCCGTAGGATTCGTCGGAACCGACGGAATTTATTATGAACGACCTTCGCGCCAGCCTCGCCTTCGCCCGGAGAATCCGCACCTGCCCGCCCGAAAGGGTTCTGAAGGACCCATCCCAAAGCGAGAATCTCAAAAAGCACATGCAAATCTGTCCTGACTGCGGCGTGCCCTCCGCATTGCCCCCGAATCCCTGGATGGATCTCCTTTCCTCCCTACAATCCATTTTTTCTTCAGAGGGGGCCCCCCTGCAGAACCCGCCCCTGGCGGGGGAAATCCGTCTCCTCCGCAAGGAATTGGGCCGATGGCACGAGGGTCTCTATTACACGCCCCCCGCCATTTTGCTTTTACGCCCGCTCGAGGAAGACCCGCAGGCCTTCCGCGCGGCCCAGGTCCATTTTGACGCCGAACTCGCCGGCCCCGGCGATCTCGTCTTGGAGCCCGCACGAACCGGGACAACCGAGCTGATCGTTGAATGCTGGAATTCCTATCCGGTGACTCGGGAGCAGCTCGGGAGTCGGCTGGGGGCGGTTTCTCCGGAGGTGATGCGGGCCGTCTTCGCTCTGGCGGAAGATCCCTGGAACTATCCCGACTGGGCCGTCGTGCCGCCGGAGATGAGCGAGGAGGATCCCCGCCTCTATTTCCGGGAACTCGAGCTCGAGGTGGCCCATCTCTTCGCCCGAGACGCCGTCTTCACCGTTCTGCACTCCATCGAGGAGCGACGCTTCCATCTGAAGTCGTCCGGAAGCTCGATTGCGGAGGACCTCCGACGCATCCGCCCGTTGATCCGGCTTCGGGACGGCTGGCGCAGCATCGAGGAAGCGCTTGCGCTGGCCGATCTGCCCCCCGAAATGTTCGCCCTTGCCGCCGCGAAGGAGACCGGGGCAATTGCCGGAGCCAATTTCGTGGTCATCCGGGATCATCTGGTGCGCGAGATCCTGCCGGTCCATGTCGAGCTTTTTCCGCGTGAACGCAAAGGCGACCTGGTCGTCGTCGGCGGCAGGTTCGTCGATCCCCCCCAAAGGGAAGGGGAGCTTCGTCTGCTCATTTTTCTCGCCCGACGGGACGAACCTCTGATTGCGCCGCGGAAAATTGTTTTTGACCCGCATAGCGGCCATTTCTCGGCCGATTTCCCCGCTGAAGAACGCGATGGCGCCGAAACGAGAATCGCCCTTCTCTGCTACCGCGACGATGATTGAGACCGGGTTGACCTTTTTGGAGCACCTCTTGTTCCTTGCTTGGTGCGGAGAAAACGAAACCTTAGGGAGGCGGCTTTTGCGGCCGCTGAGCTTGTCCGGTTTGTCGGACGGGGAAGGGGATGTTCGGCTGGAAGAAGCTCTTGGGAAGCTGGATGAAACGACCGCCGAGCATCCCGATTTGCGGTTTCTGTTCCATCTCAACGTGCTCTCGAGTTTCCTGGTGCTTTCGGGCTCTGGCCCTCCGGGCCTGCGGCGCTTCGTGTCGCAACGCATTGAGCGGGAGCGGTTTTTGCCTCCCGCTTCTCAGGATGCAAAGTGTTGGCTATCCGTTCCGGTAGCCGAGGCCCTCTCTTCCCACGCCGCCGTCCGCTGGTGGATTCTGGGATGGGCACCCGGAAGCGCTGCAGTGCTTCAGATGCCACTCTGGGCCGTCGCGCTGCTCGATGACGATGCGAAGCAGGCGATCGAGGATGCGGGTAGGGCTGCCCGTTCTCTAATCTCCAATAAGGCCGAAGGCGCCTTCATCGCCTATCCGCTTTGCAGCCGAGAGGAGACGCACCGTATCCGCGGCCGCTCGCTCGCTTTGCCGCTTGGCATGGGCTTCGCCGCTCTTTCGGACGGCAATCAACCCGCCCACCCGATGATCGTTGCCACAGGCGACCTTGACTCCGCCGGCCGTGTGCGCCGCGTCAAC
>CALIUY010000010.1 GCA_938048455.1 uncultured Desulfobacterales bacterium | reverse complement strand
AAGCGCCAGCCATCGGCGGTCTTGCGGAGGGCGCCAGCGCGCACGAGGAGGCGAGAGGTCTCCTGGAAGGCGGTGCGGGCGTCTTCCCAGCCCGGGCGGGCGAGGTCGCCGGCGAGATCGGCCTTGAGAGCAGCTTCGACGAGGGAGAGGGTGGCCTTGGCTGCGGTCAGCGTGTCGCTCATCAGGGGTCTCCGAGGGGGGCGCCTGGCCCTGAAAGTGTTGTCCTGCCCGATGTTGGGCCTTAATTTGGCGGTCGCAAGGGGCCGGGGCCCGGATGAGGCGGGCCATGGGGGATCCACGCGTGCCGGGACCGGCGGAGGAATGGCCTGGGGATTAGAGGCAGTTTGATATCCTCCCCGGCCTGAAGGCCGGAGATTCCTACAGCGCTCAGGCGTGGCATGGAGCCGCTCCTGCGTCGCTTCGGTGGGTCCCTGCTTCCGACCACCCTTGTGGGTCGATCCACAGGCCATCCGGGCGTGTCCCGCCCTTCTCTCGCCAGATTTCCATCCCGCGCGCCCGGATGTTGATCGCGCCGACCAGATCGGCGTTGTCCTCGACGCCACATTCCACACACACGAACTGGTCCTGCGTCTGCCGGTTGTCCGCCGACACATGGCCGCAGCACGGGCAGGTGCGGCTCGTGTTCTTCGGCGGCACCGCCACCAACCAGCCGCCCCGCCATGCCAGCTTGTCGTCCAGTTGCCGGCGGCACTCGAACTATCCTTGCTCGAGGATGGACTTGTTCAGGCCAGCCTTGGCGGACACGTTTCTGCCCGGTTGTTCGGCTATCCTTCTCCGCCCTAAACGGCGGGGCTGGCCGCGCACCGGGTCAATGCGTCCCGATCGAATGCGGATCGCGGTGCGGATCCGGGAGTGCCGCAGGAGGAAGAGGACGGCAACAACGGTCAGGATGACCCAGGCTGCGTCCGACATAGATGGTATCGGCGGGCGGGTGCCGCGGAGGCCTTGGGCACTGACGACGGCGATGGGGGGCGTCTGGGGGAGGGAGGAGGAAGGAGACGGGAAGCGAGCCCCCCCCGTAAACCTCAGCGGGCTCGGGATTCGTTGCCGGCGGCGCGGCGCTTGGCCTGAGCGCGGGTGATGTCGGCCTCAATGGTGCGGGCCTTTTCGACCAAAATCGCCGCGGCCTTAGCCATGTCGGGGCCGGTGGAGACGGCGGCCCTGCCAGTGCCGAAGGCCTTGGCCACCGTCAGGCCTATCTCGCCGGGTAACGACATTTCCGAGGAGAGGCGCGCGGCCGGAGTGGAGAGGAGGGCCTGGTTACCGCCGATCTCGGGCTGTAGTTGCAGGTCTGGGGTGGGTGGTAGGACCGCGACTTTGCGGCCGCGCATCGCGGAGATCGCGATGGCGAGGCGCACGGGGCTGGTCTGGGAGGCCTGAGTGATGGTCGAGACGTCGGCGATCTTAGCGACGAGCTCGATAGCGCGGTGCTCGTTTTCTGGCCGACGGTCGGTGGGCGTGCCCTCCAGCGCTTGGGTGGCGTGGCTAAAGAGGATCCCTTCGCGGCATGGTGGCAGGAGGGAGACGAGGACGCCGCCTTGGTCGAGCACGGCTTGGCGGTGGGCGCGGATATCGGCGGAGCGGATGAAAGCCTCGTTGGCTTGCGCTAGTTCCTTGGCGTGACGGATGTCGCCGTTCCACTTCGCCCCCTCTTTCTGGCCGAGGATGTCGTTCTCGGCGTAGTAAGCGCGGGGGCGCTCTCCGCGCAGCGGCAGCTCGGTTGTGTGGATGGAGACCTCTCCAGGAGAGGCATGCGGGTTCTCGACGGTGTAGCGGATTTTCTGCTCCTGCCCCTCGACGATCTCAATGGTGTAGCGGCGATTGGGGGTCTCGGCGACGAGGACGTCGCCAGCGTGGCGGCCCTTCCCAGCCTCCTTCCACTCGAGCGCGGGGAGCTTGCTGTAGTGGCCATGTCCAGTAGCGAGCACGACGATCTGCGGGCCCTCGGGAGGAAGGCGGGGCACGCCCATGCCCTCGACGGAGATGGGGATGCCACCGGCAGCTTCGACGCCGCGGACGAAAGCGCCCGCACGCTCGGCGACGGGGGGGAGTAGCGCCGCGTCGCCGAGGATGCCGATGAAGGGGCGACCGGCGGAGAACAGCGTGGCATCACCCTTGACGAAGAGGACGGCGGGGGCACCCTTGCTGTCGCGGAGCGCGGGAGGGAAGGCGTCAGGGCCGATCACTTGGACCTTGTTCTTTTGAAGATCCTCTCGGATAATCTTGAAGGCGTCGCGCGCGGCGGCCATGGCGAAGTCGTCTGCGAGCGCTGCCACCGCACCAACAGGGACCCCGTGCTTGCGGACGAGGTCGATGGCTCGGTTGCGGTCCTTGGCCATGTCAGCGAGCTCGTTGATGGTCATTCCTGTGCGAGCAAGCGCTTCGATGGCGGGGTTGGGGAGGTCCTTGCCGCCGGCCTGGCGCAGCAGGGAGAGCGCGAGACGACCCTCGGGTGACCCGGCGGGGATGTCGTGGAGTTCGATGGTGCGCGAGCGCGCGTACTCGGCGCGTGAAGGGCTGGCCCTCATCGCGTCCTCGGCCAAACGGTCGAGGTCTGGGCCGCGAATGATGACGCCCGCGGCTGTGACGGTGGCGGCAAGCTTGCCCCGGCGAGCGGCCTCGGCGGTGGCGGCTACCGCGAAGTCACGAGGGTCGTCGCTCTGGGCGACGAGCACGCGGTCGGCGTGAGCAATGAGGGTCTCGATGGTCTCGCGGTAGGCGCGGGCGAAGTCACCGCCCTTGAGTCCCTGGAGATCGGGGGTGTTGATGTTCGTCTTAAAGGCGTCGTTTTTGGAGCGGGTCCAGACGCGAGCGTTGTAGGCGGCGTCTCCCATCTCGGCGCGCAGCGCCTTCTGAAAGCTCCAGTTGTCAGGGACAAGGAGGAGGATGTCGGCGGGTTGACGGGCAGCGACGCGGGCAAGGGCCTCCTCGGCGCCGCGGGCGGGGATGACGGCCATAGTGCGCACAAAGCCGCGGCCCTGGCCGAGGTTGGCCTGGAGGTTCTGCCCCCAGGGCTCGGGGCGCACGCGCTCGAGAGCATTGAGCATTTCCGCGGTGGTGGGTAGCTGGTCGTTACTGGTCAGTAGCTGCTGGCTCTCGAGGCCATGCGAGGTCGGGACGATCGTGGTGGCCCAATCGATCATGCCGCGGATGATGCGCGCCTCCGCTTCGGTGGAGGCGACGACGGTGAAGGCGGCGCCACGGCCCTCCTGGAGGCGCTCGGCAGTGGTGGCGAGCTCGTTGATGAGGAGACGAGCGTCATCGCCGCGGGCGGAGAGGACACGCTGGTAGTGCTGGTAGAGGCTCCAGGCGCGCTCGTAGTCGTTGGAGGCCGATCCCCAGTGGGGGCTGCCTAGCGGATGGCGGGCGCTCATCACCATGATGTGTGGGTGGTAGGGGCGGACGGGGCGGGGACCGCGGTCGGGATCCTCGCCGATCTGGTCCATGTTGAGGCCGGTGTAGGCGTCGCGCTCCTCCTCGTGGGAGAAGAAATGAGGCCCCTCGTTGATTGGCCCCATGGGGCCGAGATCGTCCCAATCGCGCTTGGACATGAAGGGGGGAGGGGTAATTTCCATAGGTGTTCTCTCCGTCGCGGGGCCTGCCCGCGGGTTGCCGATGGGGTCGAGATTGCCGTCGGTGCGACAGCTGTCAAGGGGCGGAGAGGATCGGAGATGGAGGAAGGTGTGGCCGGCGCGGCCCGTCCGAGAGGCGGGGGAGGGGGTGGGCCGCGCCGGCCTGCCACGGACGGGGGATGTCCGGGCTACGGGAGGGAGATGGTGCGCTTGGACGCGGGGATAGGGCTAGAAACGAAAAAAGTGGGTCTATATCCTAAATAAAAGTTACCACGGTTCGAGGTTGGTTTGTGTCCTGCGGGGTTCCCGCCTGAGCTGTCGGGGCGGCAAACAGGTCAGGCGGCTCCGTGGGAGATCGGACTCAACGACCTTTCTCCGCGGTTCCAACCGTCGGTTGGGTGATAAGTCTAAAAGGGGGAGAGGAGGGAAGCGCTCGGCGGCGAGGAGGGGTCTTGGCAGATGATGCGCACTGCCGTGCGGCGGCACTTGCCGGTGGACGGCGGAATGGCTTCGGAGGCTTTGGCGGCAACGGGGCACCGTGGAGGAGGAACTCGTCGATGTATTCCGCCCGCGCCGCGTAGCAAGGCGTAGCAAGTCGGTTCTCGCTCGACGTAGGCTATGCTGACGAGGTTGCCCTAGGCGTCGGAGACGCCAGCGCTGCTTTCTGCGATGCCGAGGTTGCCGGCGAGGGTAAGGGTGTCGCGTTTGCCGTGGAGTCACCGAGGGTGGCGATGTCAGAGCAGATCGTGCGTCCAGACGCCCGGGTGAGGGTGGGGAAGCCGTGGTGCTCGACCTACTTGCCAGAGGCAACGGTCTTGTGCAGGCGGGCGGACAGATGCTGCCCTTCGGGCAAAGACAACGGCGAGGGCACTGCAGTCTTCGAAGACGTGGGTGGTGCTGCCGCTGCCCGATCGCGCAGCGGCTGGTCGCCAGCAGGGCGTGGCCGGCACGCGGCGGCGTGCAGAGGAGAGCAGCGCATCGTCTTGTCCCTTGGTCCGCGGGGGGGGTATAGACCTGAACAGTTGCGCGTCCCGCTGGAAACGGAGATGGCGTGTCCCATTTCGTCGGGCGGGCCGTCGGAAAGACGGAGGTCCTTCCGGTGGTCCTTTCGTCCCCTGGGAAGGACCGCCGGCCCGCGGCTTTTGCCGCGAGCCGGCCTTGTGTCACGGGCCTTTCACCATGGCGACGGCGGCGAGAAAGAGGGGCGGTCCGCTGGGGTCGATCCCGAGAACGTGCCAGGGTGTAGCACGGCCATGGCGCAGCTGGCGGAGGCCGCGGTTTTTTAGGAGCAGATCGATCTTAGTCGGTGGTGAGGGCGACCACGGCACCGCCCCAGGCGCTGGCCAGGGCGCGGTGGAACCCGTTAGTGGGTGCTGTCGCAGTCCGCCTGACGGCAGCAGCCGCTCGCCGTAGGCGAGCGCATCGACGGTCTGTTGGTTCCAGTACGCATCTTCCTGCTGAGGGTCCAGTAGGTTCGGGACCGTGCACAGAATCCGGAAGCTGTCGCCTGGGCGTCAGGCCCAGGCGAAGCCGGAGATCACGGCTGCCTCTCGCCGGGAAACGAGGGCCTAGAGGAGATTCTGATGGCAACCGCCGTCTTTGGTGAGCCTGTTGCGGATTGCGTTGTTGGCGACCCTGCTGGAGCAAGGGAAATTGAAGCGTCCGATCATGCTGAAGCCAGCGGGCTAGAGACTGTTCATGTGGTAGCGCTAGGCGACCTCGACCTGGACGGCCATGCTGGTGGCGCGGCTGGCGTCGGCTGCGGCACGGGGGAGGAGGCGCAGGCTGGCGGCGACGGGTTCGCGGTTCACAGGGACCACCGTTCGGCGAGGAGTTTGTCGAGAGCGCTGGCCTGCCAACCGTCGCTGACGGCCTGCGGCAGGTCGTATCCCTCCGGCAACGGGGTGCTGCGGGGTTGGAGGCGTCCGTCGGCGTCGAGCCGCAGAGTCCGCGCACTGCCAGCGTTCCAGGCGAGCAGCATGGGGGTAGCGCCATGGATGCGCGCCTGGCGGGCGGCTTGGGCGGCGCCGGCATAGCCGGCGGGGGTATGGACGGGCACGATGAGCACCGTGCGGCCGCTGAGGGCGGCCCATGGCCAGGCCTCTTCGGGCAGGCGGCAGTTCCAGGCCAGCGCGATCCGGTCGGGCCGAGGCGCGACGACGTCGGCCGCGGCGCGGGTCTGACAGAGCACAACCTCGGCCTCCGGGTAGAGGGCGAGCAGTTCCTGGCGGTAGAAGGCATGCTGGCCGGGCGCGGGGGCAGCGGCGGCATCAGCGCGCAGCCAGCGAGCGCCGTGGGCGGCGAGACCGGCGAGTAGACTGCCGGGCGCGGCCTCAAGATGGCGGATCCGCAGGCCAGGGCGGCGGCGCAGGATGTCGCCGAGGTCGGGGACTGTGTCAGCGGGGGCGGCGACGAGAATCTCCTCGACGTCTTCGGGGAAGTGGAGGTTTGGGGAGACGCGGGGCTCCTTGTCGATGCGCGCGATGATCGGCCGCCCTCCGACGGCCTGCCAGAGAGCCAGGAGGTTGCGGTGGCAGGTGGCGACGATCGCGCGTCGGCCGCCTTCGCCCGGGCGCTCGGAACGCCAGGGAGTGGCGGCGCGTGTGCGCACGCCCTCCTCCCCCTCCTGTTGGAGAACATCGTTGAAGTCGATCTTGGCGTCCGTGGCCGGGTTTGCGGGCAGCAGCAGACCGACCTCTTTGCCCTGGCGCTCCCAGTAGTCAGCCGCCCTGAGTGCCGCAACGAGGCCGTTACCGGCATTTTCGAGGTCGGCTGCGATCAGAACCTGGCGCGTCTCCGACGGGAGGGGCGCGGAGGTGTAGTTCGAGACGCCGAGCGTAATCCAGGTGGGCAGGCCCGTGGCCTGTTGGATGCTCATGCCAGTCTCGGGGCCTTCGGCCAGAACAACCGTCGGACCAGCAGGAGCGAGCTGAACCGCGACGCCGCCGAGTACGCCGTTGGTGCGCTTGACATTGGGCACGCGGGCCTTGCGCCCATCCTGGAGCAGGATCTGCTGGACGGCGCGCAGATTGCCGGCCGCGTCGGTGGCGGCGAGGACGATGGCGTCGAGGGGACGATTGTCGCACAGGGACGGGTCGATCCCCATCTTGGGGAGGTCGGCGACGGGGATTGTTCGGCCTCGGGCGACGGTCTCAGGCAGCGTGAGGACGATGCCGCGGCTGGCGAGGTAGGCGGTCTGGGGAGCGCCCATGGGCTTGGCCCGCCGCCAGATGCCAGCGGCAGCACGCAGGCGCTTGGCGCGCTCCTTGGCGTCCTGACGATTGGCAGCGGCGAGGTCAGGGGCTGGCAGGGAGGTGAGCGCAGGACCGTGATCGGGGATTCCGAGGAAATCCTTAGCGAAGGCGATGGCCTCACGCTTGGTAGCACCCGTGCGGGCCATGTAGAGGTCGATCATGTCCCCGCGGGAGCCGTCGGCGAAGTTCGTCCACCGTCCGGCCTTGGGGCCGGAGATGCGAATCCGGAGCTTCCCGTCGGCGTAGAAGCGCAGCTCTCCTGCGCGGCGGGCGGTCGGCGCCATCCCGAGCACGTGCTGGGAGAAGGCCTCGGCATGTTGGTTGAGGACATGAGCGATCTCGGCGTAGCTCGGTCCGTTGCTCATCTGGTTAATCCGACCTCCGCAGGGGGGCGCGTGAACGCCCCCTGCAGAGGTCGGTCTTGGTCGTTCTCAGGGAAGAGGGAAAAGGGGGAGGCGGCCCTTGGGGCCGCCGCGTCCTCAGAACTCGTCGTCGTCGAGGCTGCCGAGACCCAGCGGGTCGAGGTCGTCGCCGGAGTCGACGCCTGTATGCACTTCCCCCTGCGGCTCGCCGCCCTGGTCGGTTACCTTCGGCTTCTGGACGGGGGTCTCGCCATCGGCGCGCGGGCCTACGTGGAACTCGAAGCCGTCCTGGCCGCGGACGGCGATGGAGGCGCGCTGGATCTTGGTACCGTCGGGGAGCGTACTGGTCTGGTAGACCAGCTCGCCCTTGACGGTGATGAGAGCGCCCTTGCGGGCGAGCTGAACAACGCGGTCGACGACGCCGCCTTGGGCGGGGCCGTAGAAGTTAACGCTATGCCAGTCCGCCTGCTCAAGTATCTGCCCGCTCTGGGGATCCTTGCGCCGGCGCTTGGTGGCGAGGGAGAGGCGAGCGACGCGGTCTCCGTTGGAGAAGCTTTTGACCTCGGGATCGCGTCCGACGCGGCCAGTAAGGAGGACGAGGTTCATCTGGATGGCTCCGGGGCGGCTGGCCGGGCGTATCCCGGCGTTTTCCTGACGATAGCGCCCCCCTCGGGGGGCGCAAGTCGGGTGGTGTTTGGGTTAGGCCGCGTCCTTGAGGGCCTGGCGGCGTGCGGCGGCGGCCTCGGAGAGGCGGAGGATCGCCTTGGCGGGCATGCGGGGCGTCCGCCCGATCGCGGCGTCGAGGATCTCTTGGACCTTCTCCGGGGTTGTAGCGGCTTCGATAGCGACAAGCGTCTGGGCGAGGCGGTCTTCGGGGTCGGCAGCGAGGTCAAGGGAGGGCTGCGTCCCGGCGGTCGGCTGGGCCTTGACATCACGGCGGGTGGGCACGGGAGCCCCAAGGCCGACTTGGGCGGCAGTGGCCTCCTGGATCCGGGCCTTCAACGCGGCGAGCGCGTCGGAGAGAGCCGGGCCATGTTCGGCTTCGATGCGCGCCACGGTGGCAGCGTTGGCCTCGCGGGCGGCCTCAAAGGTTTCGACATCCTGGCAGCCGGCGAGGATCTCGCCGATAGAGTCGAGCGCTTGTAGCGCACCTTCCACGGTGGCGGGGTAGGTCTCGAGAGTGGCCCCGGTCTCGTCGATGGCAGCGTAGGGTTCGCCTGGGCGCTGCGCGCGCACGCGCCGCGCTATGGCCTTAGCGGGCGCTTTGCGGGCCTCCTCCTGGGCCTTCAGTGAAGCGCTAGAGGCCTGGGCGAGGATTGCGTCGAGGTCGCTACCTTTCGGGCTAAAGATGCGCCCGAACTGGGCGAGCGCGGTGCGGCGCGCGTCAGTGGCCGCACCCTTGATGGCAATCTTGTAGAGCGATTGGACGTCAGCAGAGCCCCAGGGGACGTCATGGGCGGAGACGCCGAGGGCGGTGTGGCGTTGGACACGTCCACCGGGGCTGCGGACCTCGACAGCTACGCGGGCGGTGGCGACGACGCGGTGGATCGTCTTCTCCACCGGCTTCGTGCCGCGCGCCTCGAAGCGGATCCCGTCGCGGTCGTCCTTGATGATTTCGACCTCGAGAACTTCCGAAGACCAGCGGTCGCCGAAGATCTCTTGGGCGGCGAGGTCCATCAACCACGCCGGCACATAGACCCCGTCGGGGTGAGTCTCGGAAGCCATGAAGCAGGCCGCCGGCATGTCGAGGTTAAGGGCGGCACGCATGCGCGCTGTGATAGGACGGTCGATCTCTTCGGTGGCCGTGACCTTGGCCATGGCGGCCTGGATCGCTTCGTGTAGGGTTGCGCGCGCAGCCTGGGGGTCGAAGGTGGCGTAGGGGCTCTGCTCGCTCATGGGGCCATGCTCTCCGGGGGGTCGTTTTCTAATTGGGATATGGGCGCGTCGGCCAGCGCAGGGGTGGGCCCTTTGGGCGCTTCTTTCCGGGCTGCGGTGAGGGGGCGGACGCAGCCGGGGACTTAGGCGGTGACGAGTAGACGGCGCAGGCGAGCGTGGGTAGAAGCAGAGCGTGGTCGGGGTAGCGGTGAACGACGCCACGGACAGGGCTGTGAGGGCTATCGCCCGTCGGGTCGGCGGCCTCGTCCGGGCGCGTTACGAGTTCCTCGATGTGGGGCAGGTACTGCGCCGCGATCGGGTCTTTGGGGTCGGACCGGTCGATCAGGGCGGTGACAGCGGGGGTGACCGCGATGGCGTAGTGCCCTCCCACGCGCTCGAGCGAAGGTGCGTCCTCGGCCCTAATCAGTCCTGCAGCGAGGAGGGAGGAGACGTCGCGCAGTGTGCGCGACGTTTGCGACGAGCCATCGAGCAT
>CALIUY010000009.1 GCA_938048455.1 uncultured Desulfobacterales bacterium | reverse complement strand
GAGATCATGAATGCCGGTGGACGATGACGTGGCATTCTCTGTTTGTGCGTTGGGTTGGGGAATGCATAGCAGACAAGCAAGCTGTCGCCTAACAACCGGTTGCAGCGGCCGATCCGCTGCGCGGCCCGCCGCTGAACTGGGCGGTGGTCCCCAAAACTTGGACAGAGTGGTAAGCTCTGAATCAGGCCCTTGAAGGAGGATCTGAGATGAGCAAGAAACGAAAGCAACACAGCGCGCAGATTAAGGCCAAGGTTGCCTTGGCCGCCTTGCAGAACGAGGAGGCCGTCGCCCAGCTGGCCAGTCGCTTTGATGTGCATCCCACGATGATCTCCGCCTGGAAGCGGCAGCTGCTCGACAGCGCCGCCGAGCTTTTCGACAAGAATCAAAAGTCGCGTAAGCAGATGGAAGGCCAGGTCGATGAGCTCTATCGGCAGATCGGCCAGCTGAAGGTCGAAAACGATTTTTTAGCACGAAAGCTCGGCTCCTGAGCCAAAAGCTGCGAAAACAGATGATCGAACCTGAACTTCGCGAGCCGAGCATTTCACGGCAATGCCAGTTGTTGGGATTGAGCCGCTCTTCGTTTTACTATGTCCCTCGGCCGATCGATCCCGAGGACTTGGAGTGGATGCGGCTGATCGACGAGCAGTACCTGAAGACACCGACCGACGGCAGTCGTTCGATCGCCCGACATTTCCGGCGACAGGGCCGCTGGGTCAACCGCAAGCGCATCCAGCGGTTGATGCGGTTGATGGGCATCGAGGCGATCTATCCCCAGCCGCACACGAGTCGGCCGCATCCGGAGCATAAAATCTACCCCTATCTGCTCAGGGATCTGAGCATCGATCATGCCAACCAGGTGTGGGCGGCCGACATCACCTACGTTCCCATGGCCCGCGGGTTTATGTACCTGGTGGCGGTCATGGACTGGCACAGTCGCAAGATCCTCTCCTGGCGTCTTTCCAATACCCTGGAATCGGATTTCTGTGTGGAGGCCCTCCAGGAAGCCCTCAGCCGCTACGGCAAACCTGAGATCTTCAACACCGATCAAGGAGCCCAGTTTACCAGCACCCGTTTTACCCAAGTTCTCAAGGATCACGGCATCGGCATCCGCATGGACGGCCGCGGCCGGTGCCAGGATAACGTTTTCGTCGAGCGGCCGTGGTGGACTATCAAACATCACTACCTGTACTTGCATTCCTTCAGCGGCGGCTCCGAGCTGCGCCAGGGTCTAACCGAGTGGATCAGCTTTTACAACCACGAGCGCGGTCACTCCGCTCTTGACGACCGCACCCCGGACGAGGTTTATTACGGCCTGCCTCATCCGTTCGCGGAGGCAGCCTGATGCTTCTCAATAAAATTACAAAAAACCAAAAACCGATTCAGAGCTTATCCCACCCATCAGGCTGTCCAAACATCGGGGTCCACCGCCCCGTACAAACTCTTGGTTTGCCGATCGGGTTATTTTCCGTTTATTTTTTATCCTTCTTGTGTTGACCCGATTTCGCAAGCATCCACCATTCCATCCTGCGTGCAACGGCGCAAGCAGTGATTTGTCAAGCGCTTCCTTGCTCTGTCGCCGATTGAAGATGAACCTGCTGAACGCTTCCTATGGGAATCCGACGCGGATTCGGCCTCAGACCCTTTTTTCGTCTTGAGTCGTCGGGCGGCTCCAGATGCGCTGCCAGATCCAGGCGAGTGCGCGGAGGTCGCGCGGGCTGCGAACCCTCCGGGCGGGTTCGGGGAGGGGTAGGGGGTCGATGTCCGCGGCCACGCGGAAGCGAAACGTGTAGTGGGGCTCCATGCCCATGCGCAGATCGGTGATCACGATTCCGCCCCCTTCGCGGCTCACGCCGTAGAAGCCGTGCGTGAACCATTGCAGCCGGCGCACCGGCCGATGGTCCGCAAGCCCGTGGAGCAGCTCAGGGTTTGCCGGGTGGTGCGCCATGCGGATGTCGCGATCGCCGTCCAGGATCGAGTAGTAGCCTTCGGCATAGGTCCCCTCGTTCACGGTCACGATGCGCCACAGGAGCGTGTTGAAAGCCGTGGGCGAGCTGAGAAGCGCCGTGTAGGGGATCGCCTGCCGGGCAAGGGAGGCGCGCACCCTGCTTTCGACGTGGAGCTTCGCTCCCAGGCTCCAGAGGAGATAGAGGCTGCTCAGCGCCAGCCCGAGAGCGTTCAGCCGGTGGCCGCGGGGGGTGCGATGAAGGAAAAGGGCGGCAAGAACCCCCAAGATCAGGGGCAGGGAGTAGGCCGGGTCGATGATGAAAATGCTCGACCCCATCACCGGCGGCGTGGAAAGCGGCCAGAAGATCTGGGTCCCGTAGACCGTGAAGCAATCCAGGAGCACATGCGTCGCGAAGGCGAGAAAGACGAGCCAGACCCACCGGCCGCGGTGCCCGGAGGTCGATGGCTGGAGCCTCAGGATCAGCCGCACGACGAGCGGGGTCGCGGCGGCCAGAACAAAAAGCGAGTGGCTCGGACCGCGATGCCAGGTCAGGCGGTCCACGGCATCCGTCAGGGGGACCAGGAGATCCAGATCGGGAAGCAGCCCGCAAAGCCCGCCCCAGAGGGCCGCGCGGCGGCCGACCCGGCGGCCCATGACCGCCTCGCCCACGGCGGCTCCCAAGGCGACTTGTGTGACCGTATCCATGTTCGACTCCGAAAAGGCGGACGATTTTCTTTTACCATAAGATCCGGCGGGGCGGCGCGAAAGACCCCTCGCCGCAGCGGGCAGGCCGCGACGAAGTCGTGGCCGTTCAAATCCGAGGAAGGAATCCTTGGGGATCCCTCAGCGGTCGAAGCGCGAAGAGCATTCCCCAGGCGACGAGCGCCAGAGCGGTCAGGATGAGGAACGAGAGCCGATAGCTTCCGGTCACATCGAAGAGGTGCCCGGCGAGGACCGGACCGGCGGCTCCCCCCGTCGTGCCGAAGCAAGCGACGATGCCGAAGACCGTCCCATGGTGACGGATCCCGAACCATTCCGCGGCCAAAGGGGAGATGGCGGTGAAAAAGCTTCCGTGGGCGAGGCCGTAGACCGCGCCGAAGAGGTAGAGCATGACGGGGCGGTCGGAGAGCTGCAGCCACAAGAGGCTTCCCAGCAAAAGGCAGAATCCGATGTGCATCACGGCCTTGCTCCCCAGCCGGTCGATCAGCACCCCTCCCGCCAGGCGTCCCAGGATGCTCACCGCCCCGATGGTCGAGAGGACGCCGGCGGCGGGGATGGCAGGGATGCCCCGGTCGCGGGCATAGGGAACGATGTGCAGCATGACGACCATGAGGCAGGAAACGAGAATCAGGTTCATTGCGCAAAGGATCCAAAACGGGGCCGCCCGGAAGACCCGCATCAAAGGAACCCCGGAGGCTGCGGTTTGGAGGGTCGGAGAGGCCGGCGCTTCTTCCTCCGGGTCGGGGGCTGTTTCCCCCGGGTCGCGACGAAGGAACTGAGCGATGACGATCAAAATCACCGCCACGGACAAGCCGACGATCCCGATCGCCCAACGCCAGCCGAATTGCACGATCAGGGCGCTTGCGGCCAGCGGGACGACGAACTGCCCGAGACCGGTCCCGGCCTTGACAATCCCGGTCATGAGGCCGCGACGGGCGGTGAACCAGCGGGCGATGGTCGTGAGCGCCAGCACATCGACGGCGCTCAGCCCCATGCCGAAGACGAGGCCGAAGGAGAGGTAGAGTCCTCCGAGGCTCGAAACCTGCGTCATGAGGGCGCAGCCCGCACCGAGAAGAAGCGCCGTCCCCGTGAGCAGCAGGCGCGGGCCGAAGCTGTCGTTCAGGCGGCCGACAACCATACCGAAGATCCCCATCACGAAGAACGCCGTTGCCGGAGCGGCCGCGATCGCCGCCCGCGGCCAGCCGAACTCCTCCATCAAAGGATTGAAAAAAACGCCGAAGGCGATGTAGGTTCCGACCCCGAGGGCCTGGATGGTAAAGCAGAAGGCCGTGGTGAGCTGGGCGCTGGAGGGAAGGACAGCCATGGCATGCCCTTGATGACACGGCGCGGTCGAAAACTCAAACCGACCGCAGCGGGTTTGCGGGGCTCGACCCCGGTCGAGGCCTTCGAGCGCCCGGAAGCGACTTGATCCTGCAGGAGGACAGGCATGGCGATCCGGATCCTCAGGCGGGGAAGCGAACGGCTGGAGGGGGAGCGGCTCAGGATCGGGACGGTGAGAAGGCCGCCGCGCGGGATCGCCCGGGCCGAGATTGCCGCCCGCAACTTTTACGACGTGTGGCTGCCCGAGCTTGCGCCGAGCGAGGAGCTTCTGAAGGAGGGGCGGGCGGCGGCCGGGGGGGACGAGGAACACCGGAGGCGCTTTGCCCGACGCCATCGTGCGGAGATGGGGCGGCCCGAGAAAACGAGGCTGCTGGATCTGCTGGCCGCTCTTTCGCGACAGACCGATTTCTCGGTCGGCTGCTGCTGCGCGGACGAAAGCCGCTGCCACCGCTCGATTCTGAAGGATCACCTCTCCGCCCGCGGGGCGCTGCTTGCCTGATTGAGACTCCCGCGGCGGGGGGAGACGGCCGGTTCAAGCCTTAAAATAAAGATGCCGAAGGAAGTAGAGGGCAGCGGCGGCCGCAACAGCCGGAGGAGAAAATTCTCGCTTGCGGAGGTTTTGGCGATGCGTAGGCTTGAGAGATGTCTGGTCGTGATGTTCGCGTTTGCGGTTCCGCTTGTGGCGGCGGCGTTCAACCCTTCGGATGTGGAGCGGCTCGAGTCTGGGGCGAACGACCTCAGAAACGCCGATCTGAGCGGGTTGAACGGACTGCGGCGCATGGACGTGAGCCGGGTCGATTTCCGGGGGGCCGATTTCCGCAACAGCCGGCTGTGGAGTGTCGTCTTCGACGGGGCGAATTTCGAGGGGGCGAACCTCGAGAATGGAAGCTTCCACGGCGCGCACTTCCACCATGCGGTCCTCAAAGGCGCGAAACTCAAGGACGCGGTTCTAACCATCGCCTCTTGCAGCAGCGCCGATTTCTCCGGCGCCGATCTCTCGGGCGCGCGCCTGGGCGATGCGATCTTCCTCTACTCGAAGCTGAAAGGGGCGAAACTCGCGGGCGCCGATTGCACCCGCGCGAACTTTTCTTTTGCCGACCTGAGCGGCGCCGATCTCTCGGGCGCGCTGTTTCAAGAAGCCCGTTTCGATGGCGCCAAGGTCGACATCCGCTGGCAGGGATATCTCCAGGGCCAGGGGGTGCGCGACTTCGACAAGATCCAATGGGTCCAGCCGGCACCGGTCAAACCCTCCGACCTTTCCCGCCCCGGGACGGGAAAGGTGGACAAGGAGCCGCTCAAACCGGGTGTCCCGGTGAAGAAATAGCCGCTGCGGGCGGCTGCCGCCTTTGGGCAGGGAAAGGGCCGTCGTGGGAACGCGTCGGGGGCGAAACGCGCGGCGGGTCACAAGCCGCCTCGCTTTCGCCGCGGCGGGCTGTTTGGTCGCCGTCGCGCTGGCGGCCCTGTTCCCGCAGGACGGCCGAGCGGAGGAGCTTGCCCAAGACTCCGGCTCTTGCGTTCCCTGCTTCGTCTACGGGGTGCGCTTCGGGGTTCTCGCCCACGACGTGGACCATCTCTGGAGCCGCTCGCGGGCCGAGGGCGGGGCTGATCTCAATTTCGAGATCGTCTTCCGCCGCCCCGGAATTGAAATCTTGGGCGGGGCGGTGCTCTCCAACCTCGGGGGGAGTTTGAATCTTGCGGGCCAAACGAGCAAGGCCTACGCGGGCCTTCTTTGGGAGCGCATTTTCGGCCCGCACCTCTTCTTCAACACGGGCCTGGGGCTTGCCCTGCACGACGGCCGTCTCGACACCGACGATCCCGATCGCAAGAGCCTGGGCTCGCGATTCCTCTTTCGGGTGCCCCTCGAGGTCGGGTTGATCTTGAGCCCCCGCTATCGCCTTTCCCTCTTCTTCGACCACATCTCCAACGGTTATCTCGCCCACCCCAACGAAGGTCTCGACACCCTCGGCCTCCGCCTCGGCCTCCAATTTTAGGGGACGTCCATTAATATATCACTAAAGCTTTGCGATGCGCCTCTCCCTTTCATTCCTCAGGTAAGCGGGGTCGATCGTTTCCACGACCTCGAGCGCTCTTCTGTATCGACAAAGCGGATAAAGCTTCCCTAAACGATAGAAAATAGCAATTTGACAGATTTTCCTGAACTATCTAGTTTCACGCTCGATGGTGTCGGGCGCTCCTATATCGCTTACTGTCTCGCGGCCTTATCTGAGCGGGTCCCCTGAACGGGATCCGGATGAGCTCCGTGCGGTATCCGGTCGGACTTCTTTCTCCCGCTTTTGCTGCGATTTTCGCTTTCCCTTTGGGCGATCCGGCTCTTACGGCGCTTTCACCGATGGCGATCAATCCCCTCAAGGGAAACGGGAGGAGGCGATCCCGGATGTTCAACCGACAACCTATCTGGAAGGAGGTTTGTCATGGCGAAAAGGGTTTCCCTGTTGATCGGGCTGGTTGTTCTCTCCCAGGCGGCGGTCTCCTGGGCGGCGTCGGCCGGCGGCTACAACTACATTTCCGCCGCCGAACTGCAAAAACGGCTTGACGCCAAACACCCGATGATTCTCGTCGACATTTGCCCGGCGGAGCAGTTCGCCAAGGGGCATATTCCCGGTTCGATCGAAACCAACGCTTATCCTGTCGACACCGATGAGCAGCGCGCAAGTCTGGCGAAGGTGCTCCCGAAAATCCAGGCCTCCAAGGACGATGTCATCATCGTCTGCCCGCGGGGAGGCGGCGGTGCCAAGAAGACGGTCGATTACTACAAGTCTCAAGGAGTCGACGAGAAGCGTTTGATCATTCTGGAGAAAGGTATGGACGCCTGGCCTTACGCAACCGAGAAAAAATAATTCGGATCGCGCTCGAGCGATGATCCGCGACAATAGCGAAAGCGGCGATCCATGAAACGATCCGGCCGGCTCGTGCTGCTGGGCGCGATCCTCGTCGCGGTGGCTCTGTTTTTCGCCACCGGCTTCCATCGGGAGCTATCCCTGGAAAACCTCAAAAGTCACCAGGACCGACTCCAGGCGATCTATGCCCGTCAGCCGGCCGTCGTGATCGCCGCTTTCTGCGCCCTCTACATTCCCGTGGTGGCCCTGAACCTGCCGGGGGCCGCCGTTCTGGGGCTTGCGGCCGGCGCTCTCTTCGGTGTCGTCACGGGGACGATTCTCATCTCCTTTGCGAGCTCGATCGGGGCGACCCTGGCCTGCGCCCTCTCGCGCTATCTTCTGCGCGATTGGGTGCAGCGTCGCTTCGGGGAGAGCCTGAAACGGGTGAATGCCGGCATCGCCGAGGAGGGTGCCTTTTATCTCTTCACCCTGCGGCTGATTCCGGCCATTCCCTTTTTCGTCATCAACTTGGTCATGGGTTTGACCCCGATCCGGCTGACCACTTTTTATTGGGTGTCCCAAATAGGGATGCTTCCGGGCACCGCCGTGTTCGTGAACGCCGGCAGCCAGCTTGGCCGGATCGAATCGCTATCCGGCATCTTTTCCCCCGGATTGATCGTTTCCTTCGCCCTGATCGGCGTGCTTCCGCTGGGGATCCGCCGCGCACTGCCGTTTTTCCGGAGCCGATTCCGCAAGAAAGGGGATGCCGTTTCTTCGGCGCCGACAACGGAGCCGCCGGCCTTGGACCCGAACTTCGCGGCAATCCGTGAGCGCTGCACCGAATGCGGAGTTTGCACCCGCGAGTGCGCGTTTCTCGCTCACTACGGAACTCCCAAGGCGATCGCTTCCGCTTTCGACTTTTCCCGGCCGCGGCAGCGGGCGATCGCCTACGAATGCAGCCTCTGCGGCCTCTGCAGCGCCGTCTGCCCGGAAAGGCTCGATCCCGCACAGGGGTTTTTGGAACTTCGCCGCCGGCACGTCGCCAGCGGCCATTTCGATGAGGCCCCGTACCGGGCGATCCTCGGCCACGAAAGGCGCGGCATCTCGCCGCGCTTCTCATGGTACGGCCTGCCGGAAGGGGCGGACACGGTCTTTTTCCCCGGCTGCGCTCTTCCGGGAACGCGGCCGGAGATGGTCCGGCGCCTTTTCCGGGACTTGCGGAGATCGCACCCCTCGATGGGCATCGCGCTCGACTGCTGCACCAAGCCCTCCCACGACCTGGGCCGCCAGGGATATTTCGAATCCGTCTTCGGCGAAATGGCCCGATACCTTTCCCGCCAGGGGATCAAGCGCATCCTGGTCGCCTGCCCGAACTGTTTCAAGGTCTTCAAGCAGTACGGGGAGGGGTTCGCCGTGAACACGGTCTACGAATTCATCCGGTCCAACGGCTGGAAACCCCAAACCAAACAGGAAGGCCGCGAGGTCGTCGTGCATGATTCGTGCGTGTTGCGTCACGAAAGCGGGATTCAGAGCGCCGTTCGGGGACTGCTCACGGAGATGGGTCTGAAGGTCGCCGAGATGAAACACCGGGCCCGCCGCACGGTCTGCTGCGGGGAAGGCGGCATGGTGGGTTTCGTGAAGCCTGAATTCGCCAGCGCCTGGGGAACGGTGCGGCAGAAGGAAACCGCCGGCCGGCTTGTGGTGGCCTACTGCGCCGGCTGCACCGGCTTTTTGAGCCGGCTTACGCCGTCGGTGCATCTTGCGGACCTGCTCTACCGCCCCGAGGACGCCTTCCGGGGCACCGCCAAAGCCGCTCGACCGCCGTTGACCTACTGGAACCGTTTGCGGCTCAAACAAGGGCTGAAAAAAGAGCTCCACCCGAAGATCAGCCGCTCAAGGCCTCTTCTTTAGGGGACGTCCATTCAGATATCATTTCTGGCGGAATCTCGATTCTCCACCGCGCATCCCCATTGGAGCTCTTCGAATCCGCGGGAAACCCTCCCGCCACCGCCGGGATCTTCTCCCCGACGAAGGGAAGCAGAAAGGAGGGGCGTTCGACAGACGCAACGCCCTATAGCCCGGCTCGAGCCGCTCGTCAGGCCGCTTGCGTGTTGAAGCGACAGATGACAAAGCGATCCGGGGAATTCGGTTTTCCCGCCGCGGCTCTTCTCCCCCGGGGTCGGCTCCGGCCGTATCGTTTCGCGCGCAGGCGCTCGTCAACGGCGCGGCTGCGGGCGGTTAATGGCGTCCCGCGGCCGGCGGTCCTGCAACACATCGATGATATTGGCCGCCGCGGCCAATTCGATCGCTAGGCGCACCTCCGCGACCGCCGATCCCAGATGAGGGGTGAAGACCGTGCGGGCGGTATCCAGCAAGAGCGCGGAGGGGATGGCCTCAGGGGGATCTCGGCGCGAGAGATCCTCCAATTCGAAGACATCGGCCGCGTACCCCCCCAGCCGGCCGTTCTGCAAGGCTTCGGTCACAGCGGTTTCATCCACGACCGAGCCGCGGCCCACGTTGACGAGGCAGGCACCGGGTTTCATGCACTCGAGGGCTTCCTTGCCGACAAGATGAAAGGATGCCGGAGTCAGCGGGGCGGCAAGCACAAGGACATCGGCTCGGCGGAGAAGCTCCTCGAAGTCGACCTGGCAAGCTCCGATACCGGCAAGCCACTGCGGGTTCACGGGGGAGGTGTCGCAACACAGAATCTTCATTCCGAAGCCGTGCAGCCGGGTGGCAATTCGTTTGCCGACCGCGCCGCAGCCCAAGATCCCGGCGGTTTTCCCTTCCAGGCCGATGCCGTAGAGTTCAGGGCGCCAGCCGCGAAAACGGCCGGAGCGGACGAATCGATCCCCCTCCAGGATCTTTCTCGTCAACGCGAGCAAAAGCCCCACGGCGAGGTCGGCGGTGGGAGCGGACAAAAGATCGGGAACGATGCTGACCCAGATGCCGCGGCGGCTGCAGGCCTCCACGTCGATGTTGTCATAGCCTTTGAGCGCGCAGGCCACGATTCTCAGACGGGGACATCGTTCGAGTAGACGTTGATCGATTTTGTCCGGCATGAAGACCATCAGCGCATCCGCCTCACGGGCAAGATCGACGAGCCTGCCGCGGTCGATCGCCGTTTCCCCGTCCGGGCTCCACACGCGGCCATGGGCGTTGAGCGCTTTCTTCGTTTCCGGGAAGACCCGGTGGGTCAACACCATCAGGGGGCGTTTCATGGGCTCCTCTATTGGAAACGGCGTCGCATGCGGGCGCTCAGCTCATCCACGACAGTGACGCAGAGGAGGATCACCAGCAGCAGAGCGGTCACCTGGCGATAATCCATCAAGTTCAACGAGGAGATGAGCTGAAAGCCGATTCCGCCGCAGCCGACCATGCCCATCACCGTCGAGGCCCGGAAGTTGTATTCCCAACGGTAAAAAGAGACATCCGCCATCTGCGGGAAGACCTGGGGCAGGATCCCGTGCCAGAGGACCTGCAGTGGACTCCCCCCGCAGGCCCGGACGGCCTCCACCGGAGCCGGGTCGGCATGCTCGATCGCTTCGGCGAAGAATTTGCCCACCATGCCGATGGAGTGGAACCCCAACGCCAAAACGCCGGGGAGAATGCCCAGGCCGACCGCGGCGAGGAAAAGGATGCCGAGAATCAACTCCGGGATAGCGCGCATCAGGTTCAGAAAAAGTCGCGCTCCGGCATAGACCAGAGGGTGGGGGGTGGTGTTGCGGGCGGCGAGGAAACCCAGGATGAAGGACGACAGCACACTGAGCGCCGTACCGGCGATGCTCATCGCGAAGGTGTCCAACAGGGGCTGGCCCCAAGAAGGAAAACGGCTGAAATCCGGGGGCAGCCCCTCGCGGACGATGATTTGAAAAATCCCCTGGATTCCCTCGGCGTAGCGTTGCGGGTTGAAAAAATCGGCGTACCCCAGGCAGGCCAGGACGAGAACGAGAACGCTGCCGGTCTGCAAAGCGTTGCGCTGCAATTTCCGCTTGCGTGCGGCGAGAACCGCGCTCAGGAAGGAAAAACCGCCCGCAGCGGGGCTTTCTTCCACAGCGCCGGTGCGAGGCGGAATCACGGTCTTGAGCTCCCGGAACGTCAAAGGGCCTCTGGCAGGCTAGCGCTCCAAGGATCCCAGGTCGAGGCCGAGGATCTTGGCTGCGTTGCGGATGACATCGTAATCGGCATCTTCGATGGGTGCGAATCCATCCGCCTTGAGCGGCTTCAGAATGGCCGGATCCCGGATCTCGTAAAAGGCCGTACGGATCTTTTGCTTCAGTGCATCGGCCAGGTCGGAGCGCATGACCCAGGGGTATTCGGGGATCGGATCGGACTCGGCGACAACCTTGACGCGGCTGCCGTCGATGGTGCCTTTTTCGATCAGGCCCTGGAAAATGACCTGGCTCAGCCCCCCGGCTTCGACGTTGCCGCGCATGACGTTCAAGGCCACGGCATCATGCTTCCCCAAGAAGCTTTCCTGGTAATCCCCGGGCTTGAGGCCGTGCTGAGCGAGCAGCCCCTTGGGAATGAGATGGCTCGAGGTGGAAGCCTGATCGCCGTAGGCCATGCGCCGGCCACGGATGTCCCCGATTTTTTGGATTCCCGAGGCGGCGTGGGCAATGACGACCGATTTGTACGTGGTCGCGCCGTCTTTCACTTTGGCCGCGAAAGGTTCGACCGCCGCTTTGTCGCGGACCATGCAGTAGGAGAGCGGCCCGAAAAAGGCCAAGTCGATTCTCCCGTTGCGCGTCGCTTCGATCATGGCGGCATAACTGGTCAAGACGTAAAATTCGATCTTCCGTGACAGGCGGGTTTCGAGGTAGGCGCGGAGCCCCTCGTTGTCCTGGATGACCTTGGCGGCGTTTTCATCCGGAAGCAGCGCGACCCGCAACACCTTCGGATCATAAGCGGCGGCGTGTGCCGATCCCGCAAAAGAGGAAAGCAGCCCAGCCGCCGCCAGCGTGATCATCAGGGCACTTTCCTTCAGCCATCGGTTTTTCATCGTTTGCGACTCCTTTCGCCTTCTCAAGGGAGCAGGGCCGCCTCGAGCTTCATTTCACAGGCGGCTTCATCGTAAATCCCCTCCAATTGTTGTCTGGTGAGGTGGTGTTGCCGTCCGTCGAACACCAGTCTCCCCTGGGAGAGACCGATCACCCTCTCCCCATAGCGGCAAGCAAGATCGATTTGGTGGAGGCTGAAAACGACCGTCAGCCGGTCTTCGTTCGCGACCCGGCGCAGCAACTCCATGATCGATTCCGCCGTGATCGGATCCAGGCTGGCGACGGGCTCGTCGGCAAAGAGGAGGCGAGGGCGCTGCGCGAGCGCCCGGGCGATTCCTACGCGCTGACGCTCCCCGCCGCTCAGCCGATCCACGCGGTTCGACGCCTTGTCGGCCAGGCCCACGCGCTCGAGGCATTCCATGGCGATTTCGACATCGCTCTCCGGCAGGGGAAGGAAGCTGCGCAGGGTGGAATGGTAGGCCAGACGGCCCATGAGGACATTTTGCAGCGCGGATTGGCGGCCGATCAGGTGGTGCAGCTGAAACACCATTGCCGCCTGACGCCGATAGTCCCGCAACCGGGTTCGGGCCGTAATTTCGCCGAACCCCTCCACCCAGATGGACCCGGCGGAAGGCTTCTGCAAAAGGTTCAAACACCGCAAGAGTGTTGATTTTCCGGCCCCCGAACGGCCAAGAAGCACGGTCAGCTCGCCCCGACGGATTTCGAGAGAGATCTCTTGCAATGCCTTGTGACCGCCCGGATATTCCACCGTCAGGCGGTGCACGGAAAGGAAGATCTCCTTTTCGGCTGGAGGCCAAAGGCTGAAATTTTTCATGAGCCCCATTTGCCCTTCGGGTTCTAAGAACCGATGAGGGGGAGGCGAGAAGTTCATTGCCTCGATCGAAAAGGGGGGAAAGCGCTCTGACCCCGTCCCCGGAATCCCGATCGAAGCGCAAGCCCTGGCCGGGCGAGGAAAGCTCGAAGAGGGCGCTAACCGAAACCTAATGCAGACCGGCTATCCCTTCCCGTCATGGTTTCCAGAGATCCGGGGGTGAAAACTGCGCGCCCTTGTCCGGCTTCGGCCCGCATACGGGCGGCGGGGGAGGGAGTGCTGTTTTTCGTACTGCCGCCGCTTTTGATCCGGCTGGCGCCGTTTCCCATACCGAAAATCCCCACGTTGCTCTTCGCCGCGGCGCTCTGCCTTGCCCTGCTGCTCCGCGATCCGGCCTTCGACCGCAAGCGGCTTGGTTTGTCAGCCTTTCCGACCGGGGAGGCCAAGGGGATTTTCCTGCGCTCCCTCTTCGTGGGGGGACTGCTCGCGGCGGCCATCGGTTTTTGGGAACCCGCGCTCTTTTTTTCCTTGCCGCAGCAGCGGCCGCTCTTGTGGCTTGCCGTCATGGCCCTCTACCCCTTTCTCTCGGCCCTGCCCCAGGAGCTGATCTTCCGCGTCTTTTTCTTCCACCGCATGCAGCCGCTCTTGGGCGATTCCCGACTTTTGACCGCGGCGAGCGCCCTCTGCTTCGCCTGGCTGCATGTGATTTTCGACAACGGGATCGCCCCCTCCGTCTCGCTTGTGGGCGGGCTCCTCTTGGCGCGCACCTATCGGCGCACGGCGTCGCTCGGGGCGGTGTCGCTCGAGCATGCTCTTTACGGAAACCTCCTTTTCACCTTGGGTTGGGGGGTGCATTTCTACCGCGGGCTGTGAGGCCCGCCTCGAGGTCGAAGCCATGTCCCACGACATTCGCAGCAAGACGAACCTTGGCCTGGCGCTTCTCGCGCTTCTCCTGCACGGCGGTCTCTTTCTTGCCCTTCCGCTTCTTCTTCTCCCCCGAAACCCCCTCTGCGCGCTTCTGCTGCTGCCGGTTGCGCTGCACACCCATCCCCTGTGGTATCTCGCCCACGAGGCGTTTCACCGCAACCTCCACCCCCGTCCGCGCACCAACGATTTTCTCGGCCGTCTCCTCTGTGTCCTGTTCGGCGCCCCCTTCGGGCCGCTGCGCTTCGGGCACCTCATGCACCACCGCTTCAACGGCGCGCGGTTCGATCGGCCGGATCTCTACGATCCCCGCCGCGTCGGTCGCCTGCCGGCGACGGTGCGCTATTACCTCAACCTTTGCGGCGGCTTCTACGTGCTTGAAGTCCTGAGCGGCGTGGCGGCGCTTTTGCCCGGCAGGCTTCAGCGGCGGCTCATCGACCGACGATCCCGCGGTGCGGACCCCGAGGAGCGGGAGGTTCTCGAGGCGCTTGCGGAGATCCTCTCCCGTCCGGCGGCTTGCCGGGTCTGGCGCATCGAGGCTGCGGCCGCCCTTTCCTTCTGGGGCCTGGCGCTTTTCGCCTATCGCGCCGAGCCCGGCTTGCTGCTTTTATTCCTTGTGGGAAAGGCCTTTCTCGTTTCCACGGCGAACAACCTGCCCCACTACGGCACCGACCCGCGGCAACGGCATTACGCCTTGAACTTGAGCCTCCCGCGTCCGCTCGATTCCCTCTTTCTGCATTTTCACTGCCATCGGGTGCACCACCAACGGCCGCTCCTTCCCTGGCATCGGCTGGCGCTCGCCCACCGCGAGGCGGGCGAAGGCTACGAGCTTTCCTGGATGCAGGCGTTCCGGCGGCAGTTCCGCGGCCCGATTCCTTACAACGCCGCCGCAGACAATCAGCCCAGGAAAAGCTCGGCGAGGACGAGCTGCGCCGCGGCCGCAAGCAACACGGCCAATGCCGGCAGCAGCAGCAGCCGGTAAGCGGCCAGCGGGGAAGCGCGATAATACTGGAGGGTCATGGCCAGGCAGGCGTGCATCGGCGAGAGCATGTGGGCGCAGATCCCGCCGGCGAGGGCGAACATCACGTGCCAGGCGCGGAGGGTTCCGTCCGGGAAGAAGGGGGCCAACACCGGGAAACTCAAGCCTACGAAAGCCGTCGTGTACCCGGTGAGGAAGGCGATCGTCGCCGGCAGCAGAAACGAGAGCACGAGCGGGGAGACGCCCCGCGCCGAGAGGTCCTCGGCGATGCGCGGCATGGCGCCGCTCGCCTGGAGCGCCTCCTTGAAGAGCAGGATCCCCCAGATGAGAAGCGCCAAATCGAAGGACAGATGGGCGCGCAACAATCCCGGCCAACGTCTTCGGGGGAGTCTTCCCGCCAGGGCGGCGAGGGCGGTTCCGACGAGGATGGACCAAGCGAGATGGATCCCGAACACCGCCGTCACGCCGACGACGAGGACGAAGGGAAAGAGACTGCGCAGCACGACGAGAAGTCCGCGCTGCAGGACGTCGATCGCCAGCGGGGGATTTCCTCCCGCCGGCGGGATGCCCCGGAACCCCACCAGAGCCCCGGCCGTGACGGCGACAAGGGTGAGCGGCAGACCGGCGGCGACCAGCTCGGATATCGGGACGCGCGTGATCGAGGCCGTCAGGAAAACCGCCGGGAAAGTGGGAAGCGAGTATTCCCAGACGTGCCGGAACCAGTAGTTGAGAAAGATGCGGCGCTCGGGCGGGAGGGCCAGATCCTCGGAAGCCTCGTCCACGAGCGGGGCCGAGAGCATCGCTCCGCCGACGACCGGCAGCAGACCGACCAGCGCCGGCAGGGCGGCAAGCAACAGGCGCAGGTCGCGCAGGAGCCCACGCAGCGCGGTGATGGCCGCGCGCAAGGCCCCGGTCTCCTTCATGACCGCACTGAAGAGCAGGACGCCTTCGAGCGCGATCACGAGCTTCAGGTTCTCAAAGCTCCCGAGCGCCCCTCGCAGGACTGCCCCCCAGCCTCCGGCCGGCAGGCGGTAAAGCAGGCCGAGACCGATGGCGCTGGCGACAAGGGTCAAGCTGAGCGGGATCCGCAGCCGCAAAAGCAGGAGAATTCCCGCCAGAACGAGGACGAGGTTCAGCGCATCGGGCATCGTCAGTTTTCCCCCGCCCGCGACCACCGCTTCAAGGGCGCCACGCGAATCTTACCCCGGGGCGGCGCCGACGGCAACCGCCTCCCTCGGCCGCTTCGCCGCCGAGCCTCGGTTTGATCTTTGCGCGCATCTGACTTACAAATTCCGCTGCGATCACAAATCGGCCGGAAAGGAGAAAGGCGGGCTTTTTGCTTTCGTGGGCGGTCATCGCCGATGATCTGACCGGAGCGGCGGATACGGGAATTCAGTTCCGACCGCTCGCCTCTCCTTTCTACCTCGTCGACGGCCGCACAGGGACCGATTTCGGCTTCGATCCGTCGGCGGCGGGTGTCGCCCTTTTTACCGGCACACGGGGGCTTGCCCCCGGGCCAGCGGCCGCCGTGCTCGTCCGCGTCGCCCGCGGCATTCAGGCCTCGGGCTGCCGGCGCGTTTACAAAAAGATCGACTCGGCGCTTCGGGGCCCGATCGGTGCGGAGATCGAAGCCGTCGTCGAAGCGCTCGGAGCGGAGGCGAGTTTCGTCGCTCCGGCCTTTCCCGCCCAGGGGCGGACGACCCGCGAGGGAATTCATCGGCTCAATGGGCGGCCGATTGCGGAAACCGAAATGGCGCGCGACCCGGTCTTCCCCGTCACCGACTCCTGGCTTCCCGCATGGATCGCGCGTTCGAGCGCCCGGCCCGTCGCCCACGTGAGCTATCGCGTGCTCGACCAAGGCGAGGAGGCGGCGGCGGAGGAGATCCGGCGCTTGCTGAACAAGGGGGCGGGGCACATTTCCTTCGATGTCCTGGAGGAAGGGCATCTGGAGCGGGTGGCACGCCTTGCCCTCCGGCGCTTTCCGCAGGTTCTCCCCTGCGGCTCGGCCGGGCTCGCCGCAGCCCTCGTCCGCGTCGCCGCCCCGGCCGCCGCCCCGGCTATCCCGGCTGCGCCAGGGGTGCGGCTCTCGGGACGGGGCGGCTTCCTCTGGATTTGCGGCTCGGCCTCGGAGCGGCTTAAGGAGCAGGGCGACCGGCTTGCCGCCTCCGGCGGGGTGCACGCCGAGACCCTTGCCCCGGAGCTCCTTTGCGGCCCGCCGCAAGACGACTCCGTCGAGGCGGCGCTGGCGCGTGCGGCCGAGGGCCTGGCGCGGGGCGATCTTTTGCTTCGCCTCCCGCCGCCCGCAAAAGGAGCTTTCCTCGCGGACCCCGCGGCCCTTGCGGAGGGGGTCTCCCGCTTCGTCGTGCGGCTGATGAGGCGCTCGGCCCCGCGAGGTCTCTTTCTTTCCGGCGGGGACACGGCGGCCGCCGTGCTCGCCGAGCTCGGCGCACGAGCGGTCCGCCTGGAGCGCGAGGTGGCAAGCGGCATCGTCGCCGGCCGCATCGTCGCCGGCCCTCACGACGGTCTTCCCGTCGTGACCAAGGCGGGGTCGTTCGGGCCTCCCGAGGCTCTGGTCGAACTCAAGCAGCGGCTTTCGTGAGGAGACCCGGGGGCTAAGGCGGGTCCGTACGGGCGAGCTCGACCACCGTCGCCCCCCATCCGCCCGCCTCCGGGGGGGCGTCCCGAAACGAGAGAACGCGCGGATGGCTCTCGAGGATCCGCCGCACGCGAAGCTTCTGGCGTCCGCTCCCCTTGCCGTGGATCACGCGTACGGTGGCGAAGCCCCGCGCGGCGCATTCCTCGAGCCAGTGCGCGAGGAGATCGGGGATGTCCCGGGGATGAAAAGCGTGCAAATCGATTGCGTCCTCGATCGGAACGGGGATCGGTTCCCCTTCGTCCATTGCAGCAAGGCCTCCCCGGTGCGGTCCCGACCCGCCGGGGCGGGACGGGAGGAAGGGTGAATACGCAAGCGGCGGCCGCTCTCGCATTGCTGGCCGGATCTTACCTTTTGGGCGCCGTACCCTTCGGCGTCCTCTTGGCGCGCCTTTTTTCGTCGGCCGACCCGCGGCGGGCCGGAAGCGGCAACATCGGCGCAACAAACGTCGCGCGCACGGCCGGTCCGGGGGCTGGCCTGGCCACCCTATCCGCCGACGTGCTGAAAGGCTATCTCCCGGCCGCCGTCGCGCTTTCCGGGTTTATCGGGCCGGAGGAGTCCCCCAACGCCTACCTCCCCGCGGCGGTGGCGCTGTTTGCCTGCGCGGGGCATTGCTTTCCGGTCTACAGCGGCTTTCGCGGCGGCGGCAAGGGCGTGGCCACGGCCGCCGGGGGGTTCCTGGCGCTTGCCCCGGCCGCGGTGGCGGTAGCGGCCGCAGGCTTTTTGCTCGCCTTTCTCGCCAGCCGCCGTGTTTCGGTCGGCTCGCTGACCGCCGCCGCCGCTTTGCCCTTCGCGGTGTACTTCTTTACCGCCTCTGGGATCTTGTGCGCCGCCGCGGCGGCGGTTTCTTTTCTCGTCTTTCTGCGTCACGCAGAGAACCTCCGGCGGCTCGCCGCGGGCGCCGAGCCCCGCTTCCGCCTCAAGCCGTGAGGGCCGCCGCCGGCAGCGGCGGCGGCGGCCCGTCCGGATTTTAGGCCGTGATCCAACCCCACAGCAAGGCGATCCCCCCGGCGAGCAGGATGTGGCTTTCGACCAGAAACTCGAGGCGCACGCCGGGCAGCACCGCTCCCCGCTCCCAGGCGACAAGCACGGCAAGCATGGCCGCGGGCGAAAGGGCGAGAAGATAGCCGATCGCGGGCAGTCCCATCAGCGCCGTCGCCGTCGGCAACCCGGCGATCAGGAGGGCGAGGATCGCCTGGAGCATGCGCCGCGTACGACGCTCCCCCAGCAGGATGGGGATCGTCTCCTTGCCGACGAGCCGGTCCCCCTGCATGTCCAGGAGATCGAAAAAGGCCGTGCGCACGAAAACGAGGGCTGCAGTCCAGGCGAAGGCGAGGACCGCCGCGGGCGAGTAAGCCCGGCCGCCGGCGATCGCCGGCAGCAGGGCGGCGACCATGCCCCAGGCGAGCGCGATGAGGACCGTCTTCGAGCCGGGGATGTCCTGAAGGCGCCGGATTCCGCCGGGGGCGAGCCCGGGCGGGAGGACCGCGAGGCGGTAGGAGAGACCCAGCAGACTCATGGCGAGCAGCAGGAGAAACGGCAGCCCCCCCTGCAGGAAGGCGAGACAGAGACCGCCCGCCCCGCAAGCGAGCGCCGCGGCGGTGAGCGGAACCTTGCGCTCCTCGTAGAAGCGCGCGCGGTCGGGTTCGTTGAAACGATCCGCGCGGCTTCCGGTCAAATGGTTCAGGATGTGCATCGACTGTGTATAAAGGTAGGCGACGCCCATCCAGGCTCCTGCGCCTTCCGGGACGCCTTGGAGCAAGCTTGCCGCATAGCACAAGCCGGCCGCGCCGAGCGAGACGTAGGCATTGGTGAGGAGTGCGGCGCGCATGAAGGCATAGAGGACCTTGTGCCCGGGGGATTTGCGGCGGAAGACCGCATGTTCGAGCGCCAGGATCACCTTGCGGATGACCCAGTTCGGGGTCGAGGCGCCGGCCGTGATCCCGATCGCGCGGCTGCGGGCAAGCAGCCCCGCATCGAGGCCTTCGAGTTCGCGCTCGTCCTCGATGTGAAAGGCGGGTTTGCCCGTCGCGCGTGCGATCTCGAAGAGGCGTCTTGTATTTCCGCTGCTCTTGCCGCCGACGACGATCAGGGCGTCCACGGCGCCCGCCAGCCGCTTCACCTCCTCCTGGCGGCGCTCGGTCGAATCGCAGATCGTCCGGTAAACCTTGTAGTGCGGGTGTCGTCGGGCGACCCAGGCGACCGCTTCCAGAAAAAGAGCCGTGTTCTGGGTCGTCTGGGCGACGAGGATCGCCTCGGGGAAGGGCGGCAGGCGCTCGAGCTCGGCAAGAGTGGAGACGACCACCCCACGCTCGCCGGCGTAGCCCAGGAGTCCGGCCACCTCCGGGTGATCCGGATCCCCCAGGATGATGACCGCGTGGTGCCGGCGGGCGTGCCGGCGGATGATCGACTGCACGCGCACGACGCGCGGGCAGGTGGCGTCGATGACGTGGAACCCGCTCTCCTTGAGCCGGCGTTTGATTTCGGGCGGCACGCCGTGCGCGCGGATCAGCACCGTGCCTTCGCCGCGATCCGGAACCTCCTCCAACGTGCGGATGTTGCGCGAGGCGAGAAGCTCGAGGACCTGGGGGTTGTGGATCAGGGGCCCGAAGGTACAGATCGGCCCCGGATGGCGCTCCGGGGTGTCGAGGATCATCTCGACCGCCCGGCGCACCCCCATGCAGAAACCGGACATGCGCGCGACGACGATCTTCATCGCGATGCCTCAGAGCTTCTCGGTCTGCCGGCGCGTGCGCCGCTCCCGCTTGGACGCCCGGCGCGGGTTTCCCTTTTTGCGGGTGACGATGCGGTGCCCTTCGAAATCCTTCGGGGAGTCGTCGACCGCGCCGCCCCCAAGGGCGAGTTCCAGCCGTGTCGCGAATTCCTCGACCGAGACCACGGCCGCTCCGGAAGACGAGACGGCCCGCTGCAGCGCCGCATCCGAGGTGACGACGAGCGCGCTTTCCGGCTCCTCGCGCGCAAGCCGTGCGATCAGCCGGTCGGCGGTCTCCCCCCCGCGCGAGAAGAGGACCCGGATTCCCGCCTTCCGGTCGCGCTCGGGCAGCCCCACCGGAGCGCCTGCGCCGTCGAAGACGACGGTGATGCGGTGCGCTTTCACGCGGCGGTAGACGGCCAGCCGGGCGAGCAGTGCCTCGCGTCCGCGGGCGAGGTCTTCGCGGTCGAGGCGAGCCAGCTCGGGGCAGCGGCGGATGAGGTTGTAGCCGTCGATGAGCAGGTGCAGGGCCATGGGCGGGCGCGTCCGCGGGCTTCAGCGAGCCCCGCGGCGCAGCTGTTCGATCAGCCGTTCGAGATCTTCGGGGGAATAGAACTCGATTTCGATCCGGCCTCGCGGTCCTTTCGCGCGCAGCGTCACTTTGGTTCCGAGTGTCCGCGAGAGGTCCTCGGCCAGGCGCTCGAGGTGGAGCGTCTCCGGCCGCCGCGGCCGCACGCGCCTCTCCTTCGGGGTCTCCTTGAGTCGCCGCATCAGGGCCTCGGTTTCGCGTACGGATAGGCCGCGACCGACGACCTCCTTCCAGGCGGCGAGCTGCTGAGCGGGCTGCTCCGAGGAAAGCAGCGCCCGGGCATGCCCCATGCTGAGTTCGCCCACCTCGATGCTCTGGCGGATGGGCGGGGGAAGCTGCCGCAGCCGCAGGAAGTTCGCCACCGTCGAGCGGCTTTTCCCGACGCGCCGGGCGACCTCCTCCTGGGTCAACTGCAGTCGGTGAACCAGCTGGTGGTAGGCCTCGGCTTCCTCAAGGGGGTTCAGCTCCGCCCGCTGGATGTTCTCGACGAGGGAGATCTCGAGCAACCGGTCGTCGCTCACCTCGCGCAGCACGACCGGCACGCGCGCGAGGCCGGCGCGGCGGGCGGCGCGCAGCCGCCGTTCGCCGGCGATCAGCTCGAAGCCGGCCGGCGTGCGGCGCACGACCAGCGGCTGGAGAATCCCCTGACTGCGGATCGAGGCGGCGAGCTCCTCGAGTTCGTTCTCCGCAAAGCGCCGGCGGGGCTGCACCGGGTTGGGCCGGATGAGGTCGATGTCGCAGAGGAAATATTCGCCGTCGGGGGCTCCCGCGGCGGTCCCGCCGGGCAGGAGGGCCCCGAGCCCGCGGCCGAGAGCGAGCTTTTTCCGCTTCGCGGGCGCATCCGAGGTGGGGGGATGGGGCTTGTCCATGCGGTTTACCTCGCGGCGGCACGTCGTTCCCGCGCCGGGTCGAGCAGCTCGCGGGCGAGCTCGACGTAGCTCTGGGCCCCGGCGGAGGAGGCGTCGTAGAGCAAGATCGGTTTGCCGAAGCTCGGCGCTTCGCTCAGCCGGATGTTGCGTGGGACCCGAGTGCGGAAGACGAGGTTCGGGAAATGGTTCTCGGCCTCCTCGGCGACCTGGTGGGAGAGGTTGGTGCGACGGTCGAACATCGTCAGCAGGATCCCGGCGACGGCGAGCGCGGGGTTCAGGGAGCGGCGCACGCGTTGCACGGTCTCGAGCAGCTGCCCCAGCCCCTCGAGCGCGTAGTACTCGCACTGCAGCGGGATGAGCAGGGCGTCGGCCGCCGTGAGCGCGTTCACCGTGAGGAGGCTGAGCGAGGGCGGGCAGTCGAGCAGGATGTGATCGAAGTCTTCCCGCAGGGGATCCAGCAGCCGTCTTAGCGCGGTTTCGGAGCCCTCTTCGCCCATCATTTCCACTTCGAAGCCGATCAAATCCACGTTCGCGGGCAGAATCCGCAGAAAGGGAAGCTCGCTCCCCTGCAGCAACTCCTGGGCGGTCGCCCGACCGAGAAGCCCGTCGTAGAGGGTCCGGGAAAGGCCGGCCTTGGCGATCCCCAGACCGGAGGTGGCGTTCGCCTGAGGATCGCAGTCGACGAGCAGGGTCCGTTTTTCCAAGGCGGCGAGCGAGGCCGAGAGGTTGATCGCGGTCGTGGTTTTGCCCACCCCGCCCTTTTGGTTGGCGATGCAGAGGACCTTGGACATGGGGCGGCTCTACCACAAAACCCGCGCTTTGAAAAGAATGCGAAACTGTGCGATATTCGGTGCATCAGCGAGGCGCGAAGCCGCCGGGGCCTGTTTGTCCCCGGAAAACAGAAAAGCGGCGCGTCCTCCGGAGATTTCCATGCGATCGATCTCGAGATTCCGCCCGATGCCGCGGCTGCTTGCCCTGGCGCTCGCGGCGAGCCTGCTTGTCCCGCCGCCGGCGGCGGGGATCACCTTCGGCGAGGAAGAGGAGCTCTCGCAGGAGATCCTGCGGTACATCTTCCGCCGCATGCCCGTCGTCGACGACCCTTACATCACGGCCTACGTGGACGAGGTGGGCCGTAGCCTTCTCGCCGGCCTGCCGGATCCGCCTTTTCGCTACCGCTTTTACGTCATCCAGCAAGACACCTTCAACGCGTTTGCAACTCCGGCGGGCCACGTCTTTCTTTACAGCGGGCTGATCGCGGCGATGGAGGGCGAGGAGGAGCTCGCGGGCATCCTCGGCCACGAAATCGCCCACGTCTACTGCCGCCACATTTCGCAGAAGATCGATCTGGCCAAGAAAGTCGGCTGGGCGCAGCTTGCGGGGATGGCGGCCGGGATGCTCCTCGGCGTCGCCGCCGGCAGCGGGGCGGCCGCCACGGCGACAATGATGGGCTCGGCCGCGGCGGGGGCGACGATTCAGCTCGCTTTCAGCCGCGAGAACGAAGCTCAGGCCGACCACTTCGGACTGCAGTTTCTGAAGGAGGCGGGCTACGGGGCCGAGGGGCTGCTCCGCATCCTGCGGAAGATCCGCGCCCGGCAGGCGTTCGGCAAGGGCCAGGTGCCGACCTATATGCTCACCCACCCCGCGATCGAGGATCGGATCGGCATGATCGCCAATTGGATCGAGCAGCACCCGGAGGCGGGCCGCCAACGCCGGGAGGGCGATCCCGCGGCCTGGGAGCGCTTCCTCACGCGCATCTTGACGGAGACGACCGACCCTTCCACCGAGCTCGTCCGCCAGGAGGAGATCCTCGGCCGCGAGCCGGAGAACAGGATCGCGCGGCACCGTCGAGCGCTCTTGCTGCTCAAGGGGAACCGACCCGCGGAGGCCGCCTCCGAGCTGCAGCGGCTGCTCACCCGGGACGCTTTCAACCCCTGGCTGCTGAGGGATTTGGGGCGGGCTTATTTCCAGGCGGGAAGGCTCGAAGAGGCCGCCGCGCTCTTCGAGACCGTCCGGCGTCGGCTCCCCGGCGATCCGGACACGCTTCTCTTCCTCGGCCGCACCCGGCTGGAGACGGGGCGGCTGGACGAGGCGGTCGCGCTCTTTCAGGAGCTCGCCGGGGCCGCGCCCGAGTTCCGCGAGGGCCTCTACTTTCTCGGCCAGGCCCTGGGCCGCGAAGGGCGCCTGGCCGAGGCCCACCACACGCTCGGGGTCTACCATTACAAGTCGCGGGATTTCAAAACCGCGGCAATCCAGTTCCGCAACGGGCTGCGCCACGCCGTGGAAAGCGATCTGCGCGAGCGGCTGCTGCGGTGGCTGCAGGACGCCGAGCGCGAAATCCAGGCTGAAAAGCGGATGCAGAATGGCTGAAGGCCGGGGGCGGACGGCTTAAGGGCGGTCGAAGCGGGCGAACTGCATGGTGAAGGTCCCGCGGCCCTGGGTCGCCGAGCGCAGGGCCGTCGAGTAGCCGAACATGCGCGACAGCGGCACGGTGACGGTCACCACCTGGACGCCCAGCTTGTGCTCGATCGACTCGATCTTGCCGTTGCGCGCGTTCAGCTCGCCGATGACCTCGCCCAGGAAGGCTTCGGGGACGAGGACCTCGGCAGTCATGATCGGCTCCAGGAGGAAGGGCGCCCCGCGCCCCAGCGCCTCGCGGCAGGCCATGGAGGCGGCGACGGTGAAGGCGAGCTCGCTCGAGTTGTCCTGGGGCACGGCCCGCACGAGGGAGACGGCCACGTCGACCACGGGATAGCCGGAGACCGGCCCGCTCTCCAGCGCGGACATCGCTCCCTTCCGCGCGGCCTCGAGGAAGAGGGACGGCAGGGCGTCGGCAGGGATCGCCGCGCCGAAGGAGGTTCCCGTACCGCGGGGCAGCGGGCGGAGCTCGATTTCCACTTCGGCGAAGTGGCGCGTCCCGGCGATGTCGCGGTCGAAGACGGCCGACGCCCGAGCCGGGGAGGCGATCGTCTCGCGGTAGACGACCTGGGGCCGGCCCACGTTCACGTGGGTGTTGAACTCGCGCTGCATGCGGCTGGTGACGACCTCGAGGTGCAACTCGCCCATGCCCGAGAGGATCGTCTGGCCGGTGTCCTCATCCTTGCGCACGCGCAGCGTCGGGTCCTCCGCGGTGAACTTCTCGAGGATCTCGTCGAGCTTTTCTTGATCGGCGTGGGTCTTGGGCTCGATCGCCACCGAAATCACCGGCTCGTAGGCCTCGATCCGCTCGAGCATCACGGGGCGCTCGGGCGTGCAAAGGGTGTCGCCGGTCGAGGAGTCCTTGAGCCCCATGATGCCGATGATGCTCCCCGCCGCCGCCTCCTCAATCCGCTCCCGCTTGTTGGCGTGCATGCGCAGGATCCGGGCCACCTTTTCCCGGCGCCGCAGGGTCGCGTTGTAGACTTCGCTGCCCGCCTTCAGCCGCCCGCTGTAGATGCGCGCAAAGCAGAGTTTGCGGCCTTCCATCATGGAAACCTTGAAAATCAGCGCTACCAGGGGGTCGGACTCGCGCGCGTGCACCTCGACCGGCTCGCCGGTCTCGGGGTGCACGCCCCGCGCCGGCGGGATGTCGACCGGGCTGGGCAGGAAGCGCGCCACGGCGTCGAGCAGCGGCTGGATCCCCTTGTTGCGCAGGGCGGCCCCGCAGAGCACCGGCACGAGTTCGAGGCGGATCGTCCCCTGGCGGATCGCGGCGAGAAGGGCGGCCGGCTCGATCGGTTGTTCGGCGAGATAGGCCTCCATCAACGCCTCGTCGAACTCGGCCGCGGCGGCGACGAGCCGCTCGCGGTACTCCGCGGCCTGGGGGGCGAGTTCCGCGGGGATCTCCTCGAGGCGGAAGACCGTCCCGAGCGAGGCCTCGTCCCACTCGATGCGCTTCATCTGCAACAGATCGATCACGCCGCGGAAGTCCTCGCCGCTGCCTAAGGGGAGCTGGAGCACGAGGGGCCGGGCGTTCAGTTTTTCCTTCATCATCGCCACCGTGCCGAAGAAGTCCGCCCCCACGCGGTCCATCTTGTTCAGGAAGGCGATCTTGGGCACCCGGTACTTGTCCGCCTGGCGCCAGACCGTCTCCGACTGCGGCTCGACGCCTTCCACGGCGCTGAAGACGCCGACCGCGCCGTCGAGCACGCGCAGCGAGCGCTCCACCTCGATCGTGAAGTCCACGTGGCCCGGCGTGTCGATGAGGTGGATTTCGACCTCCTGCCAGGGACAGGTCGTGACCGCCGAGGTGATCGTGATGCCGCGTTCCTGCTCGTCGGGCATCCAATCCATGACGGCCTCGCCGTCGTGGACCTCGCCCAGCTTGTGCGAGCGGCCGGTGTAGAAAAGGATCCGCTCCGTCACCGTCGTCTTGCCGGCGTCGATATGGGCGATGATGCCGATGTTGCGGACGGCGCCGATTTTGGTCTTTTTCATCGCAGGCTCATGCCGGGCCGGCCCTTTCGGGTGCGGCATACACGGGGAAGCGCATCCTTATGTCAAGCGGCGAGCCAAGTCAAGAAAGGACGGCCCGAGGCGGGGCGGAAAGGGCGGCCTTTCAGCCCAGGATGCAGCCGCGGTCGGCCGGCCCGACCAGGCGACGGTAGCGCTCGAGGAGGCTTCCCGGCTCGAGTCGCAACCGCTCGGGGATGCGCCATGCCGCCCGCCGGCGCTCGAGTTCGGGGGCGGGCACCGCGAGCTCGATGCGGCCGGCCGGGATATCGATCTCGATCCGGTCCCCCTCCTGCACGAGAGCGATCGGTCCGCCCCGGTAGGCCTCCGGGGTGACGTGGCCGACGCAGGCCCCGCGGGTCGCCCCGGAAAATCGGCCGTCGGTCACGAGCGCCACCGACTCGCCAAGCCCCATGCCGACGAGTGCCGAGGTGGGCAGAAGCTGCTCGCGCATCCCCGGTCCTCCTTGGGGCCCTTCGTAGCGGATGACGACGACGTCGCCCGGCCGGATGCGGCCGCCGAAGATGGCGGCGAGCGCCGCCTCCTCCTGCTCGAAGACCCGGGCCGGACCCGCATGGCGCAACATGGCCGGAACAACGGCCGCCCGTTTGACCACCGCGCCCCCCGGGGCGAGGCTGCCCCGGAGGACGGCGATCCCGCCCCTCGGGCTGAGGGGGGAGGAGACGGGGTGGATCACCTCCGGGTCGAGGATGCGCCGGCCTTCCAGGTTTTCGGCTTGGGTGCGGCCGGTCGCCGTGAGGCAGCCTCCGCGGAGCAGACCCCGGTCGAGAAGCTCTTTCATCAGCGCGGGCACCCCGCCGGCGTTGTAGAAGTCGAGCGGGAAGTGCTTTCCGGCCGGCTTGAGGAGCACGAGGTGGGGATAGCGGGAAGAGGCGACGGCGAAATCCTCGAGCGTCAGGGGAACCCCGGCGGCCTGAGCGATCGCCGGCAGATGCAGGCAGGTGTTCGTCGAGCCGCCGACGGCCATGTCCACGGCGAGAGCGTTTTCGAACGCCTCGCGCGTCAGAATATCGCGCGGTCGGAGGTCGCGTCGGTGGAGCTCGAGGATCGCACGCCCCGCGCGGCGCGCGAGCGCCATCCGCGCCCCGGAGGTGGCCGGTGTCAGGGCGCCGTCGGGGAGCGTCATGCCCAGGGCCTCGGTCAGGATGTTCATCGAGTTCGCCGTTCCCATCATGGCGCAGGCCCCGGGGCCCCAGACGGCCACCTCCTCGAGCCGGGCGAGTTCCTCCGGGCTCATTTCGCCGCGCTCGACCCGGCCTTCGGCCTCCATGAGGTCGTTGTAGCAGACGCGTTGGCCGCACCAGCAGCCCGTATCCATCGGGCCTCCGGCGATCAAGAGGGCGGGGAGGTTCAGACGGGCCGCGGCCATGAGCATCCCCGGGGTCACCTTGTCGCAGTTGGTGATGAGGACCATGGCGTCGAAGGCGTGCGCCGTGATCATGATTTCGATCGAGTCGGCGATCAGCTCGCGGCTCGGCATGGGCATGCGCATCCCGGCGTGGCCGGTCGCCAGGCCGTCGCAGACGGCGATGGTCGGAAACTCGAGCGGCAGCCCGCCTGCCTCGGCGATCCCGAGCTTGACCGCCTGGCAGAGCGCGTTCAGATGCACGTGCCCGGGCATGAGCTCGTTGAAGGAATTGACCACGGCGACGAGCGGCTTCTCCAAGTGCTCGGCGCGCCAGCCCATGGAGTAAAGGAGCGCGCGGTGGGTGGCGCGGTCGGTGCCACGGGTCAGGATCGAGGAGCGAAGCGGTCCGCGGGGTTCAGCGGGATGGGCCATCGGATTCACCTCCGGGAGAAGGCGCGGCCTGCACCCCCGGCCCAGCAGCCGGCGCGGAAGGCCGCGGAAGGATTGGCGGACGCCGCGTCCGGAGGATCCCCCCCGGGTGCGGCCCCGGATCAGTAGCCGAGGAAGGTCTTGGGCAGCCAGGTGCTCAGCCACGGCACGTAGGTCACGATGGCGAGCACGGCGAGGGCGACGAAAAAAGGCTTCCAGACGGCCTTGCCGAGCTTGTCGAGCGAAATGTTCGCTACCCCGCAGACGGCGAAGAGGACCGCGCCGACCGGCGGGGTGACGAGCCCGAGGACGAGATTCAAGCAGATCACGATCCCGATGTGCACCGGATCGATTCCCAGGGAGGCCGCAATCGGCGCCAGCACCGGGGTGACGATGACGATCCCCGGAGCGGTTTCGATCGGGATGCCCAGAAGCAACAGGAAGACGTTGATCAAGAGCAGGATCGCGTACGGCGAGGTCGTGAGCTGCGAGATCCAGTCGATCAGCATCTGCGGGATCTGGTCCGCGGCGACGATCCAGGAGAAGGGCTCGGAGAGGGCGATCAGGAGCATCACCATTCCGGACTCGAGTCCGGCCTGCAAAAGAACCGCCGGGATCCGCCGGAGCCGCAGCTTGCGGTAAACGAAAAACCCGACGAGCACGGCGTAGATCACGGTTACGCCCGCCGCTTCGGTCGGGGTGAAGATTCCGCTCAGGATCCCGCCCATAATCAGAATCGGCATGAAGAGCGCGGGCAGCGCTTTCCAGGCGGCGATCCCGAGGTCGCGCAAGGGGGTCGGGGGATCGATGGGGTAGTTGCGCTTGCGGGCGACGAAGTACATGTAGAGCATGAGCGAGAGTCCGAGGAGCAGGCCCGGAAAAACCCCGCCCAAAAAAAGCGCGCCGACGGAGATGTTCGCCGCGACCCCGTAAATGATGAAGGGGATGCTCGGCGGGATGATGGGTCCCATGCAGGAGGCGACCGAGGTCATCGCCGCGCCGACCTCTTCGTCGTAGCCCGCCTCCTTCATGGCCGGGATCATGACCACCCCGATCGCGACCGCGGTGGCCACGGCCGCCCCCGAAATCGCGGCGAAGATCGCGCAGGCGAGGATCGTGGCAAGCCCCAAACCGCCGCGGATGTGGCCGAGGAGCAGGCGGGCGAAACGCACGAGATCGGGGGTGATTCCCCCCTCGTTCATGAGGTTGCCGGCGAGCATGAAGAGAGGGATGGCAAGCAAGGGAAAGGTGGCGAGCCCCCCGAAGGTGGTCTGGATCAGGGTCGTGATGGGGACATCGCCGCTGATCAGGGCGTAGGCGAGGGCCGAGCCGCCCAACGCCACCGTGATCGGGGCCGAGATGCAAAGCAGGCCGAGAAAGCTGAAGGCGAAGACGGCGATCATGCCGCGGGTCCTTTCGCGCCCACGCCGAGGAAGGCGAGGAACTCCTCGAGGGTGAGCATGAACATGATGAAAAAACCGGTGGGGAGCGAAGCGTAAGGGATGCTCATCACCAGACCGATGGCCGGCGAGGTCTGCTTCCAGTTGTAGATCGTCTGGAAGAGCCCGAAGCCGAACATCATGGCGAAGAAAAAAAGCGCCGCGAGATAGGCGAGAAACTTGAACCCCCGCGCGAGGCCCGCGGGCACGGCCTCGACGATCGAGTCCATGCGCACCTGGTAGCCCTTTTTCAACCCGACCGCGCCGCCCAGCATCGAGGCCCAGGCGAGCGAGTAGGTCGAGACCTCCCCGGACCAGATGGTCATTTTTTGAAAGACGTAGCGGCCGATGACCTCGTAGGGGATGACGACCCCGATCACGGCCATGAAGAGGATCGTGCCCCAGCTGCCGAAGGATACCAAGGCCCGGTTCACCGCCTGCAGAAATCGCATGGAAGCCTCTTCCTCGTCCCGGAAACGGAAAGCGGGCGCCCCTTGCGCCGGAGGGCGGTGGGGGCGCCCGCCGCGCAGCCGCGAAAGCGGCTTATTTCGCGTTCATGATCGCTTCGATGTCCGACTTGGCGAACTGATCGCTGAACTGATCGTAGATCGGAGCCATGGCCTTCTTGAAGCTCTCCCGGTCCACGTCGCGCACCACGGTGACGCCCTTGCCGGCGATCTCCTTGAGTTTGTCTTCCTCGGCGTCGCGGTTGATCTTGCGCTGGAACTTGGCCACCTCGTAGGCCGTCTTGACGAAGAGCTCCTGGTCTTCCTTGGGCATGGCATCGAAGGTCTTCTTGCTCATCAGGAAGGGGGAGGGGGAGTAGACGTGCGCGGTGAGCGAGAAGTGCTTCTGCACGTCCCAGAACTTGGAGGCGTAGTAAACGGCAACCGGGTTTTCCTGGCCGTCGATCACGCGCTGCTGCAGCGCGGTGTAAACCTCGCCCCAGGCCATGGGGGTGGGGTTCAAGCCTGCCGCCTTCCAGGCCGCCAGGTGCACCTTGTTTTCCATGGTGCGGATTTTCAAGCCCTTGGCGTCATCGACCTTCTTCACCGAGACCTTGTTGTTGGTCAGGTGGCGGAAACCGTTTTCCCAGAAGGCGAGCGCCTTGATGTTCGCCTTCTCGAAGTCGTCGAGGAGCTTGCGGCCGATCGGGCCGTCGAGCACAAGATCGACATGGGCGTTGTCGCGGAAAAGGAAAGGAAAGTCGAGGATGTTGATCGAAGGGCTGAAACCGCCGAGCGGGCCGGTGGAGGTGACGAGCAGATCGATCGCGCCCTGCTGGATGCCTTCGGTCATCTCGCGCTCGCCCTTGCCGAGCTGGTTGCTGGGATAGAGCTTGATTTCGATCCGGCCGTTGGTGCGCTCCTTGATCAGATCGGCGAACTTCTTGGCGCCCACCATGTAGGGATGTTCCATGCTCTGGGTCGAGGCGAGCTTCATCGTCGCCTTGTACTGTGCCGCGGCCGGGGCGGCGAGGGACAGCGCCAGACAGAGGGTGAAACCGAAAACGAGCCACTTGTTCATGCGAAGATCCTCCTTGACGAAGAGGGTGGAAAGAATAGGGTTCACGGCGCGGAAGGGCGCCGAAACATGAACCCCTTATGGGACATGCGTGCGGAATGTCAAGAGCTTCCGGGTGCGGTGTCCCGTCGCCGGGAGCGGGGCGGCAGCCCCGCGGCGGGCCGTTGCCCCGCGCAAGACCGCGGGACGGGGAAGTGGCGGGTGGAGGAAGGGGGTGGTGGAGCTGAGGGGAGTCGAACCCCTGGCCTCATGAATGCCATTCATGCGCTCTCCCAACTGAGCTACAGCCCCACGCGCTGATCGCTTCTCTCTACTCGAAGCGGCGATCCTCTGTCAACTCCAAAAGCGGCCTCGCGCATTGACAAAGGCCGGCTGGGCTTTTAAGATGCTTACGCGAAGCGAAAGGGCGGCGATGGCGCCTTCGGCTATTTTCTATTTTCGACGGGGAACCGTTTCGTCTTGCGGGTGGATCGATGAACCGTGCGGCACGGAGGTCCCTCGGGGGAGCCCCGGGGGCATACCGCGACTTTGATGCGACCGAACTCTTCTGCCCCCGCTGCCGGCGGGCGGTGCCCGTCCGCAAACGGCTGCTTCTCGTGCTGCCCGAGGGGGACAAGTACGAATACCTCTGCGCGTTCTGTTCGGCTTCCGTGGGGACGAAGGTGAGTCGCGGCGGCCCCCCCCTGCGACTGATCGTCTGATCCCCCCGGGAAGAAACCCGCCTGCGGGTCTCGCCGCCGCCCGAACGCCCCCATGCCTATCGGCGATCGGAGACCGGAGGAATGCTCGATTTCATGCGCCGGCACGCCGGCACCTGGATGATCAAAGCCCTGCTCTTTGCCATCGTGGTCGTTTTCATCTTCTGGGGAGTGGGCAGTTGGACCCAGCACGAGGAAGGGATCGTCGCCACGGTGAACGGCGAGGCGATCTCGATCGAGGCCTACCGCCGCCAGTACAACCGGATGCTCGATCAGCTGCGGCAGAGCTTCGGCGCCGGCTTGAGCGAGGAGCTGTTGCGGGCGATGGATCTGCCCAACCGCGCGCTCGACGAATTGATCGATCAGGTGCTGCTGCGGCAGGCGGCCGAGCGCTTCGGCCTCGAGGTGAGCGACGAGGAGCTCTCGCGCTCGGTGCACCGCATCGCCGCCTTCCAGGCGAACGGGCGCTTCGACGCGGCGCGCTACCGCCAGCTGCTCTCGCTCAACCGCCTGACGCCAGAGGTCTTTGAGTCGCTGCAGCGCGAGTCATTGAGGGTCCAGAAGCTCGCCCGTCTCGTGACCGGCGGGGCCAAGGTTTCCGATCGTGAGCTCGAGGAGTGGTACGCCTGGAACCGCCTTGCCGTCCAGGTCGACTGGGCGGTGATCGAAAGCGAGCGCTTCGGCGAGGTGCAGGCGACGGCCGAGGAGATCGCCCGGCACTTCGAGGAGAATCGGGAAGCCTACCGCCGGCCGGCCGAGGTGCGGGTCCGCTTCGTGCGCATCGACCCGGAGGCCCTCCGCGGGCGGCACACCCCCGGCGAGCGCGAGCTGGAGGCCTACTACGAGGAACAGCGGGAACGCTTCGTCGTGCCGCGCACCGTCGAGGCGAGCCACATCCTGCTGCGTCTGGAGGAAAACGCCTCCCCCGAGGCCGTCGAAGCCGCCCGCGCGCGCATCGCAGAGCTCCGCCAGCGGATCCTCGAGGGGGCCGATTTCGCCGCGCTCGCCCGGGAAGTCTCCGAGGATCCGGGAAGCCGGGAGCAAGGCGGGCGGCTTCCCCCCCTTCGCCGCGAGGATGTCGTCCCGGCCTTCGCCGAGGCGGCCTTCGCGCTCGCCCCGGGGACGGTGAGCGAGCCCGTGCGCACACCCTTCGGCTGGCACCTGATCCGGGTCGAGCGGGTGAACGAGCAGCGCACGCGGACTTTCCTCGAGGTGAAGGAGGAGATCGCCGAGCGGCTTTCCCGCGAGCGGGCGCGAAACGCGGCTTCGGATTTGGCCGAAGCGGTCTATGACGCCGTTCTCGCCGCGGGCGATCTCGCCCAGGCCGTCGCCGGCCGGGAGCTCGAGGTCCAGACGACCGGGTTCTTTTCGCGCGAACAGCCGCCGCCGGCCCTGGCGCAGCCGGCCCCGTTCGTCGAGGCGGCCTTCGCACTCGCCCCCGGCGAGGTGAGCGACATCCTGGATCTGTCGGACGGCTACTTTCTGCTGCAGCACGAGGAGGGGCGACCCTCCCGCATCCCCGAGCTCGCCGAAGTCGAGGAGCGGGTGCGCGCGGACGTGCTGCGACGCAAGAAGACCGCGCGGGCGCTCGAGCAGGCGCGTGCCCTGCTCGCCGATCTGCGGGGCGGTGCGGCGCCCGAGGCCGCGGCCAAGAAATACGGGGTTTCCTTCCGTCCCTCGGGCTTCTTTCAGCGCAGCGAGGCGATCGAGGGGCTGGGCCTCGAGCCGGCCGTAAACCAGGCCGCCTTCGAGCTCTCCGAGCGCCGGCCCTTTCCCGAGGAGCCGCTCGCGACGGAAAAAGGTTTCTGCGTCATCCGCTTCGCCGGACGCCGGGACCCCGAGGCGGCCGGGCTCGAACGGGAGCGCGACCGGATCCGGGAGCAGCTGCTGCAGCAGAAGCGGATGCAGCTCTGGGAAGCCTGGATGAGCGACCTGCGCCGCAACGGCAGGATCGAGCGGCGCAAAGAGCTCGCCTGAGGAGGCCCGATGCCCAAGACCTCCGGCTCCAAGCCGTCGGCCCGGGGCGGGCCCTCGCCCCACCTGACCAAGAAATGTCCGGAGTGCTTCACCTATCTTCCTCTCGCGGCGGAAGTCTGCCACGCCTGCGGCCGGCCCGTCGGTCCGGTCACGGCCACGGGCTTGGCCCGCAAGCCCTTCAACTGGAAGGCCTACCTCGCCGCGGCCGCGGCCGCGGCGGCCTTCGCCGCCTTCGTCTGGTGGGGATTTTTCAGCGACTGAGAAGCGCTCCGACCTCCGCAAGCGTCCCCGAAGATCAACCCGATTCCTCTTCCTTCACCACGCGGAGCCTTCCCTGCCCGTCCACGCGGCATTTGGGCAGCAGGGAGCGCGGGATGCGGTCGATGAAGCGGGAGGGGCGGTTCAGCACCAGGCCCAGGGTGCGGTCGAACACCTCGCACGGGTAGCAGAGATAGAGCCCCTCGCGCGCGCGGGTCATGGCCACGTACATCAGCCGCAGCTCCTCCTCCATCTCTTCCTCGTCGGCCAGGGCGCGAAGCGAGGGAAACCGGCCGTCGAGCGCCCAGATGACGAAGACGCTGTGCCACTCGAGTCCTTTGGCGGAATGGACCGTCGAGAGGACCAGACGGTCCTTGGCCTCGAGCTCGGCCACGAGCCGCTCCTCCACGCCGAGGGTGGGCGGCTCGAGGGCCATGTCGGCGAGAAAGCTCTCCAGGCGGCGGTAGCGTTCCATGATGCCGAGCAGCTGCTCGAGGTCCTTCGCGCGTCGCGGGTGGTCGTCGAAGCTGCGGCGCAGGATCGGCAGATAGTACCGGATGACTTCCTGGCCGAGGTCCGCGACCGACATCGCCTGCGGGTCGAGCGCGCGGAAGAGCGCCTTGAGCTTTTCGATCTCGTCGTTGCGGGACGGCAGCGCCAGCAGCCCGGCGACGCCGCTGCGGGCGTTCACGATGCCGCGATAGATGCTCTCGGCGTGTTTCGGGCCGATGCGCTCGAGCAGGGTCAGGACGCGGTGCCAGCTCAGCCGGTCGTAGGGATTGGCGAGCACCCGCAGGTGGGCGAGCGCGTCCTTGATGTGCGCGGACTCGCTGAACTTGAAGCCCCCCACCTTGACGAAGGGGATCTGGGCCCTGGCGAGCTCGATTTCCAGATCGAAGGAGTGGTAGCCCGCGCGGAAGAGGACGGCGATCTCGCCCGGGGCGGTCCCCGCCGCCAGAAGCTCCCGAATGCGGTCGACGACCCAGCGCGACTGGGCGTTTTCGTCCTCGGCTTCGACGAGCAGCGGCGGGGCGCCGCCGGCCCGGCGGGTGAAGAGGCGCTTGGCGTACTTTTCGCGTGCCCGGGCGATGACCAGGTTGGTGAGATCGAGGATCGGCTGGGTCGAGCGGTAGTTTTCCTCCAACCGGATGACCCGCGTGCCCGGGAAGCGCCGAGGGAACTCGAGGATGTTGCGGAAGTCCGCCCCCCGGAAGGCGTAAACGCTCTGGGAGTCGTCGCCCACCACCATGAGGTTGCGGTGGGCGTCGGCCAGCAGATCCAAAATGTCCGCCTGGATGCGGTTGGTGTCCTGGTATTCGTCGACGAGGATGTGACGGTAGGCGCCGGAGATGCGGCGGCGCACCTCGGGGACCTCGGCGAGCAGGCGGCGGAAAAGGACGAGGAGGTCGTCGTAGTCGACGAAGTGGTGCTCGCGCTTGCGTCGCGCGTACTCGGCGAAGATGGCCTTCAGGGCGTCCATCCGGTCGGCGAAATGCGCGTGCTCCTCGAGCACGGTCTCCTCGAGCGGCCGGCCCTTGTTCACGGCGCGGCTGAAGAGGTCGGCGAGGGTCTGCTTGCGGGGAAGCAGCCGGCCGTGCGCCGGGCGTTTTTCGGCCTCCTTGCGGATGAGGCCGATCAGATCCTCGGCGTCGCTGCGGTCGAGGATGGCGAAGTCCGGGGGCAGGCCGATCGCCCCGCCGTGCTGCCGCAGCATGAGGTGGGCGAAGGAGTGAAAGGTCCCCCCCGAGACCCGCTCGCAGCGGCGGTCGAGCAGGCGGATGGCGCGTTGAATCATCTCCTGCGCCGCCTTGCGCGTGAAGGTGAGCAGCAGGATCGCCGCCGGGGGGATCCCCGCGGCCACCAGGCGGGCGACGCGGTGGGTGAGCGTGCGGGTCTTGCCGCTTCCGGCGCCGGCGATGACGAGAAGCGGCCCCTCGTCGTGCTCGACGGCCGCCCGCTGCGCTTCGTTCAGGGAATCGAGCGCCGCGGCGGCGGTCGCGGCGCGGGGGGAGGGGGGGGCGTTCATGAAGGCATTCCTTCGGGAAAACGATCGGGCGGGGGAAGCCCGCCGTCAGATCCCCTCCCTATCACAAAGGAAGCGGCCGGTCAGCCGCTTTTTCGCCTCGGGGGCGCCAGCCGCACAGGCCGGCGCACGCCCCCGGCGGAGGCCGAAACCGCCCGGCGAGGAGAGCCGCCCCGCATTGACATCGCCGCCGGGATGCTCTATCAGGGCAGGAAACGTCCCGGCGAGGTCTCGTTGCTTTTCCGCATGCGTTTTCCTCATCCACCACCGTCTCTTTCGCGGGGCTTCCCCCCTCCCCTCGTCGCGGGCGGAGCCGCGCGCGCATGACCGTCTCCCGCTCCTCGCTTGGGTCGGCCCTCTGGGACGGGCTGGCCTCGCTTCGCCTCACGATCGCCCTTTTGCTTCTGCTGGCCACGACCTCGATTCTCGGCACCCTGATTCCCCAGAACGAGGCGCCGGCGACCTACCGCGCGATTTTCGGCGAGACGGGTTACCGTTTTTTCCGGGCTCTCGACCTCTTCGACATGTACCATTCGTGGTGGTTTCAGATCCTGGTCCTTTTGCTCGCCGTCAACCTGATCGTCTGCTCGGCCGAGCGGATCTCCCGGCAATGGACGTTGCTCGCCGGAAAGCGACCCCTCCCCGATCCCCGGCGTTTCGCGGGGGTCGAGACGAGTTCGACCTTTGCGATGCCCCAGGAGCCCGCCGCCCTCGCCGCCCGCTGTGAACCTCTGCTCCGTCGCCGCGTCGGCCCGGTGCTGGTGCGCGGGACGGAAACGGGCGGACGGTTTCTCTACGCCGAATCCGGGCGCTGGTCGCGCTGGGGGGTCTATGCGGTGCACGGCAGCGTGCTTCTTCTTTTGGTCGGCGGCCTGATCGGCTCGCGTTTCGGCTTCGACGGCTTCGTGAACATCCCGGAAGGCGAAACGGTTCAGACGATCCAGCTGCGCAACACCGGCGAGCGGCTTCGGCTGCCGTTTGCGATCCGCTGCGAGAGCTTCCAGGTAAGTTTCTACCCCACAGGCGCGCCGAGCGAATTCCGCTCCCGCCTCGTGATCCTCGAGGAGGGCCGTGAGGTTCTGCGTCGGGACATCCTTGTGAACGACCCCCTCGAGCACAGAGGGATCACGATCTACCAGTCGAGCTACGGAACGCTCCCCGGCCGGGAGGTGCAGCTGAGCTTCACCAGCCGCGAGACGGGCATGGTCTACACGCGGCAGATGAAGCCGGGAGACGAATTCGCGCTTCCCGAGGATTTGGGGACCTTCGTGCTCCTCGATCTGCGACCCAATGCGAGCTTTCGCGGCAGTCCGGTGGGCGACGCCTTCGTCGGGCGGCTCGTGCCGCCGCAGGGAGAACCGGTCGAGGTGTTGCTGCCGGTCCGCTTCCCCACCTTCGATCGCATGCGCCGCGGCGAGGTCGTCATCGCCGTCGAGGAAGTCAAGCAACGCTACTACACGGGGCTTCAGGTCAACCGTGACCCCGGCGTTCCGATGGTCTACGCCGGCTTCGTCCTGATGCTGGTCGGCTGCTATGTCACCTTTTTCCGCAGCCACCGCCAGGTCGGCCTCCGGCTCGATCCCGAGGGGGGCGGAAGCCGGGTTTCGCTCGCGATGACCGCCAACAAGAACCGTATGGCGCTGCCCGCGGCCCTCGAGCGTCTGGCCCAGGAGCTTCGCCGCCTTTCCTAAGGAAGGGGTTCATGACCAGCTCGATCCTTCTTTCGGCCACCACCTGGATTTACGGCGTCGCCGCCTTTCTCTACCTGGCGGCCTGGGTTTTCCACCGCCGCAGCCTCGAAGCTCCGGCCGCCGGGGCGGCGGCCGTCGGGCTGGCGGCGAACACGGCGGGCTTCTTTCTGCGCTGGGCGGAGTCTTACCGGCTGGGCATGGGCCATGCACCGCTCTCCAACCTCTACGAATCGCTCGTCTTTTTCGCCGGCATGATCATCCTGGTGCATCTGGTGGTCGAGAGGCGCTCGGGCAGCCGCGCAATCGGGGCTTTCTCCGCGCCGCTGGCCTTTCTCGCCCTCGCCTACGCTTCGCTCTCCCCCAACATTTCCGATCGCATCCAGCCCTTGATTCCCGCGCTCAAAAGCAATTGGCTGATCGCCCACGTGATCACCTGTTTCGTCGGCTACGCGGCCTTCGCGGTGGCCTTCGGCGTGAGCCTGATGTATCTGCTGCGTACCCGCCGCGAAGCCCCCGGGCGCCTGGCGGCGCGGCTTCCCGAACCCCTGCTGCTCGACGAGTGGACCCACCGCCTCGTCGTCTTCGGGTTTCTCTTTCTCACTGCAGGCATCATCACCGGAGCCGTCTGGGCGAACACCGCCTGGGGCCGCTACTGGGGCTGGGACCCGAAGGAGACCTGGTCGCTCATCACCTGGTTCGTCTACGCGAGTTTGCTGCATGCGCGCCTGGTGAGCGGCTGGCGGGGCCGGCGGATCGCCGTTCTTTCGCTTGTCGGCTTCGGTGCCGTGCTCTTCACCTACTTCGGCGTGAATCTGCTTCCGGGTCTGCACAGCTACGGCTGAAGCGGCCCGGCTTGATGCTTGACAAGCGGGAAACGGTTGGGGTACAGAACCGTCTCGATTTCGCATCCGCCGCCGCCGACCGGCAGGCTGACGACACATCCGGGCGGCGGGTGCATCACGCCGCAGATTCTTCACCAACCACAGCGCGACGGGGTGTCCATGGAAGAGCCGAAATCCTCTGCACCATCATCGCGGTCGGAGTCGGAAACAGACGAAAAAGGGGATGGCGCCGGGGCGGCGATCATCCTTTTTTTCATTCTGGGGCTGGCGGCCAGCCTGCTCGTCGGCTGGATCGCCTTCCCGGCGTTGCTTTACTCCGAAAAGCGCCAGCCGGTCGATTTCAACCACGCGCTGCACAACGAGATCGTCGACCACGGCTGCGCGAGCTGTCATTTCTTCCGCGAAGACGGCAGCTTCTCCGGCGCTCCCAAGCTCGCCCAGTGCATCGAGTGCCATCGCGAGGCGAACAGCGACGACCCGGAGGAGATCCGCTTCGTCGAGGAATACGTGAAACCCGGCCGTGAGGTTCCCTGGCTCGTCTACGCGCGTCAGCCCGACTGCGTCTTCTTTTCCCATGCGGCGCACGTGCGCATGGGCGGCATCGACTGCGCGGTCTGCCACGGTCCGATCGGGGAGTCGACGAGCCTGAAGCCCTACCAGGTAAACCGCATCACCGGTTACAGCCGGGACATCTGGGGGTGGAACATCGCCGGCATCAAGCGCAATACCTGGGACCGCATGAAGATGGACGATTGCGCCGAATGCCACGCCCAGGCCCGGGTTCCGGGCGGCAGCGTGCAGACGCAGAAAGACGGCTGTTTCGTCTGCCACAAGTGAACCCCGTCTCAACCGGGATCGACGGCTTCGCGCCGCACAAGGGGTGGACCGGATGAAGATCGATCGACGAAGCTTCCTCGCATTCGTTTTCGGCGGTGCGGCGGGGACGGCGCTTTCCCCGCTGCCGTGGAAACTGACCGACGATATTTCGATCTGGACCCAGAACTGGCCCTGGACCCCCGTTCCCCCCAAGGGGGAGACGACTTACGTCGCTTCGACCTGCACGCTCTGCCCGGGCGGATGCGGCATCCGGGTGCGACGCGTGGAAGACCGGGTCGTCAAGATCGAGGGGCGCTCAGACCACCCGGTCAACCGCGGCGGGATCTGCCCGCTCGGGGCGGCCGGTGTGCAGCTCCTGTACAGCCCCTGGCGGGTGCGGCAGCCGCTCAAGAAAGTCGACGGCCGCTTCGTGCCCGTCTCCTGGGATCAGGCGATCGGCGAGATCGCCGGTGAGCTGCGCGAGCTGCGCGAGGCCGGGGCCCCCGAGGCGGTGGCCTGGATCGCGGAGACCGACCGCGGCACGACGGCCGAGCTCATCCGGCGTTTTCTCACCGTCTACGGCTCTCCGAACTTCATCCGCACCCCCTCCGCCCAGGACGCCTGGGAAACGGCGCTCTACCTGACGCAGGGGCAACGCGCCACGGCCGGCTTCGATCTCGAACGGGTGAGTTTTCTGCTCAGCCTGGGCAGCGGGTTGCTCGAGGGCTGGGGGGCCCCGCCGTTCGTCTTCCGCGCCTGCGGGGCGCTCCAGGACCGCAACGGACGCTTCGTCCAGCTCGAACCCCGGCTTTCCAAGACCGCGGCCAAGGCGCACCAGTGGCTGCCCCTTCAGCCCGGAACCGAGGGAACGCTCGCCTTCGGTCTGATCCACGTGATCCTCAAGGAGGGGCTCGAGCGCAAGCCCTTCGTCGCCACGCGCACGGCCGGGCTGGAGGATCTGAAACGGAACGCTCTGCGGGAGGCCTTCGCGCCCGAGGCCGTGGCCCAGGCGACGGGGCTCGAGGCGAAGACCGTCGTCGAACTCGCCCGCGCCTTCGCCGCCGCCGAACGACCGCTCGCCGTCTGCGGCCGCGGGGCGGGAAGGGTCCCCGGCGGCCTGCAGGAGACGCTCGCCGTCCATTTCCTGAACGCGCTCGTCGGCAGCGTCAACGTCGAGGGGGGCGTGATCGCCGTGCCCGAACCGGAATACATCCGTTGGCCGGAGCCGGAGATGGATGCCGTCGCCTCCCAGGGGATGCAGACGCCGCGCGTGGACGGCGCCGGATCCGAACGCTACCCCCTCGCCCGCTATCTCCTCAACCGGCTGCCCGAGGCGCTGCTTCAAGGGGAGAAACCCGCGGTGCGGATTCTCTTCGTGAGCGGGGGAAACCCCCTCTACAGCCTGCCCGACAGCGAGCGCACGGCAAAGGCCTTTTCCCGCATTCCGCTCCTCGTAAGCCTTTCGCCGTTCCTCGACGAGACGGCGGCCGCGGCCCACTATGTTCTCCCCGCGCCCACCTACCTCGAGCGCTGGGAGGATGTTCCGGGGGCGGCGGGTTTTCCGAAGCCCCTGATCGGTCTTGTCCGGCCGGTGGTCGCCCCCCGTTTGGCGACGATGCCGACCGGAGACGTGGTCATCCGCTTGGCGCAAAGGCTGGGAGGGACGCTCCGCGCGGCCTTCCCGTGGGAGAGCCACGAGGTTTGCCTGCGGCAGACGCTCGCGGCGGCCTGGGAGCCGCTGCGCAAGAACGGCTTCGTGCTCGACGAGTCCTTCCGACCGCAACCGTTCGAGACGGCCAGCCGCAAGTTCGAGTTCGGCAACGCCGAGCTGAAACCGCTGGCCGAGTTCCGCCCGCATCCGGCGCCGGGAGACCCGGGGGTTTTCAAACTGACGCTCGTGCCCTATGACAGCCTGCGTCTTACCGCCGCCTTGGGAACGCCGCCCTTCCTGGTCAAGGCCCTGGAAAGCGAGATCCTCTGGAAGAACGACATCCGGGTCGAGATTCACCCGCAGACGGCGCGCGATCTCGGCCTGGCCGACGGCGCGGACGCACGGCTCATCACCCCTCGGGGGGAGGCGCGGGTCAAGCTCTACCTGACCGAGGGCATCCGCCCCGGCCTGGTCGGCATGGCTCGGGGGCTCGGTCGCGGGGCGCACGACCGCTATCTCGCCGGCAAGGGCGCCAGCGCGAACCGGCTGCTCGCCGCCGTCGAGGACTCCTCAGGTTTCGAGGCCGGCTGGGGGATCCGCGCCAGGCTGGAAAGGGCATGAAGAGACGTTTCGATCCGCGATCAATCCGAACTCTCGGGCGAGACAGGGGTTAGCGCATGGATCAGCCGAAGAACAAGCGTTACGGGATGGTGATCGACCTCGACAAGTGCACCGGCTGCGGCGCCTGCATGGTGGCCTGCATGGCCGAGAACAACATCCCCTTCCGCGACGACGACACCGACAAGCTGCTCAGCGTTTCCTGGATGCATGTCTACCGCCTGAGCAACGGCAAGCCCTTCCCGCACGCCGAGGAGTGTTTTCTTCCCCGGCCCTGCCAGCATTGCGAGGGCGAGCACGGCCACTCCCCCTGCGTTTCGGTCTGCCCGGCCACGGCGACCGACTACGACATGCACACGGGGATCGTCAGCCAGATCTACACCCGCTGCTTCGGCTGCCGCTACTGTATGGCCGCCTGCCCTTACCATGTGCGCCAGTTCAACTGGTGGGATCCGGTGTGGCCCGAGGGGATGGAACGGGCGCTCAACCCCGACGTCTCCGTTCGCATGCGCGGGGTCGTCGAGAAATGCAGCTTCTGCTACAGCCGCTATCAAACGGCGCTCAACCGGGCTTACCTCGAAGGACGGCGCGAGCTCTCCGAGGAGGAGTACCAGACGGCCTGCACCCAGGCCTGCCCGGCGGGGGCGATCGTCTTCGGGGACTTGAACAACCCCGCGCACCGCGTACACCAGATCGTGAAGCCGGACCTGGCCCATGGGGGTCGGCCGCGCAACCCGAAGGTCTTCCGCCTGCTTGAACGCCTGGGAACCCACCCCAAGGTCTATTACCTGACCCGCCGGGATTGGGTGCGCAGGGCGGGGGACAACGAGATCCAGAAGACCTGAAGGATCGGAGGGGCGGAGCTGCGCAGGCCCTGCGCGGTTCCTCCCCCTCCCCAACCGGCGACGAGGTGGAACAAAGATGGATTCCGCTCTGATACCCAAGGGAGTCGAGCGTTGCCCGCTCGGTCGGTTCCTCGTCTTCATCGCGGTCGTAGGCGCGGTGCTCTTGTGGGGCGTCGTGGCGATGTTCCTGATCTACATCAAAGGGCTGAACCAGACGAACATGAACAACGCCTACGGCTTCGCGCTTTGGATCTGGGCGGATCTCGCGGTCATCGCCCTGGGCGGCGGAGCCTTCTTTACGGGGCTTCTGCGCTACATCATCGGCAAGGACGAACTCAAGAACATCATCAACTACGCCGTGCTGATCGGATTCGTCTGCTACAGCTCGGCCTTGCTCATCTTGGCCATCGATGTCGGCCAACCGCTGCGCGCGTGGTTCATCTTCTGGCACGCGAACGTGCACTCCATGCTCACCGAGGTGGCCTTCTGCCTCACCTGCTACTTCATCGTGCTCACGATCGAGTACGTGCCCCTGATGCTGGAAAACCGCCAGCTCCAGCGGGTGACGTTCTTCCGGCACCTCGCCCACAACATGCACGGCATCATGGCCGTCTTCGCCGCGACCGGCGCTTTCCTCTCCTTCTTCCACCAGGGCTCGCTCGGCGGCGTGAGCGGTGTGCTCTACGGCCGCCCCTTCGGGTTCCGCTCGGGGATCGGGATCTGGCCGTGGACCTTCTTTCTCTACACCTGGTCGGCGGCGGCCTGTGGGCCCTGCTTTACGATCCTGGTGACCCGGATCACGGAGATGGCGACCCGCAAGAAGCTGGTCAAGGACAACGTGATCGATCTGTTGGCCAAGATCGCCGGCTGGATGCTGTTGACCTACATCACGGCCAAGATCGTGGATACGGTTTACTGGGCCGCGGTGACCGCTCCCGCGATGGGATTCACCCTCCTGGATTTCTACACGAACAACCCGGGCTCGGCCTACGGCCTTTGGATCCTGATCGCCGAAGTCGGGATCTGCGGCGTGCTCCCCGCGCTCATGCTCGTCTCCGCCTCGGTGCGGAGAAACCCGCGGCTGCTCTTTCTCGCCGTGCTGCTCGCGGTTCTCGGCGCCTGCCTCAACCGCTGGGTGATGATCCTGCAGATGCAGGCCGTCCCCGTGCTGCCCTTTGAAAAGTGGTTCACCTACTTGCCGAGCTGGCAGGAGATCGCCACCACGATCCTTCCGGTCGCCTACGGCATCATCCTGATCGCCTTCTCCTACCGCTATCTCCCGATCTTCCCGCAGGAGCCGGAATTGAACCCGCTCCCGGAAGGAGGCCGGTGATGTTCCCCTTCAGCTTCGAATGGGTTTGGGATTTAGGGCACCTCGTCTTTCACGGCGCCCTCTGGTATGCGCTCTCCATCCTGGGGATCGGCCTGGCGTACTGCATCCTCAAAGCCGCCTGGCAGACGGCCCGCGGCGAGGAAGAGGGGCACGGTCACCCTTGACCCGCACGGCGGGTCCGATCGGCGGCGCTCTTTTCCCCCGGTGACGGCCGGGAAAAGAGCGCGTTTTTTTCCCGGAGGCCGGAAACGGCGGACCTCCCCGATCCCGGAGGCTCATGGACAAGATCCTCATTCGCGGCGGAAACCCTCTGACGGGAAGCGTGCGCATCAGCGGATCCAAAAACGCCGCGCTGCCGATTCTCTTTTCCTCGCTGCTCGCCTCGGGCTCCAGCCGCTACCGGCGCGTTCCCCGCCTGCGCGACATCGACAGCACCCTCGGCCTGCTCGAGACGTTGGGCGTAGGCGTTGCGCGCAACGGTCCTGAGGTGACCCTCGACACCTCCGGCCTCGAACGCTGGGAGGCTCCTTACGATCTCGTGCGCAAGATGCGCGCGTCGGTCCTCGTCCTCGGGCCGCTTCTGGCTCGGCTGGGACGCGCCCGGGTGTCGCTGCCGGGAGGCTGCGCGATCGGGGCTCGGCCGATCGATCTGCACCTCAAGGGCATGGAGGCTCTGGGAGCGGAAATCAAACTCGACCACGGCTATGTCACCGCCTCCGCCGGGCGGCTGCGCGGGGCCGAGTTCACCTTCGACCGGGTGACGGTCACCGGAACCGAAAATGTGCTCATGGCCGCGGTGCTGGCCGAGGGCCGCAGCGTGCTCCGTAACGCGGCGCGCGAGCCCGAGGTCACGGCGCTGGCCGAGGTCCTCAACCGCATGGGCGCCCGGATCCGCGGCGCGGGAACCGCCGAGATCGTGGTCGAAGGGGTGGCGGGCCTTCACCCGGTGGAGGCGGAGATCATCCCCGACCGCATCGAGACCGGGACCTTTCTCGCCGCGGCGGCGGTGACGGGCGGGAAGGTCGAGATTCGCGACTGCGAGCCGCGCCACGTCGGTGCGGTCATCGACAAGCTGCGCCGCGCGGGGGCCGAAATCGCGGTGGGCGAGCGAACGATCAGCGTTTGCGGCCCGCCGCGGTTAAAAAGCGTCGACGTCCAGACCCAGCCCTACCCGGGTTTTCCGACCGACATGCAGGCGCAATTCATGGCATTGATGAGTGTCGCCGACGGCGTGAGCGTCATCGCGGAGACGATCTTCGAAAATCGCTTCATCCACGTGAGCGAGCTCAGCCGCATGGGCGCCGACATCGTGATCTCGGGCGACACCGCGACCGTCCGCGGCGTGCGGCGCCTCTCGGGCGCTCCCGTCATGGCCAGCGACCTGCGGGCGAGCGCCTGCCTCGTGCTGGCCGGGCTGGTCGCCGAGAACACGACCCTGATTCACCGCGTTTACCACCTGGACCGCGGCTACGAGGCGCTGGAAGAGAAATTCTCCGCCCTCGGCGCCGAGATCCGGCGCGTTTCTTGAGGTCTGAGGCTTTTCGCAACTCCGACCCCCGAGGGCAAGGCCGTCCGGGCAGGCGTGGCGATGGCAAACGTGCGCTTCCTTCACCGGCCGCTCATTCCCCTCGCCGTCGCCCTGATGCTGGGCATTCTCCTTGCGGACTTCATCCCTGGCCAGGAGGCCGCGGCCGGGGCGCTCGCGCTGTCCGCTGGAGCGGCTCTTCTCCACCGCTTGCGTCGCGGCCTCGCCTCTCTCTTCGCCCCCCTGCTTTTGTTCCTCGCCTTGGGCTACCTCTCGCTTCAGCCCTGGGTGAAGCCGCGCTTTTCGGAAGATCACGTGTTCCACGCCGCCGGGGGCCGTCCCTTGCGGATCGAGGGCATCGTGGACGGCCAGCCGCTCGAGTTCGAGGACCGCCGCCGCTTTGTGCTGCGGGTCGAGCGTCTGGCCGATGCGGACGGGGAGCGGCCGGCGAGGGGGTTGCTTCGGGTTTCGGTTTTCGGGCGGGACGTTCCTCCGGTCGGTCACGGCGACCGGGTGAGGCTCACGGGTGCGATCCGCCGGCTCCGCAGCTTCGACAACCCGCACGGGTTCGACGCCGCCCGTTTCTTCGCCCACCGCGGCGTGTGGGCGGGGGTGAGCCTTCCGGCGCGCTCCCTCGAAATCCTCCGGCCCGGGGATGATGCAGGCGGGCCGCAGGCCGCGATCGAGGCCGTGCGCCGCCTGCTCGCGGAGAAGATCGAGCGCGCGGTCGGTCCCCGCGAGTCGGCCGTTCTCAAGGCCCTGATCGTCGGCGACCGCTCGGGCATCGAACCCGAACTGCGCGAGGTCTTCACCCGCACGGGAACGGGCCATCTGCTGGCGATCTCGGGCCTTCACGTGGGGCTGGTCGCCGCTTTCGCTTTCGCCGGTTTCCGGCTCCTGCTCGGCCGCGTGCCCGCCGTGCTTCATGCCGGCTGGGCCCGCAAGGGGGCCATGGTGCTCGCCTTCTTTCCGGTCCTTTTTTACTCCCTGCTCGCCGGGTTTTCCCCCTCCACCCAGCGGGCGTTTCTGATCGTCGCCGTGTTTCTGGGCGCGGTGCTCGCCGAGCGCGAGGCCGAACCCTTAAACGCGCTTGCCGCCGCGGCGCTGGCGATTCTCGCCGTTCAGCCGACATCGCTGTTTTCGATCTCGTTTCAGCTGTCGTTCGCCGCCGTGGCGGGGATCCTCTGGGGCCTGGAGAGCTGGCGGGCCGGATCCGGAGGGCGGTCCGAATCCGCCTCCGGGCGCTTCGGGCGCGTGCGTCGCCGCGTGGCGCTCTTTTTCGGGGTAACGCTTCTGGCGACGTGGGCCACGGCGCCCCTGGTCCTCTTTCACTTCAACATCGTCTCCCTGGTGAGCCTTCCGGCCAATGCCGTGGCCGTGCCCGCCGTCGGCTGGGGGGCGGTGGTCATGGGGCTTGCCGGCGCGGCGTTGAGCCCGTTCGGGGATCCGCTTCCGGGGTTTCTCTTCGCTGCGGCCGGGGCTCTTCTTGGGGGAGTCCTCTCGTTTCTCGAGCGGCTTTCGGCGATGCCCTGCGCCGCGCTGCGGACGGTCACGCCCTCGGAGATCGAGCTGATCCTCTTCTACGTCTTGAGCGCCGCGCTGGTGTCGGCGGCCGGCGCGTTTCGCTGCACGGCGCGCACCGAGGAGGAAAAGGCGCGGATACGGCGCCGCCTGCGTCGCCTGGGTCTCGTGGCGGTGATTTCGCTCGCCGGCTTCGCCGCCGATGCCGTCTTTTGGGGGTGGCAGCGCTTCGGACGCCACGATCTCCGCGTGACGGTCCTCGACGTCGGCGGGGGAGCGGCGACGCTGGTCGAGTTTCCGGGCGGGGAGACGGCGCTCATCGACGGCGGCGGGTTTTCCGGCCCGCAGACGCTCGACGTGGGGGCCCGTGTCGTGGCCCCGGTACTCTGGGGCCGGAAGATCGCGACTGTGGATCATCTCGTGCTTTCCCACCCGGACAGCGACCACCTGAACGGACTGCTGTTCATCGCGCGGCATTTCCGCGTGGGAAGCCTCTGGACCAACGGGGAGGAAAGCCCGCTTCCGGCCTGGACGGCCTTGAAGGAAATCGCCCGGGAACGCGGGATCCCCCTTCTCGGCCCTGCGGAGCTTCCCCGTCGCCTGAGCGTCGGCGGGGCCGTTCTCGAAGTGCTGCACCCGCCCGCGGAACCCGGGGCGCAAAGAAAGGCGGGGGCGCAGCGCGGCGCCGAAAACGACCGCTCGCTCGTCCTGCGGCTGGAAGCGGGGGGGGCATCGTTCCTCATCCCCGGGGACATCCGCCGCGCGGCGGAACGGGAGCTCGTCGCCCGCGCTGGGGCGAGGCTGAAGAGTACGATCCTCCTTTCGCCCCACCACGGGAGCCGGGGCTCCAATTCCGAGGAGTTTCTCGACGCCGTTTCGCCCGAGGCGGTGATCGTCTCCTGTTCCGGATCCCCGGCTCGGGGATCGCCGCACCCGGAGGTGCTGGAGCGGTTTCGCGCGCGGAACATCCCGGTTTGGCGCACCGATCGCCACGGCGCGGTCATGGTGGAACTGGGCCGCGAAGGATGGCAGATCCGCTCCCGGCGGGCGGAGGCCGCGCAGGAAGAGGTCTCCCTCGAGGAGGAGCGGCAATGAAACGACCGGAGGGCCTCGACGGAAGAGGGGCGGGGTTCAGTCGATCGCCGCGGTTACACGGAAGCCGGCCTCGGTCAAGGCTTTGCGGATGGGTGCGGTGTCGCAGGCGACGAGCCGGAAGTGATAGACCCGGCGTTTGGCCTTCTCGAGGGTCGTGAAGACGTTGAGCACGTCGCCCCCGTGCTCCCCGATGATGTGCAGCATCCGGCGCAGCGATTCCGGCTTGTTCCCGGCTTCCACGTCGAGCCGCGAGGAGGTGGCGATCAGGCCCAGCATTTCGATGAAGGCGCGCAAGAGATCGGTTTCGGTGATGATCCCGACGAGCCGCCCGTTTTTGGTGACCGGCAGCCCGCCGATCCTGTATTTGTAAATCAGCTGGGCGGCGGTCTCGATCTCCTCCTCGGGCGACACCGTGATCGGGTTGGCGATCATCAGGTCCTTCAGGGTGACGTCCCCCAGCATGGAGGGAATGAGCCCTTGCTTGAGGTCGGCGAGCGTCACCAGCCCCTCGAGACGGCGGCCCTTCGCGACGACCGGCAGGTGCCGGATGCGGTTGGCCTTCATCAGCTCGATCGCCTCCTGAATGGAGGCGTTCGCCGTGATGCAGATCGGATGGGAAATCATCAGGTCGCGGATCTTCATGGCTCACCTGCCGGGAAAATCGGCTCCTCACCCGTCGGGATCCCGCATCGGGAAGGGATGGCCGTGTTCATAGCGCGGGGCGGGTGGGTCTGGCAACAGAAAAGCGGAAAGAGGGGAAACGGGGGCGTTCTAAAGGCAGGCGCGGCGGGGAATGTGGCTGCAGAGCGGCTCCTCGGCGAGAAAGTCCCCGGTCGCCTCGAAGGCCCGGGCGCGGCAGCCCCCGCAGACGCGCTTGAATTCGCAGGCGCCGCACTTTCCCCGCAGCCGGTCGAAGTCCCGCAGGCGGTGGAAGGTTTCGCTTTGTTCCCAGATCGCGGCGAAGGAACGCTCGCGCACGTTGCCGCAGACGGTGTGTAGGAAGCCGCAGGGCTGCACCTCGCCCACGTGGGAGACGAAACAGAAGCCGATTCCGCCCAGGCAGCCGCGGGTCACCGCGTCAAGACCGTGACTCTGGACGGTCACCGCCCGGCCTTCGCGGGCGGCACGCTCCCGCAGAATGCGGTAATATTGCGGGGCGCAGGTCGCCTTGAGCTCGAGGGACGTCTTGCCCCGCTGCTCGTAGAACCAGTTCAGGGTGCGCTCATAGGTTTCGGCGTCGATCGCCTGATCCACGATGTACTTGCCGCGGCCGGTCGGGACGAGAAGGAAGATGTGGTGCGCCACGGCGCCGAGCCGTACGGCAAGCTCCTGGATGGCGGGGATTTCCGCGAGGTTCGCGCGGCTGATCGTGGTGTTGATCTGAAAGGGGACCCCCGCCGCGCGCAGATGGGCGATTCCGCGCAGGGCTCCCGCGAAAGCCCCCGGGACCTTGCGGAAGGCGTCATGGGTTTCGGCCGATGCCCCGTCCAGACTGACGCTCACGCGTTGGATGCCCGCCGCCGCCATCCGCCGGGCGATCGCTTCGGTCACCAGCGTCCCGTTGGGCGCCATGACCATCCGCAGGCCGAGGTCCCGACCGTGTTCGGCGAGTTCGAAGATGTCCGGCCGCAAAAGCGGCTCGCCCCCGGTCAGGATGACGATCGCCGGGGCGACACCGGCGATTTCCGCGAGCAGCCGCTTGCCTTCCGCGGTGGTGAGTTCCCCGGTATAGGGGCCGCGGCCGGCGGCGGCACGACAATGGATGCAATCCAGATTGCAGTTGCGCGTCGTTTCCCACGCGACGAGGCGCAACGCACTCCTTTCCGCGGACGCGGGATGCCGCGGCTCCGGTCCGGCGACCGGGTCCATCAGGCGCCCCCCGGGCCGGCATCCCGGAGCAGCCGCGCCGCCTCCGGGGCGAAGTAGGTGAGAATCAGGTCGGCCCCCGCGCGTTTGATCGCGGTCAGGGTCTCCATCATGGCTCGTTTGCCGTCGAGCCAGCCCATCGTTTCGGCGGCCTTGATCATTGCATACTCGCCGCTCACGTTGTAGGCGGCGACCGGAAGGTCGAACTCTTGACGGACACGCTGGATGATGTCCAGATAGGCGAGCGCCGGTTTGACCATGACGATGTCGGCGCCTTCCTCGATGTCCATGGTCACCTCGCGCAGCGCCTCCAAGGCGTTCGCCGGATCCATTTGATAGCTGCGGCGGTCGCCGAACTTCGGGGCCGAATCCGCCGCCGTGCGGAAGGGGCCGTAGAACGCCGAGCAATACTTCGCGGAGTAGGCGAGGATCGCGACCTCCTCGAAGCCGTTCTCGTCGAGGGCCTCCCGGATCTCGGCCACGCGGCCGTCCATCATGTCCGAAGGGGCGACCAGGTCGGCCCCGGCCTTGGCGTGGGAGACCGCCGTTCGGGCGAGCAGCTCGAGGGTGGCGTCGTTGTGGATCCGTCCCTTCTCGACGATTCCGCAATGGCCGTGGTCCGTGTACTGGCAAAGGCAGACGTCGGTGATGACCACGAGGTCGGGGAGCGCCTCTTTGAGGGAGCGGACGGCGCGCTGGACGATTCCGTCGGCGGCGTAGGCCGAGGTGCCGAGCGCGTCCTTGCGGTCCGGCACCCCGAAGAGGATCACCGCCGGGATGCCCAGCCCGTAGGCTTCGCGGGCGGCCGCGAGCAGCCGGTCGATCGAAAACTGGAACTGGCCGGGCATGGCCTCGATGGGTCGGCGCACGTCGTTCCCGCCGACCACGAAGAGGGGCAGCACGAGGTCCTCCGGCGAAAGCCGGGTCTCACGAACCATGCGGCGGATGCCTTCGCTGCGTCGCAGGCGGCGGCCGCGGGTGTCGGGATAGAGCATGGGCGGCTCCTCGAAGGAAAAGTCAGGCCCCGGCCGCACAGGGCGCAGGGCCGTGGGTGAGTGCGATTTCCTCGTCGGTCAAATAGCAGGCCGGGTCGGGCGCCCACAGATCGCCGGTCACGGCTTCGGCGCGGACACGGAAATTGCCGCCGCAGACATCGAGCCAGCGGCAACGGGCGCAGCGCCCGGTCACCCACTTTGTTTTCTCCTTCAGGCGGGAGAGCACCGGGTGCGAGGTGTCGGTCCAGATTTCCGAAAAAGGACGGCGGCGCACGTTGCCGAAGCTCAGGTGCCGCCAGAACTGGTCGGCATGCACCTCGCCGTTCCAGCTGACGCAGCCGATCCCGCGGCCGGAGTTGTTGCCCTCGTTCCAGCGCAACAGCTCGAGGACTTCGGCCGCGCGGGCGGGGTCCTCCCGCAGCAGCCGCAGGTAGACATACGGGCCGTCGGCATGGTTGTCGACGGTCAAAACCTCTTTGGGCTTTCCCGCGGCGTGCAGCCGGCGGGTCTCGTCCAGGATAAGGTCGAGCGTGCGGCGGGTTTCTGCCGGCGAAAGGTCCTGGTCCACGAGCGTTGATCCCCGGCCGGCATAGACCAGGTGGTAGAAGCAGACCCGCGGGATGTCCCTCTCCTCGATCAGCCGGAAGATCGCGGGGATCTCGCCGACATTGTGGCGGTTGATCGTGAAGCGCAGCCCCACCTTGATCCCGGCCTCCTGACAATGTCGGATGCCCTCGAGGGCCGCGCGAAAGGCGCCGGGGACGGCGCGGAAGCGGTCGTTCACCTCTTCCATTCCATCCAGACTGATCCCGACGTAAGAGAGGCCGATGGCCTTCAGCGCACGCGCGGTCGCGGCGTCGATCCGCGTGCCGTTGGTCGAAATGACCGCCCGCATCCCGCGGGAGACGGCGTAGGAGGCGAGCTCCGGCAGGTCGGAGCGCAGCAGCGGCTCGCCGCCGGAGAAGAGCACGACCGGCACCCCGAAGGCGGCCAGGTCGTCCAGCAGCGCCCGGCCCTCCGCGGTGGAAAGCTCGTCGTCGTCGGCCTGGGCGCGGGCGTGCGCGTAACAGTGGATGCAGCGCAGGTTGCAACGTCGTGTCATGTTCCAGACGACGACCGGCTTTTTGTCGGCGGAGAATTGCAGCAGGTGCGACGGAAGCCTCCCCGACTCGCGTCCGTAGCGCAGGGCGTCGGAGGGTTCGACCGTGCCGCAGTAGAGCTTGGAAATTCCGATCATCGGGCATCCCGGTTCATCGCCGGCAGGGCGAGCAGCACGCGGATATACTCCTCGGGGTGGAGGAGGGCGTTGCGGTTGAGAAAGAAGCGGCTCTGACCCGTTTTTTCGCGCACCAGACGCAGCCCGTGCTCGAACTGGCGGCTCAAGCGCGCGGAAAGATCCCGAGCCGCCATCCCCGCTTCCAGGACTTCCTCGAGCAGAAGATCGATCGCATCCTCCTCCAGGACGATGCTGAGGTCGTGGTTGCGGTAGAAGAGAAACTCGACCTCCTTGATCTCGTCGATGACCGTTTTGACACGGCTTACGGCGCGGAACAGGTCGACGACATCGCGGCCGTAAACGCTCGCGACCGCCTCGATTCGTGCCGGCGTGAGCGTCAGGCCGCTTTTCTCGAAGAGGCGGCGGCCGGCCGCTTCGAGGTGCCGGCGGATCCCCTCCCGCTCGGCCTCCGCCAAACGCTCGAACGTGCGCCGGAATTCCGGATCCTCCGGGGCGGCGAGCAGCCGGGCGAGGAAACTCTCGGGGTTCTCGAGGACCTCGCGGATCACGGGGAACCGTTTCACCGCCGAGGTCGGCAGGCGGCGCTCGAAGGGCAACAGCGCTTTTTCGATTGCGCTCACCAGCCCTCGGGCGCCGGTGTTTTCGGCGAAGGCCAGCGCCGCGACTCCGCGCAGGAATTCGGGGTCGAACTTGATCGCGATGCCGTAGGAGGCGAAGTCGAGCTTCTTGCCGAGCACGATGGGATTGTTCGGGTTGCACAGGATCTGGAAGAGATCCTCTTCCCGGAGCGGCTCGAAGACGGCCTTGACCGGCAGGCGGCCGACAAACTCGCTTTCGAACCCGTATTCCACGAGATCCTCGGCCTTGACCTTTTCGAGCAGGGCCGCCGGGTTTCGGTGTTCCGCGATCCGGGCCGCAAACCCGATCTCCTGTTTCGCCAGCCGGCGCTGGACGATGGGGGCGAGTTCGGTGAACGCACCGCTCATGATGAACAGGATGTGCCGCGTGTTGACGATGAGCTTCTCGCGCTTCCCCGTTTTGCGGAAGCGTTCGATTTCCTGCATCATCGAGACCGGATCGTGGGGCACGCGCAGCTCGACCTCGGTCTCCTCCATCGGCTTGAGCAGCGCCCGCTGCACCCCGGTCCGCGAGACATCGGCCCCCAGATGGTTCCGCGCCGAGGCGATCTTGTCGATTTCGTCGATGTAGATGATGCCGTAGCGCGCCCGCTCGACGTCGTCGCCGGCCTCGCGCACGAGATCGCGCACGAGGTCCTCGACGTCGCCGCCGACGTAGCCGGTTTCACTGAACTTCGTCGCATCCCCCTTGACGAAGGGCACCCCCAGCTTCGCGGCGATGAGCTTGACCATATACGTTTTGCCGACGCCGGTCGGGCCGATCAAGAGCACGTTGTTCTTGATCGCGCCCGCCGTCGTTTCGAAGCGTTCGGGTTGCTCCTGCAGGCAGCGGATGCGGTTGAAATGGGTGCAGACCTTGGTCGCGAGGATCGCCTTCGCCCGGTCCTGCTTGACGATGTACTCGTCCAGGTAGGCGATCAGCTCCTCGGGCTTGAGATCGAAGCGGATCGGCTCTTTGCGGGAGGATTCCCGGGGGGGCGCCGCCGGGACCTCCGCGGTCATGACGAGCGGGGAAAGCACCTTCACCTGACCGCCGAACTTCTTGGCCAGAAAATCGGCGATTTCCTTCTCGAGATCCTTGGGGTCGGGAAGCGGGTCGTTGTCGCGGGCCATGGAGGGATTCTAACCACCGGCTCCGCGAAATGCAACGACGTCCGATCGATCCCTCAGGGCTTGACGGGCAGCACGTGGATGGCCTTGATCACGAGCTCGACCGCGTCCCCCGGCTGAAGACCGAGATCGTTCACCGACTCGGTCGTGAGCACCGAGGCCATCTCGTGCGGCTCGGTGACGCTGAATTTGACGAGCGACATGACGTCTCCCCGTTGAAGGCTCTTCACCCGGGCGGTGATGCGGTTGCGGGCTCCGTATTTCATGGGCATCCTCCTGGAGGGTTTGGGCGGGGCAGGGATGGCGCGGCCGCGGTTATACGGTGATGACCTTGTCGGCGAGCTGGAGTGCGGTCACGATGTCGAGCATGTTGGTGGTCTCCCCCACCTGCTTGCGCTCGAGGAGCCCGAAGTGGTTCAGGCAGGTGCCGCAGACCAGGATCTTCAGCCCCGAGGTCTCGTAGCCTTTCAGATCCTCGAGGACTTCGGAAGAGTCGATCGTGAGTTTGACGCCGTGGTTCACAAAGACGAGCCGCCACAGATCCGGGCCCACTTCGCGAAGCGTTTTGAGGAAATTCACCATGAGCCGGCGGCCGAGCTCGTCATCCCCCCGGCCGAGGCGGTCGCTGGTGCAGAGCACGAGGAGGGTTTGACGATCCGGGGCCGGTTTCGCGGCCGCCGCCCGTTCTTCGGACCGGGCGGCCGCACCGGCCGCCCGGCCGACGATCACGTAGTCCTGCCCCGTGCGTTCAATGCGGATCTCGTAGCCCTCGGATTCGAGAAAGCGGCGCACGTTTTCCTGGGAGGCCGCATTGTCCACCAGCACGCGGACGGACTCCGGACGGTCTTGTTGGAGCGTCGCCTTGGTGTGCAAAACCGGCGCCGGGCAGGCGAGCCCCCGGCAATCGATTTCCTTCATCGTTCCGGTCTCCTTTCGAGTTCCGGGAAAATCCCCGCGGTTCAGCCGACCCGGATCCGCTCGGCCGGATCGGGGAGCACTTCGCCGATCATCGCGGCCGTGCCGCCTTCTTGTCGGATCTGCGCGCAGAGCGCCCCGGCATCCTCGGCCGGCAGGCTGATCAGCAGGCCGCCGGAGGTCTGCGGGTCGAAGAGCACGTCCTGCCGTTCGCGGGATACGCCGCGGTCGAAATCGACCATCGCTTCGCGGAACTCCCGGTTGCGGTGGGCTCCGGCCGGAATCAGGCCCATGCGCGCGAAGTCGAGCGCTTCGGGGAAAACCGGGATCGCGGCGGCCTCGAGGTGCACGCTCGTCCCGGAGCCGGAAACCATCTCCGCCAGATGGCCGATCAGGCCGAAGCCGGTCACGTCGGTGCAGGCATGCACCCGAAAGGCGGCGAGCCGCTCGGCCGCCGCGCGGTTGAGGGCGGCCATGGTGCGCGTCACCCGCTCGACGAGCTTCGCGTCCGCCAACCCCGCCTTGATCGCCGTGTTCACGATCCCGGTTCCGAGCGGCTTGGTCAACACCAGGCGGTCTCCGGCCCGGAGGTTCTTTTTGGTCAGCACGCGTCGGGGATGGACGAAGCCGGTCACGGAGAGTCCGTATTTCAACTCCTTGTCTTCGACGCTGTGCCCGCCGATCAGCACGACCTCCGCCTCGCGGATCTTGTCGATCCCGCCCTGGAGAATGGCCCGCAAAATGGAGAGGTCCATTTCCTTGACCGGGAAGGCGACCAGGTTCATGGCCGTCTTGGGCACCCCGCCCATGGCATAGACGTCGCTCAGGGCGTTGGCGGCGGCGATCTGTCCGAAGGCGTAAGGGTCGTCCACGACCGGCGTGAAAAAATCCACCGTCTGGATCAGAGCCAGCTCTTCGGAGACGCGGTAGACCCCGGCATCGTCGGCCCGCTCCAGGCCGACGATCACGTTTTCGTCCGTCGGGAAACGCATACCGCAAAGGGCCCGGTCCAGGTCCCCTGGAGCCAACTTGGAGGCTCAGCCGGCGCCGGCCACCGTCGTGGTCAGGCGGACGGGCCCCTCTTTTTCGGGACGGCTCATGGGCCGGACTCCCCCGAAGGATTTCGTCCGCCGGGATCTCCCGCCTCGAAGGGGCAGGGAAGCTCCGCGGCGGCGTATTCATGACGGGCGCCGCAAAGCGGGCAGGGGTTTTGCAGACGCACCCGAGCCTCGAGCGTCTTTTCCCCCGCGGCGTTTTCCACAACGCCGCGGAAGGCGACGATCTCGTAGTCGGCGCTGCGGAATAGTCCGCCCGATTGCAGGCAGGGAAACACGAGTTCCATCAGGGTTCACTATGATGCAGGCGGGCCGCGGAATCAAGGAGGCTCCGGAGCGCCCGGGGGATCTGCTCGATCAACGCCTGGACCGGGGTCCGGGGGGTGGGGTCGGCGAGCGCTCCGGCGATGCGGTTGACCCGCGCGGCGATGCCGGCCGCCTCCGCGATCCCCCGGCCGGCGCCGACGAGCGCGGCGACAAGGCCCGTGAGGGTATCGCCCGTGCCGCCGATCGGCTCGAGCGCTTCGACGCAGGGGGAAGCGATGGTTTCCAGGATGCGGCCTTCGCAGGCGATGGTATCCACGCGCCCCTTGACAAGCAGGCAGCGGGCGGCATTGCCGTGGCGGAAGGCGCGCAGGATCAGCTCGGGGACGTTTTGCTCCTCGTGCAGAATGAAGCCCCGGGTGTAGAAGGGGTGGGGAGCTTCCTCGTCGGCGAGGAAGGCGAGCTCTCCCGCATCCGGGGTGAAGAGATCGTATCGCGGCGCCTCGCCGCTCATCTTGGCCGCGTACATGAAGCCGGCGTCGGCGATGAGGATCGGCCGGGGGGAACGGCCTTCCACGGACAGCAGGATGCGGTTGTGCCAGTCGACATCCGGCTGGAGGTAATGGAAAACCACGAGGGAGAAGTCCCCCTGCGGGAGAAGATCGACCAGGCGGCGATACACGAGACGGCTTCCTGTGCCCCGGCCGATGTCGCCGCCGAGAAAAACCGCCGGCGGCGGCGTGCCGAGAACCTCCCCCGCGGCCAGGCAGGCGGCGATCAGCGCCGGGGTCCCCCGGGTGACGGGGAAACGCCGGGATCCCACCCGGATGAAACCCGGCTCCCGGCCGGCTTCGCCTTCCACCAGGCCGACTTCGGGTTCGGGGACGGTTCCGATCAAAGCGAGCAACGCCGACGGCACTCCTCGAGAGCGAGCTGCAGTGCGTAACCGCAGAGGGTGTGGCCGATGCGGCGCGGCTCGGGGGCCTCCTCGAGCGTTTTCCCGATCAGCTCGCGGGCGAGATAGGGGACATCGGGGCAGCCGCCGCCCGAGACATTGACGATCAGGCGGGTTTGTTTTTCGAAGGTCAGCTTCATGTTCGCCGCCCGGACCATGAGACAGTCGCCGAAGTCCTTGACCTGGAAAAGGTCGACGGGCTTGAGAAGCGGCCCCGAGACCGGTACCACCTGGAGCGGCCGCAGGCCCTGCTCTTCGAGAAGGCGCCGGACGGCGAGTTCTTCGATCAGCGGAAATTCGATCACGAGATCGCATCCGGTGCGGATTTCCGGAGGCGGACCCATGACCCTCACGGAGCGGCCGCTTTCCCGCAGGCGGCTTTCGGCGCGGATCACCTCGCTGGTGTTTTCAAAAACCAGGATCCCCCGCTCCGCCGCCGCGGGCGGGGATTTCTCCTCCCGCGCGGGGTTGCGTTTCAGCCAGCGCAGCATGAAGGGGTCTGCCTCAGGATTTCTCGAGGACCAGCCGGTAGCCGCCCCCTTCCGGTTGCGTCTCCTTGACGCTCCAGCCGAGGCTTTCCGCGGCGCGGGTCACGTTTTCGACCGAGGTGTCGGTGTCGACCAGGACTTCGAGGGCCCCTCGGCCGAGCTTCTTCATCTCGCCCAACGCGAGCAGCACAGGCTGCGGGCAGGAAAGCCCGCGAGCGTCCACGGTGGCCATGACCTCCTCCTTCAGGCGGCTTTCTGCCGCATGCTGAATCCGATGAAGAGGCAGACGGCGAGCCCCACCACCACGGCGGCGATTCCGTGCGGGCCGATACCCGAAGGCGAGCTCGCCATGCCGAAGTTGTGGGCGAACCCGGCGCCGACGATCATCCCGAGCACGAAAAGCGCGGCGTCCCCGTCGCCTTCGCCGGCAAGAAAGAGCTGACGCCCCGGACATCCTCCGCCGAGCGCGAAGGCGAGCCCGGCGACCGTCATGCCGAGAAAATTCCACAGCCCCTGCGTGTGCGCCACGGGCTGGTTTTCAAAGCCGGGCTTGAACTGGCCGAGGATCAGGTTCATGACCCAGGCCGTGACGATCAGGGCAAGCAACCCCGAAAAGAGATGTATCTGCCGGAAGAGGATCAGGTCGCGAATGGCCCCCATGGTGCAGAAGCGGCTGCGCTGGGCGAGGAACCCGACCGCCAGTCCGGCAAGGAGCGAGACGGCGAGCGGCGCATGCTGGCTTCCCGGACCCTTGACGCTGTAGAAAAGCACCCCGCTTTTCGGTTCGTTGGGGATTTGGGGAAAGACGAGCATGAGCGCGAGAAAGCCGAGCATGGTCAACGGCAAGATCCAACCCACGGCGGGGTAGGTCGGGGTCGCCCGTCCCAGGTTGTAGCCCGTCTTGAGAAACCACGTTCCGATCCAGACGCCGAAGGCGAGACCGGCGAGCCCGAAAATGGCGTTCCCGTCGCCGCCCGCCAGACGCAACAGGGCGCGCCAGGGACAGCCGAGGAAGACGAGGGCGCCGATCATGGCGAAGGCGCCCAAAACGAAGCGCACGACGGGAGCGGACCCCGCCCGCGGCCGGAATTCCCGAAAGGCGTAGGCCGCGATCAGCGATCCGAGCACGAAGCCGATGATCTCCGGGCGCATGTATTGCACGACTTCGGCGCGGTGCAGACCGAGCGCACCGGCGATGTCCCGGTCGAAACAGGCCACACACACGCCCATGTTGGCGGGGTTGCCCCATTTCTGCAGGAGGGTGGCCAACACGCCGATGACGACGCCCACCCCGATGATGCCCCAGCGGGTCGCGAAGATGTTTTTTACCGCAGCCATGGGTTCGGATCCTCCCTGTTCGCGTTCGGAGTTGCTCGGAAGGAGAGGCGACAAGTACGGAAGATATATCGGGATTCCATGAATCGATCAAATAGATAATAACGATTGATCCATGTTTGCTCTTCGAAAAAATCGATTCAGGAAGCGGGAAAAGCCACGACCGCGAGCTTCCCGTTTGGCCCCCGGGAGGTTTCGGCGGAACCTTTCGCCTCAGGCGGTCGTTTCCGCGGCGGAGGGTGCTTCCCCCGGGCTGCAGAGCAAGGCGGCGCCGAGCGCCCCGACGAGTTCCGGGGCCTCGGGAACCAGCACGCGCTGCGGAAGCAAATCTTGCAAGAGCCGGACGAGACAGCCGTTTCGGGCCGCACCGCCGGTGAAAGCGATCGGACCCTCGCGGCAGACGCGCTGCACCATCCCCGCGGTGCGGCGCGCGATGGCGCGGTGGAGCCCCAAGGCGATGCTGCGACGGTCTTCCCCACGGGCGACGAGCGAGGTGACCTCGGATTCGGCGAAAACGGTGCAGAGGCTGTGGATGACGAGTTCCTTTTCCGCGCGCAGCGCTTCGGCGGCGAACTCCTCCAGCCCGAAGCCGAGCGTCCGAGCCATGATCTCCAGAAATTTCCCGGTTCCCGCCGCACAGCGATCGTTCATCTCGAAGGAGAGGACCCGCCCCTGCGGCCCGAGGGCGATCGCCTTGCTGTCTTGTCCGCCGATGTCGAGGACCGTGCGCGCCTCGGGCAACAGGTGACGGGCGCCCGCGGCGTGAGCCTTGATCTCGGTCACCGTGGGCACCTCGCAGACGGCCTCGAGGCGTCCGCGGCCGTACCCCGTGGCCAGCAGGCGGTCGCAGGCGATTCCGGCGAGCAGGCGACGAGCCGCGGCGAGCGGGTCAGGCCCGGAATCCGTCATCCGGGTGGCGAGAATCCGCCCCTCTTCGAGCACGACGAGCTTGACCGCCCGCGAGCCGATGTCGATGCCGGCGCAGCGCAAACGGCTTGATGCCCCCTTCGCCTCTACCCCAAAGCCGGGGGGAACCGTTTCGGAACCGGCCCCCGGGCCGTCGGCCCGAAATCCGGCGGCAGGCCGGGGGTCGTTTCTTTTCGAGAAAGGCGACGTTTTCGCCATTTACCTTCAAGGCTTGCCGCGTGGCAAGCCGGATTTCAACGACCGCTGGCGGGCGCCATCCGCCATGAGCCGCACCGGCCGGCCGCCCTCAGCCGCTGACCGCCGCCTCGATCATGGCGATCGTCTGGGCATCGGTGAAGCCCTGAAGCTGAATCGCCCCCGAGCGGCAGGAGGCGACGCACAAGCCGCAGCCCTTGCAGAGGGCGGTATTGATCTCGGCCCGGCCGGCGAACGGTCCTTTCTCCGAAAAGCGGGGCGCCTGGTAGGGACAAACGGCGAGGCAGACCCCGCAGGAAGAGCAAAAGAGGGGCTCCACCCGTGCCGTGGTGCCGACCGCCGTGAGCTTGCCGCGCGCGAGCAAGACGGTCGCCGCGGCGGCGGCCGCCTGGGCCTGGGCCACGGACTCGTCGATCGGCTTGGGGTAGTGGGCGAGCCCGCAGAGAAAGACTCCTTCGGTGGCGAAGGCGGCCGGGTTCAGCTTCACGTGGGCTTCCACGAAAAAGCCGTCGGCGTTGACCGGCACTTTGAAAAAGCGGGCGAGTTCCGTGCTTTCGTGCGGGACCACCGCTGCGGCGAGAACCAGCAGGTCCGTTCCCAAGGCGATGCGCCGTCCGAGGATGGGATCGAGCGCCTCGACCACCAGCCCCGCAGGGGTCGCGCGGACCCGGGGTTTGTCCTCGAGGTCGTAGCGGATGAAGATCACCCCCCGCTTCCGGGCTTCGAGGTAAAGCCCTTCCCGCTCGCCGTAGGTGCGGATATCGCGGTAGAGGACGACCACCTGGGCTTGCGGATTGCGGTCGAGCAGCTCGAGCGCGGAGATCATGGTGTGCGTGCAGCAGACCCGCGAGCAGTAGGGACGGCTCGGCTCGCGGGAACCTACGCATTGAATGAAAACCGCCCGCTGCAGTTCCCCAAGCCGGGGGTCCTTCCGTCGAAGCCGGCGGTCGAGTTCCAGGCCGGTGATCACGCGCGGATCCTCGCCGTAGAGGTACTCCTCGGGCCGGTGCTCGCGGGCGCCGGTCGCCAGGAAGGTCACGCCGTGCTCGACGGTCTTCGTTTCCGTCCCCTGTCGGATCGTCGAGCGGAAATTGCCGACAAACCCCTCGACCTGGATGAGCTCCGCGTGGCGATGCACCGTGATCCGAGGGTCGGTTTCCACCTCGCGGATCAGATCGGCGAGCCGGGAGGAGATCTCCTCGCCCCGGGCGGTCCGGTGAAGGAAACGGGCCTGGCCGCCGAGCTCGGCTTCGCGTTCCACGATCTCCACGGGATAGCCTTGGGAGGAAAGCGCTTTCGCCGCCGCCATCCCGGCGATCCCCCCGCCCACGACGAGGGCTCGGGGCAGGATCTGGATTTCCTCCTCGGCGAGCGGGCTGAGCAGGACGGCCTTGGAAACGGCCATGCGCAGCAGCTCCTTGGCCTTGGCGGTGGCGGCGGGCGGATCCTCCATGTGCACCCAAGAGTCTTGGTTGCGGATGTTCACGAACTCCAGCAGATATTTGTTGACTCCCGCATCGGCGAGGGTTTTCTGGAACAGGGGCTCGTGGGTTTTGGGGGAGCAGGCGGCGATGACGACGCGGTTGAGGCCTTCCTCTTCGATCTTCGCCCGAATGAGGTTCTGGGTGTCCTGAGAGCAGGAGTAGAGGTTGTCGGTGACATAGGTCACGTAAGGCAGACTCCGCGCATAGTCCCGCACGGCCGGCACGTCGACGACGCCGTTGATGTTGATGCCGCAATGGCAGACGAAGACGCCGACCCGGGGGGGCTCCCCGCGGAGATCCCGCTCGGCGGTCACGGGGGGGCGGGAGGTCAGCCGATGGCGGGCGGGCGCGAGGTCCGCCCCCGCCCGCAGAGCGGCGCCCTCGGCCTCGATGACCGACTGCGGAATGTCCTTCGGTCCGGAAAGCGCCCCGCAGACGTAGATCCCCTTGCGGGTGGTCGCGGTGGGATCGAAGGTGTCGGTGCGCACGAACCGGCCCTCGGTCAGGGCGATTCCCAGTTCCTGCAGCCGCTCCCGCAGCGGCCGTTCGCTTTGCAGGCCGATCGAAAGGACCACCAGGTCGAATTCTTCCCGGCTGGGCAGACCGTCTTCCCCGACGTAGCGCAGGATCGCCCCGCCGCCGGAGGGGCTCGGGTCGACCGTGTGGACGCGGGAGCGCACGAAGCGGATGCCGTGCTTTTCACGCGCCTGGTTGTAGCAATCCTCGAAGCCTTTGCCGTGGGTGCGCATGTCCATGTAGAAAATCGCCCCCTCGAGGGGCGGATCGGCGTGCTCCTTGGCGATGATCGCCTGCTTGATCGCGTACATGCAGCAGACCGAGGAGCAGTGGAAGTTTTCGCTGCGGTTGATGTCCCGGGAGCCGATGCACTGCAGCCAGGCGATTTTCCGCGGCTCGGCGCCGTCCGAGGGCCGCTTCAGGTGGCCGCGGGTGGGGCCGGAGGCGGAGAGAATGCGTTCGAATTCCAGGGAGGTGAGAACATCGGGGATGCGGCCGTAGCCCAGGGTGTCGATCGCCGAAGGGTCGAAAGGCTCGAAGCCGGAGGAAAAAATGACCGCCCCGGCCTCGAGCGTGAGTTGGCGGGCCCGGTCCTCGAAGTTCACCGCCCCCGCCGGGCAGATCTTGGCGCAGGCGCCGCATTTCTTCTTCTGCAGGTAGATGCATTCGGCTTCGTCGATCAGGTATTTCAGCGGAACGGCCTGGGGATAGAGGACGTAGGCGGCGCGGCGCTGCGAGAGCCCCCGGTTGAAGCGGTCGACCACCTTTTTGGGGCATTTTCCCGCGCACCGGCCGCAGGCGATGCATTTCTCCAGGTCGATGTAGCGCGGCTTCTGCTCCACGGTGACCCGGAAGCTGCCGGGCTCCCCCTCGATGCCGCGGATTTCGGAGAGGGTGAGGATTTCGATGTCCGGATGCCGGCCCACCTCGACGAGTTTGGGACTCATGATGCACATGGCGCAGTCGTTGGTGGGGAAGGTCTTGTCGAGCTGGGCCATCACCCCGCCGATCGCCGGCGAACGCTCGACGAGATAGACCTTGTAGCCGGCGTAGGCGAGGTCGAGGGAGGCCTGAATGCCGGCGATGCCGCCGCCGCTGACGACGACGGCGCCGGTAAGGGATGCGCGGTTCATGGACAGCTCCTTTCAGCGGCAGAGGGTGCAGGGGGACGAGATCGCTTCCTCCGACGGAAATTCCCCCAGCTTCTTCCAAAAACGCGCCGGCCCCAGAGCCGCGACCGCGGAAACGACGTCGCGGGCGACCTCGACGAATTTCGTCGCTTCGGCCGAGGAAATCCAGGAAAAGTGCAGCCGGCCCGGTTCCAGTCCCGAGTATTCCAGGAGATTTTTCAGCAGCGCGAATTTGCGCCGGGCGTAGAAATTGCCCTCGATGTAATGGCAGTCCCCGGGATGGCAACCCGAGACCCACACACCGTCCACGCCGTTGCGGAAGGCGGCGAGGATGAACTTGGGGCTGATCCGCCCGCTGCAGGGGACGCGGATGACGCGGATGTGGGGAGGATACTGCAGCCGGCTCACCCCGGCCAGGTCCGCCGCGCCGTAGGTGCACCAGTTGCAGAAGAAGGCGATGATTTTCGGGGTCCACTCGGTCATGATCTTTCTCCTTCACGAGGTACGGGTCAGATCCTCGCGGACGCGGCGGCGCGGGCCGCCGTGACCTGCGGGTCTCCAATCTTTGGGGGGAACGATCGCCTTCAGGTCGGCCAGCCGTCCGCGCGCCGTCTTGCGGCGCACGATGCGGTCCCAGATGCAGACGGTGTCCGGGTGCACCTCGCAGACGCCGTTCGCGCTGCCGCCGCAGGGGCCGTTCAAGAGGTTTTTGGAGCAGCGGGCGATCGGGCAGAGGCCGTCGAATCGCTCGAGCACGCAGTGGCCGCAACCGGCGCAACGCTCCTCCCAGACCCCGTGCCGCACGGCGCCGCCGAAAAAGGTCGTGTTCAGCGCCGGAACGACGCGCTGCTCGGGGAAGGCCTCGGCCAGGAACTGGGGTCCTACGCCGCAAGCCATCGACACCACCGTATCGCAGGAGGAGACCCGCTCGCGCAATTCGGCGACGTATTCCGGGTCGCACTGCCGCTCGAGGAGGGCTTCCCCGATCTCCAGGGGATCCCCCGCCAGCCGGCGGGCCATGCGCAGCGAGGCGGCGAGGATTTCCACTTCTTTCTGGCCCCCGACGTTACAGACGGTGACGCAACCCTTGCAGCCGACGATCAGGATGCGCCGGCAGGAGGCGACGAAGGAGAGGATTTCGGCCAGGGGTTTGCGGTCGGCGACGATCATGCACACCTCCCGAGGGCGGTTTCCCCCGAGGCGTCATCCGTGCGCAGCGGGCTGGGCCCGAGGCGCCGGATGCGCTCGGTCATGTCGCGGGCGATCTCGGCGAAGCGGGGTCCCATCGCCGAGGAGAGGTTGAACATCTCCACGCGTTCCGGCTCGAGGCCGATTTCTCCGAGAACCCCCTTCACGAAATCCACCCGCTTGCGGGCGCGGAGGTTTCCCTCGAGGAAATGGCATTCGCCCTCGAGGCAGCCGGCGACGTAGACGCCGTCGGCGCCCGCCTCGATCGCCCGGAGCAGAAACAAAGCGTCGATCCGCCCGGTGCAGGGGACCTGGACGATGCGCACGTTCGGAGGATAGGCCAGACGCATCGAACCGGCGAGATCGGCCGCGGCGTACGCGCAGTAACGGCAGCAGTAGGCGAGAATGCGGGGCTCAAAGGCATCGGTCATGGGCGTCCTCCCTCCACCGCGGCCGCCGCGAAGCAGGCGGCGGTCTTGGCCAGGATCTGCCGATCGGTATGATGCCGGAGCGTGATCGCTTTGCCCGGGCATTCGGAGACGCAAATGCCGCAGCCGTGGCATGCGGCGGGATGGATGACCGCGTGGCCCTTCTCGGTCGCGATGCGGGGCACCCCGTAAGGGCAGGCCCGCACGCAAGTCAGGCAGACGGCGCAGCGGGAGCCGTCCACCTCGGCCACGGCGCCTCCGACCCGGATCACATTGCGGGACAAAAGCGTCATGGCCCGGGAAACCGCCGCCTGGGCCTGGACGATCGTCTCCTCGATGGGTTTGGGGGAATGGGCCAAACCGGCGACGAAGATCCCCTCCGAGGCGAAGTCGACCGGCCGCAGCTTGGCGTGGGCCTCGACGAGGAAACCTTCGCTGTTGACCGGAACCTTGAACAGCTCGAAGAGCGCACGGTTTTCCTGGGGCAGAATCGCCGCCGCCAGCACGGCGACATCCGGCTGCAGCTGCAGTGTGCGGTTGAGCACGGGTTCGCGCACCGTGACCGTAAGCCGGCCGTCGGTCTCGGTCTGGACCTGCGGCGGATCGGACGGATCGTAGCGCACGAAGTGCACGCCGAGGCGGCGGGCCTCCTCGTAGAGGACCTCCCGGAAGCCGTAGGCGCGCAGATCCCGGTAGAGCACGAAGAGGCTGCGCTGCGGGTTTTCCCGCATGAGGGCGATCGCGGTTTTCAGGCTGTGGGTGCAGCAGACCCGGCTGCAGGAAGGACGCTCGGGCGTGCGGGAGCCGACGCATTGGATGAAGACGGCGCAGGCGACGGCGGCGAGGCGCGGATCGCCGGCGGCGCGCGCTTCGTCGAATTCGAGTTGCGTCAGGACGTGCGGGCTCTCGCCGTAGCCGAATTCCCGGGGGCGGTATTCCCGACCGCCGACGGCAAGAAGGGTGACGCCGTGTTGAAATGTTTCTTCTTCGCCGTCTCCGCTCCGGGGACCCACGACGGTCGTGAAATGGCCGACCGACCCGCCGGTGCGCAGGATGCGGCTGCGGCGGCGGATGCGGATCCGGGGATCGGATTCCACTTCGCGGATCAACTGCTGCAGGTAGGCGGCGACGGGCTCCCCCTGCCAGGTGGCCTGCAGCCGCCGCGCGTTTCCGCCGAGCTCGGCTTCCTGCTCCACCAACATCACGGGGATGCCCTGGCGCGAAAGCCCCCGGGCGGCCTCCAGGCCGGCGATGCCGCCCCCCACGACGAGCGCCGCCTTTCGGACGGGGATCTCGACCGGTTGCAGCGGCTCCAGCCACCGGGCCTTGGCGACGGCCATGCGCACGAGATCCTTGGCCTTGGCCGTCGCCCGCTCCGGATCGTTCATGTGCACCCACGTGTTCTGGTCGCGGATGTTCGCCATTTCGAAGAGAAAGGGGTTGAGTCCCGTGTCGCGCAGGGTTTCCTGGAAGAGCGGCTCGTGGGTGCGCGGGGAGCAGGAGGCGACGACCACGCGGTTGATCCGTTTTTCGCGGATCACCTGCTTCATCCGCTCCTGGGTGTCCTGGCTGCAGGTGAAGAGGTTGTCTTCGACGTGCACCACATCGGGGAGCCGCGCGGCGAAATCCCGCACCGCCGGAACGTCGGCGATCCCCCCGATGTTGATGCCGCAGTTGCAGACGAAGACGCCGATCCGCGGCGGCTCCCCGGAGACGTCGACCTCCGCGGGCAGCTCCCGCTCTTGCGTGCCGCTGTGGCGTGCGGCGGCGAGCAGGGCGGAGGCGGCGGCGGCGGCCGAGGCTTCCGTCACTGACTGGGGGATGTCCTTGGGACCGGAGAAAGCGCCGCACACGAAGACCCCGTCGCGCCCGGCCGCGGTGGGCGCGAGGTCGCGCGTCGCCGCAAAGCCATGCTCGTTGAGCTCGATGCGGCAAAGCTCGGCCAGCGAAGCGGCCTCGCGCGGCGGGCACAAACCCACCGCGAGAACGACGAGGTCGAAGTCTTCCTCGAGGAGGGCGCCCGTTTCGCGGACGTAGCGCAATCGCAGCGATCCGTCGCTCTGCGGAAGCACGGTGTGCACTCGGGTCCGCTCGAAGCGTACGCCGTGTTCTTCTGCGGCGCGCAGGGCGTAGCGGTCGAACTCTTTGCCGAAGGTCCGCAGATCCATGAAGAAGATCACCGTCTCCAGCGGGTCGCGGCTGTGCTCTTTGGCGATCACCGCCTCCTCGTTGTCCACCCCCAGCCGACGACCCCCGTGCAGCCCCACCGCCACAAACACCGCCCCGTACCCCTCCGCCTGCAGACCCTCCAGGCTCACCTCCCGCCCCAACGCCACCCCCGGGCGAATCTCCACCCCCA
>CALIUY010000008.1 GCA_938048455.1 uncultured Desulfobacterales bacterium | reverse complement strand
CCCAGTTCCTGGAAAACCACGGCCATGATCGGGGTGAGCTGGCCGAGCAGGGAAAGACCAAGACCGATGACGTTGTAGACGATGGAAAAAAAGATGTTGAGCTTGATCCGCCGCAGGACCTTGCGCGACATCTGCACGAATTCGACCAGCCGCGAGAGGTTGCCGTCCATCAGGGTGACATCGGCCGCCTCGACGGCGACATCGGCGCCGGTTCCGCCCATGACGATGCCGACATCGGCGAGCGCCAGGGCGGGCGCGTCGTTGATGCCGTCGCCGACCATGGCGACGATCCGGCCGTTGCTTTTCATCTCCTTGATGGCCGATTGCTTGTCTTCGGGCAGGAGCCCGGCCCGGAAGCCATCCACGCCGATCCGGGAGGCGACCGCCTGGGCGATCTTGGGGTTGTCGCCGGTCAACATGGTGAGCTCGCCGACGCCCAGGGATTTCAATGCGGCGATGGCCCCGGCCGTCTCGGGCCGGATTTCATCGGCGATGGCCAGAAGGCCGACGGCCTCGCCGTTTCGGGCGACCAGGATCGCGGTTCTGCCGAGATCGGTTTGCTCCGCGGCCGCCTGCGCGATGCGGGCCGGAAGGAGGATCCCCTGTTCCTTGAGAAACGCCTCTCTTCCGACCACGATTTCTTGCCCGTTGAGGGAAGACACGACCCCCTTTCCGACCTCGATCCGGAATCGATCGGGATCGGGAACCTCAAGCGCCCTTTCCCCGGCAAGCGCCATGACCGCCTTGGCCAGAGGATGCTCGGAATATTTTTCGGCGACGGCGGCCAATCGGAGCACTTCATCCTGTGGCACGCCGTCGAGACCGATCACCTCCATGACCTTCGGGCGGCCCAGGGTGAGGGTGCCGGTTTTGTCCACGACCAGGGAGTCGATCTTGCCCGCGATCTCGAAGAAAATGCCCCCCTTGATGAGCACCGCCCGCCGAGCCATGTTGGCGATGCCGGCGGCCACGGCGGAGGGGGTCGCGATGGCGAAGGCGCACGGGCAGGCCACCAGCAAAACGGCGACGGCCACCTTCACATCCCCCGAAGTCAGATACCCGATCACCGCCAGCACGAGGACCGTGGGAAGGAACCACACGGTGAAGCGGTCGGCCACCCCCTGGATGGGGGCTCTGGATTCCTGGGCCTCCTCGACCAGGTGGACGATGCGGGCCAGGGTGGTATCCGCGCCGATCTTGGCGGTTCGGATCTCAAGGCGGCCGTCCTCGTTTAAAGTGCCGGCATACACCTCGTGGCCCTTGAGCTTTTCCACGGGCATGGATTCGCCGGTGATGGGGGCCTGATTGACCGCGGCGGCGCCTGCGGTCACCACACCGTCCACCGGAATACGCTCCCCGGGCCGCACGACCACGATATCCCCGATTTGAAGCTCGGAGACGGCAACCGAGACCTCTTCATCGCCCCGCCGCACGTTGGCCATCGGCGGGGTGAGATCGAGCAGCCCGCGGATGCTGCGGCGCGTTTTTTCGATCGTATAGGACTCCAGCGCCCCGACCACGGCCATGATCAGGATGATCACCGCCGCGGGCAAAAACTCGCCGGTGGCGATGGTGACGAAAATCGCCACGGTCACGAAGACGTTGACCGTGATTCTGCGGTTGGCGATATCGCGGAGGCCCGCCAGAAACCGCTGCCATCCTCCGAAAAGGACGGCGACGAGCGCAAGCCCCGCCGCGAGGGTTTTCGGGCCGAGCGGCATGGGCCCCAGATTGAGCCACGGCCCGATCTGCCACCGGCCGATGAGCCACGAGGCCAGCGTCAAGGCTCCGACCAGGGCCGGAGCAATGGCAAAGATCAAGAATTGTTGGAGGTTATGTGAAACCTGCCCTTGAGTCCTCATGACTGCTTGTTGTCCTTTCCCGAATCCGCCGGCGCATCGTTCTTCCGGTTTTTGATCTCCACATTCGCGACATGGCAGCCACAACCGGGTCCGCACCCGCTGCTGGCCTTGTTCATCGATTCCTTGATGAGGGTCCAAAAACCTCTTTTGGCCGGTTTGGCTTCGCTGTCTTTGTTCTTCATGATGGGTCCTCCTTGCTTCTTCCTTTCGACGATCTCTTCTGGTCAACCGTCGGATCGCTCTTGAGCCTCCTCGACGAGGCACAAGCCGAGTTCAAGCAATCGAAGCACGCAGGGGTCGACGATCCGATAGTGCATGTTGTTGCCGCACCGCGCGGCCCGGAGGATGCCGCGGTCGGCCAGGCGTTGCAGCTGGTTAGAAACCGCCTGCGGTTTCATCCCCACGGCGGCCGCAAGCTCCATCACGCAAAGCTCTCCCGAACGTGCCAAGGCGTGAAGCAGGCGCAGCCTCGTGTCGTTGGATAGAACTTTGAACAAGGCTACGAGTTCCTCGGCTTGAGTGGATGTGATCAGCTCGCGATCCTCCAGGGAAGGCTTGATGGAACAAGCGGGCGGATCGAGTCTTTCGTTAGAGGCCATGGGCTTCCAGTTTAAAACGATTTCATATAATAGTGTAATGATAATGCCGCGTCAAGCCCATCTCCCTTTCGGGTTTTAATCCGTGGCTGAGATCAGATATTGATATTAACCAGTGAAATCAATTTATTAAAATCTAAATCCATCGGGCCTGGGCGAAAGGGGGAACCGTGCGGAAGCTTGGCGCTGAAAGCCCACGGGGTCGCCAACGCGCGGGTTCGGTCGGAAATTACGAAACAGCCTTCGCGGCAGGCGGGTCAGCAAGTTCCGGATGGCCGCAGCATCCTCGGCAGTCCGCGTTGAGATCCATCACCATCGGTAGGAGAGCATCATGGACACGCAGACTAGGGACGTCCATTTTTATATCACTTTAAGGGTCAAGGCTAAGCTAAAGGACGATCCGAGAGGGCGGTTCGCCATCAGCGATCAGGGATATCCATGGCCAGGATCGCGGAGCTGAGCGATTTTCCGTGGAGATCGAGGGCAAGAGTGCGAGTAACGCCGCCGCATAAAGCCTCATGAAGGACGAAGTTAAGGGCACCGAGGTTCGGAAGCTCATATCGGATAACTTCGCCCCGGACGATATCGGAAAAGAACGCCTTTACGCGCTCGGCTGTGACATGGCGTGCAAGGTGCGGGTAATCCTCCAGCTCGTAAGCGATGACCGAGATGTTCGCCGTATTGCCTTTGTCTCCGGTGCGGGAGTGGGCGATCTCACGGAGTTTCATTTCAGGTAACCTCCCAATGGATCTGGGGTTGAACGAGCCTACGGGGTATGAGAGTCGAAACAATAGTCACGACTTCGCGGGCGGATTTCCAAGCACCGGCTCCGCCAGCAGGACCGTTGGTGTAAAGGGCTTCCACCTCATTTCCGATGCGGAGAGCCTCCTCCCGGCTCCGGGTGCGAGCGGCAACGCGTGCCCTCACCTCGTAAGGTTCATGCCCAGAGGAGAGCTTCCCGCCGTGAAGGGAGTTGAGACCGATCAAATCGCATCGGATCTCTTCGTAAGAGACTCCGAGGATTTTCAGGCGCTCGATGACGATCTCTAATGCAAGTCGGCCGCGTTCCAACGCTCCTAAACCGCCGTAGCTGATCTGCCCCTCGCCGACCCAGCTGTCCACGTAGCCGATCGAGACTTTGAGGCTTTCCGTACGCGGCCGGCCACGGCCGCCCGTGACCTGCACTCGGTCCTTGCCGAGCTCCGTGAATCGGACGGAGGTGAAGTCGGCCACGACATCGGGGGTGGTGTAGGCGGAGGGGTCGTGGATCTCGTAGAGGAGCTGCTCCTTGCAGGTTGCCAGCGTGACCGCGCCCCCGGAGCCGGGCACCTTGGTGACGACGAAGGAGCCGTCTTCGGCGACCTCGGCGATGGGAAAGCCCAGGCGCGCAAGATCGGGGACATCCTTGAAGCCGGGGTCGGCGAAGTAGCCGCCGGTCACCTGGCCCGCGCACTCGAGGAGGTGACCCATGACCGTGCCGCGGCCGAGGAGATCCCACTGGTCGTCGCGCCAGCCGAACTCGAAAAGAAGCGGCGCGAGAAAAAGCGAGGGGTCGGCGACGCGGCCGGTGACGACGACGTCCGCGCCGCCGCGGAGGGCCTCGGCGATGGGGGCGGCGCCGA
>CALIUY010000007.1 GCA_938048455.1 uncultured Desulfobacterales bacterium | reverse complement strand
TGGGGGTGGAGATTCGCCCGGGGGTGGCGTTGGGGCGGGAGGTGAGCCTGGAGGGTCTGCAGGCGGAGGGGTACGGGGCGGTGTTTGTGGCGGTGGGGCTGCACGGGGGTCGTCGGCTGGGGGTGGACAACGAGGAGGCGGCGGGGGTGTGGCAGGGGGTGGATTTCCTGCGGCGGGTGGCTTTGGGGGAGCCGGTCGAGATCGGCCGCGAGGTGTTGGTGGTGGGGGGGGGCAATGTGGCGGTGGATGTGGCGTTGACGGCGAAGCGGCTGGGGGCGCAGTCGGTGACGATGGTGTGTTTGGAGCGGCGGGAGGAGATGCCGGCCTGGGCGCAGGAGATTCAGGAGGCGTTGGAGAGCGACATTCGCATTGTGAACAGTTTGGGGCCGAAGGCGTTTTTCATCGATGCTTCGCGGCGGGTGTCGGGGATCGAGTTCAAGTCGTGCACGGCGGTGTTTGACGAGGCGGGGCGGTTTAATCCGCGTTTTGACGAGTCTTCCTGTCAGGCGATGTTTGCCGACACGGTGATTTTGGCGATTGGGCAGAGTCTGGAGCGGGGGGGCTTGGCGGAGGCGGGGGTGCCGCTTCGGGGTCCGGGGCTGGAGGCGGACCCGGTGACGTTGCAGACGCCGCTGGGCTGGGTGTTTGCGGGGGGCGATGCGCTCTACGGGCCGAAGTCGGTGGTGGAGGCGGTGGCCTGCGGCAAGGAGGCGGCGGAGAGCATTCATCGGTATTTGAACGGGCGGGATTTGCGTGCGGGGCGGCCGCGGCGCTGGGAGGGGGTGCGGCCGGAGGGGATCGAGGAGCCGCGGCGGCGGCGGGTGCCGGTGCGGTGTCTGGAGCCTGCGGCGCGGGAGTGCAATTTTCTGGAGGTCTCCTACGGCTACGACGAGGCCGAGGCGCGCGCCGAGGCCTCGCGCTGCCTGCGCTGCGGCATCTGCTCGGAGTGCTACCGGTGCGTCCAAGCCTGCCTCGCCCAAGCCGTCGACCACAGCCAACAGGAGGAGACGCTGGAACTTCCGGTCGGCGCGGTGATCCTGGCGCCGGGCTGCGAGCCCTTCGATCCCTCGCGCCTCGAGAACATCTACCGCTACCGCAGCAGTCCCAACGTGCTCACCAGTCTCGAATTCGAGCGCATCCTCTCGGCCACGGGCCCCACCCAGGGGCATCTCCAGCGGCTCTCCGACGGCCGGGAGCCCAAGCGCATCGCCTGGCTGCAGTGCATCGGCTCCCGCGACAACAACCAGTGCGGCAATTCCTACTGCTCCTCGGTCTGCTGCATGTACGCGATGAAGGATGCGATGATCGCCAAGGAGCACGCGCACGGCGAGCTCGAGTGCACGATCTTCAACATGGACATCCGCAGCTTCGGCAAGGACTACGAGAAATACTACAACCGGGCCATCCGCGCCGGCATCCGTTTCGTGCGCTCGCGCGTGCACTCGGTCGACGTCCTGCCGGAGACGGGCAATCTTTCGCTGCGTTACGTGGACGAATCGGGGGGGCTGCAGATCGAGGAATACGACCTCGTCGTGCTCTCGGTCGGCCTGCAGGTGCCGCCGGCGACCGAGGCGCTGTGCGAGAGGCTCGGGGTGCGGCGGCTGCCTTCGCGGTTTGCGGCGACCGACCCCTTTGCGCCGGTTTCGACCTCGCGGCCGGGCGTCTACGTCTGCGGCGCCTTCCAGGGGCCCAAAGACATCCCCGGTTCGGTCACCGAGGCCAGTGCGGCGGCGGCGGCCGCGGCGGCGGACCTCGCCGCAGCCCGCGGCCGCGACATCGTACGCCTCGAGCTGCCCGAGGAGATCGACATCGCGGGGCAGGAGCCGCGGATCGGGGTCTTCGTCTGCAACTGCGGGATCAACATCGGCGGCGTCGTCGACGTCCCGGCCGTGCGCGCCTATGCGGAGAAGCTCCCCTACGTCGCCTTCGCCGACGAAAACCTCTTCACCTGCAGCCAGGACACCCAGGAGAAGATCAAGGAGAAGATCCGCGAGCAGGGTCTGAACCGCGTCGTGGTCGCCTCTTGCAGCCCCAAGACCCACGCGCCGATGTTCATGGAGACGCTCGAGGCCTGCGGCCTGAACCGCTACCTCTTCGAGATGGCGAACATCCGCAACCAGGATTCCTGGGTCCATGCCGACGACCGCGAGGCGGCGACGCGCAAGGCGAAAGAGCTGGTCCGCATGTCGGTCGCGCGGGCCGCGGCGCTGCGGCGCCTGGAGAGCAAGACCGTCCCCATCCACAAGCAGGCCCTCGTCGTGGGCGGCGGGATCGCGGGGATGAACGCGGCCCTGTCGCTCGCCGACCAGGGGTTCCCGGCGGTGATCGTAGAGCGGGAGGCCGAGCTCGGCGGCTTCGCGCGAAGGCTCCATCACACGATCGAAGGGGCGGACATCCCGGCCTATCTCCGCGAGCTGATCGGCCGCGTGCGCGACAACCCGCGCATCCGCGTCCTCACCTCCGCCCGCATCACGGGCTTCGAGGGTTTCAAGGGGAACTTTCAGACCACCGTCGTCGCCGGACCGGAAGGGGCTGCGGAGAAGATCCCTCACGGGGCGCTGATCCTCGCCACCGGGGCCCTCGAGTACCGGCCCTCGGAGTTCGGCTACGGCGAAGATCCGCGCGTTTGCACCCAGGTCGAGTTCGGCGACGCCCTGGCCCGCGGGGAGACGGCGGGACTGCAGACCGTGGCCATGATCCAGTGCGTGGGCTCGCGCAACGAGAAAAACGAAAACTGCTCGCGGGTCTGCTGCCAGAGCGCGGTCAAGAACGCGCTCGCCCTGAAGGAGATCTCCCCCGACAGTCAGGTCTACATCCTCTACCGCGACATGCGCACTTACGGCCTGCTCGAGGACCACTACACCGAGGCCCGCCGCCGCGGCGTGATCTTCATCCGCTTCGAGCCCGAGGCCGCCCCGCAGGTCGACTTCGGCCCGGAGGCCGTCCGCGTCCGGGTCCGCGATCCCATCCTGCAGCGGGACCTCGAGATCTCCGCCGACCGCTTGGTGCTGAGCGCGGGGGTCGTCGCCGCGGACACCGCCGAGCTGAGCGCGCTCATGAAGGTGAACCGCAATCCGGAGGGCTTTTTCATCGAGGCCCACGTGAAGCTGCGGCCCGTGGACATGCCGGGCGAAGGGGTCTACGTCTGCGGCACGGCCCACGGGCCGAAGCTCATCTCGGAGACGATCGCTCAGGCGCAGGCGGCCGCGGCGCGTGCGGCGACGCTTCTCTGCCGCGACGCGATCCGGCTTTCGGCGATCACCGCCAAGCTCGACCCCGAGCACTGTGTCAAGTGCCTGACCTGTGTGCGCTCCTGCCCCTTCGGCGTGCCGCAGTTCAACGAGCAAAGCCGCCTCGTCGAGATCAACGAGGCCCTCTGCCGCGGCTGCGGTGTCTGCACGGCGGTTTGCCCGCGTCAGACGATCCGCCTGAGCTACTACGAGGATGAACAGATCGTCTGCAAGATCGAGGCGCTCTTGAGCGAGGAGGTGGCCTGATGCCCGAGTTCGAACCCACGATCATCGCCTTCTGTTGCGAATACTGAGGCTACTCGGCCGCGGACCTGGCAGGTTCCATGCGACTGAGCTATCCGGCGAACGTGAAGATCATCCTCGTTCCTTGTACGGGCAAGGTGGACGTGATGCACTTGCTCCAGGCGATCCAGCGGGGGGCCGACGGGGTCTACTGTGTCGGCTGCCTCGAGGGCACCTGCCACTACAACCAGGGCAATCTGCGCTGCCGCGAACGGGTCGAGCGCGTGCGCGAGATCCTGCAGGAGATCGGCCTTGAGCCGGACCGGGTGCGGATGTACAACCTCTCCTCGGGGGAGGCGCCCACTTTCGTCGCCTACGCGCGGGAGATGACCGAATTGATCCGCCGGCTCGGCCCAAACCCGCTCAAGCACTCGAAACCCTCGATCCGGCTCGAGGAGGCCGCCTGAGGCGCGGAGATCAAGGCGGCCCTCCGCCTCCGGGGGAGGCCGCGGGAGGGAAAAGCGATGATCGTTGCCAAGCGCAAACCGTTCGAGGAGATTCTCCAGATGATCGCGGGGCACCGCAAGGTGCTGATCGCCGGATGCGGGACCTGTGTCGCCGTCTGCCTTGCGGGCGGCGAGAAGGAGGTCGCGGTGCTGGCTGCCGAGATCGACATGGCCCGGAGGCTCAAGAACCAACCGATCGAGCTCGGCCAGACGACGCTCGAGCGCCAGTGCGACCGCGAGTACCTCGCGCAGCTCGACGACCGGGCGGCCTCTTATGAGGCGATCGTCTCGCTCGCCTGCGGCGTGGGGATCCAGTTCCTCGCCGAGCGCTTTCCCACGATCCCGGTCTACCCCGGGGTGGACACCTGTGGCCTGGCGGTCAACCAGGATGTCGGCTGGTACGAGGAGCGCTGCCGCTCCTGCGGCCGCTGTGTGCTGGACCGCACGGGGGGCATCTGCCCCGTGACCCTGTGCGCCAAAGGGCTCTACAACGGCCCCTGCGGCGGAACGAACCGCGGCTTCTGCGAGATCGACCCCGAGCAGCCCTGCGCCTGGTATGCGATCTACGAGCGGCTCAAGGGGCAAGGGAGGCTCGAGCGCATCCGCGCCATCACGCCGGTCCAGGAGTGGAGGGACACCGTGCCGCGGACCTTGCTCCAGCCGGGCTACCGCAAACCGGAGAAGGCCAAGTCCTGAGCCGCCGCCGTCGGCTCGCTTCGAATACCGCATTCGACCGAGGGGTGAGACCCATGATGAAATCGGGCAGCAACCTGGAGAAAATCCTGCGTGCGGGGCATTTCGCGTTCACCGGCGAGCTCGGACCCCCCCGCGGCGCGCATGCCGAGGAAGTGCGCAAGAAGGCCGCTCACCTCAAGGGCCGGGTCGACGCGGTGAACATCACCGACAACCAGACCGCGGTCGTGCGCATGGCGAGCTGGGCGGCTTCGCTCATCCTGATCCAGGAGGGGATCGAGCCCAACTATCAGATGGTCTGCCGCGACCGCAACCGCCTCGCCATGCAGGCCGACATTCTCGGGGCCTCGGCGCTGGGCATCCGCAACATGCTCTGCCTCTCGGGCGACCACTGCCTTTTCGGCGATCACCCGACGGCGAAGGGGGTCTTCGATCTCGACTCCATCCAGCTTATCCGCATGGTGAAGCAGCTGCGCGACGAGGGCAAATTTCAGGGCGGCGCCGAGGTGGACGGGCGGCCCTCGATCTTCATCGGGGCGGCGGCGAATCCCTTCGCCGACCCCTTCGAATGGCGCGTGCAGCGGTTGGCGAAGAAAGTGGAGGCCGGGGTCGACTTCATCCAGACGCAGTGCATCTACAACATGGCCAAGTTCCGCGAGTTCATCCGGCTGGCGAACGAGGAGGGGCTGACCGAAAAGGTCTTCATCCTGGCCGGCATCACGCCGATGAAGAGCCTCGGTATGGCCAAATACATGAAGACCAAGGTGCCCGGAATGGACGTCCCCGACGAGATCATCACCCGCCTCCAAGGGGTCGCCCGCGACAAACAGGCCGAGGAGGGGATCCGGATCGCCCTCGAGCAGATCGCCGAGCTCAAAGAGATGAAGGGCGTGCATGGCATCCATCTGATGGCGATCGAGTGGGAGCACCGCGTGCCCGAGATCGCCGAACGGGCGGGGATGCTGCCGCGCCCCGTGGTGAACTGATTCCCGGCTTCCGGGGACGGCAACCGCACGCGAGCTTTCCGGCGGCTTCGGCCGCCGGTTTTTTTACCTTCGGAATGAATATTTATTCATGCCTCTTATCCGGCGTAATTTTCATCTCGAATCCATAAGACCTATTAAATTGAAATACTTTTTTTGATTGACATTACGCCTCGGCCCGTATAAGTGAATGAACAATCATTCATATAAAGCTTGACCACCATGACCACTTCCGATTCTGAAGATCGCGCCGCCAAGATCCAACGCATTCTGCAGGCGGCGGTGCGGGTCTTCGCCCGCCAGGGCTTCCACCAGTCGACGGTGGCCCAGGTGGCGCGCGAAGCCGGGGTCGCCGACGGAACGATTTACAACTATTTCCGAAATAAAGACGATATCCTGATCCAGTTTTTCGCCGTGCGCGCCGGCCAGGTCTTCGCCCGTTTCCGCCGCGAGACGGCCCGCGGCGGAAACGGCCTCGAAAAGCTGCGGCTGCTCATCCGAGCGCATCTCGAGGAATTCCACCGTGACCCGGACATGGCCGTGGTCTACGAGACCGAAACCCACCAGAGCAGCCGTCTCGCCGAGGAGCAGATCCGCGCCATGGCGAAGACCTACCAGGACATTCTCGCCGAAATCATCGAGCAAGGCCAGGAGGAGGGGCTTTTCCGCCGCAATCTCTACGCCGGACTCGTCAAACGCCTGATCCTGGGCGCGGTGCAGGAGACGATCAGCTCCTGGCTGCGCTCGGGCCGACCCTACGATCTGGTCTCTATGGCGGACCCCCTGGTCGATCTCTTCCTGTACGGGATCGCCCAGAGCCCGTCCGCCGCGGAGGCGCAACCGCCCACGACACCGCAAACCGAGGAGGGCTGAGGCATGGCGCAATCGATCGCCGATCGCCGGGATGTCGATTTCGTACTCCACGAACAGCTGCGCGTGGCGGAGCTCGCGCAGCACGAGCGTTTCGCCGATTTCAACCGCAAGACGGTCGATCTCGTCGTGGCCGAGGTGCGCAATCTCGCCCTCAAGGAGATTCTGCCCACGCAGAAGGACGGCGACCGCATCGGCGCGCGTTTCGACGCCGGCCGCGTGAGCGTGCCCGAGTCCTTTCACAAGGCCTGGCGCGCGCTGCGGGAAGGCGACTGGATCGCCATGACCGAGGACCCCGAATGGGGCGGCCAGGGCATGCCGCACACGGTCGCCATGGCCGCGACCGATTATCTGAACGGGGCGAACTTCGCCTTCATGATGTACGCCGGGCTCACCCACGGCGCGGGCAAGCTGATCGAACGCTTCGGAACTCCGGAGCAGAAACGGATGTTCCTCAAGAACATGTTCAGCGGCCGCTGGACCGGAACGATGCTCCTCACCGAGCCCGAGGCGGGCTCCGATGTGGGGGCGCTGACCACCTCGGCCGTGCGGCGCTCGGACGGGACCTACGCCCTGACCGGAAACAAGATCTTCATCTCCTCGGGTGAGCACGATCTCGCCGAGAACATCATCCACCCCGTGCTGGCGCGCATCGAGGGAGCCCCGGCGGGCACGGCGGGGATTTCGCTGTTCCTCGTCCCCAAGATCTGGGTCCACCCCGACGGAAGCCTGGGCGAGCCGAACGACATCGTCTGCACCGGGATCGAGGAGAAAATGGGGATTCACGGCAACGCCACCTGCGCCATGGCCCTGGGCAGCCGCGGGGCCTGCCGCGGGCTGCTCCTCGGCGAGGAAAACAAGGGCATGCGCACCATGTTTCTCATGATGAACGAGGCGCGCCTGCTGGTCGGCTCCCAGGGGCTCGCCTGCGCGAGCACGGCCTACCTCTACGCCGTGAACTACGCCCGGGAGCGCATCCAGGGCCGCCACCTGCTGAAGGCCCTGGACAAGGCCGCCCCTTCGGTCCCGATCATCCAGCACCCCGACGTGCGCCGCATGCTGATCACGATGAAGGCGTACGTCGAGGGCATGAGAAGTCTGCTCTACTACATCGGGCACCTGGAGGATTTGAAGACGCTCGCCGCCGACGAGGAGCGCCGCCGGGGCTACCAGGGGATGATCGATTTCCTCATCCCCATCGCCAAGGCCTACGTGACCGAGCGCGCCTGCGAGGTCTGCAACCTCGGCATCCAGGTCTACGGGGGATACGGCTACATCCGCGAGTACCCCATGGAGCAGCTGCTGCGCGACTGCCGCATCACGCCGATTTACGAGGGAACCAACGGCATCCAGGCGATGGATCTCCTCGGCCGCAAGCTCGGACTGAACGGCGGAAAGCCGATGATGGATCTCTTGGCCGAGATCCAGAAGACGCTCGCACTCGCCCGCCGCCGGCCGCGCACCGCCGCGCTCGCCGCCCCCCTCGAGTCGGCGCTCGGCAAACTGGGCGAGGTGGCGATGCACCTCGGGGCGGCGGCGCTCTCGGAGAAGGTCCTGGTCGCCTTCGCCTACGCGCACCCCTTCCTCACGGTCTGCGGCGACGTGCTCCTGGGATGGATGCTCCTGTGGCGCGCGGCGCTTGCGGCGGAGAAGCTCGAGGCCGGCGCGCACGACAAGGAGGCCCTCTTCTACGAGGGGCAGATCCAGAGCGCCCGGTGGTTTCTGGCCAACGAAATCCCCGTCAGCCTCGGCCGCATGCAGGCGATCCTGGCCGCCGACCCGGCGGCCGTGGAGACGGCCGAGGAGTCCTTCGGCGGCAAATGAGGCGCGCGCGGGCGGCCGTTGTCCGTCCGCGGCGACCGTGGTATAGGAGCACCTCGACCCGCGGGCGGACGCCGATCGGCTTCCCCAGCCGGAAGCCCGGCGCCGGCCGCCCGCGACAATCCGAGCCCGGGGCCGGCCGGCCCCGGCAAAGGAGATGCATGGAACCGGTTCTCGTTCCTCCCGCGGCCGCCACGCTGGCGGGCATCCCCGCCCGCCTGCTCTTCCTTTTGATCCCCCTTGTCGGCGTCGGCCTCTTCGCCTGGATCCTCCGTCGCCGGCTCGAGCCCTTGCGGCGCGCCGCTCCCGATGACCGCTTCAACCGCTGGGGGGAACGTCTCGCGGCCGTCTTCCGCCTCTGGCTCGCCCAGGCGCGCCAGCCGCGCTATTTCCTGGCCGGCGTGCTCCACATCGTCGTCTTCTTCGGTTTTCTCATCCTGGGGGCGCGTTCCTTGGAGCTCGTCGTGCTCGGCTTCGTGGAGGATTTCGTGTTGCCCGGGTTCGGGGGCGGGGTCGGCGCGGCCTATCGGGCCCTGAAAGACATCGCCGCCGCGGCCGTCTTCGTCGCCGTGGGGATCCTCGCCGTGCGCCGGCTCGTCTTCCGGCCCGCGCGCTACGCCGTTCCCGCCCGCTACGGCAAGGACCACACCCCCGAGGCGATTTTCGTCCTCGGGCTGATCGCCACCTTGCTCCTGAGCGAGGGCCTCTTCGAGGCGAGCCTTCTCGCCGCCGAGCGGCAGCTCGGCCGGGAAGCACACGGCCTGCTTCCCCTGACCCTCCCCTGGGCCTTCGTGCGGCTGCTTTCCTCCGCCCCGCGTGAGGCGCTGCAGGCGATTCATCTCGCCGCCTACGCCGTCCACGACCTCACCTTTTTCTTCTTTCTCTGTTTTCTCCCCTTCGGCAAGCACTTCCACGTCGTCACCTCGCTCTTCAACGTGTTCTTCATGCGGCTCGACCCCGGCACGGTGAAACCCGTCCGCCACGGAGTGGACGACGAGGGGCTCGACCGGCTCGAATCCTTCGGGGTCAAGCGCTTCGAGGATTTCACCTGGAAGCACATGCTCGATTTTTACTCCTGCGCCGACTGCGGCCGCTGCTCGGACCGCTGCCCCGCCAACCGCGTCGGACGCCCGCTCTCGCCGCGCTTCATCTCGATCAAGGCGCGCGATCTTTGCTTCCGGCGCTACCCCGTGCGCGGCCCGATCGCCGCGGAGCCCGCGCCGCTGATCGGCGGGATCTACGCCGAGGACGAAATCTGGTCCTGCACGACCTGCGGGGCCTGCGAGGAGGAGTGCCCGCTCGGCATCGAGTACATCGACAAGATGGTCGATCTGCGGCGCGGCATGGTGGACGACGGGCTCGTGCCGCAGTCCCTGCAGAAGCCGCTCGCGGCGATCGAAAAGCGCGGCAATCCCTGGGGGAAAATGGAGAAGAAGCGCGGCGACTGGGCGCTCGGCGTAGGCGGGGGGTGCCGCGTGAAGCGCTTCGAGCGGGGCGAAGCGGCCGAGGCGCTTTACTTCGTCGACAGCATCACTTCCTACGACGACCGCATGCAGAAGATCGCCCAAGCCGCGGCGCGGGTCTTCTGCGCCGCGGGGGTGGACTTCGGCATTCTCGGCCAGGACGAGAAGGACTCCGGCCACGAGGTGCGCCGCTTCGGCGAGGAGATGCTCTTCCAGAGCCTGAAGGAGCACAACACCGAGGCCATCCGGGCGACGGGCGCGCGCTGGATCGTGACGACCGACCCCCACGCCTACAATGCGTTGCGCAAGGACTACCGCGATCTGCCGCCGGTGCGTCACGCCAGCGAGGTGATCCTGGAGGCGCTGCGTGCGGGACGGCTTGCGCTTGCCCCCGCGGCGGACGCAGTGCGCACCTGCGTCTACCACGACCCCTGCTACCTCGGACGCCACAACCGTCTCTACGATCCCCCGCGGCAGGTGATCGACCTTCTTCCCGGACTGCGCCGCGTCGAGATGGAGGGCGACTGCCGCGACCGCTCCTTCTGCTGCGGCGGCGGGGGCCTGATGCTCTTCTACGAACCCGAGGAGGAGATGCGCATGGGGGTCGTGCGCGTGAAGATGGCCCAGGCGGCGGGCGCCGAGCTGATCGTCGCCGCCTGCCCCTTCTGCCTCGTGAACCTGGAGGATGCGATCAAGGTGGCCGGCCTGGAGGGGCAACTCGAGGCGGTCGATCTCTGCGAACTTGTCGACCGGCGCCTGGCGCGCGCGGACGAACGAAGCACGGCGAACGGACAGGGAGGCACGGCATGAACATTCTGGTGTGCGTCAAGCGGGTCCCGGACACGGCCGAAAACGAGATCGAAGTCCGACCGGACGGGACCGACATCCGCAGGGAGGATCTGGTCTACTCGGTGAACGAGTGGGACAACTATGCGGTCGAGGAGGCGATCCAGATCGCCGAGCGGACCGGGGGCTCGGTGACGGTGGCGACCGTCGGCGACGCCGACGCCGAAGAGGTCGTAAGGCGCGAGATGGCGATGGGCGCCCAGCAGGGGCTGATGTTGACCGACGCCGCCTTCGAAGGCTCCGACGGCCGCGGGATCGCCGAAATCCTCAAGGCCGCCGTCGCGCGCGGCGCCTACGACCTCGTCCTCTGCGGCGCCCAGGCCGACGACGGCGCCGGGCAGGTGGGCGGCATGCTCGCCGCGCTGCTCGACTGGCCCTACGCCTCGCTGGTCAATCACATCGAGGTCCTGGAGGGGAAAAAGCTCCGCATCGGCCGGGAAATCGAGGGCGGAAACCAGGAACGCAGCGAGATCGACCTTCCCTGCGTGCTCTCGATCCAGACCGGGATCAACGAGCCGCGCTACGTCGGGATCCGCGGCATCCGCAAGGTGGCCTCGGTCGAGATCCCCGTGCTCGGCGCCGCCGATCTGGGGCTCGATCCCTCGCGGGTCGGCCGCGCGGCCTGCCGGGTGCGCAAACTCGACTATTTCGTGCCGCCCGCCGGCGCCGGAGCCGAGATCCTGCAGGGCAGCCCCGAGGAAATCGCCGCCCGGCTGGTCGATCTGCTGAAAGCCAAAGGAGGGCTCAAGTGATGGCAGCGCAGCTCTTCGCCTTCATCCCGCACGCGAATTCCCGCATCGACGACACGGCCCCCGAGCTGGCCGCAGCCGCGGAACGGCTCTTTCCCGGCGTCCCCGTCACCGCGCTCGTCACCGGCGCCGCCGAGGGCCTCGAGGCGGCGGCGGCCGAAGCGACCCGCTTTTTCCCCGAGGTCTGGAAGTTCGCCCACGCGGATCTCGCCTATCCGAACGCCGAGATCCTGCGGCCGCTGCTCGCCCGCGTGCTCCCGCGCGGGGCGGTCGTGTTGTTCACCCACAACACGCTCGCCATGGACCTCGCCCCGGGGCTTGCGGTCAAACTCGACGCCGCCTATCTGCCGGACGTCGTCGCCTTCGAAGGGCTCGAGGGGACGCAGCTGCGCGCGGTCCGCCAGGAGTTCAACGGCCAGGTGAGCACGCACGTCGCCTGCGACCTTGCGGGCGGTGCCGTGGTCACGCTGCGCTCCGGCTGCTTTCCGGCGGCCGGCGAGCTGTCCGCGGCGGGCCGGGTGGTCGACCGCTCCGGCGACGTCCAGGGGATCGCCGCCCGGCGGCGTTTCCTCGAGGTCGTCGCCGCCGAGGTGGGCGATGTCGACATCACCAAGGAGGAGGTGCTCGTCTCGGTCGGCCGCGGCATCGGCGACAAGGAGAACCTGCCCGTGGCCGAGGAGCTCGCCGAGGCTCTGGGGGCGGTGGTTTCCTGCTCGCGGCCGGTCGTGGACGCCAAATGGCTCGACAAGAGCCGACAGGTGGGCACTTCGGGCAAGACGGTGAAGCCCAAGGTCTATCTCGCCCTCGGGATCAGCGGCTCCTTCCAGCACCTGGGCGGCATCAAGGGCAATCCCTTCATCGTGGCCGTGAACAAGAACCCCAAGGCGCCCATCTTCCAGGTGGCCCAGGTCGGGGTGGTGGCCGACCTGCTCGAGTTCGCCCCCGTGCTGACCGAGGCGGTGCGGAAAGCGAGGTGAGCGGTGAAGGAGATCGTTTCCACCGCCCGTGCGCCGCAGGCGATCGGGCCGTATTCCCAGGCCGTGCGTCTGGGAAACCTCCTTTTCGTCTCCGGGCAGCTCGCCCTCGACCCCGCGACCGGAGAGCCGGTCGCGGGGGGGATCGAGGAGCAGACGCGTCGGGTCATGGAAAACCTGAAGGCGGTCGTGGAGGCGGCGGGCTTCCGGCTGGCCGACGCTCTCCAGGCGACCTGTTTTCTGAGCGACCTTGAAGATTTCGCGGCCTTCAACCGCGTCTACGCCTCCTACTTCGAGGCCGATCCTCCCGCGCGGGTTACCGTCCAGGCCGCCCGTTTGCCGCGCAACCTGCGGGTCGAGGTCGCCCTCGTCTGCGGCCGCTGAGAGCGGAGGCGGCCGCCGCGGCGGGCCGCCCGTCTTTCCCATGCGCATCGTCACCCGACCCGACTTCGACGGCGTCGTCTGCGCCGCGCTGCTCGGGGATGTCCTCGAGCAGGCGGAGGCGATCGCCTGGCTCGAACCCGAAGAGGTCTCGGCCGCTCCGTCCCGCGTGCGCCCCGGCGACGTCATCGCCAATCTCCCCTGGCATCCGGCCGGCCGCCTGTGGTTCGACCACCACGCCACCAACCGCATCGAGCCGCCCCCGCCGGGGCTCTTCCGCCTGAGCCCCTCGGCCGCGCGCAACGTCTTCGACCATTTCGCCGGCCGCTTTTCGCGGGACTACGCCGAACTCGTCGCCTGGGCCGACCGGATCGATGCGGCCGAGCTTTCCTGCCAGGAGATTTGCGATCCCGGAAGCTGCTTTCCGCTGCTCCTTTCCCTGACGCTCTCTCCCGAGCGGGGCAGAAGGGAGTCCTACTGGAATCACCTCGTACGGCTGCTTCGCGAGGGGGCCCTCGCCCGTGCGGCGGCGGATCCGCTCGTCGGGGAGGCCTGCCGCGAGGTGCTCGCGGAGAATCGCGAATACGAAAGGCGGCTTCGCCTCTGCACCCGGCAAGTCGGCCGGGTCGCGGTGAGCGATTTCCGCGCCGCCGGTTCCCCGGTCGCCGGAAACCGCTTCCTCGTCTACTGCCTCTACCCGGAAGCGGTCGTCAGCCTGCGGATCCGCTGGGCGGACGAAACCCGCTCCCGGGTCTCCCTGCACGTCGGCCACAGCATCGTCAACCGCGGCTGTTCCGTGCACGCCGGGAGGCTGCTCACGCGCTTCGGCGGCGGCGGGCACCGTACGGCGGCCTCGGCGAGGATTCCGGCCGCACAGGCCGACGAGGCGATCGCCGCCGTTCTCGCGGCGCTCGCAGAGGACTCGGATGTACCGGCTCCTCGAGGCCCGGGGAGCTGAGCGGACCCCGGGCGCCCAAAGCCGAGGCGAGGGCCGGTTTCAGTAGACGCGGGAGGAAGCCTCGGGATAGGGAGGCGGCGGGGGGGGACCGGCCGCGCCCGGACGGTAAGGCGGGGGCGGCGGCAGGCGGCTTGCCCGCGGTGCAGGCCGATCGGCGACCGCGGGGACCTGGTTTCCCTTGGCGTACATGCACTGCTGGTAAGCCTGGTCGTAGCGGCGCTGCACCTCCCAGCCGGAGCCGAAAGCCCGGTCGTGGGCCATGGCCGAGCCGGCGAGCAGACCCGCGCCCGCGCCGATCGCGGCACCGGCCGCCGCGTTGCCCGAGGCCGCTCCGATCAGGGCGCCGGCGGCCGCACCCAGAGCACCTCCGGCTACGGCCCCGGCGGCCAGGTTTTCGTTCACCGTCTCGTTCGCCCGCCAGCCGGAGCGGCTCTCCGCCCACTGCCGGCAGACGGCGTCGTCGGCCTGAAAGGCCTCGAAGCTCTTGGCGCTTCCCGGCATCACCAGAACGCTCGGCCCGGGCGGAATCGTCGCACACCCCAGCGCCGTCCAAGCCGTGATCGCCGCCACGATTCCCAGAGGTCGTTTCATCGGGCACCTCGCCTCTTCACCAGCCCGGCGGAACCGTATCCGGGACGACCCGCATCCACCCTTCGGGGCAGGAGCGGACATAGGGGAAAAAGCCGCGCGGGTTTTCGCAGTAGTACCAGTAGTCTTCGCCGCTCCGGCCGCGCTCGACATAGACCGGGGGCGGGACGGCGTAGAGCCTCGGGGGCGGCGCGTAATAGACGACCGGCGGGGGCGCGACCCACACCGGCGGCGGGGCCCATACCGCCGCGGGACCGAACCAGAAGCCCAGATGGACATGGGTGCGGCTGTAACGGTGCCCCGCATGCCCGATCCACGGCAGGGCGAGCAGGAGCACCAGCAGGGCGGCAAAGACGACAAGCGGTCGTTTCATCGGCACCTCCGCCTGACTTCGGACCCTTCAGTCCTTCGGTTCTACCCCGGTTAGACGGAGGAGCGGCGGCCGGGTTTACCCGTTTCCGACCGGCTGGAAGGCCGCGGCGGGAAAAAAACAGACCGGGCACTCCGCAGGCGGCTCCTCGCCGGGGTGCACGTGGCCGCAGATGCGGCAGCGCCAGGCCCGGCGCGCCGGGGTCTGCGCAGCGGCCGAAGACCCCTCCTCCCGGAAAAGGGCGAGACCCTCGAGGGGGGGCATGACCGGCCGGTAGGCCTCGAGCACGTGGCCGGCGAGGATGTGGCGCTGGATTTCGCTGGTTCCCTCGTAGATGCGAAAGAGACGGCAGTCGCGCAGGATCTTCTCGATCGGAAAAAGCGTCGTGTAGCCGTAGCCGCCGAAGATCTGCAGGGCCTCGTCGGCGACCTGGAAAGCGGCCTCGCTCGCATAGAGCTTGGCGATCGAGGCCGCGATCGTCGGGTCGCCTCCCCGGTCGGCCTCCCAGGCCGCACGCCAGACGAGGAGCCTTGCGGTTTCCACCTTCTGGAACATGTCGGCGAGCTTGTGCTGGATCGCCTGGAAACCGGCGATCGGGGTCCCGAAGGCCTTGCGCTTCCGGGCGTAATCGAGGGCGAACTCCATCGCCGAGCGCGCCGCCCCCACGGCGAAGGCGCCGATCGCCGGCCGGGTGCGGGCGAAGGTTTTCATGGCCAGCGCGAAGCCCTCGCCGGGCGGGGCGAGCACGTTTTCGGCCGGGACCCGCACCTCCGTCAAATGAACCCCCGCCGTGTTCGAGCCCCGCTGTCCGAGCTTGGGGATCGACCGGCCGATGCGCACCCCGGCTTGCGTTCGCTCGACGAGGAAGGCGCAGATCCCCTCGTGCCGGCTTTGGGGGTCGAGGGTCGCGAAAATCGAGAAATAGTCGGCGATCCCGCCGTTGGTCACCCAGAACTTGGTGCCGTTCAGCACCCAGTCCTCCCCCTCGCGGCGGGCAAGGCAGCGGATGCCGGCCACATCGGAGCCGACAGTCGGCTCGGAGGTGGCAAAAGCGATCAGCTTGAAGCCGGAGAGAAGTTCGGTAAAGACGCGCCGTTTGAGAGGCTCGTTTGGGCATAACCGCAGCGGCTCCATCCCAAGCGAGTTGTCGAAGATCGAGGTCGCCAGCCCCGCGCAGGCGGCGGCGAGCTCCTCGGTGATGAGGACGTTTTCGAGCAGCCCCAGCCCCTCGCCGCCGTACTCCCGCGGAATGTCGGCGTTCATCAAGCCGGCCTCGCGCGCCCGGCGCAGGAGATCGAGCGGGGTTTCCCCGCGGCGGTCGCACTCCCAGGCGACGGGGAGAATTTCCTGCAGGGCGAATTCGCGGGCTTTGCGGCGCAGTTCTTCCTGGGCGGGGCTCAAGCGGAAATCGAGCATCGCGGCCTCCGGGAAAGGGGATGACGCTCTTATAGCCAAGGCAGGCTCGGCCGGCAAGCGGGCCCGTCGACGTTGGACAGTCGGGATGAGGCGTGCTATCCCGCCGTTGGCCGCGGGGAGCCGCGGCCTGGCCGAGAGGTTTGCCGAAGTGATCACGATCAAGCTTTTGCTCACCGCGCTCTTCTGGGGGGGAACCTTCATCGCCGGACGGATCCTCGCCGTCGAGGTCGGCCCCTTCAGCGGAGCTTTCCTGCGCTTTCTCGTCGCCGGCGCCTCGCTCGCCTTGGTCCTCGGCCGGCGCGAGGGCTTGCGGCCGCCCGGCGGTCGGACGGCCGTGCGGCCGGTGCTCCTCATGGGGCTGACGGGCGTTTTCCTCTACAACGTTTTCTTTCTCTTGGGGCTCCAACGGATCGAGGCCGGCCGCGCCGCCGTCCTGATCGCCAACAACCCGATCGGCATCGCCCTGGGGGCCGCCCTCTTTTTCGGCGAGCGCCTGAACGCCGGCAAGATCGCGGGAATTTTGATCTCGGTGCTGGGTGCCCTGACCGTGATCACCCGCGGGGATCCCCTCGCCGGCCTGCGCGGCGGCTTCGGGGCGGGAGAGGCGAGCATTCTGCTGTGCGTCGCCTCCTGGGTCGCCTACACGCTTCTGGGAAAGCAGGCGACGGAGACGCTCTCGCCGCTTGCGGCCGTCACCTGGAGCTCGATCGCCGGGGCAGTCGCTCTTTTGCCCTTCGCCCTGGTCGAAGGGGTGCACGCCGCGGCGGGGTATTCCCCCGCCGCCTGGGGAAGCATCGTCTATCTCGGCCTTTGCGGAACGACGATCGGCTTTCTCTGGTATTCCGAGGGGATCCTCAGCATCGGACCGGTGCGCGCCGGTCTCTTCATCAACTTCGTTCCCGTGTTCGCCGTTCTCCTGGCCGCCCTTTTCCTCGCCGAGCCCATCACCCCCTCGCTTCTCGCCGGGGCGGCCCTGGTCACGGCCGGGGTTTTCTTGACCAACCGTGCCTCGCGCTGAGAAAGGCCCCCGGGGGGTTGCATCCCCGCGGGGACGACTCTATCATCCTGCAATTCCCATCGAAATTCAGGGAGGATCACCCCATGTCGTTGCAGACCTACTTCGAGGAAAACAAGGGAACCGGCGTGCTGGCGACCGCCGACGGCGCGGGCCGGGTCGACGCCGCGATCTATGCCCGGCCGCATGTCATGCCTGACGGCACGCTCGCCTTCATCATGCGCGACCGCCTCACCCACCACAATCTGCAATCCAACCCTTACGCGACCTTTCTCTTCATCGAGCGCACCTCGGGCTATCAGGGAAAGCGGCTGTTTCTCAAGAAAGTCCGCGAAGAGCAGAACCCCGAGCTGATCCGCCGGATCAAACGCCGCAGCTACGCCGACGACGAGGACGGAGAACCGAAATTCCTGGTCTACTTCGAAGTCGAAAAGGAGCTGCCCTTGATCGGCGGGGAACGCCCGTGAACGGCTCCTCGGCCTGCTTCCCGCCGCCGCGGGATGCCCCCGGGGACCGCGAGCTCCTGCGGCGGCTGCTCGAATCGGAGCGCTTCGCGGTGCTCGCCACCGGCCGGGAGGGTCAGCCCTACGCGAACCTCGTGGCCTTCGCTCCGGGGGAGAGTCTCGCGACCCTTTTGTTCCTCACCCCGCGCGCGACCCGCAAGTACGAGAACCTGAGGCGGGATCCCCGGGTGGCACTGCTCGTGGCCGACAGCCGGAATCGCGCCGCGGATCTCGCCGCCGCCGCGGCCGCGACCGGGATCGGCGAGGCCCGGGAGCTTTCCGGGACGGCCCGTGAGGAGGCGCTGACCCGATTCCTCGCCCGGCACCCCGAGCTCGAGGAGTTTGCCCGGGCCCCCACCTGCGCCGCTTTCGCCGTCGGCATCCGACGTTATATCCTCGTACGACGTTTCCAGGAAGTGATGGAAATCGCGCTCGAGCCATGAACCGCCCCCTCCTTGCACCGCAAGCGATCGGCCCGGGGGATCGGCCCCGCGTGGGAGGCAAGGCGCTTCGCCTGGCCGAGCTTCTGCGCGCCGGCTTCCGCGTCCCCGACTTTCTCTGCCTTCCGGCCGAGGCCTACCGCCGGTTTTGCGCTTTCCGCGGCCTCGCCGAGCGCATCCGGCTCGAGCTCGCCCGCAAGGATTTTTCCGAAATGCGCTGGGAGGAGCTCTGGGATTGCGCGACCCGGATCCGCAGCCTCTTTCTGCGCCACCCCTTTCCGCCGGAGCTCGCGGCCGGACTCCGCGAGGGGCTCGCGCGGCGCTTCGGCGAAGGGCCGGTCGCCGTGCGTTCCTCGGCGCTCGAGGAGGACGCGGCGGAGGCCTCCTTCGCCGGCCTGCACGCCTCCTTCGTGCAGGTGTCCGGGGTCGAGGAGATGCTCGCGCGGATCCGGCTCGTCTGGGCCTCCCTGTGGTCGGATGCGGCCCTCCTCTACCGCCGCGAACTCGGGCTCGACCCGGAACGGAGCGCCATGGCCGTGGTCGTGCAGGAGATGGCGGTCGGTGAGGTCTCGGGAATCTGCTTTTCCCGGAACCCGGCCGCCCCCTCGCAGGCCGTGGTCGAGGCGGCCTGGGGCCTGAACGAGGCCGTGGTCGACGGGACGGTCGCGCCCGACCGCTGGATCGTCGACCGCGGAGCGCGGCGGATCCTGGAACATCAGCCTCCCCCGGAGCGCCGCCGGCGTCTCGTCGCCGACCCCGGGGGGACGCGCTTCGAGGAGCTTCCCGAGGCGCTTTCGCACACCCCGCCGCTTTCGGCGGCGGAGGTGCTCGTCGTGGTCGAGCTCGCGCGGCGCGCCGAGGAGCATTTCGGTGCCCCTCAGGACCTCGAGTGGACCCGCCGCGGGGGGGAGTGGTTGCTTTTGCAGTCGCGGCCGACCACGGCGCGCCGCGGCGACGTCGGGCAAGACGGGCGCTCGTGGTACCTGGGGCTGCGTCGCAGCTTCGCCAACCTCCAGGAGCTGCGGGCGAAGATCGAGGGACAAAGGATTCCCGAAGCCGAGCGCACCGCGGCCGAGCTCGCCGCCGTCGATCTCGCGCGGCTTTCGGATGCCGAGCTCGCCTCCGAGATCGCGCGGCGCCGCACGATTCACCGCCGCTGGCAGGAGATCTACCGCGCCGAGTTCATCCCCTTCGCTCACGGGATGCGTCTCTTCGGCGAGGTTTACAACGAGCGGCTCAAACCGACGGACCCTTACGAGTTCACGACCCTGCTGCGCCGGGGGGGACTCTTGAGCCTTGAGCGGAATCGAGCGCTGGAGCGGCTGGCCGCGATCCTGCGCGAGCGGCCGGAGCTCGCCGCCCGCCTGGACGCCGGCGACGGCGCCGCGGAGGATTTCCGGCGGGAACTCGAGGCTTTTCTGCTGCGCTTCGGCGATTTCACCTGCGAGCTGGGCGGTCGGGCGCTCTGCGCGGGCGCACTCCAGCCGCTGGTTCGGCTTCTGCGCGAGATGGCCCGCCGTCCGGAGGCCCCACGCCGCGAGGCGGCGGCCGACGCCTCCGGCCTCGAGGAGGCGTTTTTCGCCTCTTTTCCGGAGGAGCGGCGCGGGGAGGCGGCCGCGCTGCTCGATCTCGCCCGGGCGAGCTGGCGCCTGCGCGACGACGACAACCTGCACGTGGGGCGAATCGAAGCCCGCCTGCGCGAGGCCGAGGCCGAGGGCCGAAGACGGCTCGCCGCCGGTGGCGGGGATCCGGCGGCCCTTCAGGGGGTGCTTGCGGCGGCGGTGGAGCCGAAAGCCGGTGACGGATCGGACGAAGAAGGGCCGGAGCTCTTCCTCCATCCCCGCCAGCTCCGAGGCCAGCCCGCCGGACCGGGATTTGCCCGCGGCCCGGCGCGGGTGATCCGCTCGCCCGGCGAGCTTGAGCGCTTCGCCGCGGGCGAGGTGCTCGTCTGCGACGCCGTCGATCCGCGGATGACCCATGTCGTCCCGCTCGCCGCGGCGATCGTCGAGCGGCGCGGGGGGATGCTGATCCACGGGGCGATCATCGCCCGCGAGTACGGGATCCCCTGCGTCACCGGAGTTCCCGAGGCGGTGCGCCGGATCCGCACCGGGGACCCGCTGGCCGTCGACGGCTACCTCGGCATCGTGACCGTGGGCGAAGGGGATCTCTGAGGGCGCGGTCAGGGCGGCGGAGGGTGCAGTTCGGCGTAGTGCGCCTCGTGCACCCCTTTGAGCAGGAGAAGTCTTCGGGGGCGAACGGCGAGGATCGCCGTGTCGGGCTTGTCGAGCAGCGAGGCGAGGTGGGGATGGGCGGCGGCGAGCCGCCGGCCCGCTGCGGCGCGATGTTCCGGCTCCTCGATCACGCGGCATTCCCCCTCGATCGTCAGAGCGAGCGCCTCCTCGCGGGGGCGGGTCTCGCGCGTATCGATCAAAAGACTCACGGCGGGGTTGGCGGCGAGGTTGCGGTACTTGCGCGTCGCCCGCAGGGTGGCGAGGTAGAGCTCGCTCCCCTCCGGATCCGACGCGTAGGCCATGAGCGAGCAATACGGCCGATCGCCCTCGACGGTCGCCAGTACGCACAGGTCCCGTTCCCGGATCAGCCGCATCATCTCCGCGAGCATGCCCGCCTCCTGGCCGCAGGGGGATGTCCGCCGGTCAGCCCTCCGTCGATGGGCTTTCCATGCGGACTATGATATCAGAAGGCTCCGGGCGGCGAAACCCCCCGCGGCGGAAAATCGCCTTTTCCGAAGGAGCACGCGATGGAAGAGCGCATTCGCATCGGCATCAGCGCCTGCCTTCTCGGCCAGCCGGTCCGCTACGACGGCAGCCACAAGCACGACCGCTACATCACCGGCACCTTGGGCGAGTATTTCGACTTCGTCCCTGTCTGTCCCGAGGTCGAGGCGGGTTTCCCCATCCCGCGCGAGAGCCTGCGTCTGGTCGGCGACCCGGAAAACCCGCGTCTGGTGACCAGCCGCAGCGGGATCGACCACACGGAGCGCATGCAGCAGTGGGCCGAGCGCCGCGTGCGCGAGCTCGAGCGCGAAAACCTCTGCGGCTTCATCTTCAAGAGCGACTCGCCGAGCAGCGGGCTGCTGCGCGTCAAGGTCTACGGCGCGAAAGGGATGCCCGAGAAGAAGGGGGTGGGGATCTTCGCCGCCGCCTTCACGCGCCATTTCCCCCTTCTTCCGGTCGAGGAGGAGGGCCGCCTGAACGATCCCAAGCTGCGCGAGATGTTCATCGAGCAGATCTTCACTTTAAAGCGCTGGCGCGAAACCCTGGCCTTGCCGAAGCGCCTTTCGAACCTCGTCGATTTTCACACCCGGCACAAGCTGCTCATCCTCTCCCACAGCCCGGACGTCGCCCGCGCCATGGGAAAGCTCGTCGCCGAGGGCAAGCGCCTGCCGGTCGCCGAGCTCTACCGCGGCTACGAAAAACACCTCATGGAGGCGCTGCGCACGCGGACGACGGTGCGCAAGAACCTGAACGTTCTGCAGCACATCCTCGGCTACTTCAAACGCCAGCTCTCGGCCGACGAAAAGCAGGAGCTGCTCGAGGTCTTCGACCGCTACCGCCGCGAGTACCTCCCCCTGATCGTCCCGGTGACCCTGCTCAACCACTACGTGCGCAAGTACGACCAGCCCTACCTGCGGGACCAAGTCTATCTCAACCCCCATCCGATCGCTCTCAAACTGCGCAACCACGCCTGAGCTTAGGAGCCGCAAAGCCCATGGAAGATCTCTTCCTCGGACCCAAGCGCTACGTCCAGAAACCCGGCGCCCTGACCGAAGCGGCCGGGGCGATCCGCGCTTTCGGCCGCCGGCCGCTGATCCTGGCCGACGAAACCGTGGAAGCCATCGTCGCTCCGCCGATCCGGACCGCCTCCCCTTCGATTGGCCTCGAGCCGGTTTTTCTGCGCTTCGGGGTGGAGTGCAGCCCGGCCGAGATCGAACGCGTGGCCGCGGCCGCGGTCGCGGAAAAGGTGGACGTCATCGTGGGGACGGGCGGGGGGAAAGCCCTGGACACGGCGCGCGCTGCGGCCGGCCGCCTGGAGTTGCCGTTGGTCGCCCTGCCGACGAGTGCGGCCACCTGCGCCGCGACCTCCTCGCTCTCGGTCCTCTACGAGGGCGGGATCCGCACCGGGCTGATCGACGGCAAGGCGGCCGAGCTCGTGCTCGTCGACTCCGCCGTCGTGGCCTCCGCCCCCCCGCGGCTGATCGCCGCCGGAATCGCCGACACGCTCGCCAAGTGGTCCGAGGGCAAGCCCACCTACGAACGCGAGCCGGAGCCTTCGCCCGCGCTGCAGGCGGCGATGGATCTCTCGACCCGGGCGCGCGAAATCCTCCTGCGGGAGGGCCGCCGGGCCTGGGCGGACGCCCAAGCCGGAGCCCCCACCGCCGCCGTCGAGCGCGTGATCGCCTGCAACCTGCTCCTTGCCGGCATGATCGGCGGCGTGGGCGGCCGGACCTTCCGCGTCGCCCTCGCCCACGGCCTGCTCTACGGCCTGACGGTCCTGCCCGAGATCCGCCGGCATCTTCACGGCGAGGTCGTGGGCTGGGGGCTTCTCGTGCAGGCCTGCCTCGAGGGAAACCCGGAGGAGTTCCGGCTGCTCAAGGGCTTCTTCACCGATCTCGGCCTGCCGACGACGATGGCCGAGCTGGGCCTGCGGGATCTCGACGACCCCAGCTTCCGCGAGGGCCTGCGGCGCACCTGCGAGCCGGGAGGGGCCGCCCACAACCTCTCGGTCCCGGTCGATGAGGAAAGGCTGCTCGCCGCCATCCTCGAGGCCGAGACCGATAAGCAGGAGGCCCACGCATGAAGGCCCCCGTGCTCGTCACCGGCGCGACGGGCTACGTCGGCGGACGGCTCGTGCCCGCGCTTCTTGACCGCGGCGTCCGCGTGCGGGCGCTCGCGCGCTCGCTCGAAAAGCTCGCCCGGCGTCCCTGGTACGGACGACCGGGGGTCGAGCCGGTGCGCGGGGATCTGCTCGAGCGCGATTCGCTCGCCGCCGCCTTGTCCGGGTGCGAGGCGGTCTTCTACCTCGTCCATTCGATGATCGCCCAGGGCAGCCGGTTCGCCGAGGCCGACCGCGAGGCCGCGCGGAACCTTGCCGCGGCGGCGGCCGCCGCCGGCGTGCGGCGGATCCTCTATCTCGGCGGACTGGCCGCGCAGAAGGACGGCCCCCTCAGTCACCACCTCGCCTCGCGCCTCGAGGTCGCGCGCATCCTTGCCGCCGGCCGGGTTCCCGTGACCGAGCTGCGCGCGCCGATGATTCTCGGCGCGGGCTCGGCCTCCTTCGAAATCCTGCGTTACCTCGTGGAGCGCCTGCCGGTGATGACGACCCCGCGCTGGGTGCGTTCGTTGAACCAGCCGATCGCCATCTCGAACGTCATCGGCTACCTGGTCGGCTGCCTCGAGCGCGAGGAGACGGCGGGCGCCTCCTTCGACATCGGCGGCCCCGACCGGATCCCCTATGAGGAACTCTTCCGGATCTACGCCGAGGAGGCGGGGCTGCGACGACGGCTGATCCTGCCCGTGCCGGTCCTCTCGCCGCGTCTGTCCGCGCACTGGATCCATCTCGTCACCCCGGTCCCCCGGGCGATCGCGCTGCCGCTCGCCGAGGGGTTGACCAGCGACGCCGTCTGCCGCGAGGCGCGCATCCGCGAGATCATCCCCCAGCGGCTGCTCTCCTGCCGCGAGGCGATCCGGCGTTCCCTGCAACGGCTCTCCCAGGAGCTCTGGAACTCCTGCTGGGGGCCGGACGGGGGGTTGCTGCCTTTCGAGTGGCCCTACTGCGGGGACGCCGACTACACCGGCGGCACACGCCTGCAGATCGCCTATCGCCTGCGGGTCCGGGCCGCCGCGGAAAACATCTGGGGGGTGATTTCCCGCCTGGGCGGGAAAGCGGGCTACTTCGCCTTCCATCCCTTGTGGCGGCTGCGGGGGACGATCGACCGCCTGCTCGGGGGAAGAGGGCTTGCGGATTGCCCGCCCGCGGGAGGGCTGGACGCCGGTCGGCGCTTCGATTTCTGGCGTGTGCTCCTCTTCGAGCCTCCGCAGCGGCTCTGTCTTCTCTCGGAGATGAAGGCTCCCGGGGAGGCGCTCTTGGAGCTCGAGATCGAGGAGCAGGGGGATCGCTGCGAGCTGCGCCTGATTTCGCGCTTCCTTCCCCGCGGCCTGGCGGGACTGCTCTACGGCAGCCTGCTCGAGCCCGTCCACCGCGCGGTCTTTCGGGGGATGCTGCTCGCGATCGCCGCCGCCTCCGGCGGGGCCGCCTCCCCGCCGGAGCGCTTTTTCCCCCGCCCGAAACCCGTCTGTTTTCTGCCCGAGCCTTCCGGCTTGCCCCCCGTTTCTTGACACGGCTTTTTCGGGGTATATCTTTGGCTGCCTCGTGAGAGGAAGTCCGGTTCAACCCGTCAATCCCCTATTAAAAAGGAGAAGCCTCCGATGAACGTGATCGATTACTGCAAGGGAATGGAAATGGAGCTCACCGCGTGGAAGGCCAAGATGTACGATCTGACCCGCAAGGTGGAAAGCCTGGGGAGCAAGGAACGCGAAAAGATTTTGCAGAACGTGCAGGATCTGAACATTCTCCTGGCCGACATGCAGGCCCGGATCGAGCAGCTGCGAAACGAGTGCCCGACGGAGTGGTCGCCCCAAAAGAAGGAAATCGACAAGGGGACCGTGGATATGCGCGGCAAATACGAGGAAACCCTGAACTACATCGGAAAGTTCGCGCCGGTCTCCATTCCCGGTTGATGTCGATCCCGTAAAACGAAGCCTTCTTTCTTTCGGCAACGCCCAGGAGGGCGTTGCCTTTTTTTTGCCCTTCTGCCAGAATCCGCCGACAGTCCGGAAGTTCATCCGACCGATCCCTCCGAGGAGGCCGTTTCATGTACCCAGGGTTGTTCATGGCCCTGCTTGCGGCCGCGGCGTTTTCGGCGCGCCTCGCTTTCGCGGCGGCACCGGTGAGCCCGGAGACCGAAAGTTGTCTCGACTGCCACCGCCAGATCCATCCCGGCATCGTGGCCGAATGGGAAAAAAGCCGCCACGCCCGGATCACGCCGGCCGAGGCTCTGGCGGCCCCCCGGGCGGCCCGCCGCCTCTCCGCAACCGCGGTGCCCCCCGCGCTCGAAGGTTACGCCGTGGGCTGCTTCGAATGCCACGGGTTGCGCCCCGGCGACCATGCCGACAGCTTCGAGCACAACGGCTTCGACATCCATCAGGTCGTCAGCCCCGGCGACTGCCGCACCTGCCACCCGGAGGAGACCTCCCAGTACGCTGAGAACCTCATGTCCCGCGCTTACGGCAACCTCGCCGGGAACCCCGTCTTCCGAGACCTCGAGCACACGATTCTGGGACGCCTCCGTCCGGCAAAGGGGAAACCCGCGATCGAGCCCGCCGCCGAGCCGACGCGGGCCGAGGGCTGCTATTCTTGCCACGGGACGAAACTCCGGGTCGTCGGCAAGGAGCGCCGCACCACCGAGCTGGCCGGCGAGCTTGAGTTCCCGGTGATCGAGGGCTGGCCGAACCAGGGGGTGGGCCGCGTGAACCTGGACGGAACGCTCGGCTCCTGCGCCGCCTGCCACACGCGGCACCTCTTTGCGGTCAAGACCGCCCGCCAGCCCTACACCTGCAAAGAATGCCACGTCGGGCCCGATGTCCCGGCCTTCAAGGTTTATGAGGCGAGCAAGCACGGAAACCTCTTCTCCTCCCACGCCGCGGAGTGGAACTTCGAGCGCGTGCCCTGGACCGTGGGCCGCGATTTCACCGCCCCCACCTGCGCCGCCTGCCACGTGAGTGCGCTCGTCACCCCGGAGGGCCGGCCCGTGGCGCGCAGAACGCACCGCATGAACGACCGCCTTCCCTGGCGGATCTTCGGCTTGATCTACGCGCATCCCCATCCCCTCTCCCCGGACACGACGGTCATCCGCAACACGGCCGGGATGCCGCTTCCCACCGACCTCTCCGGGAAACCGGCCGAGGCCTTCCTGATCGGGTCGGAGGAGATGGAGCGGCGCCGCCGGACGCTCCAGGCGGTTTGCCTCTCCTGTCACGGCGGCTCCTGGGTGAACGGGTTCTGGGCGCGCTTCGAGCACACGATCGCCGAGACGAACGCGAAGACGCGCGACGCGACGGCCGTCCTCGAGGAGATCTGGAAGGCCGGTCTCGCCGCCGGACCCGCCGGAGGGGGAAGCCCCTTCGATGAGCCGATCGAGCGCCGCTGGGCCGACGTTTGGCTCATCTACGCGAACACGATCCGCTTTGCCTCGGCCATGGCCGGAGGCGGCGACTACGGGGTTTTCGCCGACGGCCGTTACCGCCTGAACCAGGCCGTCGCCGCGCTCGAGGAATGGCACCGCGAGCGAAGGAAGCCCAAAGCGGCGGGGAAACCGTAAACGCCCTCCGCCTTCACGGGTCGGTCCATGACGCTCCCCGGCATTCCCCCCAGCCGCATCCAGCGGCTGAACGACCGGCCGGCCGGCCGCGGCGGCCGCTTCGTCCTCTACTGGATGCAGCAGTCCCAGCGCGCGGAGGAGAACCCCGCGCTCGAATTCGCGGCCGCCGCGGCGAACCGCCGGGGGCTGCCGCTCGTCGTCGCCTTCGGTCTGACCGACGAGTACCCCGAAGCGAACCTCCGGCACTACGCGTTCATGCTCGAGGGGTTGAGCGAGACCGCCCGCAGCCTCGCGCGCCGCGGCATCGCCTTTGTGCTGCGCCGCGGCTCGCCGCCCGAGGTGGCGCTGGCGATCGGCCGCGAGGCGGCGCTGCTCGTCTGCGACCGGGGCTACCTCCGCCACCAGCGCGCCTGGCGGACGCTCGTGGCCCGCGAGGCCGCCTGTCCCGTGGTCCAAGTCGAGGGCGATGTCGTCGTTCCCGTCGAGGAAGCCTCCGGCAAGGCCGAGATCGGCGCGCGCACCCTGAGACCCCGCATCCGGCGGCTCCTGGCCTCCCATCTCGCCTTGCCCCCCGTCGTCGCGCTCGAGCACCCGGCCCGAAAGCTGCGGCTCGAAGGGCTCGAGGCGCGCGATCCCGGGGCGCTGCTTGCGACGCTCGCCGTCGACCGCGGGGTTCCGCCCGTACCGCGCTTTTTCCGCGGGGGCACCTCCGAGGCGAAACGGCGCTTCGCGCGCTTCGTGCGCGAGCGGCTGGCGCGCTACGCCGCGAACCGCAATCAGCCCCAGACCGACGATGTCTCCGCGATCAGCCCCTATCTGCACTTCGGGCAGGTCTCGCCCGTGTGGCTGGCACTCGCCGTGCGCGAGGCCCCCGTCCCGTCCGCGGCGCGCGAGGCGTTCCTCGAGGAGCTGATCGTGCGCCGCGAGCTGTCCTGCAACTTCGTCTTCTACCGTGAGGACTACGACCGCTTCCGGGTGATCCCTGACTGGGCCTGGAAGAGCCTGCGGCTTCACCGCCGCGACCCGCGGCCCTACCGCTATACGGCCGCGGAGCTCGAGGGCGCCCGCACCCACGATCCCTACTGGAACGCCGCGATGCGCGAGATGGTCTGCACGGGCTTCATGCACAACGCGATGCGCATGTACTGGGGAAAGAAGATCCTCGAGTGGTCGGAAGACCCCGAGGAGGGCTTCGCGCGGACGCTCGCCCTCAACAACCGCTGGTTCCTCGACGGCCGCGACCCCAATTCCTTCGCCGGGGTCGCCTGGATCTACGGCATGCACGACCGCGCCTGGCCCGAGCGGCCGATTTACGGCAAGGTGCGTACGATGACCGCCTCGGGTCTCGAGCGCAAGTGCGACATCGCGGCCTACGTGCGCAAGGTGGAGCGCCTGTGCGGGGAGGATTGAAGAAAGGCTCCGGCGCGCGGGGTGACCCCCCCGCCGCGACCCACACCCTGCGCCTGATCCTCGGCGACCAGCTCAACCCGAATCACTCCTGGTTTTCGCGTCCCGACCCGGGTGTCCTCTACGTCCTGATGGAAGTGCGCCAGGAGACCGACTACGTCAAGCATCACGTGCAGAAGCTGGCCGCCTTCTTCGCCGCCATGCGCGCCTTCGCCCGACACTTGGACGCCCGCGGCCACCGCGTGCGGTATCTGGCGCTCGACGATCCGCAAAACGCGCAGCGCATCCCCGAGAACCTACGCCGCCTTCTCGCCGCGGAGCGGGCCGGAGGCTTCGAGTACCTTCTGCCCGACGAGCTGCGGCTCGACCGCGAGCTTGCCGCCTTTGCGGCTTCCCTCGACATCGCCGCCGCGGCGCACGACACCGAGCATTTCCTGACCGACCGAACGGAACTCGCCCGGATCTTTCCCGCCGGCCGGCGCTTTCTCTTGGAGTCTTTTTACCGGCAGCTGCGCCGGCGCTTCGGGATCCTGCTGGCGCCCGACGGACGCCCCGCAGGCGGCGCCTGGAACTTCGACCGTGAAAACCGCAAGCCCTACGACGGCCGCATCCCCCCGCCTCCGCCCCTGGGTTTCGATAACGATGTGCGGCCGATTGTGGCCCTGATCCGCAAGGCCGGGGTCCAAACCTTCGGGGAAATCGATCCCGCCAGGCTCCCCTGGCCGGTCGACCGCGCACAGGCGGAGCGGCTGCTCGCCTACTTCGTCGCCACCGGACTACCCCATTTCGGCACCTACCAGGACGCGATGAGCCTGGACCACTGGGCGCTCTTCCACAGCCGGCTTTCGTTCGCCCTGAACGTGAAGCTTCTCCATCCGATGGAGGTGATCCGCGCGGCGGTGGCCGCCCACGAGGCGGACCCGGGCCGGATCGGGATCGCCCAGGTCGAGGGGTTCGTGCGTCAGATCCTCGGCTGGCGGGAGTACATGCGGGGGGTCTACTGGGCGCTCATGCCGGAGCTCGAGCGCATGAACGCCCTCGGCCACGACCGGCCGCTCCCCGCCTTCTACTGGACCGGAGAAACCGGGATGCGCTGTGTCGCCGCCGCCGTGCGTCAGTCCCTCGAGCGCGCCTGGGCGCACCACATCCAGCGGCTCATGGTCACCGGGAATTTCGCCTTGCTCGCCGGCGTGCACCCCGACGAGGTGGACGCCTGGTACCTCGGCATCTACCTCGACGCCGTCCAGTGGGTGGAGCTGCCGAACACGCGGGCGATGAGCCAGTTCGCCGACGGCGGCCGGGTGGCGACCAAGCCCTATGTCTCCGCGGCGAACTACCTGCGCCGCATGAGCGACTACTGCACCGCCTGCCGCTACGACCCCGCGCGGCGCACGGGGGAGAAAGCCTGCCCCTTCAACGCCCTCTACTGGGATTTTTTTTCCCGCCACCGCGAGAGGCTTGCCCGAAACCCGCGCCTTTCCCTCGTCTACCGCAGCCTGGATCGGATGGCGCCCTCCGAGAGGCGAACACTTCTCGCGCACGCGGCAAGCCTGCGCGAAAGACTCGAAGAGCTCTGAGCCCGCTTTGTGAAGGCGAACCCGGCAGGGGAAGATTGCCTCAGGGCGGCATTTCCCGGAAGTCGTCTAGCGGCGGACGTTCTCGCGGGGGAGGACGGGAGCCCGGGCGGCGCGCAAGAGCAGAAGGCCGCGCCGGAGCGCAAGAACGAGGAAGGCGGCGAATCCGAGGGTGGCGTCGATCGGATTGCTCTTCAGCGCCATGCGGGTCACCTCGCCCCAGCCGGTCGAGCCCTGGGAGAAGAAGACCGCGAAAGGCCAGAACCAGGAGACCCCCGCGGAGGAGAGCGCCGCATCGGCGGCGACGTGCGAGGCGACGAGCAGCAAGGCTGTCTTGAAACCGATCCGCGGCAAACCCTTCCACAGGGCGGCCGCACGGGCGTAGAGCAGGGCCGCCACGAGGGCGAAGAGCAGGCTGTGGGTCGGGCCGCGATGGAAGGCGCTCCCGTTCCAGGCCCACAACAGGCCCAGAAAGACGTCGATATCGGGAAGGTTGGCGAGCAGCGCGGCCGCGAGCGGGGTTTTCCAGTCCTCGAAAACCGAACGCTTCGACACCCCCTCGTAGAGGGCGAGCCCGATCGCCGTGTGTCCCAGGGGAAGCGGCATTTTCCGGAATGAACCTCCCTCCGCAGGGCGAACCCCGCAAGCCTCTTTTCACCGCCATCTGGACCCAATGCAGAATGCATGCCAGCTGGAAAGAGGGTTTTTCTCCTGTAAAACTTCAATATTTCAATCTGTTGTCGATAAGGCGGAATGTGGGGGAAGAGGCGCTTTGCCGGTCATGGGGAAGACGTTTTCCACTTCCGGGGAAATCATTTGCCTAGCGAGAAGAGCAGGCGCACCGCTCCGGCGAGGAGCAGTGCGGCGCACAGGCCGCCCGCCCAGAGCGCCGCAAACCAAGTCCACTGCCGTTTAGTAGCCGCTTTCATGGGAGGCCTTGCCCCGGAAGACGAAATAGCAGTAGGCCGTGTAGGCGAGGATGATCGGAAGCAGAATCACGGTCCCGACCAGCAGCAGCGACTGCGAGGGCGCGGCGGCGGCGGCCTGGCGGAAGCTCACCTCGTAGGGGACGGCGTAAGGGTAGAGGCTGATCCCCAGACCGAGATAGGCCGTGAGAAAGATGCCGATCGAGCAAAGAAAGGGCCGGACCTCGCGTTCGGAGTTCAAGTCGTTCCAGATGAGCAGGATGAAAACGAGGCTCGCCGCGGGGATGGGGGCGAGATAGAAGAGGTTGGGGATCGTCCACCACAGGGCGCGGATGTCGGGGTTGATGAAGGGCATGCTCACGCTCACGATCGCCAAAAACACGGCCACCCAGCCGAGGACGTAGGCCGCCGCCCGGCGGGCCCAAGCTTGCGTCTGCTCCTCGGTCTTCATGACGAGCCAGGTGGCGCCCAACAGGCCGTAGCCGAAAACGAGCGCGACCCCGGTCATCACGCTGTAGCCGTTCAGCCAGTCGAAGGCGCCGCCGACGAAGCTTCGCCCCTCGACCGGCACCCCCTGGACGACCGCACCGATGATCGTGCCCTGCATGAAGGCCGCGACAAGCGAGCCGAAGTGGAAGGCCGTGTCCCAGAGGCCGCGCTTTCCCTCCGGCGCCTTGAAGCGGAACTCGAAGGCCACCCCGCGGAAGATCAGCCCGAGCAGCATGACGATCACCGGGACGTAGAGGGCGGGCATGAGGATCGCATAGGCGAGCGGAAAGGCGGCGAACAGCCCGCCGCCGCCGAGGATCAGCCAGGTCTCGTTTCCGTCCCAGAACGGGGCGATCGAGTTCATCATGCGGTTGCGGCAGGTCTCCGAGGGGGCGAAGGGAAAAAGGACCCCCACGCCCAGGTCGAAGCCGTCCAGGACGATGTAGAGCAGGACGGCCGTCAGGATCAGTCCGTACCAAATGAGCGGCAGGTCGACCAGGTGCTCCAGGCTGAACATAGGACGTGTCCCTTTCCTTGTTCCCCGCGGGTTCGGGTTCAGGCCGCGCCGGTGACGAGCGGCGGCTGCGGAAGGCCGTGATCGCCGTAGGTCGGCTCCTCGAGGGCCTGCGGCCCCTTGCCGATCAGCCGCAGGATGTAATAGCTGCCGGCGCCGAAAACGAAGGTGTAGACGACGAGGAAAGCGACGAGCGAAACCGCGATCGGGGCGGCCGTGACCGGCGAGGTGCTCTCCGCCGTCCGCAGGACGCCGTAGACGATCCAGGGCTGACGGCCCACCTCGGTCACGAACCAGCCGGCCAGCACGGCGAGGAAGCCCGTGGGGGTGAGCGCCATGCACCAGAGCTGGAAGGCCCGCGAATCGAAAAGCCGGCCGCGGAAATAAAGGATCGCCGCGGCCGCGCCGGTGGCGATCATCAGCAGCCCCAGGCCGACCATGATGCGGAAGGGCCAGAAGACCCAGGCGACCGGCGGCCGCTCCGTGCGCGGCCAAGCCTTCAAGCCCTTGACCTCCCCGTTCCAGTCGTGGGTGAGGATCAGGCTCGAGAGCTTCGGAATCTCCAGGCTGTAAAGGGTCTGCTCGCGTGTTTCGTCCGGCCAGCCGAAGAGAACCAGCGGCGCCCCGCGCTGGGTTTCCCACAGGCCTTCCATGGCGGAGACCTTGACCGGCTGGTGCTCGAGGGTGTTCAGGCCGTGGAGGTCGCCGAAGACGAGCTGCAGGGGGGCGACGAAGACGGCCATGATCATCGCCATGCCGAGCATCACCCGGGCGTGCTTTTCGTGGCGGCCGCGGTAGAGATACCCGGCGCCGATGCCCGCGACCGTGAAGGCCGTCGTGAGGTAGGCCGCGGTCACCATGTGCACGAAGCGGTAAGGAAAGGAGGGGTTGAAGATCACCGCCAGCCACGAGGTCGGGTGCAGCAGCCCGTCTTCGCCCACGCGGAAGCCCGCCGGCGTCTGCATCCAGCTGTTGGCCGAGAGAATCCAGAAAGCCGAGACGAGCGTTCCCAGGGCCACGATCACCGTCGCCGCGAAGTGCATCCCTCGGCTCACGCGGTTCCAGCCGAAGAGCATGATCCCCAGAAAGGAGGCTTCGAGGAAGAAGGCGGTCAGCACTTCATAGCCGAGCAGCGGGCCGAGGACGTTTCCGCCGCGGTCGGCGAAAACCGACCAGTTGGTGCCGAACTGGAAGGAGAGGACGACGCCGGAGACCACCCCCATGCCGAAAGTCACGGCGAAAATCTTGACCCACATGCGGTAGACCTCGGCATAGACGGGGTTTCCGGTACGCAGCCAGCGCCATTCGAGCACCGCCAGCCAGCTCGCCAGTCCGATCGTGAAGGCCGGAAAGACGATGTGAAAGGAAACCGTGAAGGCGAACTGGATGCGGGCGAGGAGCAGGGCGTCGAAGGCCTCGAACATGGGTCACCTCGGGGATGGAAGCGTTTCGCGGGGGGGGTCAACCGATCCTCGGCTGTGGTATGCAGCAATCCACGGGCGGTGTCAAGCCGACCGCCGGGGGAGGATGCCGTGAGCGAACCGTCCGCCGACGCCCTCTATGTCCGGGTCCGCGACGGGGCGGGAAACGAGCTCATCTGCCCGCTCGAGGCTCTGAAAGACATCCGCGAGCTACCCGAGGAGATCCTCGACCGCTGCGTCGACGATGCCGCCGCGGGCCGCACCGCCGGAAACATCCGGGTCCAACCGGACGGGGCCTGATCCTTCCCGTGGGGAGCAGACGCCTCACCGGAAGGTCCGCAGTGTTCCCATCCCTCCGTCCACCCGCAGCACCTGCCCGGTGATCCAGCCCGCGGCGCCGGAGAGGAGAAAGACGGCGGCCTCGGCCACTTCGGCGGCGGAGCCGATCCGTTTGAGGGGATGCCGCTCGGAGGCGGCCTTGCGCCGCGCCTCGTCCCGGAGGAGGGAGGCGGCGAGCGGCGTCTCCGTAAGCGAGGGGGCGATCGCGTTGACGCGGATCCGCGGGGCGAGCTCGGCCGCCAGCGCGCGGGTCAGCCCCTCCACCGCCCCCTTCGCGCCGGCGATCGAGGCGTGGAAAGGCATGCCGGTCCCCACGGCCACGGTGCTGAAGAGCACCACCGAGGCCCCTTCGGGGCAGGCCTTGAGTTTGGGTAAGGCGGCGGCGAGCACGCGGACCGCCCCCAGGTAGTTCACCTCGAGGTCTTCGAGAAACTCTTCCCGCGAGATCCGCGCGAAGGGTTGGAGACGGATCGTGCCCGGGCAATAGACGAGCCCGGCGAGGGTCTCGGGAAGCCGCTCCGTCGGCAGATCGTCCCGGGTGACATCGAGAGCGATATGCACACTGCCTTCCGGGCCGGGCCGCCGGCCGGCCGCGAGCACGCGGGTTCCGGCACGGGAGAGCCGGATCGCGATCTCGCGGCCGATGCCGGAGCTCGCCCCCACTACGAGAACCGAGCGTTCGTTCATCGCTTGCCTCCTTCAGCATTTGTCTTTCATCGAGTGAAGCCAGCAGTAAGCGACCGCCTCCTCGACCACGGCCGGGATCCCCTGCCGGACGGTGGGGTAGAGGGGGTCGATGCCGAAGAGCCTCCGCAAGGTGCCGGGAACCACCGGCAGGTTGAGGTTCCAGGCCCGCACCGCTCCCGCCGAGTAGAGCCCCGGCCGGCGGTGCAGGAGGCGCAAGCCGTCGAGGAGCAGGGCGGCGGCCGTCGCCGCCGGCCGCGGGATGCGGGTCACGCGCAGCCGCGGGTAGCTTTCCCGCACGACCTCGAAAAAGCGGTTCCAGGAGCAGGAATCCTCGTCGGCCACGACGAAGGCGCCCTCGAGCCCGCCCTCGGCCGCGGCCAAAAGCGCCCGGGCCGCATCGCGCACGTGCAAGTGGCCGTAGCGGTTTTCCCCCCGGCCCGGGAAAAGCATCCAGCCCCGCCGGGCCTCCTCGAAGAACAGGCTGCGCGCGCCGTAGGTGTGGGGCAGACGCAGCGAGACGAAGCGGATGCCGGCCTCGCGCGCGCCGCGGGCGAGAAGGCTCTCCGCCTCGAGCTTCGCCCGGCCGTAGCCCAGCACCGGGGCGGCGGGGGTCTGCGGGTCGATCGGGCGCTCCTGGTCGGGGTAGACGAGAAGGCTGCCGCCGTAGACGAGGGTCTTGACGCCGGCCGCCGCCGCGGCGGAAAGCAGGTTGCGCGAGCCCTCGACGATCGAGGGCCGCACGATGCGGTAGGCGACGAAGGAGGCGATCGCCCCGAGATGGATGACCGTATCCACCCCTTCGACGGCCGCACGGAGGCTTTGCGGGTCGAGCAGATCGCCCGTGACCGTCTCGCCGGAAAGCCCCCGGAGGAGAAGCCCGCGAAGGGGCCGCCGCACGAGCATGCGCGGGGCGATGCCGCGCTCGTTGAGCGCGCGCGCCACCTCGTAGCCGATGAACCCCGTCGCTCCCGTCAGCAGCACGCGGCGCATGGCTCCCCCGGAAGCCTCAGACCCGCCCTCCGCTCCAGCGAAGCTTCGCCTTGAGCACGTCGAAGTAATGCCGGCCGGGAAGCAGGATGAGGGGCAGGGGATGATCGCTTTTCCTCACCGTGAGGACATCCTGGTCGGTCAGCTCGATGCCGCGCTGGCCGTCGAGCGTGAGCACGATGTCCTGGGATCCCTTGTCCAGGCGGAGCGTGATCTCGACTTCCTCGGGGACGATCAGCGGCCGGTTGGTGAGGGTGAAGGGGCAGATGGGGGTAAGGATCAGTCCGGCGACCTTGGGGTGGATGACCGGGCCCCCGGCGGCGAGCGAGTAGGCGGTCGAGCCCGTGGGGGTGGCGATAATCAGACCGTCGGCGCGGAAGGTGGTCAGGTAATGGCCGTTCACGTGGGTGACGATGTTCGCCAGCCTCGCGAGCGCGCCGCGGTGGATCACGACGTCGTTCAGCACCGTGTCGCGCAGGATCGTCCTTCCCCGGCGGCTGACCTCGGCATCGAGGCGCATGCGGCGGGCGATGTGGAAATCGCCCTGCAACACGCGCTCTGCGGCCTCGAAGAGGTTTTCCTCGAGAATCTCGGCGAGGAACCCCAGCTCCCCGAACTTGATGCCGAGCAGCGGGATTTCCCGGTCCCCCACCCAGCGCACCGCGCTGAGGAAAGTGCCGTCGCCGCCCAGGACGAAGACGCAGAAGAGGTCCCGCGGCGGCGGCCGCCTCGCGGAGGGCTCCCGGCGCCCCGGAGCGGCCGGGCTCGTCGTGCGCACGACCTCGATCCTCCGCGCCCGCAGCCAGGCGGCGAGCTCGTCGGCCTTGGCCGCGGCGCGCGGGTCGCGCTTGACGTAGAGGGCGACCTTGCGCGGAGCTCGGGCTCCGGTTTGCGGCATGGGATCGGTCCTTTCGGGGGCTTCCGGCGGCCGGCCGGCGGCCCGGGGCTTTCATAGCGGTTCGGCCGCCCGACCGCAAGGGGGGGAGAGGTCCACGGCCTCGGATCGCCGCACGGTCACGTAGACGACCGCCAGGGGTGGCCCCTCCGCCGGGATCCACTCCGCCAGAGCGGTCTCCTCGCCCCGGGCCTCGGACGGGGACACGGGAAGCTGGACCCCGAGCCAGTCGAGCCGCAGCCGGAGCGGCCGCACGGCGAAGGCTCTTTCCGGGGCGGAGAGCAGAGCGGAAAGCCGCTCCAAAAAAGCCGTCCCGCCGGCGGCCGCCGCGGACAACGCCGCCATCTCGCGCTCGATCGCCGCGAGCGCCTCCGGCGGCGTTTCGCCCGCGCCGGCACCGCGGGAGCGGGCGATCATCTTCCACTGCACGGCAAGGATCTTCTTCTGCTCCCGAAGCGCCTCGCGGCGGCGCCGGTGGCGGAGCGTCTCTTCCACCCGCCGGCCGACGATTTCGCCGAGCAGCCGCCGCGCGATCGCCCGCCGCAGCGAGGGCTCGTCGGCCGAGGGCTCCAGGAGCTTCAGGTCCTCGAACTCGACGAGCCTTCGGGCCGAGTCGCGGCAAAGGATCTCCCCCTCGAGGACGGGGGCGAAGACGGTGCGCTCGCGGCGGCGGGCCGTGAGCAGCGCGAAGGCGGTGTCGGCTCCGGAGCGGACGAAGAAATCCTCGAGCGCGGAAGCGGCGGCGAGAAAACGGCGGATCGCCTCGGGCTCGACGAAGAGCGCCCGCAGAAGCGGGTCCACCCCCCAGCGCCCGGCTGCGAGTTCGACCGGCCCCGGAATTTGCGCCAGCGCCGCCCGCAGGTGCAGGGCGGCCCGCTCCAAGGCGGCCCCGAGTCCGCGCCGACAGTCCGGCAACGAACAGGCGAGCGGTGCGCTCGCCGCGGCGATCGCCTCGAGCGCCTCTTCGGTCGCGGCGGCCAGCCGTCTTCGGCGCTTGGCGGCCCGTCTTCGGCGCGCCAGGGCGAGCTTCAGGCCGCGGAAGACGCGCCCGAGAGCCGCCCGCGGCTCGCCGGGGGCGGGGCCGGTGTGGGCCCGCATCGCATTGACTTTGATTTCCGTGTCGGATAGAGGATCCAAGCGTTTCCGCCCGTCCGGAGGGTTTCGGGCGGCGCCGACAAAAGGTCGCTCGCCCGGCTGTTCTGACGAAAAGTCGCTCCCTGGGGCGATCGAATCGTAGCATGCGGGTCCGGGCCTGCCAACCACGGTGCGGTGAAGAATCCGCGTCGCCGGCGGCGGGCTTGCGACCGGCGCCGGCGAAGCCTATTCTGACGGGAGACCCGGATCCGGATTTTCCGGTTGTCGGGGGCGAACGGTCAGCCCAATGAGCCGCGCCGGTGGCTCCGGCAGGGTCCGGGAGGAAAGGAGCCGAAGATGAAGGAGACGATTCTGAACGACAAGCGGCTGCTCGCCGTCGACGACGAACCCGACGTGCTCGACTCTCTGGAGGAGATCGTCAAGGCCGAGGCCCCGCGGTGCACGATCTACAAGGCGCGTTCGTACGAGGAGGCGATGCGGCTTCTCGGGGAGGTGGATTTCGATCTCGTGGTGCTCGACATCATGGGGGTGCGCGGCTTCGAGCTGCTCGAGGAGGCCGTGCAGCGCGGGTTGCGCGTCGCCATGCTCACCGCGCACGCGCTCACCCCCGAGGCCCTCAAGCGATCTTACGATCTGCGGGCGCGCGCGTTTCTGCCCAAGGAGAAACTGGCCGACATCGTGCCCTTCCTCGAGGATGTGCTCACCTGCGATTACGAAACCGGCTGGAAGCGGCTGATGCGCAAGCTGCACGCCTTCTTCAACGAGCGCTTCGTCTCCGACTGGGAAAAGAAAACCGGCCTCGACTGGAAGGAGTGGGCCAAATGAGCCTCGGCCCTCGGGCACGGCCTCAGGGCATGAGCCAGTTCGGCAGAAGGGTGCAGATCCCGGGGAACAGAAAGAGCAGCACGCCGCAGAAGAGGATGCTCAAGAGAAACGGATACACCCCGCGATAGATCGTTCCAAAGGGGACTTTGGTGATGTTCTTCACCACGAAGACGTTGATCGCCACGGGCGGGATGACGACCCCGATCATCACCGTGAGCGCGATGATCATCCCGAACCAGAGCGGACTGAAGCCCAGTTTTTCGATCACCGGGAAGAAAATGGGGGTCGCGAGCACCATGAAGGCGAGATCGTCGATGAAGGAGCCGCCCAACAGGTAGATGATCGAGATCATCACCATGATGGCGTAGCGGTTATAGGGCAGCGCGACGACCCAGTCGGCGGTGATCATGGGGATTTTCGTCACCGCGAGGAAATGCCCCAGGATGACCGAGCCGGCGATCAGCATGAGCACCATGCACGCCGTGCGCAGCGACTCGGCCACGGACTTCACATACCCCCGGAAGTTCAGGTCTTTCTTCAGAATGGAGAGGACGAGGACCGCGAAGGTCCCCACACTTCCCGCCTCGGTGGGCGTGAAGAAGCCTTTCATCAAGCCCCCGATCACCAGAGCGAAGATGACGAGCACCCACAGCACCTCCGGCAGGGTCGCCAGGCGCGTTTTCCAACTCGACGCGCGTCCCGGGGGGCCTAGCGCCGGGTTGATCCGGCACCAACCGTAGATGATGCACACGAAAAACAAGGCGACCAGCAGGCCCGGGATCAGCCCCGCGAGGAAGAGCTTGCCGATCGACTGCTCGGTGATGATGCCGAAGACGATCAGGGTGACGCTGGGCGGCATGAGGATCCCGAGCGTCCCCACCGTGGCCACGATGCCGGTGGAGAGCTTTTTGTCGTAGCCGTAATTGTCCATCTCCGGGACGGCGATGCTCGCGAAGGTGGCGGCCGTCGCCGGCGAGGAGCCGCAGATCGCCTTGAAGGCCGTGGCCCCGGCCACGGTCGCCATGGCGAGCCCGCCCGGGATGTGGCCGATGAAGGCGTAGGCGGCGGCGTACATCCGCCGGGCGATCCCGGCGTTGAAGGCGATCTGGCCCATGAGGATGAACAGCGGGATGACCGTGAAGCCGTAGGAGGACAAAACGTCGAAGACGTCCTTGGCGAGCAGGTTCAACCCGGCCTTCCAGGAGACGATCGTGCTGAAGCCCACGAAGCCGACGATCGCCATGGCGAAGCCGAGCTCGATCCCGGTCAGGAAGAGCAGCAGCACGACGGCCAGGCCGAGCAAGCCGATCGAGACCTCACTCATAGTGCCCCCGGAAGATTTTCACGATGTCCGCCAAGAGGACCAGGCATTCCACGAAGCAGGCCGCGCCGACCCCGTAGGCCACGGGGTAAAAGGGGAGCTGCAGGGTGAGCGAGACCTCCCCCGAGCGTTGCAGATCCATCCCGAAGAGGAAGAGGTTCCAGCCGATGACCGCAAACAGGGCGATGCCGAGCGTGCGGGTGGCGAAGTGGACCAACCGCCGCGGCGCCGGGGGGAGCTTGCCGGTGAAGAAATCGACGTAGATGTGGCCCCGCAGCCACGAGGTGAGCGGCAGGGCGAAGCCGATGACCAAGGCCCCCGAGAAGGCGACCAGCTCGTAGGTGCCGACGATCGGCCGCCGCAGCAGCCGGAGCACGACGTCGAGCACCGTGAGGAGCATGATGAAGGTGATGGCGATCCCGGCGACGATGTTGAGCAGGCGGCTCAGCCGCTCGACGAGGCGGAGGGGGCGTTCCACGTGCGCTCCTGGCCGCGAAAAGGGGCGGTCTCGGGCCGGGGAGGCGAAGGCGCCCGCCGCCTTCCCCCCCCCGGCGGGGATCGTTCAGGGCTGTTTCTTCACCTCATCCCGATAGAACCGGAGCGCCTCCTCGCCCGGCAGGTTCTTCGCCTTCATCCCGGCCACGTACTCGTCGAGGATGGGACGCACCGCCTGGGCCCATTTCGCGTCTTCCTCTTGGGAAAGGGCGATGATCTGGTTGCCGCGCGAGAGGGTGAACTGGCGGCCCTCCTTGTCGATTTCGTCCCAGAGCCGACCCGTCTTTTCGATCCACTCGCGGCTGACCTCTTCGATCGTCTTCTGGACCGGCGCGGCCAGGGCGTTCCACTTGTCCTTGTTCATCACCACGAAGAAGCCCGTGCTGTAGGAGGATCCGAAGTTCTCGATCGTGTACTTGACCACCTCGCCCCATTTCCAGCCCTGGAGCGACTCCTGCGGGGCCATCGAGCCGTCGACGACGCCGCGGCTGAGCGCATCGTAGGTTTCGCCCATCGGCATCGCCACGGGCACGGCGCCGAGCGCGGAGACGATCTTCGCCGCCATCCCGGTGCAGCGGATCTTCATGCCCTTGAGGTCGGCGAGCGTGTTCACGGGCTTCTTCGAATGGAGCAAGCCGGGCCCGTGACCGTGGAAGTAGAGCACCTTGACCTCGTTGAACTCGGCGGGCTTGAATTTCTCATAGTAAGCGTTGATCAGCCGGCTGGCCGTCAGCCCGCTTTTGATCCCGAGCGGCAGGTCGGTCACCTCGGTCAGCGGGAATTTCCCCCGCGTGTAGGCGAGCACCGAAAAGCCGATGTCGGAGATGCCCTTCACGACGCCGTCGTAGCACTTGTCGGCCGGGGTGAGGGTTCCGCCGGGGAAGATCGTGATCTTGACCGCGCCCTGAGTGCGTTTTTCGACCTCCTGGGCCCATTCGGTCGCGAGCACGGTCATCTTGTGGGGGGCGGGAAAGAAGATGGAGTAGTTGAGTTTGACGGGATCGGCGGCCTGTGCGGCGCGCGGCGGCCCACAGACGGAGAGCACGATTCCCAGAAAGAGGGCGACCCAGGCGATCCGTTTTACCGGTTTCATGCGTTCCTCCCTTCGGGTAGGCGGGTTGATGGAAAGCGACGGCGGTTAGCGTCCTCCGGAAGGCCGCGCCAACGGCGCGCATGCGGTTCCTGCCGGGAAAGCCGGCGAATCCGAGCCTCGGCCCGCGGGGTGCGGCGGCGGCAAACCGCCGTCACGCCGTTTTCCTTGGGGCCGAAGTCCTCCTTGATTCGATCCACCACGGAACGCGAAGCGGAGCGGAAGTCACGACGGGTTCACTCTTAGAGCATTGCGAGGATCCTGTCAATTGCAATGTGATTGCAATATAGCTGCAATAGAGCTACCAGAACTCGTCGGCCGCGGCTTCTACCGCCTACCGTGAGGCCGCGGTTGCATTCCGCCGTGCGCCGGTGGTAGAGCCTGTGGCGCCGCGAAAGGAACCGATCCCCGATGCCGCCGTCCGGCTTGCAGGAGGAGGATTTGCCGGTGTTGAACCCCCGCGAGTCGACCCCGCTTTACCTCGGCCTGCGCGAGCTGATCCGCGACAAGATCGCCGCGGGGAAATACCCCCCTGACCAGGCGATTCCCTCCGAGCGCGAGCTCTGCCGGGCTTACGGGGTGAGTCGCATCACGGTGCGTCAGGCGATCGCCGGTCTGATCCACGAGGGGCTCCTCTACCGCCGGCCGGGGAAAGGGACCTACGCCGCCCCGCGCAAGGTCAGCCAGGGGCTGTCCCGTTTCGTGCGTTTCGCGCAAACGGTCGAGCAGATCGGCCTTCAGCCCGCAACGCGCATCCTTTTCGCCGGAAGCGCCACCCCCGACCCGGAGGCGGCCGCGGTGCTGGGCCTCGGCCCCGAGGGGTCTTGCGCCCGGCTCGAGCTGCTCGGTCTGGGGGACGGGCGGCCTCTGGTGATCTACGATTCCTTTTTCGCCCCGGAGGCGGGGGAGGCGATGCTGCGCGCGGCCGGCTTTCGGGAACGCTCGGGGCGGCCTTTTTCCACCTACGACCTGTGGGAAGAAACGCCCGGACTGCAACCGGTGCGCGTGCAGCAAACCCTTGAGGCGCTTTGCGCCGCGGGGGCCGCGGCGAAGGCGCTCGCCGTCAAGCGCGGACAGGCGCTCCTGCGCGTCATCTCGGTGTTCGAGGACCGCCGCGGCCGGCCGCTCGAATTCCGCCGCGCCCTTTACCGCGGGGATCTCTACAAGTTTCAGGTGGTGCGCCATCTTGCCGGGTAGCCCGCCTGCCGTTGTGCGCCCTCCCGCTCCCTCCGCCGCCGAGCGCCACTTCGCCGCGCCGATGGTCGCCGCTCCCCCGGCTGCTTGATTCCCGATCGTGCCGCTTCCCAAGCGGGGCAAAGGACCTTTCGGCCTTTCCGGCGGCAACGAAGCTGCGACTTTCTTTTTCCGGTTGACAGGGTTCGGCCCTCACTGGTAATGACCGGATAGTACCGGATTTCCGGTTCCCGCAGCGCCGGCAAGATCCCTTTCCGGCGACCGCCCGTCGCCGCTTCCCCGCCCCGCGAAAGGAGGAAGCCATGTCCACCCCCCGTATCCGCCGCCGTTGCCTCAGGGTTTCCGTCCTCCTGCTTCTCCTCTTGGCGGTCGCGCTCCCCGCGGCCGAAGCCCAGGTCCGCAACCTCAACATGGGCAGCACCTCGTCCACCTCGCCGGTCTATGCCTGGGCGGTCGCCACGGCGAACGTCATCAACAAGGCGAACGTGGGCTTGAACGTCACCGTCGTCGAAAGCGGTGCGGCGCTCGACAACCTGCGCAAGCTCAAAGAGGGCGTCTTCGACTTCGCGCTTTCGATCGACATCCCCTCGGCCATGCAGATGTACCACGGGATCGACTCGTTCAAGGGGCAGCCCTGGAAGGACGTGCGCGTGCTCTTCATCCGCAACGTGACCGTGGACCGGGTCTACGTCCGCAAGGACGCGGGGGTGAAAACCTTCAAAGAGCTGGGAGGCAAGAAGTTCTCGCCGGGCATCCCGGGCGCCTCCTCGACCGCCTACATGATGAAGTTCAACGAGGTCCTCAAGGCGAACATCGCCTTCGTCCCGGGAACACTCGCCGATTCGATCGCCGCCTTGCAGACGAACCGCATCGTCGGCCTGCAGAAGACCAGCCCCGTCCAGGCCATGGACTCCTCGTTGATCGAGGTGAACCTCACCACCCCCCTGACCGTGATCGGCTTCACCGCCGAGGACGTGGCGGCGATCACCCGGGCCTATCCCTACATCCCCTTCGTCGAGACCCCCAAAGGAACGATCGCCCAGCTGCCCGAGGCCGGTCCGATGCACGAGCTCGCCCCGATCGTGGGCGCGATGGCGCCGAAGGATCTTCCGGAGGACGTCGCCTACCGCATCGTCAAGTCCTACGTCGCGGGGCTGCCGGAGGTCGCGGCCTCCTACCCGGCGGTCAAGGGGTGGGATCCGGTCGCCGATCTCTTCCGCTACGTGCCCGAGGGGGCCGAGGTGCCGGCGCACGCAGGGCTCGTGCGCTACGCGCGCGAGCGCGGCATTGAGGTGCCGCAACGCTTCCTTCCTCCGGAAGTGAAGTAGGCCGGTCGGGATTTCCTTTTTTTCACGCCCGCCCGGCAGGGCGGGCTTAGACCGAGGAGGCTCCCGACCCGTGCTGCCGGAGCAGGGCTTCACGACCCGGAACATCCTTTTTGTCGGCGGGCTCGGCTTCGCCCTCTTTCAGCTCGTGCTTCCCGTCTTCGTGCACCTGATCGACATCGAGCTGCGGGCCCTGCATGTCCTCTTCGGGATCTCGCTCGCCTTCTTCCAGTACCCCTTCCGCGCCGGCCGGGAGCGCAAGCGGCCGGGGCTGGGGACCTGGCTTGCGGCCGCGGCCGTGGCGGCGGCGACGCTCAACGTCTTTTTCCAGGCGATGGACATCTACGCCCGGCCCGGAACCGCCGACCCGGTCGATCTCGCCTTGGGCGCGGTGCTCTTCGTTCTGATCCTCGAAGCCGGCCGGCGCTCGATGGGGATCGCGGCTCCGATCCTGTTGCTTGCGCTCGTCGCCTACATCTACTTCGCCCCCTATTTTCCCGGGATCTGGCAGATGCGCCGGCTTTCCTGGTCCTTTCTCATCGGCTCGGTCTACTACTCGCCGCTGGGGATCTTCGGCGGGGTGACCGGGATGTCGGCGACCTTCATCGCCATGTTCGTCCTTTTCGGAGCGCTGCTTTCGGTCACGGGCGGCGGGCGGACCTTCATCGATTTGGCGCTTGCGCTTACGGGACGCTTCACGGGCGGGCCGGCCAAGACGGCCGTCGTGGCGAGCTCCCTCTTCGGCAGCATTTCCGGCAGCGCCGTCGCCAACGTCATGGTGACCGGCAACTACACCATCCCGCTGATGAAGAAGTACGGCTACGAGCCCGAATTCGCCGCTTCGGTGGAGTCGATCGCCTCGACCGGCGGCGGGGTGACCCCGCCGATCATGAGCATTACGGCCTTCATGATGGCCGAGTTCCTGGGCCTCTCCTACCTCAAGATCATCGGCTACGCCCTGATCCCCTGCATCCTCTACTACACGGGGGTGATGGCCGGGGTGCACTTCCGCACCGTGCGTCTGGGCTTGAAAGGGCTGCCGCGCGAGGAGATCCCCCCCTGGTCGGAGATCCTGCGCTTCAAGAAGCTCTCGGGTTTTCTCGTGCCGACGACGACGCTGCTCTTTTTGATCTTTGCGGGCTATCCGCTCGTCGAGGCGGGCTTCTGGGCCTCGGCCGCGGCCCTGGCCGTCTACGTCGTCAACCATCTGCGCGCGACGGGGGCCCGCGAGCTCGCCGCCGGCGTCTTGCGCGCCCTCAGCGCGGGCGGCCTGGACATCGTGCGCCTGGTTCCGATCCTCGTCTGCATGAGCGTCCTCGTCAACCTGATCGGGGTGACGGGGCTCGCCCCCAAGCTGAGTGCCGTGATCCTCGAGATCGGGACGGAAAACCTTTACCTGTCGCTGTTGATCGCCTCGATTTTGCCGCTGGTCCTCGGCACCGCGCTTCCGGTGGTGCCGACCTACCTGCTTTCGATGTCGATTCTCACGCCGGCGCTGCTCAAGCTCGGGGTGGACGAGGTCGCCGCCCACCTCTTTTACATCTACTGGGGGGTTCTCGGCGCGATCACCCCGCCCACCTGCGAGGCCGCCGTCGTCGCCGCCGGCATCGCCAAGGGCAACTGGGTGCGCACGGCGAACTACGCCATGAAACTGGGTGCGGTCGCCTTCTGCCTGCCCTACTTCATGGTCCTGCACCCCGCGCTCGTCGCCCGCGACACCCCGGAGCGGATCGCGATCGCCGCCCTCACCGGTTTTCTGGGCGCCGTCAGCATGGCCTACGGACTCTTCGGGCACGCCCCGTCGCGCTGGAACCCGCTGTTGCGGGTTCTCTTCTTCGCCGGGGGCATGCTGATGCTCTTCCCGGGGATTGAGGCCTCGGCGGCCGGAATCGGGGTCGTCGCCTGCACCCTCGTTCTCCGGCGCCTCCTCGGGCCCGCCCGGGGCGCGGCCGCGACCTGAGGGCTCCGGAAGCGGAGACATCGGAAAGGACATCCGCCATGGCTCGGAAAAAGCAATCGCTGCGCATCCTCTGCCCGAACGGGCATCTGGGCTTCGCCCCGACCAAGGAGGAGAGCTTCCGGATCGGGGCCGAGACCCGGCCCGACTATTACTGCTGCGACTCGGGCTCGGACGACATCGGCCCCGTGCCCCTCGGCACGGACACGAGCGTCAGCCCCTACGACTGGCAGATGCACGACCTCGAGCTGATGCTCCTGGCCGCGCGCCGCCAGGGGGTGCCGATGATGATCGGCTCCGCGGGCGACACCGGGACGAACAGCCGGGTCGAGCGCTACATCGAGATCATCCGCAAGCTCGCCCGCAAGCACCGCCTGAAACCCTTCAAGCTCGTCGCTTTCTACTCCGAGCTCGACAAGGACGAGCTGCGGCGGCGGATGGAATCCGGTGCGGTGGTGGCGGGGCTCGACAACCGCCCCCCCCTCACCCTCGAGGAGCTCGCGGCGACCGAGCGCATCGTCGCCATGGCCGGGGTCCACCCCTTCCTGCAGGCGCTCGCCCGGGGGGCCGACGTCGTGATCGGCGGCCGCAGCAGCGACGCGGCCATCTTCGCCGCGGCCGCCCTGCACGAGGGTTTCCCGGAGGCGCACGCCTACTACCTCGGCAAGGTGCTCGAGTGCGCCTCCTTCTGCGCCGAGCCGTACATGGCGAAGGAAACCGTGATCGGCACGGTGACCGACCGGGACGTGACCGTGACCCCCATGCACCCGGCGCAGCGCTGCACGGTCGCCTCGGTCGCCGGGCATGCGATGTACGAGCGCTCGAACGCCTTCTACGAGCATTTCGCCGGCGGCACCCTCGACATGACCGACTGCCGCTACGAGCAGGTGGACGAAAAGAGCACGCGCGTCACGGGCCAGCGCTTTCTCCCCTCCGCGGACGGCATCCGCGTCAAGCTCGAGGGTTCGGGCAAGGTGGGCGAGCGCTTCATCGGGATCGTCGGCATCCGCGACCCCTATTCCATCCGCCACATCGACCAGGTGATCGGCTGGGCCCGGAGCCAGGTCGAGGAGCGCTTCGCCGGCCGTCCCTATGAGCTCTACTACCACGTCTACGGCCGAAACGGCGTCATGGGCGATCTCGAGCCCGTGCGCGAAATCCGCAGCCACGAGCTCTGCATCGTCGTCGAAGGGGTCGCGCCCACGGCGGAGATGGCCGAGGAGGTGACGCTCATCGGCTCGCGCCAGATCTTCTACGCCCGGCTGCCCGAGGTGAAGGGCACGGCGGGGACGGCCGCTTTCGTGATCGACGGCGTGCTTCCCGCGCCGCCCGCCTACCGCTGGACCTTGAACCACGTGCTGCCGGTCGACGATCCGCTGGAGCTGTTCCCGCTCCGCGAGATGGTCATCCGCGACGGGGAGGACGGGGCATGAAAACGGCCAGGCTCGTCGATCTCGCCAAGACGATCCGCAGCAAAAACGCCGGGACCGACAAGATCACCTTCGACATCATCTTCCGCGACAAGGAAAACTACGAGCGGGTGAAGAAAAGCGGCGTTCTCACGCGACGGCGCGTGGCCGCCCTCTTCGGCATCCCCGAGGAGCGGATCAGCGACTTCCACGACTTCGACCCGGCGCTGGCGATCAAGTTCACTCTCCACCGCCTCCGGCCGAGCGGGAGCCCCGGCGAGAGCGACATCTTCGGCTGTCAGCAGTACCCGCCGCTGCTCGATCTCGAAGTCCCCCTCGACGACTGAGGGTAGGTCCCCCTCCCCCGGGGCGGTCAGTCTTCGAAACGCGGCGCCTGGAAACCCAGGTTCCCCCAGCGGTGGGTGTCGATCGCGAGGCTCTGCCCGCGGAGCACGTGGAGGAGCTCGAGGCGGCCTTCCATGAGCACGGGGGCGCGGGCCACATGGACGCCGCGTTCGGCGGCCGCGGCGAGCAGCCGCGGCGAGACGCGGTCGGGGGCGGCGGCGCGGAGGCGGCAGCGGTCGTCGAGAACGCCGATCAGCTCCTCCTCATCCTCCTCGACCACCCGCGCGCCCGCCGCAAGGCGGCGTCCTTCCGGCCCGCGCAGAAAGCGCACGGCGGCGGTTTCCAGTCCCGGCGGCAGGCTGATGCGCACGCGGTTTCCCGCCGCGCGCGCGGCGGCCACGCGGGCGAGGGTCTCAAAGAGGCCGTCTTGCGGGTGCAGCCGCACCACGACCGTTCCCGCCGGGAGAAAGCGGTGCCGGTTTTCCTGGCCGCGCAGGTGGTAGGCATCCCGCGGGGCGAACTCCCGCGCCATCGCGGCGAGAGCGCTCCTCAGGGCGAAGACCGCCCGCCGGATTTCCGCCGCCTCCTGCGGCGGGAAGCGGCCCCAGGCGAGTTGCTCTTCCCAGCGCCCCGCCAGCCGCCACAGGGGGGAGGTTTCCGGGACCGGCTCGAGAGGCGGCGGCCCGGTCTCCTCGAAATCGAGAAACTGTACCGCATAGTGAGGCCCCCCCGCCTGGATGCCCGCGCCGAAGGCCGACTTGCCCATGCCCCCGAAGGGCTGGCGTCCGACGATCGCCCCCGTCGTCGGCCGATTGATGTAGAGGTTCCCGGCCCGGATGTGTTCCCGCCAGTACGCCCACTCGCGCGGGTCGAGGCTCTCCAGACCCGCGGTCAGGCCGTAGCCGGTCTGGTTGGCGAGGGCGACGGCTTGGGCGAGATCCCGCGCGCACATCACGGAAAGCACCGGGCCGAAGAATTCCGTGCGGTGCGCGACACTGCCGGGACGGACTCCCCAGCGGATGCCGGGGGTCCACAGCTGCGGGTTGTCCCCGAGCCGGCGCGGAGGCGGATCCCAGGACTCGCCGGGATCGAGGCGCAAGAGGGCCTCCTGGAGGACCCCTTGCGGGGGCCGGACGAGCGGTCCCATGCGGCTTGAAAAATCCCAGGCGGAGCCGGTGCGGAAAGAAGCCGCGGCATCGGCGAGGCGGCGGCGGAAGGAGTCATCCTCGTAGACCTCACGCTCGAGAATGAGCAGCGAGGTCGCCGAGCACTTCTGGCCGGAGTTGCCGAAGGCGGAGACGACGACGTGGGCGATCGCCTGGTCGCGGTCCGCGGTCGCGGTGACGACGGTCGCGTTCTTGCCGCCGGTCTCGGCGGAAAGCGAAAGCCCCGGCCGGAGCCGCAGGATCTCGCGTGCGGTTTCGGTGCCGCCGGTCAGAATGGCGAAGTCGACCCGCGGATCCAAAACCAGACGGCGGCCCGCCTCGGCTCCGGCGCAGGGAACGAAGGCGAGCGCGCTCGGCGGCACCCCCGCCCGGTGGAAGCAGCGGGCGAGCAGCCCGCCCACGGTCACGGAGAGCGAGGAGGGCTTGAAGACGACGGTGTTGCCGGCGGCGAGCGCGGCGGCGATCCCGCCGCCGGGGATGGAGACCGGAAAGTTCCACGGGGAAAGCACCACGGCCACCCCCTTGCCGCGGGGGCGCAGGTTCGGCGCCCCGAACCAGCGCCGCAGCGTGAGCGGGTAGTAGCGCGCGAAGTCGACCGCCTCGGAGACCTCGGGGTCGGTTTCGGTGAAGAGCTTGCCCGTGGTCGCGGCCGCGGCGCCCAGAAATTCGCCGCGGGCCCGGGCGATTTCCCGCGCGGCGGCGAACAGGATGCGCTCGCGCTCCGCCGGCGGCATCGTGCGCCAGCCGTCTCGGTCTTCGCGGGCGGCGGCGATCGCCCGGTCGATCTCGGCTTCCCCGGCCGCGGCCGTGCGGCTGACGACGAGGCGGTGCGGAAGGAAATTGGGGTCGAGCTCCTCGCGCGCGCTTGCTCCGGGGGCGATCTCCTCGCCGGCGACCACGAGCGGAACGGCAAGGGGCGGGCTGCCGGGCGCCCGGCGCCAGCGCTCGCGGATCGCCTCGGCCCAGGCGCGGTTGGCCGCGAGCGCCCAGTCGGTGAAGGGCTCGTTGCGGAACGGGGCCTCCGCGAGGGGGAGGTCCGTTCCCTCGCCCGCTTCGCGGCTTCGATCCTGGAGGCGGTGGCTGGCGGGGGGCGTTTGCGCCATGCGGGCGATCGACTCGCGGAAAACGGCCTCGAGCGCGTTCCAGGTTTCTCCGCCCGGCGCCAGGCGACCGGCATGGCGCAAGAAGTGCTCCTGGCCCGTGTTCTCGTCCAGCCGGCGCACGAGATAGGCGATCGCCGAGAGGAAATGGCGGCGCTCCGCGGTCGGAGCGTAGGCGAGGACCTCGAAACCCCGGGCGGCGATCCCGCGCCGCAAGGGATTCGCCATGCCCTCGAGCATCTCGATCTGGAGGCGCTCTTTGATCCCGCGGCGTTCGGCCAGACGGCAGGCGAAGGCGAGATCGAAGGGGTTGTGCGAGGCGATGCCGGGGCGGACGGCGCGGGTGCGCTCGGGGTCGAGCAGGAAGGCGACCATGCGCTTCCAGTGGGCGTCGGTGTCGGCCTTTTCCTCGAAAGGGGCGGGCGGCCAGTTGCGGTGGGCGGCCTCGAGGCGCTCCATCTCGAGGTTGGCGCCTTTCACGATGCGGATCTTGATCGGGCTTCCCCCCGAAGCGACCCGTTCCAGGGCCCAGGCGCAGAGCTCGCGCAGGATCGTCCAGGAGTCCGGGATGTAGGCCTGCAGGGCGATCCCGGCGAAGACCCCCCGGAATTCGGGGCGCTCGAGGGTGCGGCGAAAGGCCGCGGCCGTGAGGGCGAGGTCGCGGAAGCCCTCCATGTCGAGGGTCACGACCTTCGGGACCGCGCTCCCGTCGGGGCGCACGAAGCGGTGGTCCGCCGCCTCGCGGTAGAGCCGCGCCAGGCGATCGACGATGCGCGCCGTGTTTTCCTCGAAGGCGAGCGGCTCCATCCAGGGGACGAGGCTGGAGATCTTGACGGCGATCTGCTCGATGGCGGGGTTGCGGAGATCCTCGAGGTAAGCGGCGAGAAAAGCCTGCGCTTCGGCTTCGCCCAGGACCTCCTCGCCGATGCGGTTCAGGTTGACCCGCAGGCCCTGCTCCCGACAGGCCTGGAGATAAGCCTCGAGCGGCGCCCGCTCGCCGGGAAGGATCACCGGACGGCTTTCCCGCCGCAGGCCCGTGAAGAGCGCACGCACGGCCGCTGAGGGCCAAAGGGCGCCCAGGCCGAAGAGAACGCGCAGGGCGATCCGCTCGGGGAGGGAAAAAAAGCGCGGGAGGCCCTCGGCGTCGAGCAGCGCGCGCATGACCCCGAGGGCGCGCCGCGGGTCGGCCGAGCGGAAGCCGCGGTCGATCCAGGCGACGAGCACGGCCTTGTCGTGCGCGGAAGCGGCCAGGCGGAAAAGGCGACGGCCGCGACGCCGCTCGGCGGCGGTCGCCCGGGCGTTCGCCTCCTCCCAAAAGGAAACCGCCAGGGCGGCCGCCTCTTCGGCTACGGCCGCGATTTCCTCCCGGGGATCGTCGAAGGGGGTCATCGAAGCAGCAGGCAAGTCGCCGGCATTCGACCGCCGGATCAGTGTTCTCCGAGGTAGGCCTTGCGCACCATCTCGTTTTCGGCAAGCGGCGCGGCCGCATCGCTGAAGAGGATCGATCCCGACTGCAGGACGTAGCCGCGGCGTGCGACCTGCAGAGCCATGCGCGCGTTCTGCTCGACCAGCAGAATCGTCGTTCCGGCCTCGTTCAGGCGGCGGATGGTCTCGAAGATGCCGTCCACGAGCACGGGTGCAAGCCCCATCGAGGGCTCGTCCATCAGCAGGATCTTGGGGTTCGCCATCAGCGCCCGGCCCATGGCGAGCATCTGCTGTTCGCCCCCGGAGAGGGTTCCCGCGACCTGCCGCGAGCGCTCCTTGAGGCGCGGAAACAGCGTGAAGACGCGCTCGAGGTTCGCGGCGTTTCGGCGCCGGTCGGAGCAGGTGAAGGCGCCCATGTCGAGGTTCTCGAGCACCGTCAGACGGCCGAAGATCCGTCGTCCTTCGGGGACCTGGACGATTCCCTCGCGCACGACCTCGTGCGGGGCAAGTCGGGTCAGCTCGCGACCCTCCAGCCGGATCGAGCCGCTCCGCGGCCGCAGAATGCCGCTGGCGGTCTTGAGCAGCGTGCTCTTGCCGGCGCCGTTCGCCCCGATGATGGTCACGATCTCGCCGCGTTCGACCTCGACGGAGATCCCTTTCAGGGCGTGGATGTTCCCGTAGTAGGTGTGGATGTCGCGGATCTCGAGCATCGCCATGGCCGCCCCTCCCTTCGCCGTCTACGCCGCGCGGGCGGAGCCCGCCCCGCCCCGGCCGAGGTAGGCCTCGATCACCCGCGGGTCGGACTGCACTTCGGCCGGCGTCCCCTCGGCGATCTTTTTGCCGTAGTCGAGGACGGTCACGGTCTCGGAGATCCCCATCACGACGCGCATCTGGTGTTCGATCAGCAGAATCGTGATCCCCAACTCGTCGCGCAGGCGGCGGATGAAGTCCATGAGATCCTGCGACTCGCGGGGGTTCATGCCCGCCGCGGGCTCGTCGAGGCAAAGCACCTTCGGCCGGGTGGCGAGCGCACGGGCGATCTCCAGGCGCCGCTGGTCGCCGTAGGGGAGGTTCTTGGCGATCATGTCCCCCTTGCCCCCCAGGCCCACGAAGCGCAGCAGGCGCGAGGCCTCCTCGTGGGCCTCGCGTTCCTCGCGGCGCACGGCCGGGGTGTCGAGGACGATGCCCAGGAAGCCGGCCTTCAGGTGCCCGTGCAGGCCGACGAGCGCGTTTTCCATGGCCGTGAGGTTGGGAAAGAGCCGGATGTTCTGGTAGGTGCGCGCGATCCCGCGGCGGACGATCTGGTCGGGCAGCAGGCCGACGAGCGATTGATCCTCGAGGAGGATCTCGCCCGCCTCCGGACGGTAGAAGCCGGTGACGCAGTTGAAGAGGGTCGTCTTGCCCGCCCCGTTGGGGCCGATGATGCTGTGAATGCTCTGGCCGCGGATTTCGACATCCACGTGGTCGACGGCGACCAGCCCTCCGAATTGCTTGGTCAGGCCGCGGATGCTGAGGATCGGCATGGGAGCGCCTCCTTAGGGACGGCCGGCGGCCGCGGCGGCGGGCGGCTCGGCCTGCGGTTCGATCTCCCCCTCGTGCAACTCCCGGCGCCGGGTCGCCTCGGGCCAGAGCCCCTCGGGTCGGAGCAGCATCATGGCGACGAGCGCCGCTCCGTAGACGAGCAGGCGGTACTCGGCGAATTCCCGCAGCAGCTCGGGCAGACCCACGAGGGCGAAGGCGCCGACGATCACCCCGGGCATGCTGCCGATCCCGCCCACGATGATCACGCAGAGGATGTTGATCGAGATCATGACGTTGAAGGAATGGGGGTAGACCGAGCCGATCTTGGAGGCGAAGATCGCCCCGCTGAGGGCCGAGAATCCGGCGCCGGTGGCGAAGGCGAGGAGTTTCGCCGCCACGAGGTTGATCCCCATCGCCTGGGCCACATCCTCGTCCTCGCGGACCGCCATCCAGGCGCGGCCGATGCGCGAATCGCGCAGCCGCCAGGAGATGAAGCCGACGAGAAAACAGCCGGCGAGGATGAGGTAGTAGATCTCCTGCGGCCCGGCGAACTCGAAGGCGCCGATCTCGGCCTTGGGGATCTTGCCGATCCCCTGGGCGCCGCCCAGCCAGGGGCGCAGCGAGTCGGAGAGGACGAGGATGCGGATGATCTCGCCGAAGCCGAGGGTGGCGATCGCGAGGTAGTCGCCGCGCATTTTCAGCACCGGGATGCCGAGCAGGACCCCCGCGATCACCCCGAAGAGGACGGCGAAGGGCAGCGCCTGCCAGAAACCGAGGGAGAAGAAACCGAGCTCGGGGGAAGTGAGGATCGCGACCGTGTAGGAGCCGATCGCAAAAAAGGCGACGTAGCCGAGATCGAGCAACCCCGCGAAGCCGACCACGATGTTGAGCCCGAGGCCGAGCAGCACGTAGAGCCCGACGATGGTCAACACCTCGCTCAGGAACAGCCCGAGCGCCTGCGGCAGGATCGCCAGCACGAAGGCCAGCAGTGCCAGTCCCGCAAACCGCAGCCCCCGGCGTCCGGCGGGGGAAAGCTTTTCGATGCCGCCGCGCAAAGCTTGCCCTTTCACCGCCCAGGCGGCACTCGCCGCCGCGGCGGCGAGGAAGAGAAGCAGCGCCCCGCCGCGGGAGAGACCGAGCCCCTCGAAGACCCAATCGGCGATGTCCCCGAGCGGCCCCCAGGAGGAGAGCACGGGGTAGACCGTGTCCTGAAGCATCCCCAGACCGGCGACCAGGACGAGCCCCGCGGTCACCGCCTTCCGCGGGACCGGCGGCAGAAGACGCAGCCCCGCGGCCGCCGCTCCCGCCAGGAGTCCGGTCGCCCCCAGAAGCGCCAACCCCGGGAGGAGTTCTTCCTGCTGGAAAAGAAGCATCTGAAAGACGGCGGGGGAGGCGTTGATCAGCACCTGGCGGAGGTTGACCGCACGCGACAGGAGGACGAGCCCCCCGAGCAGCGCCGCGGCGGCGACCCCGCAGACGATCCCCGCGGCGAGCGCCCGACCGGCTCCTGCGCTTCGCAGGCCGCGGTCGGCCGCGAGGTAGGCGATGAAGAGTCCCGTGAAGAGGAGCAGCCCCTCGCCCATGGAGAGGACCCCGCTGACGATCTCGCGCTGGCTGAAGGCCTCCACGATCCCGATCAGGGTGAGCAGAACGAGGCAGGCCCCGGCGACCAGCCCCAGACTCAGTCCCGGGAGGCGTTCCGACGTTTCGGGTCTCATGCTGCGCCCCTCCTCCCCTTCAGGCCTTCTTCACCGCGAGCCGCTCGCCCAGGATGCCGGTCGGGCGGAAGATCAGCACCAGAACGAGCATGGTGAAGGCGATCGCGTCCTTCAACTGGTAGGGGGCGGTGATCCCCAGGCCGTCGAGGAAGAGGCTGGGGCCGATCGACTCGACGAGCCCCAAGAAGATCCCGCCCAGCATGGCGCCCGGGATGTTGCCGATGCCCCCCAGCACCGCCGCGGTGAAGGCCTTCAAGCCGGGGATGAAGCCCATGAAGAAATGGACCTGTTTGAACATGATCGCGTAGAGCACGCCGGCGGCCCCGGCGGCCGCTCCTCCGATCATGAAGGTCATGGAAATCATGCGGTCGACGTCCACCCCCATCAGGGCCGCGGCCTCCTTGTCCTCGGACACCGAGCGCAGCGCACGGCCGAGCCGGGTGCGCTGGGTGAACTGGTAGAGGGCGATCATGAGCAGGGCGGCGGCGAAAATCACCAGAAGCTGGAATTTCAGGATCCGCACCGGCCCGATGTACATCGGGCCTTCCAGGGCTCGGATCACGGGGTAGGCCTGGAAGCCGGAGCCGTAGAGCCCGCGGAAAACGTACTGCAGGAAGAAGGAGGCGCCGATCGCCGTGATCAGCGGCACCAGCCGCGGCGCGCTCCGCAGGGGGCGGTAGGCGATCATCTCGAGGAGATAGGCGATCAGCGTCGAGACCGCCATGGAGACGAGAAAGACCATCGTCATGCTGAGCACGGGATGGGCTTCCAGCAGCCCGCTGCGGTAGAAGTAGGCCGCGACGTAATAGGCGGTGTAGGGGCCGCTCATGAACACCTCGCTGTGGGCGAAGTTGATCATGCGCAGCACCCCGTAGACCATGGTGTAGCCCATGGCGATCAGGGCGTAGATGCTTCCCTGGGCCAGGCCGAAAATCGTGAAGTCGATCCAGTGGTCGAGGCTGTAGGCCCCCCGGGCGAGGGTGGCGATCGAACCCCAGAGGATGAGCGCGATCAGGATCGCCCCGATCGTCCACATCACGATGTCGGTCGGCGTGAGCTTTCTGCGCGTCAATCGGGCCATCGCGTCGCCTTCCTTCGAAGAAATCTCCCCGCGCTCCGGGCGGCGCCTGCAAAAGAGCCGGGCCCGAAGTCGGACCCGGCTCCGGTCAAGCGGGAGGCTCGCCCCGCGGGGCGACGCCCCGCGGGGAAGGGATCGGTCCCCCGGTCGGAATCAGTAAGGCTTCCAGAAGGGGGATTCCGGGTTGACGAGTTTTTTGATGTTCTCCGGGGTCTGCTGGTAAACCGCGATCCGCGGGTCGGCGCAGTCGCCGTAAGAATCGCAGGTGAGGGTGCCCGTGAGCCCCTTCAGGCCCTGGGTCGCGTAGAGCGCATCCCGGAGCGCCTTGCGCGGGATGTAGAGCGTGTCTCCTTCCTTCACGGCCGCCTTTTCGATCGCGTGGAAGACCATCAGCGCCGCATCGTAGCCGTGGGCGTGGAAGGGCGCGATCGGCTTTTCCCCGTATTTCTTCTGGTGCTTTTCGAGGAAGCCCTTGTAGCCGGCGGCGAAGGCCGAGAAATCCGGGCTCGAGTGGAACATGCCCACCGCCGCCTCGCCGGCCGCCTTGTAGAAATCGGGCGAGAAGGAGCCGTCGGCGCTCATGAGATAGGTCTTCTCCAGGCCGGCCACTTCCTTCACCTGACGGGTGATGTGCCCGGCGGCGGCGATGAAGATCGGGTAGTAGATGAACTGCGGCTTCTGGGTCGCGATCTTGGTCAGCACCGGGCGCATGTCGGTGTCGGTCGGGGCGACGGCCTCCTGGCTGGTGATCGTGCCGCCCAGCTTCTTGAACTCCTCGGCGAAAACCGCCTGGAGCTGCTCGGCGTAAACGCTGCCGTCGTGGATCGTGGCTGCGGTCTTCACCCCGAGTTTCTTGATCGCGAATTGGGCGGCCACCGCGCCCTGCACCTTGTCGTTGTGCGCCGTGCGCAGGTAGCCGTCGTATTCCGGGCCGCGCTTGGGGTCGGTGAGGTAGGGGGCGGTGTTCGAGGGCGACACCGTGGGAATGCCCGCCTTCCAGAGGATCGGCGCACCGGGCCGGGCGGCGCTCGAGCAGTTCGAGCCGATCGCGGCGACGACCGTCGGATCGGAGGCGATCTTGGTGGCCGCGGCCTGACCGCCTTCGGCGTTGCAGCCTTCGTCCTGGCCGCTCAGCTTGATCGGGTGTCCCAACAGCTTTCCCCCCTTGTCCTGGATGGCGATTTCCACCCCGCGCTTGGTGTCGGTGCCGAGCGAGGCATCCGGCCCGGCGACGACCATCCAGTAGGCGATATGGATGGGCTGCCCCTTCTTGATCGTGACGACGCCGATCGGGTCTTTGGGAGGGGCCGCCTGGGCGAACCCCGCCAACGTGAACCCGGCAAGCACCACCAACGCGACGACGAGAGCGAAACGACGGGTCATGGCTGCCTCCTTGGGTTGAAGTGATGGATGCGGTCTTGCAACCTCCGTTTACGGGGCCGGGCCGAAGCCCACCCCGGCCGAGGCCCTGATCAGGCGAAGCGCCGTGAAACTACTAAACGCGCCTCAGTCTGTCAAGGCGTCTCCATTCGCACGCCCCGGCCCGCGCCGTCACAGCTCGAGCCAGGTGCCGATTTTTTTTTCGCAGGCGCGGCGATAGATGAGGGGGGCCACGGCCATGTCGTCGATCGCCAGCCCCAGGTTGGCGGTCATCGTGCGCTCGGAAGGGTCCTCGCGGCCCGGCTTGCGCCCCGTGACGAGTTCCCCCAGATCGGCATAAATTTCGGGAATTTCTTGGAAATAGCCCATCGACTGGTAAAGACGGAGTTGGGGGACGTCGTCGGTGCAGAACTTGGCCGCCTCGGCGAGCGCCGCGCGGCTCCAGTAGGAGTCGTAGTCGACGAGCGAGGCGAAGGCCCCCGGCTCGAGCCAGCCCGCCTGGATCGTGGCGTGCGGCGTCTTCAAAATGGGGCCGGCGGTGACGACGATGTCGCAGCCCCGCACCGCTTCGCGCGGGGTCTTGACGGGGATGACCTCGAGCTCAAGTCGGGCGCCGATCTCCCGGGCGTAGCGTTCGGCCGCAGCGGGATCGATGTCGTAGGCAAGGATGCGGCGCAGGGGATGGGTGACCCGCAGAGCCTCGGCGTGGCTGCGGGCCTGGACCCCGCAGCCGAGGACCCCGAGAACCGAGGAATCCGGCCGGGCGAGGCGGCGCGCGGCCACGGCGCTCGCCGCGCCCGTGCGCTTGGCGGTGATCCACACGCAGTCCATGACCGCCAGCGGCAGTCCCGTGCCGACGTCGTTGTAGATCAGCAACCCCGTGATATAAGGCAGACCCCGCTTCGGGTTCTCGGGGAAGCCGCCCACCCACTTGATCCCGGCCGACTGAAGATCAGGGATGTAGGCCGGCATGGCGTGGAGGAAGTTGTTCCCGCCCCCCGGGTGGATCCCGGGTTTGGGGGGCATTTCGGTGCGACCCTCGCCCTTGGCGCGGAAGGCGGTTTCGAGGGCCTCGATGATCTCGGCCATCGAGAGGCCGACCCGCACCACGTCGGCCTGGGAGAGGTAGAGCAGGCGGTTTGCGGCCATGAAGGCTTCCTTTCCGGCTCGAGGGTTGATCTTCGGGAAGGCATCCCTCATACGGGAGGGGCGAGGCGGTGTCAAGAAGCCGTCCGCGGGGAGGGAAAGACATGGACGAGGCGGGGCTGCTTTCTTTTCTCGAGGCGCAGGGGATCCGTTACCGGCGGGTGACCCATCCGGCGGTCTTCACCGTGGCCGAAGCGGAGCGGCATGTCCCGCCGCTTCCGGGGGCGAAAACGAAAAACCTCTTTTTGCGGGACAAGCCGGGCAAGCGCCATCTGCTGCTGACCGTCCCGGCGCGGAAAGCCGTGGACTTGGCCGCCCTCTCCCGTACCCTCGGCCTGCAGCGGCTGGGGCTGGCTTCGGCCGAACGGCTGGAATCGTTGCTGGGCATCACGCCGGGGGCGGTGACCCCGCTGGCCGTGGTGAACGACCCCGAAGGCCGCGTGGAGGTGCTTCTCGACGAGGAGCTCTGGGGCGCAGAGGGGATCCAGGTGCATCCCCTGGTCAACACGGCGACCCTCGTGCTCGGCCGCGAGGCCTTCGTGCGCTTTCTCCAGGCGCTCGGACGGCCGCTGCGGCGGATCCCGGTTCCGGCGCGCTAATCCTTGAGGCCGCGGAGCCGCTCGCGACGGCCGGCGATCTCGGTGATGCGGATGCCGTATTTTTCGTTTTTCACGACGACCTCGCCGCGGGCGATGAGGACGTCGTTCGCCAGGATGTCGACCGGCTCGCCCTCGAGGCGGGAGAGCTTGAGCGCCGATCCCGGCTGCAGGCGGAGCAGCTCCTGGATGGGGATGCGGCTTCGACCGAGTTCCACGGTGAGCTCGACCGGGATGTCGACGAGAAGATCGAGCCCGAAGTCCTCGGGCAGGGAGGAGGCTTGGGGCGCGGGCGGCGGCTCCGGCGGCGGGGCCGCCGGGGAGGGGGCAGGCCGGACGGCGGGCCGCTCGGGGGCGGCGGCACAAGGCGCCGCGGCCGGCGGCGGGGGGGGGTCTTCCACGCGGTAGTGGACTTCCTTTTCGCCGCGGGGTGCGGCCTTCACGAGATCGGAGATCTTGAAGCCCATCTCGGCGAAGACCGGATGCCCGCCCGCCTCGAAGGCGAAGCGCTCGTAGCGGTCGAGGCTCAAGGCCTCGATCATGAAGTCGGTTCCCGTCGTGACCGAGGGGGTCGAGAGCGCGCAGCGCAGCCCCGTGTCGGTCAGTGCGGATTTGAGGCCGCCGGTCACGATGTTGCCGAGCTCGCCCAGCAGGTCGTGGATCGCCGACTCGTCGTCGATCTCCTCGGGCTCGATGCCGAGCATGTTTGCGGCCATGCGTCGTGCGAGCTCCCGGCCGACGTGCACGCTCACGATGCCCGTCGCATCCCCCGCGAAGCAGACCGAAGAGACGAAGCGCATGCCGGTGAGGCTCGCGGCGGAGACGGTCTCGACCGGCGCGATCGAAAGCGAGAACATCGTCTCGAACACCTCGAGCACGCCTTCGGAAACCTTGGCGCGGGGGTCGAGCGCATCGAGCCGGGCGAGATCGACGTGCGGCAGCCGCGACATCGCCTCGGGCGAGCTGAAATCGAGCCCCGTCTCGGCGCCCTCGCTGCCCTTGAGCCCCGTTTCGGCCACGAAGACGTGGTCGCCGTGGCGGAAGACCATGCGCTCGAAGCGGTCCATGGCGAGCGAGCGGATGGTGAAGTCGGTGCCGAAGGTGATCGAGGGGGTGGAGAGAACGCACGGGTGGCCCGCGTCGTTCAGCGCGGACTTGAGGTTGCCGCCGACGATGTTGGTCACCTCGGCGAGAAGATCGCGCACGTCGGTGGCGAGATCGACCGCGGCCGGATCCTGCTCGAGCATGCGCGCGGCCATCAGGCGACCGAACTCCTCGGTCACCTGCAGGTTGAAAATCCCGGTGACGGTGCCCGCGAAGTTGAGGGTGCCCACGAGGCGGTGCACGCCGTGTCCCGGCGGCGGCTCTTCTTCGAGCGGCTCGACCTCGAGGGCGAGCATCGTGCCGTAGGTGTCGACCACCGAGGCCGTGACGCGGCTGCGGATGTCGAAAGATTCGAAATCGCCCATCGCGGTCCGAAAAGCGCTCCCCGGTCGGCGCTGCTCCCCCGGGAAAGGGCGGCATCCGGGCGCCGGCGCCTTTCCGAAAGCGCGGTCTTCGCTTCCGCTACGGTCTCAACTTCAGGGTGTCGAGCGGGTCGCGCTCCCAGAAACGCGAGACGGCGTCGATCGCGCCGGCGTCCGTCCCGTAAAAGTCGACCGTGGCCACATGTTCGCACAGCGACCGGATCTTTTCAACCACCGGCCGGTGCGCGGGGTGAGCCTGGTAGCGGGCGAGGGTTTCGGGATTGGCGAAAAGCCCGACCAGGGCGAAGTCCCAGGAGCGCTCGGTTTTGAGTACGTCGCGGCCGAATTCGTACATGCGGATTTCCGGGATGCGGTTGGGCAGATCGTCAAGCAGTCGCTCGAGGGCCCGGATCTCCTCCTCGGCGACGCCGGCTTTGAATTTCATCAGCACGACGTGTTGGAGCATAGCGGTTTCCTCCCCCGCGGCGCCTCAAGGTCGGGCGGGGATCCAGCCGGCGGCGCCTTTCGGCCGGACCGCCACGTTCGTGAACCAGACCCTGAATAGGCCGTCGGCGCCGCGGCGGTCAAGGGCGAGCACCAGCGGTCCCACCGGCCGCCGGTCCTCCCAAGTCGTCACGCGCGTGGGCGAAGGCGCTCCGGCCTTGCGGTAGACCCACTGCAGGATGCGGTCCTCGGAGTCGAGGTAGAGCTCGTAGACGTCCCCCGGCGTGTAGCCCTCGTCCGCAGGGTAGGTGACGACCACGCGCCGCGCACGACCGGAGCCGATCGGAAGCACAGCCGGTGTCGGGTCCTCGACGAGCCTCGCCGCGAGGTCGGCGGTGAGCCGCAGCGGAAACAGAAGCCAGTAGTTGTCGTTCACGAACAGGGGGTCGACGCGGCGGGCGCGCTCGGAGGCGGTGCCGTCGGAAAGCGCGGCGCGCTCGTAAGTCAGACCGTCCGAGGCGTCCTCCGCCGGCCGGAAGGTGACGCGGTCGGCCGCGGGCGCCCAGACCCAGCTGCGGCTCACCTCCCGCTCGGGGAGCCGGACATGGAAGGTGTAGGCGATTGCTTCGATTCGGTCGAAGGCCGCGACCCCGTTGCCGCGGGCGATGGCGCGGCGCAGATCCTCCGCGGGGGACGGGGAGGCGAGGAAGAAGACCGCGGCGGCGGCCGCAAGGAAAAAGATCGACCGCTGCGGCCGGCGGTCGGCGGCTTGGCTCATATGGGGCCCTCCCGCGGGGAAAAGGGTGTCCGACGCGTTCGCCGGCGATGCGACAACATAAGCCGGAAACCGCAAGCCGGAAGGGGGGGGATTACTTACTTGCGGGCGGAGCGCAGGTGGAGAATCTGGTTCTTGATTTCGCTCAGGATGAAGCTGCTCTTCAGCCCGGTCGCGATTGCGGCTTCCCCCGGCGCATTCCCCAGAACGGCCTTTGCGTGACGGCGGATGGCGAGAAGACCCTCGGCCACCTCGCGCTGGAAATATCCCGCCCGGGCGAGGCTGTTCCTCGCCGGCCCGCCTTTCAGGTCGATCCGCATCCGCGGGACGAAGAGCGCCTGACCGGCATCCTCTTCCTCTTCGACCGCCTGCGGCCGGCGGCGCAGGTAGGCGAGCTGGTTGGCCATTTCTTCGAGGGTGAAGTAGGACTTGAGCGCCTGGGCGAGCTCCGCCTGGGAAGGCTCGATCCCCGTCGTCCGCCGCGTGAACGCGATCATCTCATGCAGGGCCTCGGTGAGGCGCGCTCCCAGGCGCAGCAGCGCCGGGGGCTCCTTCCGGTGGGTCCGGGTGCCGGCGGCGAGCGGGGCGCGCGCCATGCCCGCCGCCGGGTCAGGAACCGGATAGCGCCCCACGGATCCGTCCATTGCCCGCCCCGCCGGTTTTCCCGGAGTCTGCTGCGCCGCGCGGGACCGCGGCGGGGAAATTCGTGCTCAGAACTCGCCCAGCGGTCGCTGGAAGGTCCAGTCGAAAGGGGTGACGACGAGTTTTTCGGTCGCCTGGTCGATGTTGCCGCCGAGCGCCGAGAAGGGATAGCTCACCAGCCAGACCGCCGTCCCCAGCACCGTCCCCACGATCCCGACCGGCCGCAGGACGAGGGCGTCCCACATCATCTGGCCTCCGGTCGGCTCCGGCTCGCAGCCGGTGTAGTATTCCTTCTCCAGGCAGTTGCCGCTTTGGGTGCGGTATCCCGCGGCCGCCGTCGCCGTTGCGGCGAACAGGACCAGCGCCGCCATCATGGCCGCCATCCACGCCGATTTGCCGAAACGCATGATCTCCTCCTTCTCACGAATCCCGGGGAATCCCCGCCGCGGGAGCGGGTCGCTTGCGGGTTCCGCCGGCCCGTCACGGGTTGCACGGCCTGCAACCGTCCTCTATTATATCCGCCGGTCGCCCGAAAACTCAAATTGAAATCACAACCCATCGATTTTCCGTATTTTTTGGCAAGCCGCCGATGTCCGAGAAGTTTCCCCAGACCGTGGAAGTCGCCGTCCCGCTGCCGCTTGCGGAAACCTTCACCTACGGGGTGCCGGCGGGACTGGCGGGAGAAATCCACCCCGGCATGCGCGTGATCGTGCCCTTCGGGCGACGGCGCCTGACCGCCTGGGCGCTCGGCCCCGGGCTGCAGCCCGACCGCGGCGATTTGAAAGCCGTCCTGGAGGTCCCGGACGACCGGCCGATTTTCCCGCCGACGATGATTGCCTTTTTCCGCTGGGCGGCCGCTTACTACAAACAGCCGCTGGGCGAAGTGGTCAAGACGGCGCTTCCGGCGGGAACGCGCTCCTCCGAGCGGACCGTCTACCGGCTGCGGGAGGAAGCGCTCCCGCGGAAAGCGGCGCAGCCCCTGGATCCGGCCGAAGAGCGGATCCTGGATCTGTTGCGCCGCGGCGGGAAGACCTTCACCGGCCTTTGCCGTGTCGTTCCGGCCGCCCGACTGCGGTCCCTTCTTTCCGCGCTCGAGCGCCGGGGGGTTCTCGAGCGCACCACCCGCTTTAGCGGGGGGTCGGGGGCTCCCCGGATGCAGTCCTGGGTGCGCCCTCTTGCCGGGGCTCGCCCCGCGGGCCTGCCTCCGCGGCAGGAAGCGGTGTTTTGCGAAATCGCGCGCGCCGGCGAGATCGCGCTCGACGAGCTATCCCGGCGTCTTCCGCGCGCCGCCGCCGCCGTGCGCGCGCTCGAGCGCCAGGGGCGGGTCGAGCGTTTCCGGCGCCGCCTCTTCCGCGATCCCTTCGGCGAGGCGATTGTTCCCGATGCGGCGCCCGTGCTCAACGTCGAGCAGGAGGCGGCCCTCGGTCGGGTCCTGGACGCCCTGGGCCGGGGTTTTTCCCCTTTTCTGTTGCGCGGGGTGACGGGAAGCGGCAAGACCGAAATCTACCTCCGCGTCGCCGCCGAGGCTGTGGCGCGGGGACTTTCCGTTCTCGTGCTCGTACCCGAGATCGCGCTCATCAGCCAGACCGAGCGGCGCTTCCGCGCCCGCTTCGGCGAGCGGATCGCCGTCCTCCACAGCCGGCTCTCCGAGGGGGAGCGCTACGACCAGTGGAGCCGGATCCTCGAGGGCCGGACGCCGATCGCGGTCGGCGCGCGCTCGGCGGTCTTCGCCCCGTTTTCGCGCCTCGGGGTGATCGTCGTCGACGAGGAGCACGACAGCTCCTACAAGCAGGAGGGCGGGGTCCCCTACCACGCCCGCGACCTCGCCTTGGTGCGCGGCCGCAACGACGGGGCGGTCGTGCTGCTCGGCTCCGCGACCCCTTCGCTCGAGTCGGTCTACAACGTGAAACGCGGCAAATACGCCGAGCTCGTGTTGACCCGGCGCATCGAGGAGCGCGCGCTTCCCGCCGTGCGGCTCGTGGACCTGCGCGCGCTTCGCGGTCGGCGCGGCCCCGGCCGCTTCCTCAGCGAGGAGCTGCAGCGTGCGCTGGCCGAAACGTTGGATCGCGGCGAGCAGGCGCTCGTCTTTCTCAACCGGCGCGGTTTCGCGGGGTTCCCGGTGTGCGCCGCCTGCGGCGAGGCGCTGCGCTGCCCGCGCTGCGAGATTGCGCTTACGCTCCACCGCGCCGAGCGGAGTTACCGCTGCCACTACTGCGGCTTCGAGCGGCCCTCCGGCGAGGGGGCCTGCGCCTCCTGCGGCCGGCGGGAGATCCTCCCCCTGGGGCTGGGCACCGAGAAGCTCGAGGAGGGGCTCCGAACCCTTTTCCCCCAGGCGCGCATCGCCCGCATGGACAGCGACACGACGCGCACGAAACAAGGGGCCGTCGCCCTGCTCCAGGGCCTGCGCGACAAGACGATCGACATCCTCGTCGGAACCCAGATGGTCGCCAAAGGGCACGACTTTCCGGGGATCACGCTGGTGGGGATCGTCTGTGCCGATCTTTCGCTTCACTTCCCCGATTTCCGCGCCGGGGAGCGCACCTTCCAGCTGCTCGCCCAGGTGGCCGGCCGTGCGGGCCGCGGCGATCGGCCGGGAAGGGTCGTGCTGCAGACCTACAACCCGGAGCACTTCATTCTGCAGGCCGCCTGCCGACAGGATTTCGAGGCCTTCTACGAGGCGGAGATCGCCTTCCGCCGCGAACTGCGCTACCCGCCGCTTGCGCGGCTGGTGCTGATCCGGATCTGCGGCCCGAAGAAAGAGGAGGCGGGCCGCGCGGCGGCGGCCGTCGGCGATTCCTGCCGCGCCCTGCGGGGCGCGGAGAGCGAAGTTTTCGCGGCGGTCGAGGTGCTGGGTCCGGTCGAGGCGCCGCTTGCCCGGATCGCGGGGCGAAGCCGTTTTCAGGTTCTGCTCAAGTGCGCCGACGCCGGGCCTCTGCACCGTTTCGTCGATCGCTGGATGGGGCTCCGGACGGAGCTCGGGCTGCCGCGCGCCGTCACGGTGGAGGTGGATGTCGATCCGGTGTTCCTGCTCTGAGCCGCGCCGGACCGGTGCCGCGGCGCCTTGACAAGGCTGCGGCCGCTCCATAGGATCGCCTCCTACAGGTTCCTTCGTCCGGAGGGAAGCGAGGCGTCGGCGCTTATGGGGAAAACGACCTCCTCGGCGGCAAAAAAGCTTGCGGCAACCGTGCTTGCGGCGGTGGGGTTTTTTCTTCCCGCCGCGCAGGCCGCGGCGGGGGGGCCGGCGCTGTTCGTTCCCGAGAGGGTATTCGAGTTTCCCCCGGTGATCGACGGGGAAACCGTCGTGCATGAGTTTGGGATCGCCAACCGCGGCGAGGCTCCGCTTCTCATCCACCAGGTGCGCGCCGACTGCGGCTGCACGGCGGTTTCCTACCCGCGGCAGGTTCCGCCCGGAGGCGAGGGCAAGATCCGGCTGCGGCTCGACACTACGGGCTACGGCGGCCGCAGGATCGTCAAGGCCGCCGACGTGCTCACCAGCGATCCGGCCGAGCCCTCCCTCAAACTGCGCCTGGCGGGCGAGGTGCAGCGGCTGGCGCTGATCCAGCCGCGGGTGCTTCACCTGCGGGGCGAGGCGGGGCAGCGGCTGCGCGGCGAGATCCTCGTCCAGCCGGAGGAGGCTCACCCCTTCCGCATCCTGGAAGCCCGCGCCGGCGGCGGGATGATCCGCGTCGCCACACTCGCCGAAGAAAGAGACGGACGGCCTGCCTTCCGCCTGCAGGTGGAAAACCTCCGCACCGAAGCGGGCTCTTATAACGACACGATCCGTCTGAAGACCGACCACCCCCGCAAGCCCGAACTCGACCTGCGGGTCTTCGTCTACCTCAGGCCGCCCGCCGCCTCCGCGGGCCCGGAGCGGGGACGATGAGGCGCATCCGCGTGGTCGCCTTCGATTGCGACGGGGTTCTCTTCGACACCCTCGAGGCGAACCGTCACTACTACAACCGCATTCTCGCGCACTTCGGCCGTCCCCCGCTCGACGAGGCCCGGCTCCGTTTCGCCCACGCGCACACCGTCCACGAAACCCTCGCGCTCCTTTTCGAAGATCCGGCCGCGCGCGCGGCCGCGCACGCCTTTCGCCGGTCGATGGACTACGGCGACTTCATCGCCCATCTGGCGATCGAACCCGACCTGCAGGCCCTGCTCGACTGGATGGAGGGGCGGTTCAAGAAAGCGATCGCCACCAACCGCACCGACACCATGAGCCGGCTGTTGCGGGCCTTCGATCTGGAAGGGCGCTTCGATCTGGTCGTCACCTCGCTCGACGTCGCCCGGCCGAAACCCGCGCCCGACTGCCTGCAGTTGATCCTCGAGCGTTTCGCCGCAGACCCGCAGGAGGCGGTCTTCGTGGGCGACTCGGCGGTCGACGAGGAGACGGCGCACGCGGCGGGCGTCCCCTTCATCGCCTACCGCAACGCCGCGCTCGAAGCGCTGCACCACATCGATTCCCTCGGGCAGCTCCGGGGTCTGCTCGACGGCCCCCGGCCGCGGAAGGCCGGGAACCGGGGGAGCCGCGCACGAAAGGAGAATCCGGGATGACTGCAGTTTCCGACCCGCCCGAAGGCGCCGACGAGGACGGGGGCTGGGAAGAACGGCGCCTGTGCGGCGACGAGTCCTGCATCGGGGTGATCGGTCCCGACGGCCGCTGCAAGGAGTGCGGGCGGCCCGCGGAAGGGGCCGCACCGCAGCCGGCCCCCGCGCCCGCGGTGCGGGAGCGCCCGGAGGCCCCGGAGCCTGCGCCCGTCGCGGAGGAGGCGGCGTCCTCGGCGGACCCCGCGAGCGACGACGACTGGGATAGGCGGCGTCTTTGCAGCGACGACTCCTGCATCGGGGTGATCGGCCCGGACGGCCGCTGCAAGGAATGCGGCCGGCCGGCGGAAGGATAGCGGCGCGGCATCAGGCGAGAGCCGGCTGCAGCGCGGCATCGGCCGACTTGAGCGGCAGAGCGATCGTGAACTTGGCTCCGCCCCCGGGGATGTTTTCGGCCGTGATGCGGCCGCGGTGGTCTTCCACGATCCCTAAACAGATCGACAGGCCCACCCCCATCCCCATCGTCTTCTTGGTCGTGAAGAAGGGGTCGAAGATGCGGTTCAGGTCCTTCGGCGGAATGCCGGGGCCGGTGTCGGAGATTTCGATCACGAATTCGTCGCCGCGGTTGTAGGTGCGCACGGCGATCTCGCCGAAGGCGCCCTGCTGGAGGTGGACCCGCTCGAGGTAGCCGGGAATTCCGGTGATGGCCTCAGCGGCGTTGTTCACGAGGTTCATGAGCACCTGCCCCATCTGCTGCGGAGAGGCGAACAGCGTCGCCCGCTCGGCCTGCAGCTCGAGACGCGGGGTGATCATGTTCTTCTTGAGCAGGCTTTTGACGAGCGCGAAGGTGTTCTCGACCACCTGGTTCATGTCCACGAGCTGTTTGCGCTCCTTGCCCGGACGGTTCAGGTCGATCAGGTTTTTGACCGTGTCGCGGATGCTGTTGAAAGCGCTCTTGATCAGCTCGAGCTTGCGCTGAAGGTATTCGTCGCCGCTGTAGGTCGTGCGCAGGACGTTGAGCAGGGCGGTGATCCCCTGCAGGGGGGAGTTGATCTCGTGGGCGATCGAGGCCGCCAGCTGGCCGGTGGCGGCCAGGCGCTCGGAGCGGATGAGCTGGTTTTGCAGCCGCTTCATCGCCGTGGTGTCGCGGGCGACGCAAAGACGGCAGGGCTCGCCCAGGTAGACGATCCGGCGGCAACTCAGATCGAAGGGGATCGCCCCCCCCTCGCGGGTGCGAAGCTGGACCTCAAGCCGCGCCTCCCGGCCCGCGCCGGCCTCCGCGAGCACGGCGGCGAGTTGCTCGGCCTCTTCGGGGACCGCGAACTCCACGAGCGGGCGGGCGACGAGCTCGCGCGGTTCGAAGCCCGTGCTTTCGCGCACGCGGTCGTTGCACTCCATGACGACCCCTTTCTCGTTGAGGATGAAGACGCAGTCGCCCACGTTCTCGAAGAGCTCTTTGTAGCGCGTGAGCTCCTCGGCGCGCTTGAACTCGGTCGTATCGGTGGCGATGATCGTGGCGGCGATCACCCGGCGCTCGAGCCTGAGCGGCCCGATGCGGAAGGTGTACCAGAGCGAGCGCCGCCCGTTTTCCATCAGCACCTCGAAGATGTCCGTCTCGCCCGTCTGGAAGACGTTGCGTACGATTTCCCGCGAGGTCTTGCGCGCCTCTTCGGGCAGAAGGTCGTGGAAGGAGCGGCCGATCATGAGCCCCGGCGGCATGCCGGCGAGCGCGTGGTTCGCAAAACGCACCGTGCCGGACTGGTCCACGGTGAGGATCGTGTCGGGGGCGGTCTCGACGAGCGAGCGCCACAGCTCCTCGGACTCGTTCAGCCTCCGGGTCGCCTCCTTGAGACGGTTGATGATCGACTGGGCGTGGGAGCCCAAGATGACGAGCAGGCAGAGGACGACGACCCGGATGTAGATGTCGTAGAGGTCCGGCCCGATCAGCTGTTTGATGAGATTGAATTGGTTCGAGAAGAAGATGTTCAGGATGGAATCGAGCACCCAATAGACGGTCGAGATGAGGATGACCGACAGCACCATCGAGTCCGAGGGCTTGCGCAGATTGAGGCTTGAAGGTCTCATGGGGAGGCTCCCGCGTCGTTTGGCTTCCCAGGGGGCATCCGGAGGCGCCGCATCGCACAGGGCGCCGGTCACTCTACCACAATGCGGACTTTGGAACCAAGGGGAATTCGAGCCGTGAGCGTCGCGCGGGGCGCACGCTGGCTCGCCGCCCGGGGCATCCCTTTCCGCGTCGTCCGCTACGAGCATGCGGCGAAGGGGGCCGCCTTCGCCGCGCGGGCGACCGGGGTTGCGCTCGGCGAGGCGGTGAAGACGCTCGTGGTCGAGACGGGCGCGGGCGGTTTCCTTCTTGCGCTCCTGCCGGGCGACCGCGAACTGGACTTGCGGCGGCTGGCGCAGGCGCTCGGCCGCAAACGCGTGCGTCCGGCCGATCCGTCCGACGTCGAGCGGGTGACCGGCTACCGCGTGGGCGGGATGAGCCCCTTCGGAACCCGGCATGCGCTTGCCGCCGTGTTCGAGCGGACGATCCTCGATCGGGAAAGGATTCTCATCAACGCCGGCGGCCGGGGGGGGATGCTTGCCATGGCCCCCGGCGGCTTCCGGGTCCTGCCCGGCGCCCGGCCGCTCGATCTCTGCGTTTCCCCCGCATCAGGCTCCGGCCCGGCGATTTCTTCCCTCGAGGATTGACAGCTTCCTTCGCGGTTCTCATGTTCCCTCCGGGATTCAAGCGACGGAGGTCAACCATGAACGTCAGAATCTTCCTGCTGGCCGCCGCGGCGGCCGGTGGTCTCTTGGCCCTCCCCTCCTCCTCTGCGGAAAGCAAGGAAACCCAGGCGATGAAACCCGATTCTTCCGCGCTCCGCAAGGCGACCTTCGCCGGCGGGTGCTTTTGGTGCAGCGAGGCCGATTTTGAAAAACTCCCCGGGGTCGTGGAGGTGATCTCCGGCTACACCGGCGGCCGGGTGCCCAACCCCTCCTACGAGGAAGTGAGCGCCGGCCGCACGGGACACGTCGAGGCCGTCCAGGTGCTCTACGACCCGCAGAAGGTGACCTACCGCGATCTTCTCGAGGTCTTCTGGCGGCACATCGACCCGACCGATGCGGGCGGCCAGTTCGCCGACCGCGGCTCGCAGTATCGCACGGCCGTTTTCTATCACGACGAGGAGCAGAAACGGCTTGCCGAAGAGTCCAAAAAAGCGCTCGCCGCCTCCGGCCGCTTCCGGCGGCCGATCGTGACCGAGATTCTCCCGGCGAAGGAGTTTTATCCCGCCGAGGATTATCACCAGGACTACTACCGCAAAAACCCGCTCCATTACGGCATGTACCGCGAGGGTTCGGGAAGAAACGCCTTCATCCGCAACCTCTGGGGCGAAGAGGCCCTTCGGCCGAAAGAGGAGGGCCGCGACACCCGCTGGAGCGGCTTTCGGAAGCCCCCCGCCGAGGAGTTGAGGCGGCGCCTCAGCCCGATGCAGTTCCAGGTGACCCAGGAGGAGGGCACCGAGCCGCCGTTCGAAAACGAGTTTTGGAACCACAAGGGTGCGGGGATCTTCGTCGATGTCGTCTCCGGCGAGCCGCTCTTCAGCACGACCGACAAGTTCGACTCCGGCACCGGCTGGCCGAGCTTCACGCGGCCGATCGACCCGCACTTCCTCGTCGAGCGGATCGACCGCAGCTTTTTCATGGTCCGCACCGAGGTGCGCAGCCGCTACGCCGACTCGCACCTGGGCCACGTCTTCCCGGACGGCCCGCCGCCCACGGGACTGCGCTACTGCATCAACTCGGCGGCGCTGCGCTTCGTGCCCAAAGAGCGCATGGAATCCGAGGGCTACGGCGAGTACCTGAAGCTCTTCACGGAAGCGCGCTGAGGGCGCTGCGCGGCGGCTTTCCCCGATTGACTCGCCTTCTGCGAGAGCGTAAGGTCGGCCGCAGCCCGGCTCGGCTCGCCGTGGGCAAAGCGGGGGAATCGCTCACGGCCGGGAAAACTCCGCCGGGTCCGCGGGATCGGCCGTGGTCGGATTTCTCTCCCAGTTGGCGCCCTTTTCCTCTTGGCTCGTCGCGTACCCCCGGCGGCACCTGAAGGGTGATCTCGTCGCCGGGTTGACCGTCGCGGTCGTGGCGATCCCCCAGTCCATGGCCTACGCCCTGATCGCCGGGCTGCCCGTGCACTACGGGCTCTACGCGTCGGTCGTCCCTACGCTCGCGGCCTGCCTGTGGGGGAGCTCGGCCCATCTCGTCACCGGGCCCACGACCGCCGTCTCGCTCGTCGTCTTTACGACCCTCTCCGGGGTGCTCGCCCCGGGGGACCCCTCGTGGGTCGAGCACGCCCTGGCGCTTGCGCTCCTCGTCGGGGGGATTCAGGTGGCGATGGGGCTTTTGCGGCTGGGGGCGCTTCTGGATTTCGTCTCCCATTCGGTGATCGTCGGCTTCAGCACGGGGGCGGCCTTCCTGATCGGCTTCAAGCAGCTGCCCAACTTTTTCGGCGTGGAGGCGGGCAAGGGCGCGCACTTTCTCAAGGCGCTCGCCGAGCTTGCCGCCGCGCTGCCCCGGACGCACGCCGAGACCTGCCTGCTCGGCGTGTTCACCGTCGTGACGATCGTGGTGGTGAAAAAACTCCGTCCCGCCTGGCCGGGGACGCTCCTGGCGCTTGCCCTCTGCGGGGCGGCCGTCGCCCTCTTCGACCTCGACCGCCGCGGGGTCGCCGTCGTGGGGGCGATTCCGCAGAGCCTGCCGCCCTTTCGGATCCCGCGCGTCTCTTGGGAGGAGATCCCGCGGCTTGTCCCGGGCGCGGTCGCGATCGCCGTCCTCGGCCTGGTGGAGGCGGTGTCGATCGCCAAGGCGATCGCCTCCGAGACGCGCCAGCGGCTGAACGTGGATCAGGAATTCATCGGCCAGGGCATGGCGAACCTCGCGGCGGGTCTCTTCAGCGGCTACCCCGGAAGCGGCTCGTTCACCCGTTCGGCCGTCAATTTCAAAAGCGGGGCGAACACCCCCTTGAGCGGCATGGTCGCCGCCGCGGCGGTCGCCCTCACCGTGCTGGCGGCCGCCCCTCTCGCCGCCCGCATTCCCATCGCCGCGCTCGCCGGCGCCCTGCTCGTCGTCTCCTGGGAAATGGTCCACCTGCGGGAGATCCGCCGCATCGTGCGGGCCACACGCAGCGACGCCGCCGTCCTGGTCGTGACCTTCCTGTCCGTGATCGTTCTTTCGATCGAGTTCGCCGTCTTCGCCGGAGTCCTGCTTTCGATCGCCCTCTACCTCAAGACGACCTCGCGGCCGCGGATCTACTCCACGGTTCCGGATCTCATCAGCGGCAAGATGGTGCGCGCGAGGCGGGGCGTGCTTTGCTGCCAGATGGACATCGTGCGCATCGAGGGCTCGATCTTCTTCGGCTCGGCCGCCTGGGTGCAGGAGGACCTGCAGCGGCGGCTGCGCAGCCACCGGCGGATGGCCTGTCTTTTGCTGCGCATGCACCAGGTGAACAACCTCGATGCGAGCGGCGTCCACGTGATCGACGGAATCGGCGAGGAGCTCCGCCGCCGCGGCGGAGGGATCTACTTTTCCGGGGTGAACAACCGCGTCTTTCAGGTGTTCAAGAACTCCGGCTTGCTCGAGCGCGTGGGCGACACGCACATCCGACCGACCACCGGGGCGGCGATCCGGCAGGCCATGCGCGAGAATTTCTGCCCGGTGGTCTGCGCGGCCTGCGAGTTCGCGGTGTTCCATGAATGCCCGGAACTCAAACGCGGCAACTGGGAGATCCTGGGAAAAGGGGTGCGGCCGCGTTGCGCGCTCGAGGCGGCAAGAGCCGGCGGGGGCGGTCCGGCCGCCAAGGAGGAACCAAGGTGAATCTTCTCACTCTCGTGAACGACAAAGCCGAGTCGGCCCGGGCGCTCGAGCTTTCGGCCGCGATCGCCTCCCGGATCCCCGGCGAGTGGACGATCGCCTTCGTGCGGCGCGGCACCCCGGCCGCCGAGCCGCCGCCGCCGCTCGGGGAGGATCTTTCGGTCGCCGACCGCACGGGCCTGCCCCAGGGAATCCGCATCCTTCTCGGCGCGGCCGACCGGCTGCGGCAGGCGGGGCGGCTCTCCCCCTTTTCCGGGATCCGGCTGCGCGACGCCGCCCACGGGGTGAGCTTTCACCTCGAGCGGACAGCGGGGGGGCAGGTCACCTTCGTCGAGCGCTTCGGGGATCTCGTCGAGGAGCTGAACCACGAGATCGAAGAGCAGGCGATCGATCTCGTCGTTTGCGCCGCGCCCCGCCGGGGTGCGCTCGGGCGCTTTGCGCCGCTCAACACCCCCCGGCGCTTCGCCCTCGATCTGCATGCCTCCTTTCTCGTCGCGCGCCGGGGGGGACTTGCCAGCCGGATCATCGTTTGCGCCGACGGATCCCCCTCCTCGCACCGCATCTTCCCTTTTCTCGAAAAGATGCTCCCCGCACTCGAAGGCCCGATCGAGCTTCTCTGCGCCCACCGGCCCGACTCCCCGCCCGAGGAGCACCGCCGCGCCCAGCGCTGCCTGAACGCCGCGGCCGCCTGGCTCGCCCGGGCCGGCCGCAAGGCTGCGATCTCCCGGCCCGTGGGGCCGCGGCGCTACCGCGTGATCCTCGATGCCGCCGGGGCGGACGCTCTCCTCGTCCTGGGCGAGAGCGGCAAGCACGACGTGCACCGCCGCACGATCGGGACCCTCCCCATGCGCATCCTGCCGCGGACGGAGGCGAGTGTGCTTATCGTCAAGCAGCCCGCCGCGCCGGACCCCGACTGGTTCGAGGAGGAATGCGGCGCGGAGGCGCCGTAGGAAAAAGAAAGGGCAGGGAGGAATTTCCCTGCCCGGTGATCGTGGCTCGCTCGAGAGCTGCTCGGCGTTTTTCCTTAGGAAACCCTTCTGCGCAGGAATCCCGCCGTCACGGTCAAACCCAGAGCCAGAAACAGGATCGTACTTGGCTCCGGGACGGGCTGCGGCCTGGGGGGAGTCGTGCTTCGGGCCGCGATCCAAGCGCTTCCATCAACGGACGAGTCGAGAGAAATCCCCTGGATGTGCGCGGCGGAGAGGTAGCCCTCTGCATCCGGAGGGGGGAAGAAGGAGCTGGCGGTCACCTCCGGGAGGATCACGCGCAGGGTCTCTCCGGCGGTGAAGCGGTTGCCGTTTCCGTTGTTGGAAGACGCGAAATTGAATTCGATCTCGAAGCCGCTCAGCGGGCTTGTACCCAAACCCAGCCCACCGCTCGGGCTGAAGGAAAAGGCGAACAAGGCCGGGGGAATGTAACCGGCTTCGAAGGAGGGAAGCACAACGGTGCTGGCGCTTAAATTGTACAAATTGAAAAACCATGAGCCGACGAACTGGGTGCCGGTGAGGTTCCGCGCATCGAGAAGCAAAAGTACGCCGCCCCCCGACCGGTCGCTCACATCGGCGGTAAGCCAAGGTGCGGTGTCCCCCGGCGTGGCGCCGGAGTACAGGAAATTCAGTTCGATGGGGACCGCCTCGAGGCGAGGGGTGAATAAAAACAGGAAAACCAGCAAAACCAGCGTCCGGGATAAAAACTTTTCCTTTTTCATCACCACCTCCCCCAAGGATCTTTTCGGCCGATATTTCCCCCGCCGAGAAGAACGACGCCGCATCAGAGACACAAGAAGAGAACGGTCGAGTTCACCCGAAATTACTCTCCCTGATTTTAGGCTGTCAAGAAAAAACAGCAATTTCGTATAGATAAGAAATATTTTGCCTCAAAATGGGAGTTTTCATTCCCAGGCGGCAATCGGGCTTCCGCGCTTTTTGGAAATCAGCCGCCCGTTCAAGGCCAGGTGGGATCGCTCGAAACCGTGGGGTCTTCGGGACGGATGAAGCTGAGCCGGAAATTGCGGATGGTCGCCGTCTGGAGATCGGCCGGCCCGGTCTGAGAGGTGAAACCGAAGATGACGCGTTCGAAATCCGCATGATCGGCGGGAAGAAGATGAATGGTCTGCTCGAGCTGTGCAGGCCGTGTCGCGGGCGAATAGTTGACGCGGGTGTCGGCGAAGAAGCTGGAGAGCGGCTCGTTTTCGCCGCTGCAGGCCGCGGTGGTGCACTGGCGGAGCCAGGTTTTCAAGCTGTAGGCGTAGGTCCCGCCGCTTGCAAAACGGTTGCGCGTGATCTCCATGCGAACCGCCCACGGGCCGCGCGAGGAGGCGCCTTTCAGCCACTCGTTCGGGTCGTCCACGACCGCGGGGACTCCTCCCACCCGGCCGCTGTCGTAGGTGATCAGGCGGTCGCGGTAGTTTTTGGGGTTGGCGAACTGGTTGATGGCATACAGGCGGAAGTCGAAGGATGCGGCGTAGACCGTCCCGTCGGCAAGAACGAGGGGTTTTCCCCGCACGTCCCCGTCGGTCTCGAAGGTCCATTTGACGCTGCCGTCGGCGTAGAGCGCGTAAACGCGCTTGTCGTCGGAGCCGAAATAGATGTGGTTGTCGGCATCGGTCGCGATCGGCGATTGGATGTTCCCGCCGGCCTGATAGGTCCAGCGCACCGCACCGGTGGCGGCGTCGATCGCATAAAGGCGGTCGTTCATGGAGCCGGCGTAAACCGATCCGTCGGCACTCACCGCGGGGCTCGATCGCACCGCCTCTCCGGTGGCCACGGACCAGACGACACCGCTTGCCGCGCTGTTGAAGGCGTAGATGCGGCCGTTGTCGTTTCCGACATAGACCCGGCCGTCCGGGCCCACGGCGGGGGAGGAGACGAAGGCGTTGACGGGGGTCGGCACCGTAAGGCCGACCAGTGTTCCGCTTGCGGCGGTGAAAGCATAGAAGACGCCGGAATCGGAGCCGAAATAGACCGTCCCGCCGGATGGCGAAAACGCGGCTGAGGAGCGGATCGGGGAGCCGTCGTTGTACCGCCACAGCAGCGAGCCCCCGGAAGTGAGGGCATAGAACCAGCCGTCATCGGATCCGAAATAGAGGTTTCCCACGGGCGAGATCGCCGGACGGGTCCTGACCGCGCCCCCTGTCGCGTAGCGCCAGGTTTCGTAGCCATCCGGGTGGATGGCATAGAGATTTCCGTCCTCTGAGCCGACATAGACGGTGCCGCCGCCCCCTACGGCGGGGGAGTAAACCCGGCCGCCGGTAGCGAAACGCCAGCGCAAGGTCCCGTTCGGGCTCAAGGCGTAGAGGTGGCCGTCCCCGGAGCCGAAGTAGATCGTCCCGTCGGCGGCGACCGCGGGAGAGGACTCGAGGGTTCCGCTCGTGCGATAGTCCCAGTTCGGGGTGTCGTCCCCGGTCGCGTTGTGACGGTTGTCGTCGTAGGAGGGGTCCCCGCGGCAGGAGCTTGCTCCGCCGCAGTAGGGTTCCCGGCGGCAGGGGATGTTCAAGGAGCTGTTGCCCCAGAATACATACTGGACGGCGTCCCGGTCGCCGGCGCCGGGGTCGTTTCGCGTATCGGCGTTCAGGCTCGACCCTTCGCAGTAGCGCAGACTCTGCTCCAGCGCCGCGCTGTAGTTGACCCGGGTGTCGAACTCGAGCCCGATCTTCGGCGGCAGAAGCCCCCGCGCAGGACCGGAGTTGTCGAGGAAGATCGTCCCCGCCGGGTCGAGGCGGCTGTCGCCGGCAAAGCCCAAGAGCTCGCTGCGCTCGATGTCGCCCCCGATCGAGGCCGTATCGTTCTTGTCGGGGTTGCCGTTGACGAGCGCGAAGATCAGGCCGTCGCCCGTCCCGCTGTACTGCAGGGTGAAGAAGACGCGGATCCCGCGGTTGAAGAAACATCCCTGGGCGTTGCAGTACTCGCGCACGCCCCCGATGTTCCGCGTGTCGCGGAAGAAGACGCCGCCCAGTGCGGGGCCCGATTCGCCGCCCAGGATGATCGCCTTCTGCTCGTTATCCACGGTGACGAAACGGTCGCTTTCCGAGCGCTTGACCTGCCGCAGCACGCTTGCCAGATCGGTCTCCTCCTCGAAGGCGATGTCCGCGCCGCGCTCGTTCGGGGAAAGACCCGCGTGGCTGGTGACGCCGATCGCATGGTCGAGATCGCCGCCGTAGCTCACCTCGCCGGAGATCCCGCGTGAGGTGAGAAGATAGTTCCGCGGCGAGAAGATGATCTCCTCATCCGCCGGGATGTTCGTGAAGGGGATCCCGATACACGGGATCTGCGTCGAGCTTAAGCTGTACAGCCGGAAGCGGTCGCCCAGGTCTTCGGCGGAGCGGTAGTAAAAGTCGCAATTCCGGAAGCGGAAGGCTCCGTCCCGCAGAGGGAAAATGTTTTTGGCGACCGGTTGCAGGTCGAAGTTTCCCAGGGTCATGAGCGTCTGGCCGGCGGCGAAAGGGTGTACCGAGAAGCAGATCGTCTCGCCCTTGCCGACGATGAAATCGTCGGTTGCCTGAAAATCGAGTGTGTTGTCGTCGATAAGCGACGCCCCCACAATCGCGGTCTTCGCCGTCTCCGGGATGCCCGTTCCGCCGAGGTTGATGAAGTCGAAATTGACGAGCCGCAGAAGCGGGGCGGTGACGGGGATCCGTCCCAGGAAGCCCTCGGGCACCCGTCCCTTGGCGACATTCAGCCGCACCGGGCCGGATGGCTCGATCGATTGGTTGGTCGCCGACTCGAACCAGGGGCTGAAGGCGTTGACCCGGAATTCCCCGGCAGGAGAGAGGCGGTGGGTGGTCGTGTTCAGACGGTTGATCGCCGCGCTGGAAAAACCGGTGTTGCGCAGCTCGCTCATGCCGTAGCGCAGCCCGGACTCGGAGAGGTAGACCGCACGACGCCGGGCGTTCGCCTCGGCCGAGCCGGCAAGCGAGGTGCTGAACAACGAGACCATGAGCGCCCCGAGCAGGCCGAAGATCACCATCACGAGAACGACGTAGGCGAGGAGGTTCCCCCGGCGGGAGAACAGGGGCCGGAGGAACCATCCGAGGGCTTGAGCCCAGGGGCGCCGGGTAGGGGGCATGCGGTCTTCTTTCATGGGGCGTTGATCAGGGCGCGCGGGTAGATCTCCACCGCGAAGGGGCTCTCGAGCCCCGCCATGCGGAAGGAGACGCGGATCGATTCGACCTCGTTGTCGTTGTTTTCGTTGTCGAGATCGCGGGTTGCCGTGTAGGCGATCTGCGCGGTCTCGACCGGGACGTTATCCAGCAACAGGAATTTCCCTCCCCCGACGGTGAGATAGATTCCGGGACCCTGGGGGCCGTTTTCGATCTCGAGCGTCCGGTTTCCCGTGCCGAGATCGTTTTGGTAGGTGATCCGCCGGGGCGCAAACGTGGGGGCGGGGCTCGGCTTGAGCGCGCGCAGCTCGGCGCTGATGCGGTCGAGGGCGATCTGGGCCTTGAGCGCGGCTTCGGAGTTGCGCCGCGAGGCGATATAGCCGTTCACCCCGCTGTAGAGGAACAGCCCCGCGAAAGCGCCGATCACCCCGATCAGGATCAGGGTGGTGACGAGCTCGATCAGAATGAAGCCCTTGCCGGATTTCCGTTCCATCGTCAGAAGGCGACCGGCGGCGAGTTCGCCGTGCGGCTGCGGGTGAAGAGGGCGACGAGATCGTTTCCCGCGGCGTTCACCGTGACCTTGAGCGTTCGCGCTTCGGCGGCCGGGCCGGCGAAGGGGACCTCGTTTCCGCCGGCGTTGAACTGGATGTAGTCCGCGGAGACCGTCTCCCCGTATTTGCGCGTGGGCGGGTCGATCTGGCCCTTGAGCGTGAGCAGAGCCCCCGCCGGGTCGCGGTTCACCTCAAAGACGTAGTCCGCCGTGATCCGCTCGAGCAAGCGCTCGGCCTCCGCCTCGCCGCGGACGATCTCGAGCGGCCGGACGCTTCGGCTCATCGCCGTCCCCATGAACTGGATGAAAATCACCCCGACGATCGCCGCGGCGACGATGGTGACGATCACCTCGATCAGCGTGAACCCGGCGCGGGAGGCAGCAAGCCGCATTTCGTCCTCAGCGCACGAGCCCCGTCTCAGGCTCGATGCTGACCGTCCGGATTTCGGACCCGGAGCGCAGGGTGAGCAGCAGTTGCGCGGCAAGGGGTGTGTTGGTCGTCTCATCGCTGTAGGCCGTGTAGGGCCGCCCGATGCGGTCGAAGAAGACGACCGCGTTTTCCAGGATCTCGGCCTTGAGATCCTCTTCGCGGATCCGGTTCCCGGCGGCGGGGTAATCCCCGCCGGGCACGCGGCGCTCGTTGGCGGCGAGATCGGGGTTGAGGCCGCGAAAGACCCAGTACTCGGCGCCTGAGAATTTCACCCCCCAGACCGGGGCGCCCGGGTGGGCGGTCTTCATCGCCATGGCCTGGGCGTAGCGGATCTGGTTTCGCACCTTGTCCGCGGCGGAAGAAAGGTCGATCTCCGCGGTCGTCACCGCGCGGCCGAGCACGGTGGCGGCAAGGAGCGTCATGAGCAGCAGCACCACGATCATCTCGACGATGGTGAAGCCGGCCGTGCGGCGCACGCTCATGGCCTCGCGGGGGAAAGGGGAGGTGCCGGAAAGCGAAACGGGCTTCGAATGCACGAATTCACTATATCCGGGGTCTAGCGGCAAGTCAATTCGAACAAGGATTTCCCGGGGTTGCGGCGATGGGGGCCTGCCTTTTCAATAGCCGTAGCCGCCGCTTTCGATGCGGCGGACGAAGCCGTTTTCGATCCGCACGATGTCGATGAAACGGCTCGGGCCGTGGTTGTAAATCCACTGCTCCACCTGGACGAGGCGTCGCACCCCGTAGCCGCCCCCGCGACGGCGCTCGAACTCGCGGTAGAGGCGGGGCGAGGGCGGGTGGTCGAATTCCTCCCAGCGCTCTTCTTGCCAGGAAGCGGTCTCCGTGGGCGGGCCGCACTCCTGGAGGAGCTTTTCGCGCGGGTCGCCCTCGGTGATGAGCCTTGCTCCGCAGCGAAGCGCTGCGGCCGCGGCCTCGGCGGCGAAAAAAAGAAGCAGGGCCGAGAGCAGAAACAGGGCCGTGCGGGCGGTGTGCATCGGTTCGCTCCGAAGAGGCGTGGGTTGAGTTTCACCCCGATTCCGGGTAGATCGATCCTCATCCCGAACGGGGCCTCACGAACACGGTAAGGCAAGAGGGAGGTTTTTTCCATGGGGGGGGAGCCGAAGATCATCCGGCTGGAGGAGATCGCCGATGTGCTGATCGCCCGTTTTCGGCAAAAGCAGGAGATCACGGTTTACGTCGGCTCGAATGCGGCCACGCCGACGGCCTCGCTCGAAGCCCTGACCGCGGCGGTGAAGGAAAGACGGGCCGGTCTTCCCTTCCTCAAGATGGTGCACCTGCTGCTCCAGGGGCCGGTCCCCTACGTGGAGCCGGGTCTCCAGGACCGGGTGATGACCTATTCGATCTTTTCTGCGGGCGAGGTGCGGACCGCGGCGAACGAGGGCCGCGCCTATTACCTGCCCTGCACGCTCGCCAACCTGGACAGCCTGATCGGCCAGGGACGGCGCTTCGAGCCCGACGCCGTCCTCTTCAAGGTGAGCCGAAACCCCTTCACCGGCGAGTACAGCATGGGCCTGTCGGTCGAGGCGCTGCACACGGCGGTCGACAACGCTCGGGTGGTGATCGCCGAGCTCGACCCGAGCATGCCCTTCACCGAGGGGCAAAGCGTCGTCGACGCCTCCTCGATCGACTATCTGATCCGCGACGGCGTCAAACCGGTGCACGAGCTCCCCGCCCCGGATTTCGATCACCTGCCCGCCGCCGAGCGCCGGATCGGCGAGCTGATCGCCGAGCATTTCATCCGCGACGGGGTCACGATCCAGGTGGGGATCGGCAAGATCCCCGACGCCGTCATCGGCTCGATCCGCAGCGCCGCCTACCGCGACCTCGGCATCCAGACCGAGATCTACGGCGACGGGCTGATGACGCTCCAGAAAGCGGGCATCGTCACCAACCGCAAAAAGAAGGTGAACCAGGGCTACAGCACGACGAGTCTGATCATGGGCTCGCGCGAGCTCTACGACTTCGTGCACATGAGAACCGGCGTGCAGATGCGGCCCTCGGCCTGGACGAACTCGGCCGAGACCGTGCGCAAGAACAGCCCCTTCGTCTCCATCAACACGGCGATCGGCGTCGATCTTTTCGGCAACGTCTGGGCGGATTTCATCGAGTTGCGTCGCTATTACAGCGGGGTGGGCGGCCAGCCGGACTTCGTGCGCGCGCTGAACGACCGCATCTACGGCACGCCGATCATCGCCATGAAGAGCGTGACGGAAAAGGGGCAATCGAAGATCGTCAAGCACAGCCCGCCGGGAATCGGCCTGACGGCGAGCTCCTACGACGGCGTGGTCGTCGTGACCGAGTGGGGGATCGCCGATCTGCGCGAGCTGACCGTGGGCGGAAAGGCGCTCGCGCTGGCCTCGATCGCGCACCCGAGCGTGCGCGAGGAGCTCCAGCGCTACGTGCTCGAGGACCCGATGTTCACCAAGCCCTTCGGCTATCGCCCGGGGGCGACCCCGCGCGGGGTGAAGATGTATGCGGGGAAGATCCCCCTCGAAGAGGCCTGAGACGCGGCGCCGGATCGTCCTGGGCCTCGCCGCGCTCTTCCTCGCCTGCGCGCCGGCGGCGCACATCGTCGTCAGTCCGCTCCCCGAGTACGACGAGGCTTTCACGAGTTCCTCGGGCTGGGTCGGCGGGGACGGGGCCCATTCTCTGGCGCTCGGAGACGGCGTTCTTCTCTGGACCTTCGGCGACAGCCTGGTGGGCGAGGTGCGGGAGGGCCGGCGCGAGATCGCCTTCTTCGTCCGCAACGCGATCGCCCTGCAACGGAGCCGCACCCCCGCGGCGGAGGCGATCTCCTTTCATTTCGGCCGCACCCCCGAAGGGCAGCCCTCCGACTTTTTCCCCCCGGGCGGAGACGGGTCCTGGCGCTGGCCCTTTCACGGCCTGAAGGAGGCGGGCGGCCTCTCGCTCTTTCTTCTCGCCGTGCAGCCCGCCGCGGGCCCGGAGGCCTTCGCCTTTTCGCCCGGCGCAAGCCTGTTGGCGGTGATCGAAAATCCCTCGGACCCCCCCGAGGGCTGGCGGCTTCGCCTCCACGAACTGCCTTGGGGCACACCGCGCCGCCGCTTCGGCCAGGCCGTCCTCGTCCGGGGGGAGCACGCCTTCATCTACGGCACGCTCGAGGAGAAGGGGCAGGGCGGATCCCTGTTGCGGCACCTTTTGCTCGCGCGGGCCCCGCGGACGGGGATCGCGGATTTTTCCTCCTGGGAATTCCACACGGGCGGCGGCTGGTCTTCTGCGGTCGAGCGGGCACGGCCGTTGTTCACGGGGATCGCCGCCGAGTTTTCCGTATCGCCGCTTGCGGCGCCAGGCGGCTATGTGCTCGTTTCGAGCGAGGAGGGGCTCTCGCCGCGGATCCTCGTGCGCCGGGCCCCGCGGCCCGAGGGGCCGTGGAGCCCGGCGGTCCCGGTCTACTCCTGCCCGGAGGCGGGCGCAGATGAGCGCATTTTCTGCTACGCCGCCAAGGGGCACCCCGCGCTTTCCTCGGGTCCCGAGGAGCTGGTGGTGACCTACGTCGCCAACGCCATCGACCCCGAGCTTCTCTCAAGCCGCCCCGAGCTCTATCGTCCTCGGTTCCTGAGGCTTTTCTTCAAGCCCGCTTCCGGACGGATTGCCGAATCCAGTCCAGAAACGGCGCAAAGCCTTGCTCCACCGTGAAGCTCAACAGGCAGGGGCACTCGTAGGGGTGAAGGCGCTTTGCGGCGGCGAAAAGCTCTTCCACCCGCTCCGCGGTCGTCTTGGCGATGAGCACCGCCTCGGCGGCTTCCTCCACCTTGCCCTGCCAGACATAGATCGAGCGCATTCCGGGCAGGGCGTTCACGCAGGCTGCCAGCCCCGCTTCAACGAGCGCGCGGCCGATTCGTTGCGCCTCCTCCAGGCTCGGTGCCGTCATGTAGATCCAGCGGATGTCCATGGCATGGCTCCGGATAGGGTTTTCCCTTCCTGTAGCAGATCGCCGGCGGGGCGACAAATTTCGGAAGAGGCCGCATGGTGGCGCTCGAAGATCATGAGCCTCCAACCCGTCGCCGTCCGGGCGATGAAAAAGCCGACCGCCGCGGCGGGGATCGCCCCGTCCGCGACGGCCGCAAGATTGCCCCGGGCGGACAAGCCTGCCGCTTCGTCAAGGGGGATCGCGGCCATGCGCCGCAGGAGGTGGACCAGCCGCTCCCGCGGGGCGAAACAGCCGATTCCCGTGCGTCTTCTTTCTTCGGTTCGCATGGCGGCCTCCGGCGTCAGAGAAGCTCGAGGTGGAAGGCCTCTTCGGCCTCCTCGACCGTCTCGAACTCGAGCCACTCCCGCCACAGGATTTTTCCCGCGCGGGTGCGCAGGTGCTCGATCAGCGTTCCTCCCTGATACTCGAAGCGGTCCTCGTAGAATTCGTTTTCGATTTCGCGCCTCATGACCGGCCTCCTTGCCGTTTTCGGGTTTGCGGGAGGAGTCCCCCCGACGGCCCCCACGTTGGCAGGGCTTCGTGACGGATCCGGTCACAGGTCAAAAAAAATTTTTGACGTGCTATAAAAAACGGTGCGCCGCCGCGGCGGCACGAAGAACCCCGATTCCCCGAACGGAGGCAGCGGTCCATGGCACGCGGAGACCAGCTGGCGCGGCAATGGCGGATCCTGCAGGAGTTGATCGCCTCGCGCACGGGGCGCGGGGTCCCCGAGCTCGCCTCCGCCGTCGACTGCCACGTGCGCACGGTCTACCGCGATCTCGAGGCGCTGCAGGCCGCGGGGTTTCCGGTCACAAACGCACGCGAGGGCCGCCGCAGCATCTGGTCGCTTCTCGACCCGGCGAAGAGAAGCCTGCCCGTCCCCTTCACCCTGCCGGAACTGCTGGCGCTCTACCTGGGCCGCAGGCTCGCCGCCGGCCTGGAGGGAACCGTTTTCTACGAGGCGCTTGAATCCCTGGGGGCGAAGCTCCGGCTGCTTCTCCCCCCGGAGATGGCCGCGCACCTCGACCGCGAACAGCAGGCGATCGCCGTCGCCGCGCCGGCCGCCAAGCGCCACGAAGCCTACCGCGGCGTGCTGGAGGAGATCGCGGCCGCGGTGAGCGCCGGGCGCCGGATCGACATCACCTACCGCGCGGTCTCCGCGGCGCGGCAGACCCGCCGCCGGGTCGATCCCTACCGGCTGCTCTACCACGGCGGCTCCTTTTATCTGCTCGCCTATTGCCACCGGAGAGAGGACATCCGCGTCTTCGCCGTGGATCGCATCCGCCGCCTGGCGGTGACGCAAGAGAAATTCACGCCCCCGGAGGGTCTCCGACCGGAAGAGGTCCTGCAGGCCGACTTCGGGGTCTTTCACGGCCCGCCGGTCACCGTGCGCGTGCGGTTTGCGCCCGAAGCCGCCCCCTACGTTCTCGAGAAGACCTGGCATCCCCGCCAGCGGATCGCGCGCGAGCCGGACGGAAGCGTTCTCTTCGAGGCGGACGTGGCCGGGGAGGAGGAAATCAAGCGCTGGGTGATGAAGTGGGGTGCCCAGGCCGAGGTGCTGGCTCCGGAGGGGTTGCGGCGGGCGGTCGCCTCGGAGGCCGAAGCTCTGGCCCGCCGCTACGCCCCGTCCCTCAGGCGAGCTCGTAGGCCGCCTCGGCCATGAGACGCGCAATCGGCAGCCGTTGCGGGCACAAGGCCTCGGCCCGCGCGTAGTCGGCGCCGGCGAGCGCTTCGCGCACGCGGATCGGAAGCGCCCGGTAACGAGCGCGGGCGAAATCCCCCCGATCGTAGCCGCGCGCGTACATGAGGTAGCGCATGACCCGCCCGACCGGGACCCCCTCGGCGACGGCCGGCTCGCAGATCCGCGTGCAGCCCGCGCAATAGGCTCCCGCGGTGGCCGCCGCGAGCTCGGCGAGCGCCTCGTGGCCGGCGGCGGAGAGCCGCGTGCGGTTCACCGCGGCGGCCGTGTTCTCGGCGAGAAGCGCCATCGTCGGCATCTGCGAGCAGATGCTGGCGATCTGGGGGTTTTCCCACACGGCTTTGAGCTTCGCCTGCCCGGGGGTGAAGCCTTCCTTGACGAAGCGACCGGCGAGCTTGAGCTCCGCCTCGGTTGAGGTTCCGACCGGGCCTCCGCCCTGGGTTTTCATCGCCGTCAGTCCGATCCCGGCCTTCACGCAGGCGTCGACGGCGCGGCGCATCTCGTCGGTGTGCATCAGGCGGTAGTTGTAGGTCGTCATGATCCCGTCGATCCCGCCCAGGCGCGAGGCCGCAAGCAGGCACTCCTCCATGTTGCTGTGGGTGCTGAAGCCGAACAGGCGGATCTTGCCCTCGGCCTTCGCCTTTTCGCCCCAACGGCGGACATCCTCGTCCATCTTGCCGATGCTGCGCACGGCGTGGACGAAGAAGAGATCGATGTAGTCGGTCTTCATGCGCTCGAGCGAGAGGTGGAGATGATCGCTCATGCCTTTGAGCGTCCAGGCCGTGGACTTCGTGACCAGAAAGATTTTCTTGCGGTCCTCGGGGTATTTTTCGAAGTACTTGCCGATCCCCAGCTCGCTGTTTCCGCCCTCGTAGGAGTTGGCCGTGTCCCAGTAGGTCACCCCCCAGCGTACCGCCTGGCGCAGCATGAGCTGGTTTCCGGGGATGTCGAACATGCCGCCGAGCGAAAGGATCGCGACCTCGATCCCCGTTTTGCCGAAGGGGCGGGTGGGGACCCGGGGGGTCTCCTGGGCGAGGAGGGCGGGGGGGAGCGCCGAGGCGGCGAGCAACCCCAGACCGGCCGCGCCGGTCGTCTTGAGGAATTGCCTGCGGGAGCAGGAAGGGGCCTCTTTCATCGGAGTCCTCCAGAACCGTGTTCCAGGCTTCCTCGGCCCGGGGGCCGGGAAGGAGCGGGTTCACAGGATCATGCGGTGCCGGGGGTGGCGGCTTTCGTTTTCCGCCGTGACGCGGATCGCCCGCTTTCCCAGCACCGGGCACTCGTGTTCGCAGACCCCGCAGCCGATGCAGCGCTCCGGGTCGACGTAAGGCTGCTGCAGCCGGATGGCGATCGACAGCGCGCTCCCCGAAAAGGGAAGCTCCGCCTCCGGGATCGCGGCGGCAAGCTCGATCGCCTGCTCCCCGTGAGCACGGATGCGCAGACGCCTGCCCGAGGGCAAGGGAACATAGTAATCGCCGGTGGCGAAACGGCCGGGCGGAAGCCGGCCTGCGGCCAGCCCGATCCGTTCCCCGGCGGCCTCGCGGACGATCAGGGGCTCGGCCAGACGCACCTCGGTGTAGACCGGCCGCGTGAAGATCGCCTTGGGGCTGACCGGGCAGTTTTCCTGGCAGACGATGCAGGGCCGATCCATCGCCCAGGGCAGGCAGCGGCCGCGGTCGACGAAGGCGCAGCCGATGCGCAAGGGGCCTCGGGAGGCGAACTCCGCGGTCCCCAGCCGCTCCTCGAGTCGCAGCGGTCGGATCGCGGCCGTGGGGCAGAGCCGGCCGCAGGCGATGCAGGTATGCTGGCAGCCGCTCGTTCCGGCGCGGAAATCGAGCTTCGGGGTCCACAGCGCCTCGAGGCCTTCCTCGAGGCCGGCGGGGTGAATCACGTTCGTCGGGCAGACGCGCATGCACTGTCCGCAGCGGATGCAGCGGGAAAGGAATTCCTCCTCCGCCAGAGCCCCCGGCGGCCGGACGAGGCTGGGGCTCCAGGTCGCACCCGTGGCTCCCCCGACGCGGCCGAGCGCGACGGTCGCCGCACCGGCGACGGCGGCGGCGAGCACGGCGCGGCGGCCGGGGTCGGGCAGGGGGATCTCGCCGGCGGCGGAAGCGCGCGTCGAAAGCGCGATCGCCCCGTGGCGGCAGTCCGCCAGGCAGTTGAGGCAGAGCACGCACTCGGCCGTACGGATGCGGCCGGTCGGCTCGCAGGCGCCCTCGCAGCTGCGCTCGCAGAGCGTGCACCCGGTGCAGGCCTCGGGAGTGCGGCCGATGCGCAGGAGAGCGAAGCGGCCGAGCAGCCCGAGAAGCGCCCCCAAGGGGCAGAGGAAGCGGCAGAAGAAGCGCGGCCGGTGAAGATTGAGCAGGATCGCCGCAAGGAAGACGGCCGCGATCGCCAGCGCCTCCCGGGCCAGACGCGGCTCGCCGCGCACGGCGATCCCCAGCCGCTCGAGGAAGGGAAGAAGCGCCAGGTTGACCGACCGCTGGGCGAGGCAGAGGGGGTCGAGCAGGCCGACCAGAAGCGAGCCGCCGCCCCCCGGGCCGAGCGCCGCCGCGGCGAGAAAGAAGGCCAAAAGCACGTACTTCAGGTTCTGGGCCGGATGGAAGCGGTTTTTCTCGAGGCGCAGGGCCGTCGGCCGCCCCCGCAAGCTGAGGCGGCCCACGAACTGGTGCATCGCCCCGAAGGGGCAGACGAAGCCGCAGAAGACGCGGCCGAGCAGAATCGTCGCGCACACGGTCAGCAGCGCCCAGAGCAACCCGCGGTAGAGCGTGTGCGTGGAGAGCAGCGTCGCGATCGCCGCCAGGGGGTCGAGTTCGAGAAAGAGGTTGACCGGCCAGCCGCTCAGTTCCGTGAAGCGCTCCCCGAGCGTGGCGACGACGCAGAACCAGAAAAACAGCACGGTGAAGAAGATCTGGCTTGCGCGGCGGGCGCTCCGAAGGCTCATGCGGCGACCTCGCGCGGGGAAAGGCGGCGGAAATCGACCGTCCCCGCCCCCGCCTTCTCGGCCGCCCCGAGGAAAGGGAGATCCTCCGGCCGCTTGCCGAGAAGCTCCGCGCCGCAGGCGTCGACGGCCACGGGATCGGTTCCGGCGATCAGGGTGCGGGTTTCGCGCAGATCGGAGAGCGAGCCCCCCGTCGGCCCGTTCGTCATCATCGTCGTCGTCCCGTCGAGGACGACGAGGGTCGGCCGCACGAGAAGCGCCAGTTCGGCGATCAGGCGGTGGACGTCCTGGTGGAACAGGTTTCGTCGCCCGCCGAGCAGCCCGTACCAGTTCTTGAGGGTCATCGAGGCGCCGCTGCGGTGATGGTCCTTGACCGGGGCGACTCCGATCAGCCGCGTGATTCCCGCGAGCGGCCCGGTGAGGACCGGCCAGTTGCGGATCAGGCGGGCGCCTTCGAGGCTGACGGGGCGGAAGAGGCTCTCGGCGGGCAGCACGACGCTCGCCCCCGCCCGTCGCGCGGCGGGGCCGATGCCGCTCAGGGCGAAGCAGCTCGCCGGGTCGTTGATCGGGTTGTCGGTCACGACGACGGAGGCGGCGCCGGCGGCGTAGCAGAGCCGGGCGAGCTCGAAGACGAGATCGGGGTGGGTCGTGGCCGAAAGGATCGGCGGCGAGGCGAAGGCCGCGTTCACCTTGATCAGAACGCGATCGCCGCGGCCGACGAAGGACTCGATGCCGCCGAGCGCTTGCAGGGCGAGCCAAAGCGTCTCCCGGCGCACGGCGCCGCGGGCGACGGCGATCCGGCCGGCCGCCTGCGGAAGCGAAAAATCGGGCAGCCCGGTTTTCGCCCGCTCCGGGGGAGAGGCGGAGGGGCCGGAGGCATCGAAGGAAAGCGCGGCGAGGCCGCCGGCCAAGGCCACGCCGAGCCCCGCGCGGGTCGCGCGGCGGAGGAACTCGCGGCGGTCGAGCGGATCAGCGGAGGGCATGGCCGGCCTCCTCCAGGCGTTTCTCCAGCCTGCGGGCAAGCTCGAGGGCGAGTCCGGAGTCGGTGGCTTCGCGCGTGCCGGCGAAGAATTCCGCCCGGGTGAAGACGACCTCGAAGGTGTCCAGGACCTCGACGCGGAAGGCCCCGTCCATCCCCTCGGCGGGTGCGACCGCCGCCCCGAAGGCGCGGAGCATCTCCAGGTAGGATCGGGCGAGGGCGGCGGCCTGATCCGGGTGGTCCCGCCGCGTGAAAAAGACGACCGCCTCCCCCCCGTCCGTGCGGTAGCTTGCGCTGTAGACGCGGTCGAGGCCGGCGAGCCCGAAGGCGTCGGCGGCGATCCGCCGGATGCTGTCCGCGACGAGTCCTTCGGAGGGGAAGAGATCGCGCTCCGTCAGGGCCGCCTGCAGGGCCGGCCGCTCGGCGATCAGACGGCGGCCGATCGCCTCCATCGCCCGCGTGAAGGGCTCGCCCGCCCCGGAGGCGATCAGCTCGATGTAGCGCGTGCCGTGGACGAAGAAGAAGGCGTTTTCGGCGGCGTAGGCGAACTCCGTCAGCTCGAGGCCGACCGCGTCCGCCCGGCGCTGGGCGCTGAAAACGGAAAAGGCGTTTTCGAAGCTGCCCATCTCGTAGACGAAGACCTCGATCCAGGAGTCCTCGGCGCCGGCGAGCCCAAGGCGCCAGCAATCCAGACGCACGAAGCCCGCCGCGAGGTAGAGCTCGGCCTTGCCGTTGATCTTCTCGGAGAGGCTGTCGCGGTCGAAGCGCTCGGGAGGGCTCAGGGCGAATGTTCCCTCGGGGAGCGCAAACCGCCCGGCCGCAGCCGGACCCCGGGTCCCCACGGCGAGGGCGCGGGCGTGCAGGAAGTTTTCGACCGCCGGGTGCGGGCGGCTTTGTTCCCGCAGAACGGCGGCGGCGATGAGCGCGAGAAACAGCAGGATCGCGGCGGCGATCCGGGATTCGCGCCGCGAAGGGCGGGCGGGGCTGGAGGCGGTGCAGGATACGGCCATCGGGCTTTGCGGGTGAAGGGGGATGATCCGAAACAGCCGTACACGCAAAGGGCCGGCCCTGTCAATCGCCCTTGCTTTCGGGGCCGCGCAGGCTTGACCCGTTCCTCCGGGGCCTTATGTTCGGCTTTCGGTCGTAAACGAAGACGGCCGCGGCACAACCATTCTCGATCCCGCCGGGTCGGCTTGACCCGAAGGAAAAATACGGTCATGAAAAACGATACGTTTTGCGAACAACTGGCGACGCGCATCGCCGAGATCCGCTCCGCCCTGCGCGAAAGGTTCTCCGGTCTTTCCCGCGGCGAGGAAAGCTCCTCTTCCGCCGGCGGGAGCCCGCAGGAGACGCTGGCGTCGTTTCTCGAGGGGATCGACCGCAGGCTTGCGGAGCTGGCCGGTCTATGCCCGGTCGGGACGCGGGAGGCGCAGGGGGGGGATGAGACGGCGCGGGATGCCTTGAGCCGCGTGCTCGGGGAAATCGGCGGCCGGCGCGGGCGCGGTCTTCTGCCCGACAGCCTCTCCTGGGTTTCGGCCGGAGGGGCGTAAGAAGGATCAGCCGCAGGCGTGAACGGAAAGCGGACGTCTTTTCTCTGCCCGCGCTGCGGGCGGCTGCTCAGCGCAGGCGAGCCCTCCTGCCCGCACTGCGGGCTGCGCTCTCCTTCGGCCGCATGGCGGCGCTGGGTGCCCGCAGGAATTCTGCGAGACCCGGCGGCGTTGTTGCGCCTCGTGATCGGGGCGAACATCCTTTTTTTCGCCCTCGCCCTTCTCCTCGACCCCCGTGCGGCGGGTTTCACGATGAACCCGCTTTTGCTCTTCCGTCCTTCGGACCGAGCGCTCTTCGCCCTGGGAGCGACGGGGACGATCCCGATCGAGGGCTACGGTCGTCTCTGGACGCTTCTTTCCGCGGGGTACCTGCACGCGGGGCTGTTGCACATCGTCTTCAACCTCGCCGCCCTGCGGCAACTCGGTTTGCTCGTCGGCCGCGAGTACGGGGCGGGCCGCATGTTCGCGATTTACACCCTGGCGGGCGTCTGCGGTTTTCTTGCCTCCTGGGCGGTCGGCGTGCGGCTCACGGTGGGGGCCTCGGCCGGGGTCTGCGGCCTGGTGGGGGCGGTCCTCTATTACGGCAAGAGCCGCGGGGGGGCCTACGGGTCCGCCCTCTATCGCCAGGTGGGCACCTGGGCGCTGGTTCTTTTTCTCTTCGGCTTTCTGGTCCCCGGGATCAACAACTGGGCCCACGGCGGCGGGCTGCTCGCCGGCGCCGCGGCCGGACGGCTCCTCGGCTACGAAGAGCGCCGCCGCGAGAGCGCGGTTCACCGCACGCTGGCGGCCGTGCTCCTTGTCCTCACGGGGCTCATCCTGCTGATCGCCGCCGCAAACGGCTTTGCCGCGCGCTTCGGCGGCTGAGGCGAAGCGCTCCCCCCTGCTTACTCCCAGAAACGGTGGAAATGGTGCACCGGCCCGCGGCCCCGGCCGAGCGCGTAGGCCGCCCCGGCGCGAAGCGCTCGGTCGAGGTAAGACTTCGCCTCGCCCACGGCCTGCTCGATGTCGCGGCCTTTCGCGAGGCCGGCGGCGATTGCCGCGGAGAGGGTGCAGCCGGTGCCGTGGGTGTTCGCGGTGGGGATGCGCGGCGAGGAGTAGACCACCGTGCGCTTCTGCACCGGCAGGTAGAGCAGATCGGCGCTTTCCGGCTCCTCGAGGTGTCCCCCCTTGAGCAGCACGGCGCGGCTTCCCAGCCGGCCGAGGGCGACCGCGGCCTCGGCCATCGCCTCGCGATCGCGGATCGGGCGGCCGAGCAGGACCTCGGCTTCGGGCAGGTTGGGGGTGACGACGTCGGCGAGCGGAAAGAGGTGTTCGCGGAGCGCCGCGACGGCTTCCGTCCGGAGCAGGCGATCTCCGCTCTGGGCGACCATGACCGGGTCGAGCACCACGTTTCGCGCATCCCAGCGCCGGAGTGCCCGGGCGACGGCGCGGATCAGCTCCGAGGAATAGAGCATGCCGATCTTGACCGCATCGGCCCCGATGTCCTCGAGCACGGCGTCGATCTGGGCCGTGGTGAAGTCGGGCGGAACGGGGTGGATGGCGCGCACCCCGGTCGTGTTCTGCGCCGTGAGCGCGGTGATCGCCGAGGCGCCGTAGCAGCCGAGGGCGGCGATCGTCTTCAGGTCGGCCTGGATGCCGGCGCCGCCGCCCGAGTCGGAACCGGCGATCGTGAGCACGCGGCAGTAGGTGCGGGAAGGACGTTCCATTTTCAGCTCCTTCGAAAGTGATCCCAGCCCGGGGCGGAGAGCTCCCGCACCGCGCCGTTCTCCTCGATCCACTCGCGCACCTCGGGTGCGGTGATCTCGCCGATTACGACGAGCCCGCGGCCGAAGCGTTCACGGAAACGGTCTTGAAGCCGGGAGACGGCCTCGGGGGCGACGGCGGCGAGGAGCACGTAATCCTCCCCGCCGGCGAAAGCGTACGGTGTCGGCGCGGCTCCGCGGCGGCGGCAGAAGCGGCGAAGCGGATCCGAAATCGGAAGCCTGGCGGCGTGGAGGCGCGCGCCGACCCCGCTCTCCTCGAGAAGGTGGGCGAGATCGGCGCCGAGGCCGTCGCTCACGTCGATCGCCGCATGCACCGCACCGCCCGCCGCGGCGAGAAAGCGGCCCTCGGCGAGATGCGGCAGGGGGCGCCGGTGGGCGAAGAGAAGCGCCGCTTCGTCCTCCCCTTCCGCCGGAGCGCCTTCCAGCAGGATCTCCAGCCCCGCGCGGCTCTCCCCCAGGTTGCCGGTGACGACGAGGAGATCGCCGGGGCGGGCGCCGGAGCGGAGAAGAAGCTCCCCCTCGGCCGCCTCGCCGTAAATCGTGATGCAGATCACGAGATCCCGCGGCGCGCCGGTCGTGTCGCCGCCGAGCAGATTCACCTGAAAACGCGAGGCGAGATCGCCGATCCCGCGGTAGATCTCCTCGAGCGCCGCAAGCGGGGTCGCCGGCGGCACGGCGAGGGCCACGAAAGCCTCGCGCGCCTCGCCCCCCATGGCGGCGATGTCGCTCAGATTGACGGCGAGCGCCTTCCAGCCGAGATCGTAGAAGTGCCGATCCCCGGCGAGAAAATGGATGCCCTCGACCAGAAGATCGGTCGTCACCAGGGCAAGCTTTCCCTCGCCGGGCCGGAAGGCGGCGGCGTCGTCGCCGATTCCGCGCACGATCCGCTCCGGCCGGAAAAGGGTCCCGGGGCGGATGCGCCGGATGAAGCCGAATTCGCCGATTTCCGACAGCTCCATCAGGTCTCTCCTGCAGCGGAGGAAAGCGAAAAGCGCGCCCGCGAGGCGATCTCTTCCGGGCCGAGGGCGTGCAGGGCGTCGAGCAGGAAGGCGGCGAAGGTGCCCGGCCCGTCCGCCTTTTCCGCCGCCTGCTCGCCCGCGATCCCCAGACAGGCGAGCGCCGTCGCCGTCGCGAGCAGCGCGTCGGCCTCGACGGCGAGAAAGGCGGCGACGAGCGCCGTGGCGACACAGCCCGTGCCGGTGACGCGGGCAAGGAGCGGGTGACCGTTGGCCACCCGGATCCCCCGGCGGCCGTCGGTCACGAAGTCGATCGCGCCGGTCACGGCCACGACCCTCGTTCCGCCCGCAGCGAGAACTTGTGCGGCGGGGCAAGCCTCCTCGACGCCGTTTCGGGCATCGACCCCGCGGGCGCCCCGGCCGCCGGCGAGGGCGAGGATTTCCGAAGGGTTGGCGCGGATCGCCCGCGGCCGGCCCTCGGCGATGAGGGAAAGAGCGGCCCGGGTGCGGAAGGCGGTCGACCCCGCGCCCACGGGATCGAGAACCACGGGGATGCCGCACTCCGAGGCTTTGCGGGAGGCGAGCCGCATGGCCTCGAGGGTCGCCGGAGTCGGGGTCCCGAGGTTGAGCACGAGCGCGTCGGCGCGGCCGGCCATCTCCTCGACCTCTTCGGCGGCGTGCGCCATGACGGGAGCGGCACCCAAGGCGAGCAGCGCGTTGGCCGTGAAGGGTGCGGAGACGAAGTTGGTGATCGCATGGACGAGGGGGGCTTTTCGCCGCAACGCGGCCAGGACTCCGCCCGCGCGTGCGATCGGATGCTCCATGGGGGGACCTCCGCCGAAGAAAAAGGAGGCGGCCGTTTCCGCCGGGAAACGGCCGCGAGCGTGCGAGGCAAGAAGAGGCGCGTTTCGTTTCCCTACGCCGGCATGACCCGGATCAGGTTCGACGGGTATGATCTCAGGCCGGATTCGGCCACCCCGAAACGATCGACATCTCTATAATGAGAGCGCTGCAGGCTGTCAATGCCGGCCTGTGACGGGCTTGGCAAACCCGTTGCCCACGCTTATGTTTGCCGCAAAGAACCCGAAGGGAGGTCTACGATGGCGCTGATCACGATTACCGAAGGCTACGGAGGAAACGGGAAAGAGATCGCCCGACAGGTGGCGAAGACGCTGGGCTGGACGCTTGTGGACGACCCGGCACTGCGGGAGAAGATCGTCGCCAAAGGATTTTCGCCCGATGAGGTGGATCGCTTCGACGAAAAAACGCCCGGGTTCTTCGAGCTTTTCTTTCACACCCGCCCGCATGTTTTCGTCAAGGTGCTCGAATCGGTGGTCTACGATACGGCCCGGAGCGGCGAAGCCGTGATCGTCGGCCACGGAAGCCAGGTGCTGCTCCAGGATTTCGATTGCGCCTTCCATGTCCGTCTCTTCGAGTCGGAAACCCGCCGTGCCGCGGCCCTGGCGAAGAAAAGCGGCATGGACCCGGATGCGGCAAGGCGCCTCATCCGGCAGGGCGACCGCGACCGTGCCGGCTTTCTGAAGTTTGCCTACCGCATCGACTGGGAGGACCCGGGCCTCTACGACCTCGTGATCCATTTGAACAAGCTCGACGGCAAGGCCGCCGCGGAGCTGATCGTCGCCGCCGCCCGGGCGGAGAGCATGCAGGAGTGCAGCCTGGGCGCTCTCGAGGCGATGGAGAAGCTCGAGCTCGAGAAACGGGTCCGCGCCGCGCTGATCGAGCGGCAGATCGACCCGGCGCACATCCTGATCGAGATCCCCGAAAAAGGACGGGTGCATCTTGCGGGCGTGGTGACGAACGCCGAGGACCGGCAGCGCGTCGTGGAGGCGGCGCGCGCGGTGGCCGGGGTGAAAGAGCTCTCTTCGCGGATCGAGGTGGTCCGCGGCGGGGATTGATCCGGCGGGGCCTTCTTCCGGCTTGCGCAGGCGGGATCCTTTCGCAAGCCGGCTTCAGCGGACGGTTACGACGGGGCAATCGGCGTTCAGAAGGATGTACTGGGCGGTTGAGCCGAACAGAAGCTTGCCCACCTTGGAGCGGCGCTCGATGCCGAGGACGATCTCGTCCACCTGCTTTTCGCGCGCGATCTGAACGATGTCCTCGCCCGCCTCGAGACCCCGCACGGAGAGCAGGCTTTCACAGTCGATCCCCTGTTCTTTCAGGGCGAATTCCTGGTGTTTCAATTCCTTTTCGGCGCGTTCGAAATCCGGGCGCGGGATCTGCGGCCCGCCGACCATCGAATGGGCGAGAATCACCCGCGCCTGCATCGCCTTGGCGTGCAGGGCCGCAAGGCGCGCGGCTTGCCGGGCCTCGCGCGTGCCGTCGTAGGCGACGAGAATGTTCATGGCCTTCCTTCCTCCCTTCGCACGGGCATCCCGCTTGGAGCTTAGGAAATCCCTCCCCGCGGGTCAACCGGCCGCCTCGGGTCGGCTCGTCGGTCAGAGAGGGTTCCGGCGATCCAGGGCCAACGGTTCGGCCGCCTTCAGCGCCTGGGCGCCGACCTCATCGAAAGAAAGGAGTTTGCGATCGTCATGGGCGGCTTCCGGTTGCTGATCGTAGGCGGAGTGGCGGGCGGGGCTTCTTGTGCCGCACGCGCCCGCAGGCTTTCCGAAGAGGCGGAGATCGTCGTCTTCGAACGCGGCGATTTCGTCTCCTTCGCCAACTGCGGGCTTCCCTACCACGTGGGCGGGGTGATCGGCCGAGAGGAGGAGCTCCTCGTTGCCACCCCCGAGCTCTTCCGGGAGCGCTTGCGCATCGAGGTGCGGCTCCAGACCGAGGCGGTGGCGATCGACCGCCGCCGGCAGCGGCTGCGGGTGCGCGAGCTGGCCAGCGGGAGGGAATCCGAGGAGCGCTACGACGCCCTCGTCCTCTCCCCCGGCGCCCGGCCCATCCGGCCCGACTGGCCGGGAATCGATCTTCCCGGGATCTTCTCTTTGCGGACCATTCCCGATGCGCGGCGCATCCGGGGTTGGATCCAGGAGCACCGGGCGCGCACCGCGCTCGTCGTCGGCGGGGGCTACATCGGACTCGAGATGACCGAAAACCTCGTCCGCCGCGGCCTGTCCGTGACCGTGGTCGAGCGGGAGGCCCAGGTGCTGCCGCTCTTCGATCCCGAGATGGTCGCCCCGCTGGCGGAGACGCTCCAAGCTCACGGCGTGAAGCTCCGGTTGTCCGAAAGCGTAGTCGGCTTTGAACCCGATCCCGCGGGCGGGATCCGGGCGCGGCTTTCCTCCGGCGCCGCCGAGCGCGCCGATCTCGTGCTCCTCTGTCTCGGGGTTCAACCGGAGACGGAGCTTGCGCGGCAGGCCGGCCTCGAGATCGGCGAGCGCGGCGGCATCCGTGTCGATGCCCACCTGCGTACGAGCAGCCCGCGAATTTGGGCCGTGGGCGACGCCGTGGAGGTGAAGGACGTCGTGACCGGCCGCTGGGGGCCGGTTCCGCTCGCCGGGCCGGCCAACCGCCAGGGGCGGATCGCCGCCGACGTCATCTTCGGCCGGGAGGCTTCCTTCCGCGGCGCCCAGGGGACGGCCGTGGTCGGGGTGTTCGAGGAAACCGCCGCCTGCACCGGCCCGAGCGAGAAAGCGCTGCGGCGCGCCGGGCTGTGGGGCAAGGAGGGCCCCTTCGAGAAGGTCTTCCTCCATCCCGGCCACCATGCGAGCTACTATCCCGGAGCCGAGCCGATCGCCCTCAAGCTGATCTTCCGCCGCGACAACGGGCGCCTCGTGGGCGCCCAGGCCGTCGGCCGGGCGGGGGTGGACAAGCGGATCGACGTCATCGCCATGGCGATTCAGAAGGAGGGGAGCGTCTTCGATCTCGAGGAGGCCGAGCTCTGCTACGCCCCGCAGTTCGGAGCCGCGCGGGACCCGGTGAACGTGGCCGGGATGATCGCCGCCAACGTGATCCGCGGCGATGCCCGGATCGCACACTGGGAGGATCTCGAGGCCTTTTCGGGACTGCTTCTCGATGTGCGCTCGGAGGAAGAGGTGCGCCGCGGCCGTGTGCCCGGATCCGTCCACATTCCGATCGACCGCTTGCGGGAGCGCCTGGAAGAGCTGCCGCGGGACCGCGAAATCTGGGCCTACTGCTTCGTCGGGCAGCGCTCCTACCTCGCCTCGCGCATCCTCCAGCAACGGGGACGGCGCTGCCGGAACCTGAGCGGGGGGTACCGGACCTACCTTCATCGCGGCGGCCGTGTTGCATCTTGACAACGCATCCGAATCCATACCATAGTGCCGCACTCTGAGCCGGGGGCAGGGTGGGTTTGACCTCCGGGAAAGGCCCTGCCCGTGTGGCCTTTCGCCGCTCGCCGGGGGCGGCCGCTACGCCTCTTTGCCCGGCGACCTGTTTCCCAAAGAGCGCATCCGAAGCGGCGGCCGCTTTGCAGGCCGCAAAAAACGAGCGGTGAGGTGCATGACCGCTTCGATGCAGCACACGACGGAAAGGAGGATCGAACTGTGAAGAGAATGCTCTGCGTCCTGTTCGCCGTATGCCTGCTGTTCGCCGGGTTGCCGGCCGATTCGGCCCGCGCCCAGGCCCCCATCGTCTGGAAGATGCAGACCGTCTGGCCCGCGGGGCTTGCCTTTCACCGCAACGCCGAGGGCCTTGCCAAACGGATCGAGGAGATGGCGGGGGGCCGCCTCAAGATCGACGTCGTCCCGGCGGGGACGGTCGTGGGGGCCTTCGATGTGCTGGAGGCCGTTCACAAGGGACTGGTCGACTGCGCCCACGGCTGGTCGGCCTACTGGGTGGGCAAACAGCCCGCGCTCAACTTCTTCACCAGCGCTTCGGGCGGTCCCTTCGGAATGGACAACCTCGACTACGTGAGCTGGCTTTTCTACGGGGGGGGCTATGAGCTCTACCGCGAGCTCTACCAGGACGTCCTCAAGATGAAGGTCCACGTGATTCCCACCCTCGTCCTCAACACCGAGCCGCTCGGCTGGTTCAAGAAGCCCTTCAAAACGGTGGCCGACCTCAAGGGGGCGAAATTCCGCGCCTCGGGCTTGACGGCCGAGATTTACAAGGAGTTCGGCATGACGGTCATCGCCATGCCGGCGGGCGAGATTCTGCCCGCGCTCGAGCGCGGGGTGATCGACGGCGCGGAGTTCTACAGCCCCTACCTCGACAAGGAGCTGGGCTTCCAGGACGTCGCCAAGTACTACTACGCCCCGGGCATGCACCGCTCGACCGGGACGCTCGAGCTGCTCGTGAACAAGGAAAAATGGGACAAACTCCCGGCCGATCTGAAAGCGATCGTCGACATGGCGAGCCGCGAGAACCTGCTGCGCGGCTGGCTGGAGATTTCGGTCCAGGACGTTCACGCGCTCGAGGAGCTGAAGACCAAATCGGGCGTGAACGTGATGGAGACCCCGCGCGAGGTTTTGGTCGAGATCCTCAAGGCCTGGGACAAGGTGCACGCGAATTACGAGGCCAAGGATCCTTTCTTCGCCAAGGTCTCGAAGTCGATGAAGGAATTCGCGCGGCAGATCGTCCCCTTCCGCCGCGATTTCCAGGCGAGCTACGACATCTGCGCGAACTACTACTGGCCGAAGAAATAACCTCGGCCGAACCCGCATCCGGCGGCACTCGGTCGGGAGGCCGCCGGGTGCGGGGGGGTCGCTGCGGGGAAAGGAGGAGCCCGGATGAGTGCCGGGGCCCGCATCCTCAGGGGGATCGACGCCGTCTCCGAGGCGAGCGGCAGGTTGGTCAGCCTGCTCGTCTATCCGCTGGTGGTGATCCTGAGCATCGAGGTCTTCTCGCGCTACCTCTTCCGCGCGCCCACCTTTTTCGCCTACGACCTCACCTACATGCTCTACGGGACGATTTTCATGGTCGGGGCCCCCTACACGCTGCTGCACGAAGGCCACATCCGGACCGACGTTCTCTACCAGAAATTCCCCCTGCGCATGCAGGGGGCGATCGACGCGGCGATCTACCTCTTCCTCTATTTCCCCGGGATGTTCTTCTTCCTGATCGCGGGCTGGAACTACTTTCACGATTCCTGGTCGATCGGGGAGCGGGGATCGCTCACGTTTTGGCGGCCGCCGATCTATCCCTATAAGGCGGTCATCCCGCTGACGGCGCTGCTTTTGCTCCTGCAGGGGTTCTCGCAGTTTTTCAAAAGCCTCCGGACCGCCATTTACGGAGAACGGCCCCATGGGCAATGAGCTCATCGGCTTTCTGATGCTCGCCCTGATGCTCGTGGTGATCTTCCTGGGCTTTCCCATCTCCTTCACCCTGATCATTCTCGCCGTGGGCTTCGGCTACTGGGGCTTGGGCGGCATGGTCTTCGATCTCATGGTCATGCAGACCTACGGGATCATGAAGGAGGAGGTCCTGGCCGCCGTGCCGCTCTTCATTTTGATGGGCCACATCACCGAAGAGGCGGGGCTGATGGAGCGGCTCTTCCGGGCGTTTCAGCACCTGTTCGCCGCGCTGCGGGGCTCGCTCTACATCGGGACCATCCTCACGGCGACGATCTTCGCCATGGCGACGGGCATCGTGGGGGCCGCGGTGACCGTGCTCGGCATCATGGCCGGGCAGATCATGATCCAGAGCCGCTACAACGCGCGGCTCTCCGCGGGGGCGATCACGGCGGGGGGAACGCTCGGGATCCTGATTCCGCCGAGCGTCATGCTGGTGGTGATGGGGCCGGTCCTGAACGTCTCGGTCGTGAAGCTCTATGCCGGGGCCTTCGGACCGGGGTTGCTGCTGGCGCTCCTTTATATCGGCTACTGCCTCTTGCGCTGCTTTCTCAAACCCGAGCTGGGGCCGGCCCTGCCGCCGGAGCAACGGCTCGAGTCCAAGAGCGCGGTTGTGCTCGAGCTTTTGGTGGGGTTTGTTCCCCTGTTCGTTCTGATCTCCGGGACCTTAGGGAGCATCCTTTTCGGGTTGGCGACCCCGACCGAGGCCTCGGGGATCGGCTGTCTGGGGGCACTGATCCTGAGCCTCTGCTACGGGAGGCTCTCCGTCGCCGCGTTGAAGTCGGCGGCGCTGCGGACGATGCAGACCTCGAGCATGATTCTGTTTCTGGCGCTCGCCTCCAACATCTTTGGTGCGGTCTTCGGGCGGCTCGGATCGGCCGGGGTGATGACGCAGACGCTTTTGGCGCTCGACCTGAGCCCGATGCTCATGCTGATCCTGATCATGGTGCTTATCTTCGTCCTGGGCTGGCCGTTTGAGTGGCCGGCGATCATTCTGCTCTTTCTTCCGATTTTGATCCCTGTGGTAGCGACGCTCAAGGTGGACATGGTCTGGTTCGGTATCCTGACCGCCGTCAATCTGCAGACGGCTTACATGTCGCCTCCGGTCGCCATGTCGGCCTATTACCTCAAATCCGTGGTTCCCGAGTGGGACCTCACCACGATATTCAAGGGCATGGCCGAGTTCATGATCCTGCAGATCATCGGTCTGCTCATCGTGATCCTCTTCCCTCCGATCGCCACCTGGCTGCCCTCCTTCGTCAAATAGGGGACGTCCATTTACATATTATTAGATTGCGGTGATCCGGCGGGGAATGACGAAATAACGGAGCGCGAGGACATGAAACGGGATCGAACGGGGGGAATCTCCTATTTGCGCGGCCGGGACGGCTGGGACGAAAAGCGCCCCACACTCGTATTCATTCACGGGGCGGGGGAATCGGCGCTGCTCTGGGAGGCCCAGGTGGAGGGACTTTGCGGGGTGGCAAACACGCTCGCCCTCGATCTTCCGGGACATGGCGAAAGCGGGGGGACGGCGAAGAGATCCGTCGTCGATTACGCCGCGTTCGTGGCTGACTTCATTCAGCGGCTCGGGCTGCCCCATCCCATCCCCTGTGGGTTGAGCATGGGGGGGGCGATCACGCTGCAGCTGCTTCTCGAACACGCAGGCCTCTTTCGGGAGGGGATCATCGTCAGCTCGGGGGCGCGGCTTCGGGTTTGGCCGGGACTCTTCGATCTGATCCGGAAAGACCCCGACGGCTATGTGGCCTGGATCGATCAGATGGGCTTTTCGCCGAAGACCCCTGCAGAGGTGAAAAGACCGTTTTTGGAGGATTCGCGGAAGGCCGATTCCGAGGTGGCCTGGGGGGATTTCAAGGCCTGCGACGCCTTTGACGTGATGCCGCGCCTGCCCGAAATCAACCAGCGGGTGCTCGTGATTTCGGCCGAAGACGACCGTCTCACCCCGCCGAAATACGGCGAGTACTTGGAGAAGCACATCCCGGGTGCGCGTCGCGTGCACATTCTCGATGCCGGCCATTTTGTGCCCATCGAAAAACCCGCTGCGGTCAACGCGGCCATCGCCTCCTTCCTCAAATAGGGGACGTCCATTTATATATCATGATAGATTGAACTCGGCATTTTTAATAATATAAGAATGGACGTCCCTTAAATGGCATCGGGGTCCCAAGCAATATAAGAATGGACGTCCCCTAAAAGGGATAAAAGGGAGTGCATCTCGGCGAGGCTGCGGCAGGCGGCGAGTCGCCGGCGCAAAGCGGCGGCACCGGTCAAGTTGCGGGTGAACCAGGGAAGACGGGTGCGAAGAAGCCGAAAAGCGGTCTCTTCGCCGTGGCAGGCGATGCCGAGCTCGACATAGCGGCGCATCCGCGCCAGACGCTCTGCGGGCGTCTCCTGCGGAATCGGGCGGCCCTCCAGGGCCTGCATCACTTGCCGAAAAAAATGGGGATCCCCCACAGCACGGCGTCCCACCATCAAGGCGTCGCAGCCGGTTTCCTCCCGCATGCGCCGTGCATCTTCGGGTGACTGGATGTCGCCGTTTCCGATTACCGGAATCGACAGCGCGCCTTTGAGGCGCGCGATGAGGGTCCAGTCCGCTTTCCCGGTAAATCCTTGCGCCGCCGTACGCGGGTGCAGGATGACCGCGTCGACGCCGCAATCTTCAGCGATTCGCCCGACGGCAAGCGCCTGGGCGCCATCCGACTCCCAACCGCTGCGGATCTTGAGCGTGATCGGGATCCGCACCGCCCGCCGCACGGCGCTGAGCACCTGCCGCATCCGCTCAGGCTCACGCATCAGGGCGACTCCGGCACCCTGGCGAACGACCTTGCGCACGGAGCAGCCGGCGTTGATGTCCAAAACGGAGGCTCCGCTATCCTCGACGATGCGGGCGGCCTCGGCCATGACCTTCGGGTCGGCTCCGAAGATCTGCACCGCAACCGGGTCCTCACCCGGCAAGCGTTTGAGATCGCTGAGCGAGCTTGCCTGACGCCGCACCAGACCCTCCGCGCTCACCATCTCGCTCCAGGCCATCGGGCATCCCGCCTGCCGTGCCAGAAGCCGCGCCGGAGCGTGAGTGATCCCGGCCAAGGGGGCGAAAAAGACGGGCTTCTCTCCCAGCTCTAGCGATCCAATCCTCATCGCCGGTTTCCCGCCCCGCGCAAGGGCGATAATAATATATAAATGGACGTCCCCTAAAGGGCGTAGCAGTAAAGGCAGCCGTGGCGGCAGCGCTGACGGCCATAGGAGCCGACATCCACCGAGACGCGGCAGAGGCAGCCCTGGGAACGGCGCTGGCCGGGGTCGCGGGCCATCGAGAGGCTTCCCCCGTAGAGCGCGACCAGACGCTCGCTCGGGATGCAGGACCCGGCGCGGACCGTCGAGGTCTCGGGAAGGCTTGCGAGCAGCTGCGCCTCGCAGCAGGTGAAGAGCGAAATCCCCCGGCGGGCGAGCATGGTTTCGATCCCCAGCAGCGTTTCGATTTTCGCCGCAAGCGGCGGATCGACGAAGCAAAAGCCGGATCGTCCCGCCGCCCGCCGCCTGACCTTGGCGTAAAGATCGAGAAAGCTCGTCGTGCAGCTTGCGATCCCCGCTGCGGCCGCCGCGTCCGCGATCCGTTCCACCTTTCCGAGATTATTCCGCATGCGTCCCTTTTCCTCCAGGCGGTAGAAACAGATGGGGTCGAGCCGCCAGTTGACGCCAGCGGCCCCGAAGCGCAAGGCCAGCTCACGAAGCTGCGCGAGCCTGTTCTCAAGAGGCGGGACCCCGGGCTCGAGCACGGGATCCTCGGGGTTGAGCGTGAATTGGAAATAGAGGTGGAAACCCCGCGCCTCGAGCCGCTCGCCGCAGCCTTCCTCGAGAAAGGGACCGAAGTTCTTCGACCAAAAGACGATCGTGTGCACGGAAGCGGCGCTGACGGGGACAATCCTGATCTTTCGGGAGAAAGGGTGCACGACCTCGAAGACCCCGGTCCCGATCCTGTCCATAAACCAGGGCATGTGGAAGGCGGGGATGTCGGTCCGGCGGGAAGCCGAGATCACGATCGCATTCCGGTCGTTCACGGCGGGGAAAAACGTTCAGCGGTCTTTTTTGAGCTGGGAGAGCGAAATCACTTTGGCGGGCTGCCCCCCGGCCTTCGGCTTGCCGGGTGCCGCCGGCTGCTTTTTTCCCTTTTCGTGCGCGATCGGCACCGCCGGCGGCTTCACCTTCTCGAGCCGCATGCGCTTGCCGTTCATCGTGAACTCCGCGCCCTCGATGTAGGCGCTCCGCAGGATCCAGGTCACGATCTGCACCGGCACCTGAAGCAGAAGCAGCCGCACGTGATACCAATCCGGCTTGTGGTCGGGCTCGATGCTCTCGATGCGCGCAAAGGAAAGCGGCTTGTCCTCGAAATAGATCAATACGAGGTCGTTTTCGGCGCTCATGGCGTTCTCATTCGGGAATGCGCCGCATCCGCCCCACGGCGGGGTCGTGGATCGGGATCAAAAGATCGGCTTGGCGGCGGATCCGCTGGGCCGTCTCCCAAGCCTGGATCAGGTCGAGATGCACGCCGGGGGCGAGGGCCGGGCCGACCGGCGGGAAGTTCTCGGCGTTGCAACAGAACCCGGTGATGACCGCACGACCCTTCGCGGTGTTCACGGCGACCGACTGGCCGCCCGGCGTGTGGCCCGGGGAAAAGAGCAGCTCGATCCCTTCCTCGAGCAGGCCATCGCCCTCGATCTCCTTGACCTGCAGCCCCGCCAGAAGCTCCGCGTCGTAGCGGTGGTCGACCGGGTGCGGCCGGCGCAAAAACTCCATTTCCGCTTTCTGCACCCAGATCTCGGCGTTCGGGCAGAGAGCGTCGTTTTCGCAGTGATCGTTGTGGAGATGGGTGTGGACGATGATCTCGACCTCCCCCGGCGCCAGGCCCACGCGGGCAAGCGCCTCCTCGAATTCGAGAATCGGAAATCCCATCTTCTCCTCGGCCCCCTCGGGCACCCGAAACTCGCAGAGCCCGGTATCGACCAGAATCCGCCGCTCGGCCCCCTCGATGTAAAAGGCGTAAATCGGAAGCAAGACCCTGCGGCCGTAGCCGTGGAGGTAGGTCAGGATGCCCTGGTCGGTCTCGTTGATTCCGACCGCCAGGGGGATGATCCGGTATTCACGCATCGCCGATCTCCCAGGCGGCATCGTTCCCTTACGGCACGATCAGCATAACGCAGCCTTCCCGCCGATGCCAGCAAAACCTCGGGTGGCCCTTTTCCGGCAGACTCAAGATTGGCTCCGCCGCAGCCGATACCGTATAAAAATCCACGAATGCAAGGGGGGAAGATGCGCATGCTTCGGATTTCCTTTCTCGGGGGCGCCGTGGCCTTCATTGTGCTGGCGGCGTTCGTCGGGGTTCTCTGTTCTTCGCCCGCCGCAGCGGCGGACGGTGCCGCGAAGTCATCCGCCGTGCCGCCCGGCGCCCGAAGCCGGGACGCCGCGGTCTCTTTCGAGCAAGGGGTGCTCGCTTCGACCTACGGCAACCACCGCGGAGCGATCCGCCACTTCGATCGCGTCCTGGCCCTCGACCCCGGGCACGCCGCCGCCTGGTTTGCGCGCGGGGTGGCTTGGGCGGAATTGCGGGAGCTCGGCCGCGCGCTCGCCGACATGGATCGGGCGATCGCCCTCGAGCCGCAAAACGCTCATTATTACTACGGCCGCGGCCGCACCCATCTGCTGGCGGGCGATCTCGAGCGCGCAAGCAAAGATTTCCGACGCGCGGCGGAGCTGGGCGACGAGGACGCCCGGAGTTTTCTTCAGGCCTCCCGCTGATCCTCGCCCGGCAAAACGACGGCGAGCGACCGGCGGCCGTCGATCTTGATCATGAGCGGCCGCTCGGGCCGCACGTGGCGCAGATGCGGCGTGCGGTCGACGAGCGGCTGCGCGTTCAGCCAATTCCAGTCGATGTGATCCCCGCCGTTATCGGATACCGTGAGATAGCAGATCCCGAGCGAGGTGATGTTGTGAAAGAAATGCGATCCCTGCGAGGGATCGGCGCGAAGCAACGGGGAGGCGGTTTCGGCCACGGCCTTGACCGCCGAGATGTCGCTCCACTTGACCGGGATTCCCAACCACCGGTCCGCCGAGCCCCAGCGGCCCGGGCCGATCAGGAAATAGGACCGGCCCTCGGCCTCAAGCTTGCGGTTCAAGCGCCCGACTTCGGAGGCGATCTCCACGGTTTTTGAGGCGTCGAAGACCTCGGGGTCGACGTAGACGATATCCCGGATCCCGGTCGTGACCCCGTTGCCGAGCGCCGTCTGCGAGCGGCAGATCGCCCGCCGGCGGTCCTCTTCGCTGATCTCGACCCGCGCCCGCTGCCGGGCGATGGTCATCGGCCGGATCTGCAGCAGATCGAAGACCGGCCGTCTTGCTTCCGGAAAATCGACCGCGAATTCGATCTCCACCGCGCAGCCCATGCCGCGACGGCCGATTTCGAGCAGGCGGTTGAGGATCTCGTCCAGCGGAAACTCGCGGTACTTGAGGATCCCGGAAAAGGTGAGCACGGCCATCCCCTCGGCGGTCACCCCCTCGCGGATGCGGTGCTCGGAGGCGACGTAGGTGTCGGCCAGGCGCAGCACGGCCGGGCAATCGACCGCCTCGTCGACCGGAACGCGGATGACGGCCGGGTCGTCCTCGGCCCCCGTGATCGGCGGTGTTCCCGCCAGGCGCAGGGCGAAGAAGTGTTTCTGGCAGTTGCGCAGGATGTCCTCCACGGTCGAAAACTGCGGCAGGTGCTGCGGGTGGCGCGGCGAGAAGCGGAGCGCCGTCTCGCCCTCGACCACGGTCTTTCCCAGGCCGAGGGCGATGTGGGCGATCCCCTCCTCGGCGCGCATGGGCCCGATGGGGTAGAAGTTCCAGGACTGCAGCACCCCGGCGAGCGCGGGGAAGAAAAGCCCCCGCCACGGCGAGCCCGTGAGATGCTGGATGAGAACGCCCATTTTCTCCTCGCCCAGGTGGTGGCCCATGCTGCGGGCGAAGGATTTGGGGTTCCGGTAATAGGTCGAGGCGTAGACCGCCTTGACCGCGGTTTCCAGGCGCGCCAGCCGCTCCCCGAAGTCCGCCTCGTTGTTGGCGAGCATGTAGGTGCGGTAGATCCCGGCGAAGGGCTGGAACTGCGCGTCCTCGAGCAGGCTCGAGGAACGCACGGCGAGGGGGCAGCGGGTATGCTCGAGAAAGAGCGCCAGCTGCCGCCGCAAGCACTCCGGCAGGCGGGCGGCGAGAAAGGTGCGGGCGACCGCCTCTTCCTCCACGTCCTCGGCGGCGAAGCGCTCGAGGCGGTTTTCGGCGATGAAGGCGTCGAAGGCCTCGGTGCTGACGGCCAGGGCCTTGGGGATGCGGATTTCGATCTCCGAAAGATCGCGGCGCAGATCCGTGCAGTCGCGGAGCAAGGTCGCCGCGAAGGCGAGCCCGCGGGCCTTGCCGCCGAGCGAGCCGCGTCCGATCTTCGTGAATTCGGCCTCGGGGTCGAAGCGGTCGGCCGCCATGGCCGCGATCACGCCGCGGCGGATGCCGCGCCGGCGCTCGCGGATCGCCTCGACGAGAAAGCGCTTCAAATCGGCGACGCTCGCGAAGTCCTCGAGCTTCAGCGGCCGCAGGCGCGAGGCGAGCATGATCTCCGAGCGCGCCATGAGCCAACTCGAGAAATGGTTGCGGCCGGCGTGGAAGGCGATCGACTCCTCGGGAATTTCCGGCAGCCGCTTTTCCATCTCCTCGAGGTTCGAGACCCGGGCGATTTCGCGGCCCTCGGGCGTGCGGAAGACGAAGTCCCCGAAGCCGAGGCTCCGCACGAAGAAATCGTGAATCTCCGCGTGCAAAGTGGGCGAGCCCTTGTTGAGGAAGGCGGCGGGGATGGAGACGGCGCGCTCGCGGTTCGCCTCCTCGGTGCTCAGGACGAGAAGCGGCAGATCCGGATCCTCGGCGCGGATCTGCGAGAGCAGCGCGAATCCCGCCTGGTCGTCGAGTTTTCCCGACCGCGGAAAGCGGACATCGGAGAGAACCCCCAGCAGATAGGGCCGGAAACGGCGGCAGAGTTCGATCGCCTCCTCGAAGCTGCGGGCGAGCAGCACCTTGGGCCGGGCGCGCATGCGGAAGATGCGGTGCTCGTCGTTGACCGACTCCTCCATCACGGCCTGGGTCTGGGAGACGACCTCCTTGTAGAGGATGGGCAAGAGCGCCGAGTAATGGACCGGGGAGTCCTCGACGAGGACGAGCACGCGCACCCGCGCGCGTTCGGTGTCGTAGAGGACGTTCATGCGGTCCTCGAGGTTCTTGATCAGCGCAAGCAGCAGATCGGCGTTTCCCTGCCAGACGTAGACGCGGTCGATCGCCTGCGGGTCGAAGGTCGACTCTTCGAGGATCTGGCGGCCGGTGCGATGCAACAGAAGAAAGACGGGAAGCTCCGGGTGCTGCGCCTTGATCGCCTGTCCCAGTTCGTTGGCGTCCATCTCGTCGACCAGCGGCATCGTGATCACGAGATCGAACTTGCGGCGCCCGAGCGCCTCGAGGGCCTCGGCGGAGTTGGAAACCCAGGTGAGCATGGGGGGGCGCGAAAGGTTGAGCCCCCGGTACTCGTGGATGATCCGCTCGGCAAGCCTGCCCTCCTCCTCCATGATGAAGGCTTCGTAGGGGCTGCAAACGAGAAGGATGTCGGTCACCTTGCGGGCCATGAGTTCGTGGAAGACCTTGAAGGAGAGGTCGAACTCCTCGGCCCCGAAGAAACGCGGAAAAGGACCGCAGGCGGAGTCAGTCTGCTTCTGCATGGGCGAATGTTCCCTGCCGGCTCTCCCGGCGTGCGAGTTCCCCGCGGATGGCGGCGAGCACGGCCGCCTTGTCCCGGCACCATGCCGGCGCGACCAGCTCCGCGGGGTGCGGGTCTCCCGTCAGGCGCTGGATGACGACTTCGGGCGGCAGCCGCTCGATCACGTCCGCGGCCCAGGAGACGTATTCCTCACGCGACAGCGGCCGGTATCCCCCCCGGCGGTAGAGCTCCTCCATAGCGGTCCCGCGCACGATGTAAAGGCTGTGGATCTTCACCCCCTCGACGCCGGCCTGCGCGAGGATGCGCGCGGTCCGGCGCGCATCCTCGCGCGTCTCGCCGGGGAGCCCCAGGATGATGTGCGCGCACACGGGAATCCCCCGGGCGCGGGTGGCGGCCGTCGCCGCGAGAAACTCTTTCAGCCCGTGGCCGCGGCCGATCGCGGCGAGCGTCTTCTCGTTTGCCGTCTGCAGGCCGTATTCGACCCACACGAGAAGCCGCCGCGAGAATTCGGCGAGCAGATCGAGCACCTCTTCGGAAACGCAGTCCGGCCGGGTCCCGATGAAGAGCGCGGCCACGCCGGGAACGGAGGCCGCCTCCTCGTAGAGCGCGCGCAGGCGCGCCGGGGGGGCGTAGGTGTTCGAAAAGGACTGAAAGTAGGCGATGAAGCGTCCGGCCCCGTAGCGGCGCGCGACCGCGGCCTTGCCGGCTTCGAGCTGCTCACGGATCGAAAGCCCCCGGCCGTGGGCGCCGGTTCCCGATCCGCGCGCGTTGCAGTAGATGCAGCCGCCCGTCCCTTTGGCGCCGTCGCGGTTGGGGCAGGTGAGCCCCGCATCGAGGGTGATCTTCTGGACCCGGCAGCCGAAGCGTTCGCGCAGATAGGAGTTGAGGTCCCGGTATCTGTCGGCCATGAAGAAGGGTTGACCCGCGCGCGGCGGCGCGCCTATAATCGGGCGTCGGGTCACTTTCGCATCGACGTCGGCCCACGCAAGGGGCCGCACGAGCCGCCTCTCTTTTCTACCACAGCCCCGGCGTTCATCACAATCCGAATCGGGAGTCCGTTCTCCGGCGATGCTTTCCTCCGCATCCACTACCTGGGACGTCATCGTCGTCGGCGCAGGACACGCCGGCTGCGAGGCCGCGCTCGCCGCCGCCCGCATGGGCTGCCGGGTTCTTCTTTTGGCGATCGACCTCGACAAGCTGGCCGCGATGCCCTGCAGCCCTTCGATCGGCGGCATGGCCAAGGGCCAGCTCGTGCGCGAAATCGACGCCCTGGGAGGGGAGATGGGCCGGGCCGCCGACCGCACGGCGATCCAGTACCGTCGCCTGAACACCCGCAAAGGCCCGGCGGTGCAATCCTCGCGCACCCAGAACGACAAGCGCCGCTACCATGCCTGCATGAAGGGGACGATCGAGGCCGAGCCCCGCATCGACCTCAAGCAGGCGCTCGTCGAGCGGATGCTCGTCGAGGGGGGGCGCGTCGCGGGCGTCGAGGACGCCACGGGCCACCCGTATCCGGGAAGAACCGTGGTGCTGGCGACCGGGACCTTCCTGAGCGGGCTCGTGCACGTGGGCTTTCGCTCGATCCCCGCAGGCCGGGCGGGGGAGTTTCCCGCCTACGGGCTTGCCGCGCACCTGCGTGAGCTCGGCTTCCGCATGGGACGGCTGAAGACCGGAACGCCCCCCCGGCTCAAGCGCTCGAGCATCGATTTCAGCCGTTTCACCGCCCAGCCGGGGGATCCCGGGGTGCCCCCCTTTTCCGCGGCCGGCTCCGGGCCCGTTCTCCCCCAGGTTCCGAGCTATATCGGCTACACCTCCGAGCGCACCCACGCCGTCGTGCGCAAAAATCTCGCCCGCTCGGCCCTCTACGGCGGGGTGATCACCGGCACCTCGGCGCGCTACTGTCCCTCCTTCGAGGACAAGATCGTGAAATTCCCCGACCGGGTGCGGCACCCGGTGATCCTAGAGCCCGAGGGGCTGGACACCGAAGAGATCTACGCGAGCGGCCTGGGAAACAGCCTGCCTCTCGAGGTGCAGATCGAGCTGGTGCGCTCGATCGCCGGGCTCGAGGAGGCCGAGATCATGCGGCCGGCCTACGCGATCGAGTACGACTACGTCGACCCCGTGCAACTGCGGCCGACGCTCGAGACCAAGCGCATCGGCGGCCTCTATCTGGCCGGCCAGATCAACGGCACCTCGGGCTACGAGGAGGCGGCGGCGCAGGGGCTCTGGGCGGGGATCAACGCCGCCTCGGCCGTGCAGGGCAGGCCGGCCTTCGTCCTCGACCGCTCCCAGGCCTACATCGCCGTTATGGTCGACGACCTCGTCACCCGCGGCACGCGCGAGCCCTACCGCATGTTCACCTCGCGCGCCGAGTACCGCCTCCTGCTGCGCGAAGACAACGCGGACTTGAGGCTGCTTGAGATCGGCTGCGAACTCGGCCTCGTCCCCCGGACGGCGGCGGCGGAGCTGCGCGAGCGGAAAAGGCGGATCGCCGCCGAAATCCGCCGCCTGCGGGAGACCGTGGCCCGGCCGACGCCTGAACTGAACGCGCTGCTTGCGGAGAGGAATTCGCCGGCGATCGAGCAGGGATTCCCCCTCGAGCAGCTCCTGCGGCGCGCGGAGATGGACTACGCCGCGCTCGCCCGCCTTTTCCCGCCGCCCTTACCGCTTGACCCGCGGGCGGCCGCCCAGGTCGAGATCGAGGTCAAGTACGCGGGCTACATCGAGCGGCAGCGCCGCGAGATCGAAAAGTTCCGCGACCTCGAGCGGATCCGCATCCCGCCATCCCTAAATTACGACACGGTGCACGGTCTTTCCCGCGAGCTCAAAGAAAAGCTCGCCGAGGTACGGCCGGAAAGCCTCGGGCAGGCAAGCCGCATCGACGGCATGACCCCGGCGGCGCTCTCGGTCCTCATGGTCGCCATCCGGGCGCATCGCTCGCCGCTTGCGGCATAGCAGAGAAGGGCTTTCCGAGAAACACAACATCTTGACACCATTGAGTTTTATTTTATTTTTGCACCGGACTGAAAAAAGTTTTGAATCGAGGTGCAACATCATGGCGGAAGATTACTACAAGATCCTCGGTGTCGGCCGGGATGCGAGCGAGGAGGAGATCAAGAAGGCTTACCGCAAGCTCGCGATGAAGTACCACCCCGACCATGCCAAGGGGGACAAGACGGCCGAGGAGAAGTTCAAGAAGATCAGCGAAGCCTATGCGGTTTTGAGCGACAAGCAGAAGCGGCAGGAATACGATACCTTCGGCTCGGAGGGCTTCCGGGAGCGCTTCACCCAGGAGGACATTTTCCGGGGCTTCAACATCAACGACATCCTGCGCGAGTTCGGCTTCGGCGCCGATTTCTTCGGCGAGGGCCGCGGCACGCGCTTCACCTATGCGACGGGCTCCCCCTTCGGCGGCCGCGGACGCAGCCAGGCCCAGGCCGTGAAAGGAAGCGATATCGTCTACGAGCTTCCGATCTCCCTGCGCGAGGCGGCCTTCGGGGGGGAGAAAACGATCACCCTTCAGGTGCAGGGGGCTCCCGAGCGGATCGCGGTCAAGATCCCCAAAGGGATGACCACCGGCAAGAAGCTCCGGCTTGCCGGCAAGGGGAACCCCGGGCCTTTCGGCGGCCCGCGGGGAGACCTCTACATCCAGACCGTGCTGCTCGACGACCCGGTCTTCGGGGTCGAGGGCCAGGATCTGGTCACGCACCGGGAAATCAAGCTCACCGAGGCCCTTCTGGGGACGACGCTATCCATCCCCACACTCGAGGAGAAGACCTTGAGCCTCAAGGTGCCCCCCGGAACTCGAAGCGGCACCAAGCTCCGCATCCCGGGCCAGGGGTTGCCGGCGATGAGGGGCGGAAAGCGCGGCGATCTCTACGTGCACATCCATGTCCAGATTCCTCGGGCGCTTACCCGCGAGCAGCGCGAGCTTGTCGAAAAGCTATCAGAAACAGGTATTTAAGCAAAGTTTGCGCCCTGCTCGCGTTTGACTTGAGATCCCGATCGGGATAAAGTTTTCCACAAGGGCCGCCGATAGCGATCTACAGGCGGGCGGCGGAAGAGCTTGCAGCAAAGGGGCGCACATGACCGTCGCGGGCCGGAGGCTGGAGCCTGTTCTTGCCCCCGAGAGGATCCGCGAGATCGTCCTTGACCTCGGCCGCCGCATCTCGGAGGATTTCCGCGGCCGCAGGCTCGTCCTGGTCGGGGTGCTGAAGGGGGCGTTCGTCTTTCTCGCCGATCTGGCGCGTGCGCTCTCGATCCCGGTGGAGATCGATTTCCTGCAGGCCTCGAGCTACGGGGACGACACCGCCTCCTCGGGCCGCATCCGCATCCTGCTCGACTGCGGGATCGACCTGCGGGGAAAGGACGTGCTCCTGGTCGAGGACATCGCCGACACCGGGCACACCCTCAAGGCGCTTCGGCAACACCTGCTCGCCAAGGGTCCGGCGAGCGTGCGGGTCTGCGCCCTGATCGACAAGCGCGAGCGGCGCGAGGCGGAGACGCCGCTCGATTACGCGGGCGGCGTGATCGAGGAGGGCTTTCTCGTCGGCTACGGGCTCGATTGCGCCCAGCAATACCGCCACCTCCCCGGCGTCTACCGCCTGGTGGAGGAGGCTCAGAACGGCGGAGAACGAACATGAACGTGACCTGCGAGGGATGTGAGTCGAAGTTCAAGGTGGACGAATCGAAGATCCGGCCGACCGGCTCCAAGGTGCGCTGCTCCAAATGCCGGCATGTGTTCACGGTCTATCCGCCCGCCGCTCTGGAACCCGAGGAGGAGCCCCTCGTGCTGGAGGAGGAGGTGCCGCCGGAGAAGGAACCCGGTATCGCGCTCGCGGGGATCGACGAGCGGCTGGACGAGCTTCTCCAGGAGAAGCCTGCGGTGGGGGCGGCGGCGGAGAGAGGCGGACAGGCTGAAGACGAACTTGCCGCCGAACTCAACCTGGACGACCTCCTTGCCGCAATCCCCGCGGCCGATGAAAAGCTCAAGCCCGTAAAAGATTCCGCCGCCGAAAGCCTCGAGCTCGATCTCGAGCTGCCCGGCATCGAAGCCGAAACACCGGCGCCGCTTTCCGCCCCCGGCGAACCCCTTCTCCCCTCGACCGACGAGCTGGAACTCGATTTGGCCGATCTCCCGCTGCTCGAGGAGGCGAAGGAGGCCAAGCCCGCCGCGGAGCAAGACGCCGCGAAGGCCGCAGCGGGCGATGGGCTCGACCTCGATCTCGAATCGTTTCTTCAGCAGCGCGAGCCGGCCGGGACCGGGCTGGGCGCTCCCACTGGGGATTCGCAGGCAAGGGAAGCGGCCGGGACGGCTGTCTCCGACGAGGACGAACTCGATCTTTCCGACCTCGAGGCCATGCTCGAGGGCGACGGCCCCGCCGTTTTCTCGGAGGGGAAAAAGCCCGCGGCGACCGAGGGGATCGATCTCGAGCTTGATCTCGCCTCCGAGATCGGCGGAAAGCCGAAAAGCGGCGAACTCGAAGAACTTGACCTTGCGGCGATCGTCGAGCCGCCGAAGAAGGTGGAACCTCCCGCGCAGGCCGAAAAGCCCTCGGTGAAAACCGAGGAGCTCGATTTCTCGGATCTCGAGGCGATTCTCGAGGGCGAGGGGCAGGCCGCTCCCGCGCCGGAAAAGAAGCCGGCGGTCGAACCTGTAGGCGCAAAAGAGGAAACCCCCTCCTCCTCCCCGCCCGCCGAAGAGGACACGCTCGATCTGGAGAAGCTCCTCGCCGAGGAGGAAGACACCACGCCGCTCCCCTCGTCCGGCAAGGCCGAAAAAGAGGAAATCGAGGACCTCGATCTCGATCTTTTCCTTGAGCCCGCCGCGGAGAAAAAGGAGGAAGAAGAGCCCGAGATCATGATCGAGCCGCTTGCCGAGGAGGAAGAAAAGCCGGGCGCAGGGGCGGGCGCCGCCGTCGCCGCGACCGCCGCCGGTGCCGCGGCCGTGTTTGCCGCGGCGAAGGCCCGTGCCGAAAGTTTTTCCGAGGGAGCCTCCTCGACCGACCCCTTCTCCCCCGCCGTTCCGGCCGCTGCCGGGGGGGCGACCGCCGTTCTCGAAGCCCAGCCGCAGGAGGAAGAAACCGATTTCGGCGCCGAAGAGAAAAAGAAAAGCACGCCGCGCCGCGCCGGCGGCTTCGTGAAGCGGCTCGTCTACGCCCTTCTTGTGCTCGTGGTCGTCGCCGCCGCAGCGCTCATCGTTCCGCGGCAGCTCGGCCTGAACGTGCCTTTCCTTTCCGACCTCGAGATCCCCTTCCTTGCCGATCTCGAGGTGCCTTTTCTGGGGAAGGTCTTCCAGGTGGCCCCGCAGGACGAGGCGGGAGCCTTGAGAATTCGCCCCGTCGCCGACACCGTGCAGGCCGAGTATGTGGAGAACGCCTCCGCCGGACGGATCGTCGTCATCCGCGGCCAAGTGCGAAACGAGTACGATCACCCGCGCAGCTTCATCAAGGTGACGGCGAAGCTCTACGACAAGAACAAGAACGTCGTCCGCGCGGGCACCGTCTGGGCCGGAAACACCTTGAGCAAGGAAGATCTCGCCACCCAGGACATGGCCGCGATCGCGGAGCGGTTGAAAAACCAGAAAGGGCAGCAGAACCGCAACGTCGGGGTGAAGCCGGGGGCGAGCCTGCCCTTCATGGTCGTCTTCGACCGGCTGCCCGGGAATCTCGAAGAGTACAGCGTGGAGGCCGCAGGATCCACGAAATGAGGGGCCGCCGCTTGCAGGCCGGCCCGGCCCGGCTTGAGCGCAACGCCTCGGTTCGGCTTGACAATGCGAGCGGTTTAACGCACTATAGCCTCGCTTTGTGGCGATGTAGCTCAGCTGGTCAGAGCATGCGGCTCATATCCGCAGAGTCCGGGGTTCAAATCCCTGCATCGCCACCATATCGCGGAAACCGGAAAGGGCCCTCCTGCAAGGTGAGGGCCCTTTTTGATGGGCAGGAAAGAAAGTCCCGGCCGGCGGTCTTGTCGATCCGGGAAAAAACCCGGGTCCCGGGTAGAGAAAAAGAAAAAGGCGGGCGCTTTGAAGCGTCCCGCCTTTTTTGTTTTTTTGATTGTAGAGCGATGTTTCAGCGGATGAACTTCTTCCTGCCCAGTGCCGCCATCCCGATCAGGCCCGCACCCAGAAGCAGCATGCTCGCGGGCTCGGGAACGTCGATGCCGCGGACGGAAAAATCGTTTCTCAGATCAAGAAGAGAATTGCAATAATCGGGAGTCGTGAACTTCAATCCCAGCAGATTCGTCGGATCGAGAAGAGCGATGAAGAGCTCCCCGTTTGTTGTGCCTGCAACTTGGGAAGGATCGGCCTGGAAGGAAATCCAGTTGCTCCATACGCCCGAGGTGTACTGCAAGCTGTATAGCCCCTCCTCAAGATAGCCGTTCTCCTTAAAAAGATCGGTGATGTAGATGCCGGTGACATACAGGGGTTTCGAAAAACCGATTTTCAAAAGTTCATCATTCTGATCAAGAATTGCGCCGGAGATTTCGTCGTCATTGATGCCGATCCCGTCCACGCCGCCCGCCGGACCGGGATTCCAGGTCAGTTTGGCTCCTTTGGGGTAGGCGGTGAAGGTATAGTTGACTCCGCCGTAAGCCACGGTTGCCGTTTGCTGATTGTGGACAGCGCTGAAAGCGCTCGAGGCGAAATCCACCACGGGCACGGGCAGGGCAAGCGCGGTTCCGGCCAACAAGAAAATCGCCGCTGTGGTTAAAATGACCTTTTTCATGGATCAAAATCCTTTTCTTTTCCGGTTCGGGTTGGGGTTCTCCATTTACGACGACTGCGGTTTCTGTAATTTCCCGATAGCCTCCTTTCGGTTATGTTTCATAGTTACGAGACACTCGCCCTACGCTAAGCAAGATGCGCGCCAATAACTCGCAAAATGCCATAATTTTAATATAATATTTGAATTCAAGTATTTGTAATAAGGTCCATTAGGCCATATTCTCTCGATCCCAGTACGACTATGTACAAAAATACATAATCGGTGGTATTGCCGGTGGCGATCATCGGTAGCCGGGGAAAGAGCGCCGCTTGCACCGCGAGTTTTCCGCTTCGCGGCTTCGGCTCTTGCCTCCGGCTCTTCCTCCCGGTATAAACGGCCCGGCGCTTGGCTCGTCTCAAGGGACGAAACAAGAGACATGATCACCGGCTTTGAGAAGATCGTCGAGGAGCGGATCCGGCGGGCGATGGAGGAGGGCGCTTTCGAGGGGCTCGAGGGCGCCGGAAAGCCGCTGCGGCTCGAGGAGGACGCGACCGTTCCGGAGGAGCTGCGCCTTGCCTACAGGATCCTCAAGAACGCCGACTGTCTTCCGCCCGAGATCGAGCTTCGCCGCGAGATCGAAAAGACTGAGGAGCTTCTTTCCGCCATGCCCGACGCCGAGCAGAAATACCGCGCGTTGAAAAAACTCAATTTCCTTGTCCTCAAGGCGAACAGCCTGCGCCGCATGCCGATCGCCCTGGAGATCCCGCAGCGCTACCTCGAACGCGTGGTGCGCCGGATCGAGACCGGCCGCCGCCCCAGGTAGCGCCCACGGGCACCCCCGCAGGCCCGGCGTCGGCTTCTGAACCCAGAGCTGAAACCGGGCGGCGGAGCCCAACCTACGGAAGCGTCATTGGACTCGAATTCACCCCGGCGTTTGCGCATCGCGCTCCTTGCGGGCGGAGTTTCCGCCGAGCGCGAGGTTTCGCTCAACTCCGGCCGCCAGGTGCTTGCGGCGCTTGACCCTTCGCGCTACGAGGTCACCTGCTACGATCCCCGAACCGACCTTCTGCGGCTCGTCGAAGACGCCCCCCGGATCGACGCGGCGCTCATTTTGCTCCACGGCCCTTTCGGCGAGGACGGGACGATCCAGGGCATGCTCGATCTGCTCGGCATCCCCTATCAGGGATCGGGGGTGCTCGGCAGTGCGGTCGCCATGAACAAGATCGCGGCCAAGCGCCTCTACCGCGAGGCCGGAATCCCGGTGCCGGAGGACATCGTTCTGAAGGCCTCCGATCCCCTGGATGCCGATCAGGTGATCGCGCGCCTGGGCTTGCCGCTCGTCGTCAAGCCGGTCGTGGGGGGCTCGAGCGTGGGGGTGAGCATCGTGCGCCGCAGGGAAGATCTATCGGCCGCCGTTTCCGCCGCGCTCGCCCACGACCGCGAGGTGATGCTCGAGCGTTTCATCGAAGGGCTCGAGATCACCGGTGCCGTGATCGGAAACGAGGAGCTCGAAGCGCTGCCCCTGATCGAGATCGTTCCGGGACGCGGTTATGCGTTTTTCGACTACGCCGCCAAGTACACGGCGGGTGCGACCGAGGAGATTTGTCCGGCGAGGATCGACCCCGCGCTTGCCGCCGAGGGCAGGCGCCTTGCCCTCGCCGCGCACCGCGCGCTTTTCTGCCGCGGCTACAGCCGGACCGACATGATTCTGCGCGGCCGCGAGATCTTCGTCCTCGAGACGAACACGATCCCCGGCATGACGGCGACGAGCCTTCTGCCGCGCGCCGCGGCCGCGGCGGGAATGGACTTCGGAGGGCTCCTCGACCGGTTGATCGAGCTCAGCCTCGAGGGCCGCGGCCCGCGGAGGAAGACCGCATGATCGCCCGGGGGCTGGAGGCGATCCGCGCCCGGCTTCCGGAGTTCGGGCCGGGAGATGTCGCCGCGGGGCTGCTTCCGGCCTCCTTTCTCTCGGGGCCGCTCGGGATCGACCTTGCGGAACGGGGGGTGCGCTTCGTTCCCTCGCTATTGTGTCAGGTGTTGAGCCGCTCGAAGTGCGCTCAGGCGGAGGTTCTTTCTTCCTTCATGGCCCCGCACACCCGGGCCGTGCGCCGGCGCGCGGAGCTGCTCCAGGCCGTCTCCGACTACGCCCGGCTGGGGATCGGCGCGGTCGTGAGCAAGCAGGAGGGCATGCACTGCGGCCACGGGGTCAGGCGCTGGGAGAGCGCCGAGGCGCTCTACAACACGGCGGCCTTCGAGGACAGGGGCTTTCCGTTTGTGTTGCAGCCGTTTTTGGCGGATGTGTCCGACGTGCGCGTGATCGTGGTCGGGGAGTATGTCGAGGCCTATCTCCGCGAGAACCCCTTTCACTTCCGCGCCAACCTCGCCGCCGGCGGCACGGGCCGCCCCTTTCCCATGGATCCGGCGGCCGAGCGCTTCTGCCGCGCGGTCATGGCGCGGGGCCGGTTTCCATACGCGCATATCGACCTCCAGTTGACCCCGGAGGGGAAATGTTACCTCGCCGAGATCGCCCTCGAGGCCGGGGCGGCGGCGGCGCGCATCGGGCGGGAGGAGCTGGCACGAAGGAAGCGCGAGGCTTTGGAGCGGGAGATCGCGGCCGCGGCCGGGCAAACGGCGTCCGGAGGATAAAAACCGGTGGAGAAGGGGAAAAGACGATGAAGGTCCTGGTCGTGGGGGGAGGCGGCCGCGAGCATGCGCTCGTCTGGAAGATCGCGCAGAGCCCGCGGGTCGCGAAGATCTTTTGCGCACCCGGGAACGCGGGGATTTCCGAGCTTGCCGAATGCGTGCCGATCGCCGCCGGCGAGATCGAGGCCCTCCTCGCCTTTGCGCGGAAACAGGCGATCGACCTCACGGTCGTCGGTCCCGAGGGGCCGCTTGCCGCGGGGATCGTCGATCGCTTCGAGGAAGAGGGTCTTTCCATCTTCGGCCCGCGGCGAAACGCCGCCGAGCTCGAGGCGAGCAAGTCGTTCGCCAAGCAGTTCATGCAGCGAAACGGCATCCCCACGGCGCAGGGCCGGAGCTTCACCGATCCCCGGGCGGCCGAGTCCTTCGCGGCGGAACTCGGCGCCCCGCTTGTCGTCAAAGCGGACGGTCTTGCCGCGGGCAAGGGGGTGATCGTCTGCGCCAGCCTGAAAGAGGCGCGCGAGGCGATCCGGCGCATCCTCGTGGCGCGCGAGTTCGGCGCGGCCGGCGCGCGGGTCGTGGTCGAGGAGTGCCTGTCGGGCGAGGAGGCCTCCTTTCTCGCCCTGACCGACGGCAAGACCGTGCTTCCCCTGCCCTCGGCCCAGGATCACAAGGCGATCTACGACGGCGACCGCGGGCCCAATACCGGCGGGATGGGCGCCTACTCGCCTGCGCCCGTGGTCGACCGGCTGATGCACCGACGCGTGATGGAGGAGATCATGATTCCGGCCGTGCGCGCCATGGCGGCCGAGGAACGGCCTTACCGCGGAGTGCTCTACGCCGGGCTGATGATCGACCGCGACCGGGCGAAGGTGCTCGAGTTCAACGCCCGTTTCGGCGACCCCGAAACCCAGCCGATCCTCATGCGCGTGAAAAACGATCTGGTCAGCCTGATCGAGGCGGCGATCGCCGGCAAACTCGATTCCTGCAAAATCGAAATCGACCCCCGGGCGGCGGTCTGCGTCGTCCTGGCCCAGGAGGGCTATCCCGGAAGTTACACCAAGGGAGCCGCGATCCGCGGCATTGAGGCGGCAAACCGCATCCCCGGGGTCAGGGTTTTTCATGCCGGGACGAAAAGGAAGGGTCGCGCGGTCGTAACCGACGGCGGCCGGGTGCTCGGCGTGACCGCGCTCGGGGAAACGGTGGAGAAGGCGATCGAGAAGGCCTATCGGGCGGCGGCCCGAATCCGCTGGGAGGGTCTCTATTACCGAAAAGACATCGGGAGGAAGGCGATGGCGCGCAAGGCGGGGAAGGCGAAAGTGGCGATCGTGATGGGAAGCGATTCGGATCTGCCGGTCATGCAGGAGGCGGCGGCGGTGCTCAAAAAATTCGATGTGCCCTACGAGATGACGGTCGCCTCCGCGCACCGGAGCCCGGCGCGGGCGGCGGCCTTGGCCGAGCAAGCGGCCAAACGGGGAATCCGGGTGATCATCGCCGGCGCGGGCCACGCGGCCCACCTGGCGGGCGTGCTTGCCGCACACACGACCCTGCCCGTGATCGGGATCCCGATCGACTCCTCGGCTCTCCAGGGGCTCGATGCGCTGCTTTCGACCGTGCAGATGCCGCCCGGCATCCCGGTGGCCACGATGGCGATCGGCAAATCGGGGGCCCGCAACGCAGGCATCCTTGCCGTGCAGATGCTTGCGATTTCGGATCCGCGTCTTGCCTCCGAGCTCGAGCGCATGAAAGCGGAAATGGCGGCCGAAGTTGAGCGCAAGGCAAAGAATCTCGAGGAGCCAGGGTAGGCTCGTCAGGGTGGATCCCCGCAAGCCCGAGCCGGCGGCGATCGCCCGCGCTGCGGAAATCATCCGCGCGGGCGGAGTCGTCTGCTATCCCACGCGCTGCCTCTACGGTCTGGGCGCCGATGCGCGCAACGCCGCGGCGGTGGAAAAGGTTTTTTCGTTGAAGCAACGCCCGGCGACGATGGCCTTGCTGGTTCTCATCCACCGGCCGGAGGAGATGGAGGGACTGGCGGCCCGGATCCCGAAGCTTGCGCGGGTGCTGATGGAGCGCTTCTGGCCGGGGAGGCTCACCCTGGTCCTCGAGGCGGCGGCGGGGCTGCCCGAGCCGCTCACGGCCGGGACGGGAAGGATCGGGATCCGCCTTGCCGGGCATCCCGTCGCCGCGGCGCTCGTTTCCGCTTTCGGCGGACCGCTGACCGGGACGAGTGCGAATCTTTCGGGAAGCCCCGGCTGCGCGCAGATCCCCGATCTCGAGCCGCGGATACGAAAGGGGGTCGATCTCATCCTCGATGCCGGGGTTTTGAAGGGCGGAGTCGGCTCGACCGTCGTCGATGTGACGGGCGAAAAACCGGTCGTGATCCGCGAGGGCGAGGTTCCCAAGGCGGAGATCCTCGCGGTCGCCAAGGAGATCGGCTGAAGCGGGGCGGCGCGCGCGGCCGCGGTGTTTTTCAGGTGGAAGGCGTTTTGCAGGGCGGCGACCTGCCGCGTTGACAGCGGCCGGGCGATTCTTTATAGAGGCAGCTGTGCCGGAGTGGTGAAATTGGTAGACGCAGAGGACTCAAAATCCTCCGGGGGCAACCCCATGCCGGTTCGACTCCGGCCTCCGGCACCAGAAACCGAAAAAAAAAGGCGGGCTCGTTGAGAGCCCGCCTTTTTCAGTTTTTACTGCTCGAAAGCTACTTGCGGTTAATCATTCTTCTCATCCCGGCGATACCGACCAGGCCGAGACCGAAAAGCAGCATCGTTGCCGCCTCGGGGACGGAGACGGTGTCGGGGACGAGCACATTGTATTTAGCCCAAACATCGACATTTGTCTT
>CALIUY010000006.1 GCA_938048455.1 uncultured Desulfobacterales bacterium | reverse complement strand
CCGGATCTCCCAGATCCGCATTCCGGCGCTCATGGAAATCGGCTGCAAGTAAGCGCAATCATTGGGATCAAGGTACATGTCTTTTCCTTCGATCAGAAAGGCGGCGGAGGTTCGACGAACAAGATCTCTGAAAGAGCCGTCGACAGATAATAAGGGGACGTCCATTCAGATATCATTAATGCAGCTTGGGGGGATCTCGGCGGGAGAGGGCATCTCCTAAAGCCGGTCGAATCCCAGCCGATTTGACAGCGGCTGCGGATTCCGCTAAGAAATAATATTTAAAAGCCGCAGCGATGCGGCTTTTTCGTTTTGGAGAATCCAGGAGAGCCCTCCGAACGGCAATCCCAAACCATGAAGCTTCTCTTCACCCTCGCGCGGCGTTACCCGGGGCGGACGATCGCCACCCTGAGCGGGATCCTCTTCGCCGGCATTTCCGAAGGCTTCGGCGTTTCCGCCTTGCTGCCCCTTTTGAACACGGTCTTCAGCCGCAAGATCGAAGCCGCGGGGGGGAGTCCCAGCGAGCTTTCCTCTTACCTCGACCGACTCCTCGACGGGATCCTCGGTGCGGTGGGGCTGCAATCGACGATCGGGGTGCTGCTCGGGCTGTTCATCGGCTGCATCGTTCTCAAGTGCGTGCTTCTCTTCCTGGCCAACCGGCAGATCGGCTACACCGTCGCGCGCATCGCCACCGAGATGCGTCTTGCGCTCTTGAGGGCGCTTTTCGCCTCGCGCTGGGAATACTTCATCCGCCAGCCGATCGGGCAGCTGACCAACGGCATCGCCTTCGAGGCCCATCGCGCGGCCACGGCCTTTCAATTCGGCGCGCGCCTGATCGCCACCGCCATCGAGTCCGGGATCTACATCGTCCTCGCCGTCCTCGTCTCTTGGGAGGCAACCCTTCTGGCGCTGGGGGGCGGGCTGTTCATCCTCTTCGTGCTGCGCCGGCTGATCAAGAAGCTGCGCCGCGCCGGCGAGCGCCAGACGACGCATACCCAGGATCTCGTCGCCCAGATGACCGATGTCCTGATCTCGATCAAGCCCCTGAAGGCGATGGCGCGGGAGGACTCCGCGGGATCGGTGCTCGAGGATCGCACGCGGCGTCTGAACCGGGCGCTTCAGAAACAGGTCCTGAACAAGGCGGCGCTGACCTCGTTTCAGGAGCCGCTCATGATGCTGTTCCTGGTGCTCTGCCTCTATGCCGCGCTTTCCTTCTGGAACCTGCCGCTGCCCTCGATTATGGCGATGGTCTTCTTCATCGGGAAGATCCTCAAGCAGGTGCAGAAGATCCAGAACGAATACGGCAATCTGGCCGAGTACGAGGCGGCCTACTGGTCGCTTGCGGGCAAGATCGAAACCGCAAGCAAGGACGCCGAGCCCGAGGCCGGAAGCCGCATCCCCGAGCTGAACGAGGCCGTGCGCTTCGAGGAGGTCGCCTTCGGCTACGACGAAAAGCGGGTCTTGGAAAAGCTTTCCCTTCGGATCCCGGCGAGGAAGATGACCGTGCTCTGCGGCCCGTCGGGCTCGGGGAAGACCACCATCGCCGATCTGCTGATCGGGCTTCTGCGGCCGCAAGCGGGAAGGATCTGGATCGATACGCTGCCGCTCGAAGAGGTGGACTTGCGCGCCTGGCGGCGGCGCATCGGGTACGTGACCCAGGAAAACATTCTCTTGAGCGACACGGTGTTCCAGAACGTAACTTTGGGGCAGAAGGATCTGACCGAAGAGGAGGTCGAGGTCGCCCTGAAAAACGCCGGGGCCTGGGACTTCGTCAGCGCCATGCCGCGAGGGATGCATACGCCGGTGGGCGAGCGGGGAGCGGCTCTCTCGGGCGGGCAGCGGCAGCGCATCGCGATCGCCCGGGCGCTGGTCAAGAAGCCCGCCCTCCTCATTCTCGATGAGGCCACGACCGCCCTCGATCCGCAGACCGAGAGGGAAATCTGCGCCACGCTCAAGTCGCTTTCCGCAAAGATCACGATCTTCGCCATCTCGCACCAGTCGACCCTGCTCGATTGCGCCGATCTCGCCTACCGGATGGAGGGCAAGGGGGTCCGGCCGATCAAAAGCCCGGCGGATATCCTCTCCAGCCTCCAGCCCGCCGCCGTACGCCCCTGAAAAACAAGGCGACCGTTCCCGTTCGAGAGCCTCTACGAGAGCCTATTCGCTGCGGCTTTCCTTTCCCCGGTTTGACAGGGATCAGGCCCTAGGATACAAAAGCCCATTTTGAAATCCAATGGTTGGCGCTGGCGTCCCCTCGCGGGGCAAAACCTCCAGGGGCGATCGCAAGAAAAGGTCTTCATGCTGAACGATAAGACGATTCTCATCACCGGCGGAACCGGATCCTTTGGAAAGAAGGCCGTCGCGCGTATCCTCGAGAAATATCGACCGCGGCGGCTCATCGTCTTCAGCCGCGACGAGCTCAAGCAGTACGAGATGTCCCAGCAGTTCCCGGACTCCCAATATCCCTGCATGCGCTACTTCCTCGGGGACGTGCGGGATGCCGAACGGCTGCACCGCGCCTTCCAGGGGGTCGATTTCGTCATTCACGCCGCGGCGCTCAAGCAGGTGCCGGCCGCGGAGTACAACCCCTTTGAGGCCGTGAAAACGAACATCTTAGGTGCCCAGAACGTGATCAACGCGGCGATCGACCAGGGGGTCCAGCGGGTCGTCGCCCTCAGCACGGACAAGGCCGCAAACCCGATCAACCTCTACGGGGCGACCAAACTCTGCTCGGACAAGCTCTTCATCGCCGGAAACGCCTATGTCGGCGGCGACCGCACCAGTTTCGGCGTGGTGCGTTACGGGAACGTGGTCGGAAGCCGCGGCAGCGTCATCCCCTTCTTTTTGAAGATGAAGGAAACCGGCGTGCTTCCGATCACGGACCCGCGCATGACCCGTTTCTGGATCACGCTCGAGCAGGGGGTCGATTTCGTCCTCTGGGCGCTGGAAAAGATGTGCGGTGGCGAGATCTTCGTCCCCAAGATCCCGAGCATGAACATCCTGGATCTGGCCCGGGCCATCGCTCCGGAGTGTAAAACCGAGATCATCGGCATCCGGCCCGGGGAGAAGATCCACGAGCTGATGATCCCGCGCGATGAGGCGCGAAAAACCCTCGAATTCGACCGCTTCTTCATCATTCAGCCGGATTTCCGCTTCTGGACGCGGCGCTGCGCCTGGAACGAGGGAAAAGAGGTCCCCGAAGATTTCGAGTACAGCTCCGGCACGAATCCCTGGCGGCTGACGGTTGCGGAGATGCGGGAGATCCTGAAAACCCTATGATCCCCTACGGCAGGCAGTGGATCGACGAAGAGGACATCGCCGCCGTGGTCGCGGCGCTCCGCTCCGACTGGCTGACGACCGGGCCCAAGGTTGCGGAGTTCGAGGAAGCCTTCGCCCGTGCGGTCGGGGCGCGGGAGGCGGTCGCCGTGAACAGCGGCACCGCCGCGCTGCACGCCGCCGTCCATGCTGCGGGGATCGGGCCCGGGGATGAGGTCATCGTCCCGGCCCTGACCTTCGCGGCGACCGCCAACTGCGTTGTTTTCCAGGGCGCAATTCCCGTCTTCGCCGATGTCGATCCCGAGCGGCTGCTCCTGCGGCCCGAGGAGGTCGAGGCGCGGCGCACCGCCCGCACCCGGGCCGTCATCGCCGTCGATTACGCCGGGCACCCCGCCGATTACGACGCCTTGAGAGAACTTTGCCGTCGTCACCGCCTTTCCCTGATTGCGGACGGCTGCCACGCGCTGGGCGGGATCTACAAGGGACGGCCCGTGGGGGCGCTGGCCGACCTGACCGCCTTCAGCTTCCATCCCGTGAAGCACATCACCACGGGCGAGGGCGGCATGGTCGCCACCGACGACCCGGAGCTTGCGCGGCGGATGCGCGTATTCCGCAACCACGGGATCACGAGCGACCATCGCGAGCGCGAGCGGCGCGGGTCCTGGTTCTACGAAATGGTCGAACTCGGCTGGAATTACCGCATCACCGATCTCCAGTGTGCGCTCGGCCTCTCGCAGCTCAAGAAACTGACGCGCTTTCTCGAGCGCCGCCGCGAGATCGCCGCCCGCTATGATCGTTTTTTCAAAACCCTGGAGGGGATCCGGCCACTGGCCGTGAGCGGCGATGTGGCCCACGCCTATCACCTCTACGTCGTGCGGCTCGAGACCTCCTTGGGCGGCAGGGACCGCGACCGGCTTTTTTCCGCGCTGCGCGCGGAAGGAATCGGCGTGAACGTTCATTACCTCCCCGTGCACCTGCATCCCTTCTACCGCCGGCGGTTCCACACCGGCGAGGGGATGTGCCCCATCGCCGAGGAGGCGGCCCGCCGTATCCTTTCGCTTCCGATCCACCCCGGGATGTCCGAGGATGAAGTCGATGCGGTCTGCGAAGCCGTTGGCCGCCTTGGCGCCGCAGGCTGAAACCTTGGAGCCTCCGAACGAAAAACCATCCCGCCTGGTTCTGGGCACGGCACAGCTCGGGATGGCTTACGGAATCGCCAACACCGCCGGCCGACCCGACCCCGAACGTGCCCGGGGGATCGTCGAGACCGCGCTTCGCTCCGGAATCCTGGAGTTCGACACGGCCCAGGCTTACGGCGAGAGCGAAGCCGTGCTGGGCCGGGCGCTCGCGGTTCTCGGCAGCCGCGGCCGCGAGGCGAAAATCATCACCAAGATTGCGCCCGAAGTCGATCCCCGAAACGAAGCGGCGCTCGCCCGGGCGATCGCCGAAAGCCTCGCGCGGCTTGGGCGCTCTTCCCTCTACGGGCTGATGCTTCACCGCGAGCAGGCGCTTGCCCTCTGGGAGAACGGTCTGGGGGATTTCCTCCGCCGGCGGGTGCAAGCCGGAGAGGCCGCGCGGCTCGGCGTGTCGGTCTACAGTCCCGCGGCCGCCCTGCTCGCCCTCGACACGCCGGGGATCGACTTCGTGCAGATCCCCTCCAACCTGTTCGACCGGCGCTTCGAGGAGGCCGGGCTCCTCGAGGAGGCGGAGAAAAAGGGAAAAGAGCTCTACATCCGCAGCGTCTTTCTTCAAGGGCTGCTCCTCATGGAGCCGGAAAGACTGCCCGGGAATCTCCTCGAGGCCAAGCCCCTGATAGCGCGGTTGCGGGAAATCGCGCGATCGGCCGGGGTGGCGATCGCCCAGCTCGCCTTGGGCTATGTCAAGTCGGTCTTTCCCGGACAGGGCGTCTTGATCGGCTGCGAGACGAGAGAGCAGCTTTTGGAAAACCTCCGTTTTTGGGAGAAGCCTGTACCGAGCGGCCTCGTTGCGGAGGTGCGCCGGGAGTTTGCCCATGTCCCGGAGCGGATCGTAAACCCGCTTCTGTGGTCTGGATCGTAGGATCGAATCGGGCCGTGATCGCCGCCGTTTCTGGCCGCAACTCATCCCGCAGGCGAGAAGGATCGCCGCGATTCCTCGTTTCCATCATCTTGGCGGGCGTCTATGTCGTCCTTGCCGGGGGGCTTTTTCTCGTTCGCCGCGGTGCGGACGTCAACTACGACGGCGAAATCTACCTTCGTGCCGCCCGTGCGCTCGCTACGGGCAATCTGGCCGAGAGCCTGCTATTCTATCCCATGCCGGCATTGCCGGCACTGATCGCGCTTGCCCAGAAGCTGATCGGTGACTGGGTGCAGGCGGGACGAATGGTCAGCGGGTTATGCACGGGCTTGACGATCTGGCCGCTTTATCTCCTGGGCAAGGAACTCTTCGACCGGAAAGCGGCCTTCTGGGGATGCATCGCCTTTCTCCTTCTGCCGGAAACGCTGCGTCATTCGAATTCCATTTTCCGCGAAACCCCGTTTTTGCCTTGGATGACGCTTGCCGTCCTTTATCTGACGCGCTCCTTCCGAACCCGCCGCGTCCGGGATCTCCTCTTCGCCGCTGCAGCCGCGGTCGTCGCCTGCCTTTTTCGCATCGAGGGGATGGTTTTTTTCGCCGCGGCCGTTCCTTTTTTCGCCTATGCGCTCGTTTTCGGCCGCGGCCGGCAAGCCGGCCGAAAGGCGATGAAGCGCGTGGCCGCAGGCTGGATCTTGATTGCAGCAAGCTGCGCCGCCCTGGCGGTGACCGTTGCGATCAGCGTTCCGGCGGCTTGGAGCAACCGCCTTTTCGACTGGTTCGTCTATGCGGAGGAGGTCTCCAAAGGGAGCTTCTGGGAATACTACCGCTGGAACGCAAGCCGGCTCGAGCAGATGCAGGAATCGGCCCCCCACCTCGGAGTCGGACAAAATTTTGCGGCGACGGCCAGGGCCTGGATGCCCGCCATATATTTATGGGGCTTTCTTCAGCTGTGGCTGAGCGTGATCACGCCGGTCAACTGGCCTTTTTTGGCCCTCGGATTTTTCGGCCGTACTTTCGAGGAGCGTCATGTCGCGGTCCTTTCCACAATCGCGGGCCTCGGAGTGTTGAGCGTTTTTTTGTTTATCTCGAGGGACGTTCTGATTGAACGCTATCTGCTCACACCGACCGTTCTGCTTTGTCCCTGGGTGGGAAGCGGGTTGGCGCGGTCGCTCGAATGGGTTTCGCGCAGAAAACCATGGCGGCATCTGGGCCCGGTGGTCCTTCTCGGGATCGTCCTCACGGTGCAGGTGTCGAGTTTTGATAAGTTTTTCAAGAACCCCGACAACCTCGCGCGGAAGACGGTCGCCTGGCTGTCGGAGAACACCGATCTGAAGCAAGACAAGTTCGCTTTCAACGACCAGGTCGTTCACTTTCATGCCGAGAGTGCTGCGGATTTTCAAGCCCAGGGCATGTTTTTGGTCCCCGCCCGCGAGGACCCGAAACACTCCCGTCTCTACGCCTTGGCGCGGGAAAAGGACGTGGATTACCTCGTCGTCGAAGAACGGATGGGGGGAGGATCCTTGGAAAGCCGCTTTCCCGGATACCGGCTTCTCAAGCAATTCGAGCGGAAAAAGCGGGTCATCAGCGTCTATGAACGACAGCCAACGTGAGGTCAAGAGCGACATGAGCGGTTCAGGGCAGGTCGATTGTTCGGCGAAGCGCAAACGAAGCCTCGCTCTCCAGGAACGCGCCAGGAAGCGTATCCCGGGAGAGTCGCAGCTCCTTTCAAAGCGTCCGGACATGTTCTCCCAAGGGGTCTGGCCCGGCTACTTCAGCCGCGCCCGAGGCGCGCGGGTCTGGGATCTCGACGGCAACGAGTACCTCGACATGAGCATCGCCGGGATCGGCGCCAATGTCCTGGGCTATGCCGACCCCGACGTGGACGGCGCGGTCTGCGAGGCGATCGCCCGCGGGACAAGCTCTTCGCTCAACTGCCCCGAAGAGGTGGAGCTCGCTGAGCTGCTCTGCGAGCTTCACCCTTGGGCCGAGATGGCGCGCTTTGCGCGCACGGGCGGCGAGGCCATGGCGATCGCCGTGCGTATCGCGCGGGCGCACACGGGGCGGGACAAGATCGCCTTCTGCGGCTATCACGGCTGGCATGACTGGTACCTCGCCGCCAACTTGGAAGACGAGAACGCCCTGGGCGAGCATCTGTTGAGTGGGCTTCCGCCGGCCGGGGTGCCGCGCGGGCTGGCGCACACGGCCTTTCCCTTCCGTTACAACCGCATCGACGAGCTGCAGGCCATCGTCTCCCGCCACGGCCGCGACCTGGCGGCGATCGTGATGGAACCCATCCGCAACCTCCCCCCCGCGCCGGGGTTTCTCGAGGCCGTCCGTAGCACGGCCGACGAGCTCGATGCCGTCTGGATCTTGGATGAGATCTCCTCGGGTTTCCGGCTCACCACCGGCGGAGCCCACCTCGTGCTGAGCCCGGCCACCCCGGATATCGCCGTCTTCTCGAAGGCGCTGGGAAACGGCTACCCGATCGCCGCCGTCATCGGCCGGGCGGAGGTCATGGAGTCCGCCCGGAAAACCTTCATCAGCTCGACCCTCTGGACCGAGCGCGTGGGCCCCGTGGCCGCGCTGGCGACGATCCGCAAACACCGGGAACATGCCGTAGCCGTTCATCTGCAGCGCATGGGAGAGGCGGTCCAGAGGGGCTGGAAGGAGCTTGCTTCGAAACACGGCCTTGCGGTCGAGACGGGTGGAATCGCACCCCTCAGCCATTTTTCCTTCAGCGCCGACAACACGGGGACCTGGAAGGCCTTCTTCGTGCAGGAGATGCTCGCGCGCGGCATTCTCGCCTCGACCCTTTTCTACCCCATGTGGGCCCACACCGAAGCCGATGCAGCGCGCTATCTCGAGGCGGTCGATGCCGCCTTCGCCGCGCTTTCCTCGGCCGTGCGGCGGGATGCGGTTCGCCAAGAACTTCAGGGCGAACCCGCCCGCTCGGGCTTCCGGCGTCTCACCTGAGAGGCGAGGAAACCATGCTCCTGGCGTTGCTCCAAGCGCGAACCGGTTCGACCCGGCTGCCCGGAAAAGTCCTGCTTCCGATTCTCGGCCGGCCCATGATCGAGCGGCAGATCGAACGGCTCCGGCGGAGCCGCAGGATCGAACGGTTTCTCGTGGCCACGAGCACGCACGCGGAGGACGATGCGCTTGCGGCGCTCTGCGGGCGGATCGGCGTCCCCTGTTTCCGCGGCAGTCTGGATGACGTCCTCGACCGCTTTTATCAAGCGGCCAAAGCCCACGGGGCAAAACACATCCTGCGGCTGACCGGAGATTGCCCGCTGGCCGACCCTCTGGAGATCGACCGGCTGGTCGATTTCTACTTCGAGGGTCGCTTCGACTACGCGAGCAACTGTCTCGAACCCTCCTTCCCCGACGGGCTCGACGCCGAAATCTTCTCCTACGAGACGCTCGAGCGGGCCTGGAGAGAAGCGCGTCTTCCCTCGGAGCGGGAGCATGTTACCTTGTATATCGTCACCCACGGCGAAAAATTCCGCCTCGGAAGCCTGCGCGCGGCAAGGGATCTCTCGCATCTGCGTTGGACCGTGGACGAGCCCGAGGACTACGAATTCGTGCGCCGCGTCTACGAGACTCTCTACCCGAAGAACCCTGCCTTCGGGACTGAAGATCTGCTCGCGCTTTTGGATGCGGAACCGGCGCTTGCACGCATCAACGCCCGCTTCAAACGAAACGAGGGTTTGGAGCGCTCGCGACGGAAAGACCGGCTGGAAGCCGACTGAAAAGACGGGAGGAGTTGGATTCGAGCTCCCCAGACGGGCTCGACCGGGCGGGAATCGATGGGAAGTTTCTTCGCCAAAGAACGCACGCTTTGGATTCGTGCAGACGCCTCTCCCCGCATGGGCACGGGACATGTCATGCGCGGTATCGCCTTCGCCCAGGCCTGGCGCGACGAGGGGGGGAAAGTGGTCTTCTTTACGGCGACGGAAAACGAGAGGCTCCTTTCCCGTCTTGAGGAGGAAGGCTTTCGGCGGGTCCGCATCTCCCGCCCTCACCCGGAGACGGCCGATTTCGAGATCCTGTTGCACCATGCCGCGGCGGAACCTCCCGCTTGGCTCGTCCTGGACGGCTACCATTTCGACAGCGGCTATCCGGAGCCCCTGCGGCGAGCCGGCATCCGGGTGCTGTGGGTCGACGACACGGCCCATCTCGAGCGCTATGACGCCGACATCCTGCTCAACCCGAATTTCGGGGCCGAGGGACTCGCTTACCGCACGGCTCCGAAGACGATTCGCCTGCTGGGGCCGGCCTATGCCCTGCTGCGCAGGGAAATGCTCCTTCACCGGCCGCCGGTGCGAAAGAAGCCGTCCGCGCCCGGAAATGTCCTCATTACCCTGGGCGGCTCCGACCCGATGGGGCTCACGGCGCTTGCGATCCGGGCCGCGGTCGGATCACGGCTCGAGCGGGCCACGGTGCACGTGGTGATCGGTCCCGCCAATCTGCGGGCCGAGGCGATCCGCCGGGCGGCCGAGGAGGCGGAAGGCCGGGCCGCCGCGCGCGGCCTGCGCTTCAAGATTCACGAGCAGGCCGACATGGTCGAGTTGCTCGCGCAAGCCGACCTCGCCCTCGCTGCAGGCGGAGGCACCACCTGGGAGCTTCTCCATTACGGCGTTCCGACGATTTTGATCGCCGCCGCGGAAAACCAGAGGCGGCTGGTGGATGAACTGGCGCGCCAGGACTTTGTGATCAAAACCCCGGAGCCGCCAAATCTCGCGGAAGCAGACCTTTCCGCCGCCATCGACCGCATGATCGAGGATCCCGACCGGTTGTCGGCGATGGCCGAAAAGGGCCGCCGGCTGGTCGACGGGCAGGGCTGTCGCCGGATTCTTGATCTCGTGGAGTTTCTCGACCGCGATTCCCAAGCGATCGATTTGCACACCTTGCTGCGCGAGGCGCGGAACGAAGACGCCTCTGCCCTCTGGCAATTGGCCAACGACCCGGAGACCCGGCGGCAGTCGTTCCGGCAGGATTTCATTCCTTGGGAGACGCATCTCGCCTGGCTCAGAAAAAAACTCGAGTCCGCCGAAACGCTCTTGCTGGTGGCCGAGATCGCCGGGGTGCCGATCGGCATGATCCGCCTGGAAAAACAAGGGGAGGCGGCGGAAGTGAATTACGCCCTCTCCCCAACCTTTCGGGGGAAAGGTTTGGGTAGCCGGCTTCTGGAAGCCGGGGCGGAGAGGGGCTTGCGGCAATTGGGGGTGCACGTGCTCCGCGGGACCGTAAAAACCGGAAACCCGGCTTCCATTCGTTCCTTTGAGAAGGCGGGTTTTCGAAGGGTGGAGGGCCCGCTCGCGGAGGGTAGGGACGCCGTCATCTACGAGAAGAGGTTCAAGTGACATGGAGACCGCCATTACGATCCAGGGCAAGCGCATCGGCCGCGGGGAGCCCTGCTTCATCGTCGCCGAGATGTCCGCCAACCACGGCATGAAATACGAGCGCGCCGTGGAGATTCTGCACGCGGCCGGGGAAGCCGGGGCCGATGCGGTGAAAATCCAGACCTACACGCCGGAGACGATCACCCTCGATGCCCGCAGCCCGCGGTTTCAGATTCATGAGACCCTTTGGGAAGGGAAGTACCTTTACGATCTCTATCGCGAGGCGTACATGCCCTGGGAGTGGCAGCCGAAACTCATGAAAGAGGCACGGCGGATCGGCTTGCCGCTCTTTTCGACACCCTTCGATGCGACCGCCGTGGATTTTCTCGAGGGGCTGGGGGTTCCGGCGCACAAGATCGCCTCCTTCGAGGCGGTCGACCTGCCGCTTCTGCGCAAGGTGGCGCAAACCGGAAAACCGGTGATTCTCTCGACCGGAATGTGCACCCTGGGCGAAATCGAGGAGGCGGTGAGGGCGATTGCCGGGGAAGGAAACCGGCGCCTCGTGCTCCTCAAGTGCACGAGCGCCTACCCCGCCCCGCCGGAGGAGATGAACCTGCGCACCATTCCGCACCTGGCCGAGGCTTTCGGGTTCCCGGTGGGGTTGTCGGACCACAGCCTCGGCTGGGAGGCGGCGGTCACGGCGGTCGCGCTCGGCGCCTGCCTGGTCGAGAAGCACTTCACCCTTTCCCGCGACGACGGCGGCCCGGATGCCGCTTTTTCCCTCGAGCCGAAGGAGTTCCGGCGGATGGTCCAGGCGGTGCGCACGGCCGAAAAAGCGCTGGGGGCGGTCCGCTACGAACCGACGGAGCGGGAAGCGGCAAGCCGCCGCTTTCGCCGCTCGCTCTTCGCCGTTCGCGACATCCGCGCGGGCGAGTTGCTCACGCGGGAGAACGTGAGGAGCATCCGTCCCGCGGACGGCTTGCATCCGCGCTATTTGGAGACCGTGCTGGGCCGGGCCGCCCTGCGGGAGATCCCGCGGGGAACTCCGCTTTCCTGGGATCTGATCGCTGCGGGCCCGGAGAAGAAGTGAAGGGAGGTCATGGACCCGAAACCATGAAAAACGTGCTGGTCATCGATTTCGACGACTCCCTGGCCGCCGTGATCGAAGCGCTCGCGCGTGAGGGGGCCTGCAACGTGGTCGACTGGGTGGGAAATCACGCTCAATGCACGATCCGGCCGCAGCGGGAGCTGAAATACGCCAACCTGCGGCGCTTTCCGTACCGCCCCTACGACAAGGCGGTCTACGAGAGCGTTCACCGCGACTTTTTCCAGTATTTTCTTTTCCAGAACCGTCTAAAGAAAATTTACGCCAAGGACTACCGCTTTTACGATCATCTCGATTTCTTCAACCTCTATTTCCAGTTTTTCTTCCGTCTCCTTACGGAAAAGAAGGTCGATGTCGTCCTTTTTCAGAATCTTCCTCATCTGGGAATCGATTATCTCGTCTACCGCATCGCCCGGGCGTTGAACCTGCGGACGATCATTTTCCACCAGTCCCTCTTTCCCAACCGCTTTTTCTTCGTCGAAGAGATCGAGGATTTCGGGATTTTTGCGGCGATGAAAAACCGC
>CALIUY010000005.1 GCA_938048455.1 uncultured Desulfobacterales bacterium | reverse complement strand
GCTTGCTTGCGCCGCGGGCGATGTCGTAGCCGTAAATCTTGCCGTCCTCACCGGCATAGAAAAGAAAACCGTCGTAAAAGGCGATCGAGGAGGAATAATCGAAGACCTTGGGGAAGGGAGGATCGAGCCTCCCCGCGAGATACTCCGGCACGGGCGGAGAGATGGCGGGATCAAAGTTCGGGTCTTCCAGAGAGTTGAAGCTCACCTTGCCCGCCTCGGTCCCCCCGAAGGGCACCATCTCGCTCACATAGAAACTTGTCCCGCCGAATTGAATCCCTCTCGCCTCTTCTTCGCTTGCGGCGATGTCCACCACCGTAGAACCGGAAACGCGCAAGACTTTTTTCCCGCCGCCCGAGACGGCGAAGATTTCGCGGTTGTAGCCGTGGGTGGCGTCGGCGAGCCCGCCCGGCACGGTGAGGTAGTCTTCCTCGAGCAACACGCCGGTGTTCGCGTTCACGAGGTGAAAGTAGCCGTCCCTCTCCCAGACGGACTCGCCGTAGAGCACCGTGGAGGGGCCTTTGAAGAGGATGGGGCCGTTTCCGCTATTGGCATGAGGCCGAGGGAAATCGGCCCGCCACCGTACGGCGGTGAAGCCGGGCTGAATTTCGTGCAGGTAGAAATTGTTTCCGGTGCCGAAATCGAGCGAGGTGAACCAGATCGTTCCCGTCCAGGGGTTTTCGGCGAAGGAGTAGATCGATGCTGAAACGCCCGTATCGAGTTCGCTGTAGGCGGCCGGCCAGGGGTCGGCGAGGCGTAAGCGGTAGATCTTCGCCGTGGTCGCGTTGTCGTGAAAGTAGAGATAGCCGTCGGAGGCGACGAATAAGCCTGCGACCGAATAATAAACCAGGGTGAGGGCGCTTGTGTCACACACCAGGGTGGAGGTGCCGGCAACCACATCGTAGGCGTAGATCTTGCGGTCGTTTCCAACGTAAAGGAGCTTTTCTTCAACGTAAAGGAGCTTTTCTTCATGGTAGCCGATCCCGGCGGCATAGGAGAACGCCGGCGGGTTAGGATCGGGACGGGTCGCCGCCTGCCAGGGAAGCCCGATGGGGGTGAGCTGGGCGTGGAGGGGCGCTGCGCCGAGAATGAAGGTGAGAAAGGCGATTTGCAAGAAAACAGAACGGAAATTTCTCTCCTTGCCGACACAACCCATGGCCGTCCTCCTTGATGGTTGGAATGGCTGATCCAAACAAAAAGCCCTTCAAGCGCATAGGGCTTGAAGGGCTGCACCCAGTTTGCTTCGCCTCAAGCGGCGGCCGCTTCCCCCCGTCCGTGCGCAGGGGCTCGGCCCATCCCGGCAAGGCAGGTCTTCTGGCTCCCCCGCCCGTCCGTCGGCCTTCCCATTCCGCTTGAAGCGGAACAGTGGCTTCCAAGGGCCGGACAGGTTCCCCTTCGAGTTTCAAAGGGGCGGGGTTACAGCGGCGGGACCGCTCCCGGTTCGCACGGGATTCCCTATTAAGCCGCAACGCGGCACCTTGCCGCGACGGGTTAGAACACAGAACGCGATGCATGTCAATCGATCTCCCCGCTGCACAAACACTCCCAAAGCGCCTCGAGGAGATGTTTACCGCCGGCTACGGCCCTCCAAGCATTGGCGCTGAAGGGCGGCATCCCGATTCCCTCGCCCTCAGCGTCGGACGAAAGCCCCGGAAGCCGTATGGGAAACGCCAGCCAAATCGAAAAATGCTGAAGCCGCTCTTTCATCAGGCCTGACGCCGAATTCGCCACGCGGCGAGGCGGCGGATCGAGGCCTGAAGATCCTCGGCGTCGAAGATCTCCAGCGTCACCACCCGCTCGGTCGGCCCCGGCGCGGCCAGCCGGTCGAGCAGCGCCTCGATCAGGCCGCGCTCCAGCCGATCGGCCGCGCGGTGATCGACCCCGTCCTGGACCCCGTGCAGGTGGACGACCCGAGTAACGGCGAGATAGCGGTCCAGATGGCCGGACACGTCCCGGCCGCCGATCACCAAGTGGCCGATGTCCGTGCAGACGCCGAGGCCCAGATCGGCCACGATTCCGGCGACCAGCTCGAAAGGGTATTCCAGGTTCTCGATGCAGAGCCGCCGCGGCGGGAGGTCGCCGAGAAGGGTCTGGATGGAGTCGCGATGCTGCGCCTGCCAGCGGGCGAGGTCTTCCGCGGGCGAGGCGCCGCGGCGGTCGCCCGCCAGGTGCAGGATATAGGCGAAGGGCTCGAGCGGCGCCATGCGGGCGGCGATGCGGCGGCAGGCCTCCACCGCGCGGCGGCGTTCGCCCAAGTCCGCATGGCCGGTGTGGATGTCGATCGGCAGATGGATGGTGTAAGTCAGCGCGTGCTCCCGGGCGAGCCCTTTTAACGCGCCGACGGTCGCCGCGGAGGGGAGGTTCGAGAGCCCGCCGCTTTCGAAGAGCACGATTTCGATGTCGTCCACCCGCGCGGCGAGAAAACGGACATTGGGCAGGATCTCGTCGGGGATCACGTAGGAGGTGGTCCCCAGCCGGAACGGCAAACGGCCTTTCAGCGCGGCGGGATCCGCCCCCCGGTCGTCTTCGGTGCGCACGGCCTCCCTCCTCGCCCTCAGCGATCGATGAGGGCGTTCAAAATCCACTCGATCAGGTACAGCGCGCCCTGCGCGCCGAGCAGGCTTTGGGCGACCCCGTCGATGCCTCCCCGCGAGGGCAGCGCGATTTCGATCCCCCCTCGGCACGCCGGGCATCCGTCCGATCCGCAGCACACGCTTTCCCGCTTCGGCCAGGGCCGCGGCAAGATTGGCGCAGAGGGTCGATTTGCCGATCCCGCCCTTACCGTGTACCGCGATCCTCATCGGGCGTTCTCCCGGCAGCCGCCGCTATCTCCTTCGTTTCCGGCCGTCAGGCGCTTTCCCCCCGGTTCGAAGAGGGCTTGAGCAAAAGCCAGAGGAAGAAGGGACCGCCGAGGAAACTGGTAAAGATGCCGACCGGAAGCTCCGTCGGCGCGAAGGCGGTGCGGGCGACGGTATCGCTGGCGACGAGGAAGGCGCCGCCGAAGAGAATCGTCGCCGGAAGCAATCGTCGGTGCTCGGGGCCGAGAATCCGGCGGCAGATGTGCGGGCACATCAATCCGACGAACCCCACCGGTCCACAAATCGAAACGATGACGCCGACCATGCACGAAACGGCGAAAAAGATCAGGGTGCGCGTGCGGACGACCGCCACCCCGCGGCCGGCGGCAAGCTCCTCGCCGAGGCTCAAGAGGTTGAGCTCGGCCGCCCGGGCGGCCAGTATCAGGCATCCGCAGGCGACCGCAGGCAACGCCCGCAGCGCCGCCTCGAAGCCGACCATCTGCAGCCCGCCCATCAGCCAGCGCAGGATCCGGAAAGTATCGTAGAAATCGGCCGTGTACTGCAGGAGCAAAATCAGGCTCGAGAAGAAAAAGTTCACGGCCACTCCGGCAAGGAGCATCGTACCCGTGCTCGCCTCGCGCTTGAGCCGCGTCAGCCCATAGACCACCGCCATCGCGAGCAGCGCGCCGCCGATCGCCCCCACGCTCACCCCCGAGAACCCGAAGAGGCTCCCTCCCCAGCCCAACCGCACGCCGACCACCGCTCCGAGCGAGGCGCCGCTCGAGACCCCCAAGGTGAAGGGGGTCGCCAGGTCGTTGCGGAACAGGGCCTGAAAAGCCATACCCGCCGCGGCGAGCCCCGCGCCTGCGATCCAGGCCAGGCAAACGCGCGGCAGGCGGATCTCCCAGAAGATCATGGCCGCCGGATCGTCGGGACGCGGATCGAGAAGCGCCGTCAGCGGGACTCCCTCGCCTCCGATCAGGGGGGCGAGGAGCAGGCAGGAGACCGCGAGAAGCCCGAAGGCCGTTATCGCCGCATCCGTTTTCATCTTCTGTTTTCGGCTCTCTGCGGGGCTACCAGCCGCAGGCCGGCGACGGAATCTTCGAAAAAGCGAAACGAGGACTCGAAAATGCGCTCCAGGATGTCTCCCGAGCCGAGCGCCGCGGCCGGACCGCTCCAGGCGAGCCGGCCTTCGCGCAACGCCATCACCCGTCCTCCGGCCAGCAGGGCTTGGTTTACATCGTGGGTCACGCACAGGATCGTCTTGCGATCCTCGCGCAGAAGCGCGGAGAGGATCCCCGTCACCTCGACCTGGTGGCGGTAATCCAGAAAGGCCATCGGCTCGTCGAGAAGCAAAACGTCGGCTCCCTGGGCGAGCGCGGCCGCAAGGTAGACCTTCCGCCGTTCGCCGCCGCTCAAGGTGTCCATCGCGCGGCGGGCGAAGCCCAGGATCCCGCAGCGCGCCATGGCGGCTTCAACGGCCGCGCCGTCCCCCGGATGCGCCGCCCCGAAAGGACCACTCCAGGCATAACGGGCCATCCGCACGAATTCCCTGACGGTGAAGGAAAAGAGGCGGTCCTCCCCGCTTCCTTGGGGAACATAGGCGATGCGCCGCGCCAGGGCGCGCTGCGACAGGGTGGCCAGATCGCATCCGAAAAGCCGGACCCGGCCGCTCCAGCCCGTGTGGATGCGCATCAGGCATTGGAGGAGCGTGGATTTCCCCGCCCCGTTGCCGCCGATCACCGAACAGAACTCTCCCGCCCCGATCCGCGCCGAGATCGACTGAAGGATTTCCCGGCCGCCGAGGGAAAGCGAGAGCGCCTCGATATCCAGCGCCGCCTCAACCACCGCCGTCTTCCGCGCGGAAAGCCTCGGGGTGCAGCCGCCGGGCGAGTTCCTCGAGAAACTCGATGTAGCGGGGCCCGGGACGCAGGGCCTGGTGGCCGACCATCACATGCACTTCCCCCCGGAGCACGGCGGTGACGGGACGCAGTCTCGCCCACTGTCTCCGGATCTCCTCGGGGGATTTCGTTTCGGGGCGGATGTGGCTCACCAAGTCGACGATCACCTCCGGGTCGAGTCGGAGCACGCCTTCCGCGGAAAGCTGCGGGTAGGGGGAGATCTCGTCGTAGATGACGTTTTCCCCCCCGGCGGCGGTGAGGATCTCGTGATGGAAGCCCCGCCGGCCGGCCATGTACATGGCGGCCAGCTCCCCCGAGGCGGTGTCGCGGCCGATGCAGATCAGGACCCGCGGCCGGGAGCGCCCCAGGACCGCTCGTTTCACTTCTGCCGTGCGACGCTGAAGCTCCTCGATCAGCGCCTGGGCCGCTTCCGAGCGATGCAGCGCCGCACCGATCCGCCGGATCGCCTCGTGAATGTCGGCGAGCGTTTCGTGAGGGACGGTCAAGGTCGGGATGCGCAGCTTGGCCAGCTCCATGCGGGCGTCGCGGTGCGAGGTGAGGAGCACGACAAGGTCGGGGCGCAAGGCCACGATCTTCTCGTAGTTCGGGTCCACGAAGCCTCCCACCTTGTCGATCGCCTCCGCCGCCGGCGGGTGGTCGCAATAGCGGGTCACCCCGACGAGGCGGTCGCCGACACCCAGCGCGAAGAGGGTCTCGGTCGTGCTGGGGGCAAGCGAGACGATCCGGCGGGGGACGGCCTCCGGAGGCGAAGCGAAGGCGCCCGTGGTCAGAAGAAAAAGGATTGCGGTTGCAAGCTTAACGGCCTTCTCCACGCCTCGAGTCCCCGTCGCCATCCTGACTTTTCCTTTCCGACCGAAACTCCTCATTCGGGCCTCCCCGACGTTTGGGCAAGCCCGTCTTCTACGGAGCGACCCGCTCGGCACACAGGGGAATGACCCGCTGCGTCCGTCGCAGATCGACATGATCCGCAAACCGTCCGGTCCGGCATTCGATGTGGGTCATTCCTTTCAGCTGCAGGGCCCACCAGGCGTACATGACATCGCAATGCCCCGTATGGCGGGTGATGATCTCCACCGCATCCAGGTGCAGAAACGAGCGTTTCACGCCGCGCTCATGTTCATCGTTCCAGAATTCCGGTGCCTCTCCGTCGACGCAGATGATGAGCCCGCGTTTCACCTGCCCTTCCCCCCTCGCGATTGGCCCAAAAAAAAGCCCTTCAAGCGAGACGCTTGAAGGGCTGCACCCAGTTTGCTTCGCCCTCAAACCCGGCGGGCCGATCCTCCCCGTTTCCGCGCGGGGATCCGGTGCGCAAACCGGCAAGGCAGGTCTTCTGGCTCCCCCGCCCGCCCGGTCCGCCTTCCCATTCCGCTTGAGGCGGAACAGTGGCTTACCAAAGCCGGACAGGTTCCCCTTCGAGTTTCAAAGGGGCGGGGTTACAGCGGCGGGACCGCTCCCGGTTCGCACGGGATTCCCTCTTCGGTCGTCGGCCGGCGGAGGACGCCGCCTCGGTCTGCCGACGATCACCTTGCCGTGGGACTCTAGGTAGCGCGATGCCCTGGCGGCTGTCAACGGCAAAGCGAGGAGCGCAAGGGCGTTTCAGCCTTCCCGAAGTTTCTTTTCCCTTTCGTGGCGGATTTGCGCTTCCAGACACAAGGTGGCGATCGGCCGGGCCTCCAAACGCTTCAGGCCGATCGGCTCACCGGTCTCCTCGCAGTATCCGTAGGTCCCCTCTTCGATCCGCCGCAAGGCGGCATCGATCTTCGCCATCAGCTTGCGGTGCCGCTCGCGGGTGCGGATCTCGAAGGACCGGTCGAGATCCTCGCGGGCGCGGTCGAGGGGCTCGGAGGAAGGGCTGACCTCTTCGCGCAACTTGATCCGCGTCTCCTCCATCGCTTTCTCGAGATCGGCTTTCCAGGCGAGCAGCCGGTCTCGGAAATAGGCGAGCTGCCTCGGGTTCATGTAAGGCTCACGTTCCGAGGGTCGATACGATACCACGCTCCGGCTTCGCCGACCTCGTCCCAGGCGGGATTTGGCGCTCATTTCGTCTCCCGGTAGAGCACATGCCGCCGCACGAGAGGATCGTACTTCTTCAGCTCCAGCTTGTGCGGCGTGCGCTTGCGGTTCTTCGTGGTCATATAGGCATGACTGCTGGCCGTGCTCTGAAGCCCCACCTTGACGCGTTTTTTCTCGGCCATGACCCCTCCGGGTCTGCGAATCCCGGCTCCGGCTCCGGCCGACGACTTCGGACTCGGCCGGAAGTCAACCAGAGGCTTGACAATGCCTTCCAAGACGATTAAAGATAATTTTTATCGATAATAGTGTCAAGCCGTCTGGACGGCGAAATCCGAAACAGAGAGGAAGAATCCCATGAAGGTCGCCTACGTCTTTTCCACCAGCGGACACACCGCCTCCTACAAGTTGGGCCGGATGATCCTGCCGCAACTGGAGCAGGGCACGCTCGGGGCCGAAGTCTCGGCCATGTTCTTCTTCGACGACAACAACTACCTGCTGCGCAAAGGTGATCCTCTGGGAGAACGTCTGGCCGCGGTCGCCGCAAAGCACAACATCCTTCTGCTCTCGTGCTCCCAGTGCTCCATGGAGCGCTATCTCTCCGAGGGCGCCTGCGCCGGGGAAAACTGCTGCACGCTCGAGAAACCGGAGGCCGTGCACTGCGTGGACGGCGTCCGCTGCGGCTGCTGGGCCGATTTCTTCCGCAAATGCGAGCAGGACGGCGTGGACCACATCATCACCCTCTGACCGACAGCCGCTGCCGCAGCCACAAACGAGAAAAGATATCGTTTACGAACGAAACGGCAGGAAGGCGCTTGTGTCGTCGGCGACCGCAATCGAGGTGGCCGTGGTCGGTGCCGGAGCGGCCGGAGTGGGGGTGGCGCTGGCTCTCCAAAGGGCGGGCGTCGATTCCGTGGTGGTGCTGGAGCGCCGTCGGATCGGCGAAAGTTTTCGGCACTGGCCGAGGGAAATGCAGTTCATCACCCCTTCGTTTCCCGGCAACGCCTTCGGTCAGATCGATCTGAACGCGATCCACCCCCAGAGCTCCCCGGCCCTTTTCCTGGGTCGGGAACATCCCCGCGGAAAGGAGTACGCCCGCTATCTGGAACGGGTGGTGGAGCAGTTCCGGCTGCCTGTCCGCGAAGGCGAAGAGGTGCTCCGCGTCCAGGTCAGCCCCGGCGCGTTCGATCTCACGACTTCCGGCGGCAGCCGTCGGGCACGGTTTTTGGTCTGGGCGGCCGGCGAATTTCAATACCCCCGTCGGCCCTCGTTTCCGGGGGCGAGCTTCGGCAGGCACAACAGCCGGGTCACGACCTGGGAGCGGGTGAAAGGCGAGCCCGTGGTCGTGATCGGCGGCTTCGAGAGCGGGATCGATGCGGCCTGGCATCTGTCGAGGCTGGGGCGGCGGGTCGTGGTCCTCGATCCCACCGCCCCCTGGCGGAAGCAGAAAGAAGACGATCCCAGCCTGACGCTCTCGCCCTACACATGGGACCGCCTCCGCCGGTTGCGGCGACAGGGCTCCGCCGCTCGGGAGACGAAGGTCCAGTTCCTAGCCGAAGCGGTCACCGGGATCGAGGAGACTTCGGGAGGCTATACGGTCAAAACCGCTCGCCGGGCCATCCGCACGCCGACCCGACCGATCCTGGCGACCGGTTTTTCCGGAAGCCTGGAACGGATTCGGGAGCTCTGGGATTGGGACCGGGAGAGCGGCTTGCCCCGGCTCGACGGAGCGACAGACGAATCCACACGCACCCCCGGGCTCTTTCTCTGCGGCCCCGGGGTGCGTCATCGAACGGCCGACGGCCTGGCGGTCTTCTGTTTCGTTTACAAGTTCCGCATGCGTTTCGCTGTCGTGGCGGCCACGATCGCCCGCCGTCTGGGGCGCGATCCAAGCCGCATGCTTGCGGAGTATGCGGCCGCGAACATGATTTGGGACGATGGACATTCTTGCCGATCTCCGGCTTGACCCCGTGCGATTGACGACGCCGCACTTTCTCCGGGAGGACATCGTGAACGGATACGCGACCCAGGTGGCGAAAAATGCCAAAGTTTGTTTTCTCGGCTTCAAATGCCGGGATTGCGAGAACAACGAAATCGAAGCCGAAGAGGTGGAATACTGCATCGCCAGCGGCTTCGTTCGCATTCGACAGAAAAATACGCCCCGCACCTGGATCACCCACATTCACAACGTGAGCATCCAAATCGAGGAGACGCGTTGAGCCGGATCATCGACCGACGGCCGCTTTCGACACCCGGACACAGCGGGGATCTCCGGCCGTTCGAACACGGTCGCCGCCCGGCCGGCGCTTGAGCCGCCGCGGGGGGGGGTTGCTTGTTCCCTGCCTGCTGCGCGGAGAAGGGCCTCATCGGGTTCGGGACCGCCCGGGGCGGGACGGCGGGGCCTTGAAGACGACGCATCCGCGCCGGTCGCTTTTGACAACCCCTCGGCCCCGGGATAGGTTTCCCTGCCATGACCTCCGCCGAAACCGACGATACGGCCTTTTTGCGGGCGGCGATCCGTGCGGAACGCAAGCGATGGACGGAGGCCCGCCACGCCGTCTGGGAAGCCTTTCTGCAGTCGCAGGAAGGACTCACGATTCCGGAGGCGGTCAAGCGCGTGAAAGCGCTGGGGATCGGGCAGGCGACCGTTTACCGCAACGTCCGGGAACTCCTGCAGATGGGGCTTCTCCAGTGGGTGCACGATCCGAACGGCGACCACCGCTTCATCGCCGCCCGCATGCCGCACGGCCATCCCGTCGTCTGCCAACGCTGCAAGCGGGTGATCTGGGTCGACTGCCACGGTCTGAGCGCCGTCGAACGGCTGGCCGCGCTGGAAACCGGGTTCACGGTGAAGGGGCATCACCTCGAGATCTTCGGCCTCTGCCCGAACTGCAGCCGGCTTTCCCCCGACGGAGAACCGCACCCGGGAAAGCCGAAGAGCCCCCGGAAGCCACGCCGGTAAGGCGCCTGCTTGGATTTCGCCGGTCCGGAAAGCCGTGCCCGGCGCGGATGGCGGAGGTTGCCGAAGCAGTCGCCGCCGCGCCGGCGGACCCCGCAGATCCTCTTCCCCCGATCGGCGATTGTCCGGCAGGCCTCGGCGGAACTCATGCGGGGTTCAGCGGATCGGGGGGGTCCCGAAACGGGCGGGATCCCCGGGGGGCTCCGGGGCCCGGGGCGTGATCATCCCCGCGGAGACGACCAACTTGATCGCCTCCTCGACGCTCATGTCGAGGACGACGAGATCCCGCCGCGGCACAAAGAGAAGAAAGCCCGAGGTGGGGTTCGGGGTGGTGGGAACGAAGACGCTCACCGTTTCGGAGGGCAGCCGCGCCTGCACTTCTCCCTGCGTGCTGCCGGTCACGAAGCCCATCACCCAGAGCCCGGGGCGCGGGTACTCGAGGAGGACCACCTCACGGAAGGCGCGCGAGCCCCCCGCCATGGCCGTGTGAAACACCTGCTTCAGGGTGGCGTAGATTCCGCTCACGACCGGCATGCGCGCCAGCAAGGCCTCGGAGGTACGGAGGAGAAAACGTCCGAAGAGGTTCCGCGCGGACCAACCGGCCAGCGTGAGAAAGACGATCACGAGCAGAAGCCCGATCCCGGGAACGGAGAAGGGAAGATAGGTGTCGGGGTTGTAGCGCGTCGGGACCAGACGCCCCACGCCGGCGTCGACCCAGTGGAGAAAGGAGATCGCCAGATAGGCCGTGATCGCCGGCGGCGCGGTGATCAGCACCCCGGCAAGAAAGTAGGCCCGCAGGCGTGCGGCGAGACCTCGTTTTCCCGATCGGGAGGCGGGGGGTTCGTCCATGGGGAATCCTCAGCGGGGGATCTCGAGCACCACTTTGCCGATGTTGCGGTTTTCGCGGATGACCTGATGGGCCTCTTCGGCCTTCAGAATCGGAAGCACGCGGTCGATGACGACGTTGAGCTCTCCGGCGCCGAAGCGCGGCAGGATGCGCTCGCGGAAGCGCCGCACGATCGCCGTCCTCTCGGCAAGCGGCCTCGGTCGCAGCCGCGAGCCGATCACCCGCAGGCTTTTGCCCAAGACCAAAGCGAGATCGATCTCCGCGCGGCTTCCGCCCATCACCCCGATGAGGACCATCCGGCCGGAGGGCGCGAGGAGCTCGAGGTTGCGCCGCAGATGCGCCGCGCCCACCGGGTCGAGAATCACATCCGCGCCGCGGCCTTCGGTCCGGGCTTTGATTTCGACCGCGAAATCCCGGCTCTTGTAGTCGAAGGCCTCCTCGGCGCCATAGCCCCGGCAGGCGGCGAGTTTTTCGGCCGTACCCGCGGTGGCGAAAACGCGGGCCCCTTCGGCGGCGCCGAGCTGGATTGCGGCCGTGCCCACCCCGCTCGCCCCGGCGTGGATCAGCACCGTTTCCCCGGCTTTTAACCCCGCCTCCTCGAAGAGGTTGAGGTAAGCGGTGATCCAGGCCTCGGGAACGGCCGCCCCCTGCGTGCAGGACCAGCCCTCGGGAAGCGGCAGCAGCAGCCCGGCGTGCACCGCCGCCCGCTCGGCATAGCCCCCTCCCGGCAGGAGGGCCATCACCCGATCGCCCGGGCGCCAGCCGGAAACCTCCGTGCCGACTTCGGCCACCACCCCGGACGCCTCGAGACCGAGGATCTCGGTCACCCCGGGGGGCGGCGGATACTGGCCGCGGGCCTGAAGCAGATCGGCGCGGTTGACGGCCGTCGCGTGCACCGCGAGCAGCACCTCCGACGGTCCGGGGATCGGGTCGGGGACTTTTTCCCAGGAAAGCCGCGGCTGACGGGGCCCCGGCTTCACGACGATCGCTTTCATGGCGCTTCCCCTTCGGCGGACGCTTCCTCCACCGCATGCGGCCCGAGCGCAAGACGCCGGCGGAACAGGCGCAAGACCATCTCGACCGGCCGGCCGAAGAGGAAATCGAGCAGCCGGGCGTCGAGCCCGCCGCGGCCGACCAGAAGCGTGCGCAGCTCGGCGTCGTAACGCGCCATCTCCGCCAGCTGCCGCACCGAAGCGCCGTCGCCGGCCTCGAGCAGCCTCCAGGCCGTCTTCAGGTCGCAGATCCGCTCGTGGTCGCAGACCAAATCCCGGAAGTGCGGCGCCGCCGCAAGCAGATCCGCCCGCGCGAGCCTCCCGCGGGAATAAGCCGCCCGCAAGGGGCCCGGGTTGCGGCAATCGAGCAGCCGGCATTCGTGAGGCCGGCGGTCGTAGATGCGGCAGGAGCGGGAATCCCCGTCATAGAGCCGGCAGGTCCATCCCGCGTCCAATCCCTTCACCTTGATGATTTCGGCCGCAAGCTGCACCAGGCCGGGTCGCTCCGGTTCGCGGACCCACTCGCCGCGGCGCACGGTGAAGAGGTCCCCCAGGGCGATTCCCCCCTCCTCCACGAGCACCCGGTCCTCCTCGTGGAGGGCGGGACCGCCTTTGCGGCAACAGGTGCCGCAGCGGCGGCAGGAAAGCGGGCCGGCGGCGGGCATGGATTCCCCCTACCAGAGAGGCGGCCCCAGGGGCAAGAGCCGCGGATCCTTCTTGGTCTTAGCGGGCATTTCGGTTATAGTTTTCCCGAGGCAAACGGCAAAGCGGGGGGCCTTCCCCTTCCGCCGGGGAGAAACAGCGATGAAGGTATCCTTGCGCGAAATCGGCGAGGTCAAGACGACGATCGAATTCGAAATCCCCGCGGAGCGCTTTCCGGTGCTGCGCGAAATGGCGCTTCGCGGCGAGGTCGCCTTTCCCGGTACGATCGCAAGCCGCCTCACCCTGCAGCGCGTCTCGGATCTGATCGAGGTCGAGGGAACGATCTCTTGCACGGCAAGACTTTCCTGCGCTCGGTGTCTGGCGGAATTCGATCTCCCGATCGCGACCGCGGTCCGCCTGGCCTACACCCGCGCCCTCCCCGAAGCCCAAGCCCCGGGCGATGCGGAAGCCGTCGATCCCGAGGTCCTGGATCTGCTCCCCTTTTCGGGCGAGGAAATCGACCTCACCGAGGGAGTGCAGGAGGAGATCGTGCTCGCGCTTCCCCTCCGGGCGCTTTGCCGCGAGGATTGCCGGGGTCTGTGCCCGCGCTGCGGGGCCGACTGGAACCGGGGCCCCTGCACCTGCCCGCAGCAAGAGCAGGCGGGCCCCTTCGCCGCCCTCCGGAACCTGAAGATCGGAGCTCCATGAGCGATCCTTCGCCCCACAGCCCGGAGGATTCCCCATCCCCGCCGCGCTCGGGGCCGCTCGCGCGCGGCGGGCGCTTCGCCTGGCAGGTGCTGCGGGAGTTCCAGCGCCGCCAGGGCCTGCTGCTCGCCGGAGCGGTCGCCTACTACACGCTCTTGTCCATCGTCCCTCTGGTGGCCCTGATCCTCGTGGGGCTGTCCCATTTCGTCGACCCCGAGCAGCTCATCCACACCGTCGCCGACAATCTCGAATTGCTCATCCCCGGCTATGCCGAAAGCCTCGCCGAGCAGGTGCGCATGTTCCTGGCACGGCGTCACCTCGTGGGCGCGGTCGGCTTCGTGATCATGCTCTTTTTCAGCTCCATGGCCTTTTCGGTCCTGGAGAGCGCGATGGCGGTCATCTTCGCCCATCGCAAGCAAGCCCTGCGGCGGCCGCTCTTCGTCTCGGCGATCATCCCCTATGCTTACATTTTTCTTCTCGGCCTGGGCTTTCTGCTCGTCACGCTGATCGCCGGCGCCCTGGACGCTCTCGAGCGCCAGCAGCTTGCGCTCCTGGGCCGGGAAATCCACCTGCGCGGCTTCGGCCGCAGCCTGCTCTACCTTCTCGGCATGGGCGGCATGGCGCTTTTGTTGACTTCGTTTTACCTCGTCATGCCCGTCGGCCGCATCTCGTTGCGCCACGCCCTCACCGGAGCGGTCACCGCGACCCTGCTCTGGGAGATCGTGCGCCGGGCGATCGTCTGGTACTACGCGCGGCTCTCCTTCGTGAACGTGATCTACGGCTCGATCGCGACGACGGTGGTCGCGCTGCTCAGCATCGAGGCCGCGGTCATCATCGTGCTCCTGGGGGCCCAGGTGATCGCCGAGTTCGACCGCCGCCGCCTCGCGGAAGGAAAAGTCAAAACGGAGAGCACTCCATGAACCGGCTGCGGAGGATCCTTGTCGCGCTCGCGCTCGCCGCCTGCGCACCGCTCCAGCCGCCCGCGGCGCCGGAGGATCCCGCGACCGCCGGAAGGCTGGTGGTGGTGCGCAGCGACGCCCTTTTCGACTGGGGGGTGCGGATCGCGGTGCGGTTAAACGGCGAGGCCGCCGCGCGGCTGCGGGCGGGCGAGCACCGGGAATTCCGGCTCGCCCCCGGTCTCTACCGCGTCGGGGTCGCCGATCGCGAAATCGCGGTCGCCGTCGAGACGGGCCGGACCGCCTATTTCCTCATCCGGCCGGAGGACTCGCCTTCGGGCTTCGACCTCGAGCGGCTCGATCCCCGGCGCGGCGCGGAGTGGATCGCGCGCACCCGGCCGGCCCCCTGAAGAAGCCCTCGGGTGGGGTTTCAGCCTTTGGCCGCCCGCTCGCGCAGGATTTTGAGGACCTCTTCGGGCGGATTCTTGGCCAGGATGTCGCGGAACTGATCGCGGTAGTTCTTGACCAGGCTGATCCCCTCGACGATCACGTCGTAGACGCGCCAGAGCCCCTCCGGCGAGCGGATCAGGCGGTAATCGAGGGGGATCTTCTTGCCGTCGCCGGTGAGGATGTTGCTCGTCACCTCGGCCTGCCCTTCCCGCAGCAGGGTTTCGCGCTCGAAGACGACCTTTTCGTTGGAGTAGGAGAGCAGCCGGTCGGCGTAGGTCTTCTCGAGCAGATCCCCGAAGAGGCGGACGAATTCTTCCTGCTGGGCGGGGCTGAACTTCGACCACTCCCGGCCGAGCGTGCGCCGCGAAAGCTCGGTGTAATCGAAAATTTCGTTCACGATCGAGCGGATCTTCGCGATCTTCGCCTCCCGCCCCTCGTTGCGAAACGCCGGATCCCCCAGGGTGCGCAGCACGCGGTTCACCTGCGTTTCCACCGTCTCCCGGGGGGAGGCGGCGGCCGAAGCCCCTGCCGGAGCGATGGCCAACGCCAGCGCAAGTCCCAGACAAAGAACCCATCGCATCATCCTTCCTCCCTCCGCCGCGTCGCCCGCCGCGACCGGGCCGACGCGGGCATCGCCGCCCGGATCGCCGGGCGGCGGGCCGTTTCATTTTTTCACATCCCCAAAGGCGTAGCGGCCGACGAGATCCATGATCTCCGTCGGCGATTGGGTTTCGAGAATGCGCTCGCCCGGCTCCAGCAACGTTCCGCTTCCGCCGGGGTCGATGCTCACGTAACGGTCGCCGATCAACCCTTCGGTCTGGATCGAGGCGATGGCGTCGTCGTAGACGCGGATCCCCCGGCGGATCTTGAGCTCGACCACCGCAAAGCGCTGCTCGGAATCGAGGGTGAGCCGTCCGACGCGGCCGATTTCCAGACCGTGCATCACCACCGCACTGCCCGGACGCAGACCGGTCACGCGGTTGAACTGCGCCGTCAGCGGGTAGGTGTCGTCGGCGAACAGCCCCAGATCGCCCAGCTGAAGGGTAAGAACGCCGATGCAGGCGAGCCCCGCCAGCATGAAGAGCCCCACGACGGATTCCTTGGAATAGCGCGGCATGCCGGGTCACCTCCGCAGGTCGCACGAAAAGGCGGCGATGGGTTTTTTGTCGAAACGGGCGAACTCGATCACCGATTCGAGCTCGATCAGCGGTTTGCCTTGGGCCATCCCGACCGAAATGGCGAAGTCGAAGCAACGCTCGGGGGGCACTTCGCGGCGGAACTCCGCGATCAGCTGCGGCAGCCCCTCGCCCTGGAAGTCGGCCGCAAAGCGCTCGAGGATGCGCCGCGCCTCCTCGAGATCGGAAAAGGGCAACAGGGTGACGAACTCGCGGATCGTCTGCCTCGTGGTGAACCCGCCGACGGCACCGAAATGTTTGCCGATATAGGTGCCGAGCGCCCGCAGCGTCTCCTGGGCCGCCCGCGGGCCCACATCGCGGTCGATCTCGTCGAAGTTGTCGAAGGAGAAGACGAGCAGCGCATACGTCTCCTCGCTCCCGTGGCGGCCGAACTCCGTCTGGTAGCGCATCTTGAAGTGCCGCGCGGAATAGACGCCGGTGATCCCCTCCTGAAGGCTCTCGAGGCTGCGCAGGATCTCTTCGCGGAACGGGTGGTCGAAGGAAGCCATCTCCTCGGGGGTTCCCTCGAAGACGATCCGCTTGTCCCAGAGAACGAGGACGCGATTGGAGATGAAGAAGACGTCGGGGATCTCGTGGCTGATCAACACCGCGGTGAAGCCCACCTTCTGCTTGTATTCGGCGATCATCTGCAGGATGGCGTTCTTGCGGATGGGATCCTGGCCCGTCGTCGGCTCGTCGAAGAGGACGATCTGCGGATCGGTCACGAGCGCCCGCGCGAGCGCCGTGCGCTTCTGCATGCCTCCGGAGATCTCCGAGGGATACTTGTGGGCGACCTCGGTGAGTTCGGTTTGCTCGATGCGGCTCATGACGCGGGATTCGATTTCGCGGCGGGAAAGCCGGGTCGTGCGCCGGAGCGGCAAGGCCACGTTCTCGAACACCGTCATCGCGTCGAAGAGCGCATTGTTCTGAAACATGTAGCTCACACGGCCGATGTAGGCGTCCCATTGCGCCCGGTTCATCCGCCCGAGCGGCGTGCCCCGGTAGTGGATCTCGCCCCCGTCCGGCCGGAGCAGGCCGATGATGTGCTTCAGGGTGACGCTTTTTCCCGTGCCGCTCAACCCGATGATCGTCGTCACCTCGCCCTCGTAGATCCGAAAGCTCACCCCGTCGAGGATCGTGCGCTCGCCGAAGCGCTTGACGACGTCGCGGAATTCGATCAGCGGCTCGCGTTCCATTCCGGCCGACCCCGCTTACAACAAAAAAGAGGTGACGACGTAATCGGCGATCAGAATCCACACGCAGGAGAGCACGACCGCCGAAGTCGTCGACAGGCTCACACTCTTCGAGCCGTGGCTGTCGGTTCGCCGATGGGTGAAAAAACCCTGGAAACAGGAGATCGTGATCACGATCGCGGCGAAAACGAGCGCCTTGAGGAAGCCGCCCCGGACATCGGCCCAGTCGACGCTGGCATCGATCCGGTACAGATAGGAGCCGGCATTCGCCCCGAGAAGGATCACCCCGCTCACGTATCCGCCCAGGATGCCGATCAAATCGAAGATCGCGGTGAGGATGGGAAAGCTCACCAGGCCGGCGGCCAGCCGGGGGCTCACGAGAAATCCGAGCGGATCGATCCGCATCGTCTGCAGGGCGTCGATCTGCTCGGAGATGCGCTGGATGCCGATCTCGGCCGCCATGGCCGACCCGGCCCGCGCGGTGATCATGATCGCGGTGAGCACCGGGCCGAGCTCGCGGATGAGCGCGAGGGCGACCGCGGTTCCCAGAAAGCCGACGGCGCCGAATTTGTTCATCACGTAAACGAGCTGCAGCCCGAGCACCATCCCCGTGAAAAAACCGACCAGAGCGACGATGCTCGCCGACTTGGCGCCGATGAAATAGATCTGCTGGAGGATTTCCGGAAGCTGCCTCCAGTGGAACATCCGCCAGAGGGCCTGCAAAAAGAAGAGGGCGAGCGCACCGAGCGAGGCGTTCAGTCTCAGCCCGAAACGCCCCAGCGCGCAGACTCCCGGAAGCTCACGGCGGCGGGGTCCCGCCGAGGGAGGATCGGCTCTTTCGTCGGCGTCAGGGCGGGGTTCCATTCGCAAGGCGTCGTGACCGTGCTCCGCAGGGAGCCAAGATTTTCTTGAGCGGACAGGAAAAAAACCGTAAGATGGACTGCATTCATCGTAGCACAGCAAGGCGGGAAGTCAACGCGGCGCCGCGGCGGCGCAGTTTTCTTGCGCCCGCCTTCCTTGAGGAGAAGGCCATGTACACGGTCGTGTTGCTGCGCCACGGGGAAAGCCTCTGGAACCGTGAAAACCGCTTCACCGGCTGGACCGACGTGGGTCTGACCGCAAAGGGCGTCGAAGAGGCGATCGCCGCCGGGCGGCTGCTGCGCCGGGAGGGCTTTGACTTCGACCGCGCTTTCACCTCGGTCCTCAACCGCGCGATCAAGACGCTCTGGCTCGTCCTCGAGGAGATGGACCGCATGTGGATTCCCGTGGAGCTGAACTGGCGGTTGAACGAGCGCCACTACGGGGCGCTGCAGGGCTTGAACAAGGCCGAAACCGCCGAGCGCCACGGCAGGGAGCAGGTGTTGCTCTGGCGCCGCAGCTACGACGTCCGGCCGCCCGCCCTCACCCCCGAGGACCCGCGTTTCCCCGGCCGCGATCCGCGCTACCGCCAGGTTCCGCCCTCCGAGCTTCCGCTCACCGAGTGTCTCAAGGACACCGTCGAACGCTTCCTGCCCTACTGGCACGCAACGATCGCTCCGGCCGTCCGGCGCGGAGAGCGGGTCATCATCTCCGCCCACGGCAACAGCCTGCGGGCGCTCGTCAAGTACCTGGACAACATCTCCGACCGGGACATTCTCGAGCTGAACATCCCGACCGGAATCCCGCTCGTCTACGAACTCGATTCCGACCTCAAGCCCCTCGGCCACCGCTATCTCGGGGATCCCGAGGCGGTCCGCAAGGCCGCCCAGGCGGTGGCCGACCAACTCCAACAAGCCCGGATCCGCTCCTGATCCGGACGCATCAAGGAGAATGCCGCTTTGACCCCCTGGCTGCAACGCACCCGCGAGGGATTCGCCGCCCTGGAAGTCTCCGACGCGGTCAAGGCCCGGGCGCTCGCCCACCTCGAGCAGTGGCTCGAGGATCCCGCCTTCGCCGACTACGTCCCCCAGATCCGCCACCTGATTTCCGGCCGCCGCTGGGACCTTCTGCTTGACTCCTTCTACCAGGTCATTCCCTTCGGCACCGGCGGACGCCGGGGCCCGGTCGGGATCGGGCCCAATCGCATCAACCCCTGGACGATCCAGGCCTCGGCCCAGGGGCACAGCCAGTACCTGCTGCGCCACCACGGCGAGGAGGCCGGCCGGCGCGGGGTGGTGATGGCCTTCGACGTGCGGCGCTTCGAGGAGGGCGGCCTCTACGCGGCGGATCTGCCCAACCCCGTCCGCGGCTTGGACGGACTGGCGCTCGCCCGCGCCGCGGCCGAGGTGTATGCGGCCAACGGGATCCGCGTGATGCTCTTCGACGCGCCGCGGAGCACCCCCGAGCTCTCCTTCGCCATCCGCCATCTGGGGGCGGTCGCCGGCGACATGTTCAGCGCCAGCCACAACCTGCCCCCCGACAACGGCAAGAAGGTCTACGACGCCTTCGGCGGCCAGCTCATCCCCCCCGAGGACCAGGCCCTCGTGGACGAGGTCACCGGAAAGGTGCGCGAGATCCGCCGCCTGCCCTTCGAGGAGGCGCAACGCCGCGGCTGGGTCACGATTCTGGGCGAGGAGGTCGATGGCGCCTTCCACGAGGCGGTCGGGCGGGTTTCGCTCTCCAAGGCCCGTACGGTGCGCCTCTTCTACTCCCCCCTCCACGGCACGGGAACGACGAGTGTGCTTCCTGTGCTGCGACGCCTGGGCTTCACGGTGACGCCCTGCCCGGCGACCTCGAACCCAAGCGGAGCCTTCGAGCGGGTGACTTTTCAGATCCCGAACCCCGAGGTGATCGAGTCCTTCCACACCTCCCGGCCGCTCGCCGAGGAGGCCGGGGCCGACCTTCTCCTCAGCACCGACCCCGACGCCGACCGCATCGGGGTTCTGGTGCGACACCGCGGGGAATGGGTCTTCCTGAACGGAAACGAGATCGCCCTGCTGCTCGCGCGCTACGCGATCGGCACGCTCGAAAAAAGCGGGCGGCTCTCCTCCGACCGGGTGATCGTCAAGACCGAGGTCACCACCTCCCTGATCGACCGCATGGCCGCCCGCCACGGAATCCGCTGCATCGGGGATCTGCTGGTCGGCTTCAAGTACATCGCCGCCGAGATGAACCGCCTGGAGGCGGCGGGGCGCGGGGAGGATTTCCTGTTCGGCTGCGAAGAAAGCCACGGCTACCTCACCGGAACCTATGCCCGCGACAAGGATGCGGCCGGCGCCGCGGTCTGGCTCGCGGAGTACGCTTCCGAACTCCAGGCCTCCGGCCGCACCCTCGGCGACGCCCTCGAGGAGATCTATTGCACCTACGGCTGCGGCCACAACCACCTGACCGAAATCCGCCTTCTCGGGGCGAAAGGCATGGAGCAAATCGCCGCGCTGATGGACCATTACCGCAACGAGCGGATCGAGCGCTTCGGCGATTTCGCGGTCGTGAAGACCGTCGACCGCTGGCGGGGCGATCCGCAGCCTCACCTTTCGGAGACGGACACGGCGGCCCGCAACGTGGTCGTCTTCCACCTCGCCGACACCCCCGAGACCGACGGCGTGCGCATCACGGTCCGCCCCTCGGGGACCGAGCCCAAGATCAAGATGTACTTCGAGATCCTGAGCAAACCCTGCTCCCCCGAGGAACTGCCCCGCGTGCGGGCGCATCTGGCCGGGCTGCGCGAGCGGCTGGAAAGGAGCTTCATGCTCGCCGCCTACCGCCGGATCGGGATCGACTTTCCCGAGCGCGGCTTCCTGCTCTTCTGGCAGCTGCCGCTCCAAGACAAACTGCGCTACTTCGAGATCGAAGACGAACTGGCCGGCCTCCGGGACCTCTCCGACCCGCAGGAGCGCCGGCGCAAGCTCGAGGGGCTCCTCGGTTTCCTCGGGGCCAACCCCGTGGAAAAAATCGACCGGGCCTTCCGGGCCCGCTTCGGCCGGGGCGTAACGGAGTTTCTGAATCTTCCCGCATAACCGGGCCGCGCTCACCGCTCCGGAGGAAACGGCCGTTTATGGCTTACCCCGCACACAAGACCAAAATCGTCGCCACCGTCGGTCCGGCCTCCGATCACCCGGAGGTGCTCCGGCACATGATCCAGGCCGGGATGAACGTCGCCCGGATCAACTTTTCCCACGGGGACTTCGCCGCACACGCCGCGACCTTCGCCCGCATCCGGCAAGCCGCGGACGCGGCCGGCCGCGATGTCGCCGTGCTCGCCGATCTTCCCGGCCCCAAGATCCGCATCGGGGCCTTCGCCGAAGAGCCGGTGAACCTGACGCCCGGGGAACGATTCGTCCTCACCACCGAGGCGGTCACCGGCACCCCCGATCGCGTCACGGTCGGCTTCGAGCCCCTTCCCCGGGTCGTGCGGCCCGGGGACCGGATCTTTGTCGCCGACGGCTTCATCGCCCTCGAGGTCGAACGGGTGGAGGGCTCCGAGGTCGTCTGCCGGGTCATCGTGGGCGGGGAACTGCGCTCGCGGAAAGGCCTGAACCTTCCCGGCGTCGACCTCGGCCAGCGGGCCTTCACGGAGCACGACCGGCGCTGCCTCGAGTTCGCCTTGCGCCACGGGGCGGACGCCGTGGGCCAATCCTTCGTCGACCGGCCCGAGGACGTGCACGCCGTGCGCGCGGCCGCACGGGAACTCGGCCACGATCCTCTGATCGTCGCCAAGATCGAACGCGCCGGGGCCTTGAAGCGCATCGAGGCGATCCTCGAGGCCGCCGACGGCATCATGCTCGCCCGCGGCGACCTCGGCGTCGAAATCCCGATCGAGGAGATCGCCGTCACCCAAAAGCGCCTGATCCGCCTCGCCAACCGCCTGGACAAGCCCGTGATCACCGCCACCCAGATGCTGGAATCGATGACCGACCACCGCATCCCCACGCGCGCCGAGGCAACCGACGTCGCCAACGCCATTCTCGACGGAACCGACGCCGTGATGCTCTCCGGCGAGTCGGCTCTGGGGCGCTTTCCGGTGGAGGCGGTCGCCATGCTCGGGCGCATCGCAGCCGCGACCGAGGCCCACCGCGACGTACTCTCCCCCGCGGACCCGCCGGCGGACTGCAAGCCGCAAGGGGCGCCGCCCCACCCCGGGGAACTGATCGCGGCCAGCGTCGAAGCCGCCGTCCGGCGGCTCACCCCGGGGACGATCGTCGTTCCGACCCACAGCGGCCGCACGGCGCGCGGCATCGCCCGCTTCCGTCTGCCCGTTTGGATCACCGCGGTCAGCTCGATCCGCAAGACCTGCCGCGACCTGCTCTTCTCCTACGGCGTGTATCCGGTCCATGAGCCCGAGCACCCCGCGCGCTGGCGCGACTGGTGCCGTGCGCTGCGCACGGCGCAGGGATTCGACGGGCGCTTCGTCTTCCTGACCGAGGGGCCCTCGCGCCGCTACCCGCAGCGGAACCACCGGCTCGAAATCATCGACCTCGACGCCGCCTGAACCGCAAAGGCAAGGAAGTCTCCCATGCTGCCGCACATCGACCCCAGCCGGACCCGGGCCTGGAGCGAGCTTCTCCGGCACGCGGAGGCGATCCGGCCGCTGCATCTGCGGCGGCTCTTCGCCGAAGACCCCGACCGCTTCCGCCGCTTCTCGCTGCGCTTCGGCGACGAGCTCCTCGTCGACTACTCGAAGAACCGCATCACCGACGAAACGATGGTCCGGCTGCTCGCGCTCGCCGAGGCCTGCGAGCTGCCGCGGGCGATCGAGGCCCTCTTCCAGGGCGAGAAGATCAACGAAACCGAACACCGCGCCGTGCTGCACACCGCGCTCCGCAACCGCAGCGGAGAGCCGGTCTTCGTCGACGGCCGGAACGTCATGCCGGAGGTGAACGCCGTCCTCGAGCAGATGCGGCGGTTCTCCGAGGCCGTGCGCACGGGAGCCTGGCGCGGGTTCACGGGGCAGGCGATCCGTGACGTGGTCAACATCGGGATCGGGGGCTCGGATCTCGGACCGGCCATGGTCTGCGAGTGTCTGCGGCCCTACGCCCGCGGCGGCCCGGCCGTCCATTTCGTCTCCAACGTGGACGGAGCGCACCTCGCCCAGAGCCTCGAGAGGCTCGCCCCGGAGACCACCCTCTTCATCATCGCCTCGAAAACCTTCACCACTCAGGAGACCATGGCGAACGCCTTCAGCGCCCGGCAATGGTTCCTCGCCCGGGCCGGCGACCCCGCCCATGTCGCGCGCCATTTCGTCGCCGTCTCGACGAACGCCCCCCGCGTGCGCGACTTCGGCATCGCCGCCGAGAACATGTTCGTCTTCTGGGACTGGGTCGGCGGGCGCTACTCCGTCTGGTCGGCGATCGGGCTGCCCGTCGCCTGTGCGGTGGGCTTCGCGCGTTTCGAGGAATTGCTCACCGGGGCGCACGAGATGGACCGCCATTTCCGACAGACGCCGCTCGCCCGGAATCTCCCCGTGATCTTAGGCCTGCTGGGCGTCTGGTACGTGAACTTCCTGGGCGCCGAGACCCTCGCCCTCCTGCCCTACGACCAGTCGATGCGCCGCTTCCCGGCCTATCTCCAGCAGGGCGACATGGAGAGCAACGGCAAATCCGTGAACCGCGACGGGCGACGCGTCTCCTACGCGACCGGCCCGATCCTCTGGGGGGAGCCGGGAACGAACGGCCAGCATGCCTTCTTCCAGCTCTTGCACCAGGGAACCCGGCTGGTCCCCTGCGATTTTCTCGCCCCCGCCGTCAGCCACTACCCGCTCGGCCGGCACCACGACATGCTGCTCGCGAACTTCTTCGCCCAGACCGAGGCCCTGATGAACGGCAAAACGCGCGCGGAGGTCGAAGAAGAGCTCCGGCGCGCGGGAACCCCGGAGGAGGAGATCCGCCGCCTCGCCCCGCACCGGGTCTTCGAGGGCAACCGCCCGAGCACGACGATCCTGTTCCGCAAGCTCACCCCGCGCATGCTGGGGCGGCTGATCGCGATGTACGAGCACAAGATCTTCGTCCAAGGGGTGATCTGGAACATCTTCAGCTTCGACCAGTGGGGGGTCGAGCTCGGCAAGGCGTTGGCCGGCCGCATCCTGCCCGAGCTGGAGGGAACCCACCCCCCCGGGCGGCACGACGCCTCGACCGCCGGCCTGATCGAAGCCTGCCTTGCGCTCCGCCGGCTCCCCGAGGAGGAACCGTGAAGATCCTCACCGCCCCCCGCATGGAGCGTTGCATCGGCTGCCACTCCTGCTCGCTCGCCTGCGCGCGGCTCGTCCACCGGCGGCTTTCCTGGAACACGGCCGGCATCCGCATCGCCTCCTCGGGCGGCCTGTCCACGGGCTTCGAGGCCCGGCTCTGCCTCGCCTGCGACCCGCCGCCTTGCGCGGCGGCCTGCCCGACGGCGGCCTTCGCGCCCCGCCGCGGCGGGGGGGTGGTCGTGCGCCGGAAGCGCTGCATCCGCTGCGGCGCCTGCGCCGCCGCCTGCCCCGTGGGCGCGGTGCACCTCGAACCCGACGGCGAGCCTTTCGTCTGCATCCACTGCGGCCGCTGCGTGCCCTTCTGCCCGCATGACTGTCTCGAACAGCGGGAGACGCAAGCGGGCGATGCCTCCGCCGAGGAAAAGGAGGAATCGTGAGCGACTCCCCCTTCCGCGTGCTGCGTGTGGATCTCGCCTCGGGCAAGGGAGAACTTCTCGAACTCGAGGGGCGCTCCCGCTGGGCGGGCGGCTCGGGGCTCGCGGCGATGCTCCTCGGCCGCTTCGCGCGACTGGATCGCCCCTGGGACGACCCGGAGCAGCCGCTCGTTTTCGCCATCGGCCCCCTCACGGGCCTCTACCCCCTGATGAGCAAAACGGTCTGCGCCTTCGTCTCCCCCCGGCACGGACAGGTCGCCGAAAGCCACGGCGGGGGGCGCTCCGCGCTGGCGCTGCGCTTCGCCGGATTGGATGCCCTGGTGATCACCGGCCGCGCCGCCCGGCTGAGCTGTCTTTCCCTCGGCTCACGGCATCTCGCCCTGCAGGATGTTCATTTCCTGCAAGGCCTGGACGTTCAGGCGGCGGGCAAGATTCTGCGGCGCATCCTCCCCGGAGCCGGACACCGCAGCATCCTGCGCATCGGCCCGGCGGGCGAGACGCTCGCCGCGATCGCCTGCATCAACGTGGACACCTACCGCCATTTCGGCCGCCTGGGCGCGGGCGCGGTCATGGGCGCGAAAAACCTCAAGGCGATCGCCGTCCAGGGGGACGGCTCCCCCGCCATCCCGGAGGGCAAGGACTACCCGCGGCGCTTTGAGGAGGTCTACCGGCTGGCGACCGCCACCGACATGATGCACAAGTACCACAACCTCGGAACCGCCGAGAATGTGGCCGTGTTGAACGCGCTGCAGGCCCTGCCCTTCCGCAATCTCCAACGGACCCACTCCCCGGAGGCCGCCGCGATCAGCGGCGAGGCCTTCGCCGAGCGAACGTTGCTGCGCAACGCCGCCTGCGCCGGATGTCCCGTGGGGTGCATCCACATCGGCTTCGTGCGCGAGAAGTTCATGGAGCCCAACCAGTATATCTACCGCCAGGTCTCCTACGACCACGAGCCGATCTTCGCCGTGGGGGCGATGCTTGCCGTCGGCGACCCTTTCGCCGCTCTCGACCTCATGGAGGCGGCGGACCGTGCCGGTCTGGACGTCATTTCGGCCGGAGTGGCCCTCGCCTGGGCGACCGAAGCGAGCGAGAAAGGCCTCCTCTCCGCGCGCGAGACGCTTGTCCCCCTCCGCTTCGGCGACGCCCGGGCTTACGCGCGGGCGATCGGCCATCTCGCCCGGCCGGAAAACGACTTCTACCGCCTGCTCGCCTCCGGGGTCGAGCGCGCCGCGGCGCATTACGGAGGCGAGGAGTTCGCCTGTCTGCTGGGCCAGGAAATGGCGGGGTACGCCACGGGCGAGGTCTTCTTCGTCTCCCAGGCCCTGGGCTTCCGCCACTCCCACCTCGACAGCGCGGGTTACGCCTACGACCAGCGGCATGAAACCCCGCAGGCCGAATCCGCCTGCCGTTATCTTTTCTCCGAAGAGCAAAGCCGCTGTCTGCTCACCTCCATGGCGGCCTGCCTCTTCGCCCGCGCGGTCTATACCGAGGAGCGGCTGGCGGCCTGCCTGGAGGCGGCGGGCTTCGGCGACATCGCCGCCCGTCTGCCCGCGATCGGCCGCCGGGTCCAGGCCGAGCGCTGGCGGCTGCGGCTGGCCGGCGGATTCGCCCCCGAGGCGGTCTGCTTTCCCCGCCGCTTCACCGAGGTCGTCACGGCCCGAGGGCCGATCGACCCCGCGTTGCTCGAAAAGTTGAAAACCCAAGCCGCGCATCGGATCCGCGAGCTTGCGGCCGAGGCCGAGAAAGAAAACGGCGCCGACACCGGGCCAAAGGCAGTTGACGGGCCTCCCGCGGAGGGCTAAGAAAGCGGCGGGATCCCCCTTTTCGGGTGGAGGCCTCGATGATCCCGAAGCCCCCTGTACCCCGCTTCTTGCGTGTGAGGAGCGGGGTTTTCGCTTCCGGGACCCCTCAAGCGGAAAGGAGGACGGGATGGCGGTGAAGATCCTGATCCGGCGAAGCCTTCCGGACGAAGCCGACGCGCTCGTCCACGAGCTCCTCCGCGAACTGCGCATGCTGGCCATGAAACAAGAGGGATACATCTCCGGGGAGACCCTGCGGCGCCTGGATTCCCCCGGCGAGATCCTGGTGATCAGCACCTGGCGGTCGGCCGAGGCCTGGCAGAGGTGGTTCCAGAACCCCGTGCGGCGCGAACTCCAGGAAAAGATCGACCGGCGGCTGGGCCGGCCGACCGAATACGCGGTCTACGGCTACGGGCCGGCCGCCTGAAAACGCGCGGGGCGGCCGAACCTGCGGCCGCCCCGCATCGCCTGCCTTTTGCCGAAGCCCGATTCAGGAGGCGGCGTCCTTTTCCGACTCGGCCTGGGCCTCCGCCGCCATCCTCGCGAACTGCTCGTAGCGCCGGTTCACCCACTCGTTCAGCTCGGCGTGCAGGCGCTCGGCCTCCTCGGGGAAGGTCTTCTTGAGCGCGGCGTAACGGATCTCGCCTTCGAGGAACTGCCGGAGGCTTCCGTCCGGCTTCTTCGAGTCGAGCACGAAGGGGTTTTTCCCCTCGCGGGCGAGCAGCGGGTTGTAGCGGTAGAGCGGCCAGTAGCCGGATTTGACCGCGAGGTCCTCCTCCTGCTGGCTTTTGCCCATGCCGACGAGGATCCCCTGGTTGATGCAGGGGGAATAGGCGAGGATCAGCGACGGCCCGGGATAGGCTTCGGCCTCGGTGATCGCCTTGAGCAGCTGGTTCTTGTTCGCCCCCATGGCGACGCTGGCCACGTAGACGTAGCCGTAGGACATCATCATCAGGCCCAAGTCTTTCTTGGGCGTCTTTTTGCCCGAAGCGGCGAACTTGGCGATCGACCCGGTCGGCGTCGCCTTGGAGGACTGGCCGCCGGTGTTCGAGTACACCTCGGTGTCGAAGACCAGGATATTCACGTCCTCGCCCGCGGCGAGCACGTGGTCGACGCCGCCGAAGCCGATGTCGTAGGCCGCGCCGTCCCCGAGGAAGACCCAGAAGGATTTCTTCGTGAACAGGGACTCCAGCTTGCGGATGGCGGCAAGCAGCGGATGCGCGGCGTACTTCGGCAACAGCGCCTTGAGTTCGTCACCGAAGCGGCGCGAGCCCTCGGGATCCTGCATCGCCTCCAGCCAGCCGGCAAGCGGCCGTTTCACCTCCTCGGGCACCTCCTGCTCGCCGAGCGCGCGGCGTGCGAGCTCGGCGAGCCTCCGCCGCTGCTGGAAAACGCCGAGGAACATGCCGTAGGTGAACTCGGCCGAATCCTCGAAGAGCGAGTTTCCCCAGGTCGGCCCGTGCCCCTTCGGATTCGTGCAGTAGGGCGAGGAGGGGGCGGATCCGCCCCAGATGGAGCTGCAGCCGGTCGCGTTGCCGATGTACATGCGCTCGCCGAAGAGCTGGGTCACGAGCTTCGCGTAAGGGGTCTCCCCGCAGCCGGCGCAGGCCCCGGAGAATTCCAGCAGCGGCTGGCAGAACTGGCTTCCCTTCACCGTGAAGCGGCCGACCAGGCTGTCCCGCACCGGAAGCCCGACCGCGTATTCCCACAGCGGCACCTGCTTTTCCGTCTGGGTTTCGAGCGGCTTCATGACCAGCGCCTTCTTCTTCGCCGGGCAGATGTCGGCGCAGTTGCCGCAGCCCATGCAGTCGAGGGTGTCGACCTGGATGCGGAAGAAGTAGCCCTGGAGCTCCTTTCCGACCGCCTTTTTCGCCTCGAAGCCCGCCGGTGCGGCCTGGAGTTCCTCCTCGGTCACCAAGAAGGGCCGGATGCTCGCATGCGGGCACACCATGGCGCATTGATTGCACTGGATGCAATTCTCGGCGATCCATTCGGGCACGCTGATCGCCACCCCGCGCTTTTCCCAGCGGGAGGTGGCGACGGGGAAAATCCCGTCGGGGGTGAACTTGCTGACCGGCAGTTTGTCGCCCTGCTGGGCGAGAATGGGGCGCATGACCTCGCGCACCCAGTCGGGCTCGCCGCGGTCGGTGCGGGGCTCTTCCCCCGCCTGGGCCCAGGAAGCGGGGTAATCGACGCGCACGAGGTGGGCGAGGGTGGCGTCCACGGCGGCATGGTTCATGGCGACGAGTTTCTCGCTCTTTTTGCCGAACATCTTCTGGATTTCGCCCTTGAGGTAGCCGATCGCCTCGTCCACGGGGAGCACGTTGGCCAGTTTGAAGAAGGCGGTCTGCATGATCATGTTGATCCGGCCGCCCAGGCCCACTTCCTGGGCGATCTTCACCGCGTCGATGTTGTAGAAGGCGAGCTTCTTGCGGGCGATGGTGCGGCGCACGCGGGCGGGAAGCTTCTCCTCCATCTCGGCGAGCGTCCAGGGCGAGTTCAACACGAAGGTTCCGCCCTCCTTGATCCCTTCGAGGACGTCGTAGATCTGGACGTAGTTGTCCTTGTGACAGGCGATGTAGTCCGCGCTGTCGATCAGGTAGGTCGACTGGATCGGCTTCTTGCCGAAGCGCAGGTGCGAAATCGTGATTCCGCCCGACTTCTTCGAGTCGTAGGCGAAGTAGGCTTGAGCGTAAAGATCGGTGTGGTCGCCGATGATCTTGATCGCGCTCTTGTTCGCCCCGACCGTCCCGTCCGCACCCAGCCCCCAGAACTTGCATTGCACCGTGCCGGGCGGGGTGACATCGAGGCTGGGGCCCACCTCGAGCGAGCTGTGGGTGACGTCGTCGAGGATCCCGACCGTGAAGTGCGCTTGGGGATTGGCGGCCTTCATGTTGTCGAAGACCGCTTTGACCATGGCGGGGTTGAACTCCTTGGAGCCCAGCCCGTAGCGGCCGGCGAAGATCCGCGGCGCGGGACGCCCGGCGTCGACAAAGGCCGTGCACACGTCTTGGTAGAGCGGTTCGCCGAGCGCACCGGGTTCCTTGGTGCGGTCGAGCACGCTGATCGCCTTCACCGAGGCCGGGATCGCCTCGAGCAGCCACTCCTTGACGAAGGGTCGGAAGAGCCGGACCTTGACCAGGCCCACCTTTTCGCCGCCGGCGACGAGGCGCTGAATCGTCTCCTCGATCGTCTCGCAGGAAGAGGCCATGGAGACGATCACCCGCTCCGCCGCCGGATCGCCCACGTAGTCGAAGGGGCGGTATTGCCTTCCGGTGAGGGCCCCGACCCGGCGCATCGCCTCGGCCACCACGGCCGGCACCTTGAGGTAAAAGGGATTGGCCGCCTCGCGGCCCTGGAAGTAGATGTCCGGATTCTGCGCCGTGCCGCGCAGCTCGGGCCGCTCCGGGTTCGCCGCCCGCGCCCGGAAGCGATCCACGGCCGCGAAATCGACGAGCTTCGCCATGTCCGCGGGGTCGATCACGGCGATCTTCTGGATCTCGTGCGAGGTGCGGAACCCGTCGAAGAAATGGAGGAAGGGCACACTCGATTCGATCGCCGCGAGATGGGCGACCAGCCCCAAATCCATCACCTCCTGCACGGAGGCGGAGGCGAGGAGCGCAAAGCCCGTCTGGCGGGTCGCCATCACGTCCTGGTGGTCCCCGAAGATGGAGAGCGCATGGGCGGCGATCGCGCGCGCGGTGACGTGAAACACCCCGGGCAGAAGCTCGCCCGCGATCTTGTACATGTTGGGGATCATGAGCAGCAGCCCCTGCGAGGCGGTGAAGGTCGTCGTGAGCGACCCCGCGGCGAGCGCGCCGTGGGCGGCTGCGGCGGCGCCCGCCTCGGACTGCATCTGACGCACGGTCATCGTCTGGCCGAAGATGTTCTTGCGGCCCGCGGCCGCCCATTCGTCGGCGATCTCGGCGATCGGGGAGGAGGGGGTGATCGGATAGATCGTCGCCACCTCGCTCATGGCGTAGGCCACGTGGGCCGCGGCCGTGTTGCCGTCCATCGTTTTCATCGTCTGCTTGCCCATGGGTGTCTCCTTGGCGCCGAAGAGGGGATGATCAGATTTTTCGCGCCGCCTCCGCGGCGCGGAAGGATCCCGGCCGGCCGGCCCCGGCGGGGCCCTGCCGGCGCAAACTTCATTTTCCAAGGGTCTCGAAGAAATCGTTTCCCTTGTCGTCGACCACGATGAACGCCGGGAAATCGCGGACGAGGATCCGGTAGACGGCTTCCATGCCGAGCTCCGGAAACTCGAGCAATTCCATGGCGAGAATGCATTCTTTGCCGAGGCGCGCGGCCGCTCCCCCGATCGATCCGAGGTAGAAGCCGCCGTGGCGCTTGCAGGATTCGGCGACCGCGCGGCTGCGGTTGCCCTTGGCGAGCGTCACGAGCGAGGCGCCGCGCTGCTGGAACTCCGGGATATAGGCGTCCATCCGCCCCGCGGTCGTCGGCCCGAAGGATCCTGCGGCGTGGCCCGGGGGCGTCTTGGCCGGACCGGCGTAATAGATGACATGCTCCTTGAAGTAATCGGGGAGACCCTCGCCGCGTTTGAGCCGCTCGTAGATCCGCGCATGGGCGATATCCCGGGCGACGATCAACGGTCCGGTGAGCAGCAGGGGGGTGGCGACGGGATGGCGGCTCAACTGCGCCCGAATCTCGGCCATCGGCCGATTCAAGTCGACCGGCACGGCCCGGCCGGCCTCGACGCGGACCTGCGGCAGGTAACGCGCGGGGTCGGTTTCGAGCACCTCGAGGAAAATCCCGTCACGCGTGATCTTCCCTTTGACGTTGCGGTCGGCGCTGCAGCTCACCCCCAGACCGATCGGGCAGGAAGCCCCGTGGCGCGGCAGCCGAATCACGCGCGTCTCCAGGCAGAACCATTTGCCCCCGAACTGGGCCCCGAAGCCGATCTCCCGCGCGGCGCGCATCAGCCGGGCTTCCATCTCGAGGTCCCGGAAGGCGTGGCCGCCGGGGCTTCCCTGCGTCGGCAGGCCGTCGAGGCAGCCGGCGGTGGCGAGCTTCACGGTTTTGAGGGTCATCTCCGCGGAAAGCCCGCCCACGACGAAGGCGAGGTGGTAGGGCGGACAGGGGGCCGTTCCGAGCGTCTTCATCTTGGCGGTCATGAAAGCGAGGAGCGCCTCCGGGTTCAAAACGGCCTTGGTTTCCTGAAAGAGAAACGTCTTGTTCGCCGAGCCTCCGCCCTTGGCGATGAAGAGAAACCGGTATTCGTCGCCGGCGGCGGCGTAAAGCTCGATCTGCGCCGGCAGGTTGGAGCCCGTGTTCACCTCCTCGTAGAGCGTGAGCGGGGCGTTCTGGGAGTAGCGCAGGTTCCCCTCGGTATAGGCCCGGAATACGCCCCGCGAGAGGGCCTCCGCGTCGGCATCGCCGGAGAAGACGCGCTGCCCCTTTTTGCCGATGACGATCGCCGTGCCCGTGTCCTGACACATGGGAAAAACTTTTTCGGCGGCGATCACCGCATTTTTGAGAAGTTCGAGGGCGACGTAGCGGTCGTTCGGAGAACTCTCGGGATCCTCGAAGATTCGCGAGAGCAGTCGGAGGTGCGAAGGGCGATAGAGGTGGGCGACGTCGGTGAAAGCCTGGAAGGCCAGCTCGGCCAACCCCTGCGGATCGACCGTGAGGATCGGCCGACCGGCCCAGCTCGAAGAGCCCACGAACTCCGTCGTGAGCCGCCGATAAGCGGTTTCCTCCGGGGGGAGGGGAAAGATCTCCTGGAAACGGAAGTCGACCATGGCTTGCGCCTCTTTTCGAGGGAAAAAGGAAAGAGGTTTTTTACCAACCGGCGGGAGGTCTGTCAAGAATTTCAAGGCTTTTCCCGCGCTTGCATTTTCCGGGAGCCCCGGATAAACTCGGTTCGGTTTCAGGCTCTGCACATCGCCCGGCGGTCTTGACCGCATCTCTCCCCGCCGCCGGGCGGGTCGCTCCTGCTTCTCCAGCCGACCCCAACCAAGGAGCGGGCATGAACCGGTTCACCGATGGGAGCTGGAACCCCGCGATTTTCGACCTCCCGCTGTCCTCCTGGCGCGAACGGTTTCTCGGGGTGGAGGAGATCCAGGCGAGCCCCTCGGGCGATGCCGCTGCGGCGATCGTCCGCCTCGGGCAGGAGGGCTTCACCGTCTGCGTGAACGGCGAGACCTGGCCGGAGCCCTACGAAAAGCTCTGGCATCTGCGCTACGCTCCCGACGGGCGCCTGGTCGCTCTCGGCAGCCGGGAGGGCGAATGGACGGTGGTCGTGAACGGGGTTGCCTGGGAGAACCGCTTTTCCTTCGTCTGGAACCCCCTCTTCAGCGACGAAGGCGGCCGGATCGCCGTCGCCTTCCAGCAGGACATGGCCTACGGCATGGCCGTGGACGATGTCCCCTGGGAGGAAAGCTTCCCCAATCTGACTCACCCCTTGTTGAGCCCTGACGGCGCCTCCTGCGCCGCCGTGGTCCAGACCGAGCCGCTGAACGAGGGGGATATCTTCAAGTACCGGCAAGGGATCTACACCGCCGCCGTGGGCGGTCGTCCCTGGGAGCGGCGCTTCATGAACGCCTGGAGCCCCGCCTTCCGGCCGGACGGCGGCTCGCTTGCCGCCGCGGTGCGCCTGGGGCCGAGCGACTACACGATCGCCGTGGACGCAACGCCCTGGGAGGAAACCTTCGCCTGCGTCTGGGATCCTCTCTTTCATCCGCAGCGCCGAACGGTGCTCGCCCCCGTGCGGCGCGGGGGAAGCTGGTGGCTTGCCGAAGACGGCCGCATTCTCTGGGACCGGCCCTTCGTGCAGCTCTGGCAGCAGCGGGTCTCCGCGGACGGAAAGCGGATCGCCGCCGTCGTCGCCCCCTCCTTCGGGCGCTGGACGGTCGCCGTCGACGGCCGCCCGTGGAAGGCGGACGCGGGCGAGATGGTGAGCGATCCCTGTTTCAGCCCCGACGGCGGCCGCCTCGCCGCCCGCTTCAAGGAGGCCGGCCGCTGGACGGTCGCCGTCGACGGCCGGGTCTGGAACCAGAGGCGGGGGATGGTCTTCTCCCCGGTCTTCTCGCCCGACGGAAGCCGGGTCTGCGTGCGCTTCAAGGACAAGGGGCGCTTCGGCTATCTCCTCGACGACCGGCCCTGGGAGCTTGCCGCCGAGGCGGCCTGGGACCCGGTCTTCAGCCCCGACGGGGACCGACTGCTTTTGCGCAGCCTCGAGCAGGGGGTTTTCCGCCGCCGGGTGCTCCCGCTCGCCGATTTCGGAAAGGTCTGAACCGATGAACGAGCTCTACCGCCTGGCGACCGGACCGCTGCTGTGGGCGGCCTTCGCCGTCTTTGTCGGCGGAAGCCTCTATCGCCTCCTCGAGCTGTTCTTGCTCGCCCGCCGCCGCGAGCGCTTCCTCTTCACCTATTTCAGCCTCCGCTACGGCCTGCGCTCCATCGCCCACTGGGTCGTCCCCTTTGCGGCGACGAACTGGCGCCGCCACCCCGCCCTCACGGCCGTCACCTTCGCTTTTCATCTCTGTCTGCTGTTGACCCCGATCTTTCTCCTCGCCCACATCGTCCTCTGGGAGGAGGCCTGGAACGTGAGCTGGCCGGCGCTCCCCGACGACTGGGCGATCGGGATGTCCTTCGTCGTGATCGGAGGCTGCCTCTTCTTCTTCGCCCGCCGCCGAGTCGTTCCCGAGGTCGCCTACGTGACCTCGGCCTCGGATTACGGGATCCTGTTGCTGACCGCCGCCCCCTTCGTCACCGGCGTCATCGCCTACCTGCAATGGTTCGACGTGCGGCTCTTCACCGTGCTGCACGTATTGAGCGGAGAGGCGATGCTCGTCGCCGTTCCTTTCACGCGGATCCGCCACATGCTCTTCGCCCCCCTGACGCGGGCTTACATGGGAAGCGAATTCGGGGCCGTGCGCCACGCGCGGGATTGGTGAAGGCGGAGGCTCAGGAAAGCAAGAAAGGCGTTCGCCCATGACCGGATCCAAGACACCGCCCCCGGCGAAAACCGTCGACGAGGGCCTGGAACGCGGCATCGCCGGCCTGACCGAGGAGCGGATCCGCCGGATCATCCGCCGCGTGCTCGCCGGGGAGACCGGGGCCCGGCTCAAGGCTTATGTCGACACCTGCATCCACTGCGGCCTGTGCTCCGAGGCCTGCCACTTCTTTCTCTCCCGCGACCGCGACCCCGCCTATTCCCCGGTCGGCAAGGTGAAACAAACCCTGTGGGAGATCCTCCGCCGGGACGGCCGGGTCAGCCCCGACTTCATCAAAGAGGCGCGGATCATCGCCTCCACGCACTGCAACCTCTGCAAGCGCTGCGCGATGTACTGCCCCTTCGGCATCGACGTCGCTTACCTCATGCTCGTCGTGCGCCGGATCTGCCATCTCCTCGGGGTGACCCCGCTCTACATCCAGGACACCGCACACAGCCATGCCGCGACCCTGAACCAGATGTGGGTCAAGGACGACGAGTGGATCGACACCCTGATGTGGCAGGAAGAGGAGGCCCGGGGGGAGATCCCGGATTTGCGCATCCCGCTCGAAAAGGAGGGGGCCGACATTCTCTATTCGGTGATCGGCCCCGAGCCCAAGTTTCAGGCGCAGCTCATCTACCAGGCGGCCGTGATCCTCCACGTGGCGGGCGTCGACTGGACGATGCCGGCCACCCCCGGCTGGGACAACAGCGACATGGCGATGTTCGTCGGCGACAACGAGCTCATGGGGCGTCTCAAGCGCGCGCACTTCGAGACGGCGGCCCGCCTGCGCGTGAACCGCATCGTCATGGGCGAGTGCGGCCATGCCTTCCGCTCGGTCTACGACGTGGGCAACCGCTGGCTCGGCTGGAGCATGCCCCCGATCCCGATCGTGCACGCGATCGACTTCTACCACGAGCTGCTCGAAGAGGGGCGGATCCGGGTCGCCCGCCGGTTCGAGGAGCCGGTCACCCTGCACGACCCCTGCAACGTGGTGCGCGGGGGAGGGCTGCACGAGAAGGCGCGCGCGGTGATCCGCCGCACCTGCGCGCAGCTGATCGAAATGGAGCCCAACCGCGAGCACAATTACTGCTGCTGTGCGGGCGGCGGGGTGATCAACTGCGGGCCGCCCTACAAGAAACACCGCGTCGAGAGCAACCGCGTCAAAGCCGAGCAGATCGCGGCCGCCAAGCTCAAAGGGGCGAAAGTCGTGATCACCCCCTGCCACAACTGCCACAGCGGCATCGAGGACATCATCCACCACTACGAACTGGGGGTGGAGACGCGGTTTCTGGGAGACATCCTCTACCAGGTGATGGAAAAACCCTGACCGGGGGGAGGCCGCGATGAAACGCCTCGCCGCAACCGTCCTGACCGCCGTCGCCCTGGCCGTCTTCGGGGGGATGGGGGTGCGGTCCCAGGAGGAGATGAAACAGGTTTCCTCCGACCCCTTCCCCCGTCCGCAGCGGCCGCCTGCGGTCTTCCTGCACGACGCCCACAACGCGAAGGCCGGCATCGAGGCCTGCAACGAGTGTCACCACGTCTACGAAGACGGCAAGCGCCGGGAGGAGGAATCCTCCGAGGACCGGCGCTGCGCGGATTGCCACGGCCTGGCCGACGAGGGCGGCCGGCCCGGGCTGCGCAAGGCCTATCACCGCAACTGCCGGGGCTGCCACCTCGAGCGGCGGCAGGGACCGATCGTCTGCGGGGAGTGCCACCGCAGGAGCTGAGAGCGCGGCCGTCGCCCCGAACCGCAAAGAGAGTACCGACGATGCCCAAAAAAATCCTCATCATCGACGATGACCCGGTGATCGTCCGCTACCTCCAGGCCGTCTTCAGCGACAACGGCTACGCCACCTGCACGGCCTCGAGCAGCATGGAGGGGCTGGAGGTCGTGCGCCGGGAGAAGCCGGATTTGATCACCCTCGATCTGCAGATGCCCGGCGAGTGGGGGCCGCGGTTCTACCGCAAGCTGCGCCAGGACCGGGAGTTGAAAAACATCCCGGTCATCGTGATCAGCGGAATCGACGGCGACCACGCCGTCAAGGACGCGGTGGCCTTCGTGAAGAAACCCTTCGACCCCGAAAAGCTGATCGGGATCGTCAAGAACACGATCGGCTGAAAGCGGGGCGGGCGGCGTCCTAGCGCGAAGCCTCGGAGGCGGCGGGCAGAAGAATCCGCAGGCGCGTTCCTTCGCCGAGGCGGCTTTCGACGGCGATCCTCCCGCCGTGCCCCTCCACGATGCGGCGCGTGAGCCAAAGACCGATCCCCGAACCCGCCGTGCCCTTGGTGGTGAAAAACCCTTGGAAGAGTCGGCCGCGGACCTCCTCCTCCATGCCGCAGCCGTTGTCCTCGACTTCATAAAGAACGCCCCCCTCCGGCAGGGAGCGCACACGCAGCGCGACCCGTCTTTCCCGGGCGTCGTTTTCCGGCAGCTCTTCGAAGGCTTCGACGGCGTTGGTCAGGAGATTGACGAGCGCACGCTGGATCGCCCCGGCATCGAGCGGAACCGGACGGGGATCGGGCAGGGTTTCCACCGTCAAGGCGATCCCCGCGTTGCGCAGCCTTTCCTCGAGGAGCCGCGCCGCCTCCGCGGCGGGAAGGTTGGGGTCGGCCGGAACCGGCTGCACGACGGCGTAACGGCCGAAGTGGAGCAGGTCGAGGGCGAGGGTCTTGATCCGCTCGACGTTGCGCTGGACCATTCCCCAGCCTTGCAGGAGGGTTTCCTTCTCCTCGAGCTCGATCCCCTTGCCGAGCACGAAGAGGCTCCCCCCCAAGGCGTTGGCGATGTTCTTGATCGTGTGGGCGAGCTCGGCCGCCGTTTGCCCCACCGCCGCCAGCCGCTCGGCCTCGATCAGCCGGCGCGCCTTCTCCTCGACCAGCCGCTCCAGGTTCTCGGTGTACTCCCGCAGCCGGCGCCTCAGGGCGATGCGCTCGCAGGCGCGCTTGAGGGCGATTTCCAGGACCTCGTCGTGGATCGGTTTGGTGACGAAATCGGTCGCCTCGTGCTTCAGGCTCTGGATGGCGAGCTCCATGTCGCCGTGCCCGGTGAACATGATCACCTCGGTTTCGGAGCTTTCGGCCTTGATCCGGCGCAAAAGTTCGATGCCGTCCATGTCGGGCATCTTGATGTCGGTCAGCACGATGGGCGGTTTTTTTTCGCGGAAAAGCGCCAGGGCCTCCTCGCCGTTCTCGGCGCACAGAACCTCCCAGCCGGCATCGGCAAGCGTGAGCGAAAGGACCCGGCGGATCCCGGGCTCGTCGTCGACCAGCAGGATGCGACGGTCTTCCCCTGCGGTTTCGGGCATCACCCCTCCTGGACCGGAAGCTCGACGACGAAGACCGCACCCCCGCCCGGCGAAGATTCGGCGCGGATCGTCCCCCCGAAATCGCGGACGATCTGATAGCTGATGGAGAGGCCGAGCCCGGTCCCCTTGCCCACCTTTTTGGTCGTGAAGAAGGGCTCGAAGATCCGGGCCAAAATCGCCGGTGGAATGCCGGTGCCGGTGTCCTCCACCCGGGCCAGGACCTTGCCCGCGTTGCGCCGGCTGCTGACGAAGATCTTCTTCTCCCCCTTCGAGTGGGGATGGGCGAGAACCCGCTCCTCGATCGCATCCCGCGCGTTGATCAGCAGATTGATGAAGACCTGCTCCAGGCGGTTGGTCTCGGCGAGCACGGCCGGCAGCCCCTCCTCGAGATCCCAGAGGATCTCGATGCCGCGGGATTTGAACTGCTGGCTGAACATCTCGGCCGTGCGTCGCAGGACCTCGTTCAGAGCGACCGGCTGCAGCGCCTGCTCGCTTTTGCGCCCGAATTCCCGCAAGTGATTGATGATGCGGCTCGCCCGATCGACGTGGCTGTCGATCTCCTCGGCCATGGTCGCGAGCACCTCGGGGGCGATCTCTTGGCCGGCGCGGATTTTCCGGATGAAGAAACGGCTCGCCGTCTTGATCACCGCCAACGGCTGATTCAACTCATGGGCCACCCCCGTCGCCATCTCGCCTAAGGTCGCCATCTTGCTCGCCTGGATGAGCTGCTGTTCGGTCTCGAGCCGCTGGGTGATGTCGCTCGTGGTGACCAGCAGCGCCCGGCGTCCCGGATATTCGGCGGGCGAAATCCACATGTCCACGTAAAACAGGCTTCCGTCTCGGCGCAGGTGCCGCATCTGGTGAATCACGTTCGAGCGCCGGATCCGCTCCTGAATGCGGGGACGTTCCTCGGGCGGGAAAAGCTCGAGAAAATTGCGGCCGAGGATCTCTTCCCGGGAAAACCCGTAGACGCGCCCCACCGCTTCGTTTCCGTCCCGGATTTCGAGCGTTTCGTCGTCGAGGACGAAGAGCGGGTTGGGGATGTTGTTGAAGATCTCGTGGTATTTGCGCTCCGAGCGCTCGAGGAGGAATTCGAGCTGCTTCAGATGGGTGATGTCGAGGTTCACCTCCATGGCGGCGACGATCTCGCCCGCGGCGTTGCGGATCGGAGTCGTCTTGACCATCCAGTAGGCGGGCGAGCCGTCCTTGTGGATGCCCCGCTCCTCGCTCAGATGGATCTTGCCGTCGGCGAAGGTCTTCTCCACCGGGCAGTGGGGGCAGGGTTCGCTTCGGCCCTTGTAGGCGTGGTAGCAGAAATCGCCGGGGCGGGGATCGAAAAGATCGGCGAACTCGCGGTTGTACTGCAGCAGACGGAAGTTGCGGTCCTGGACGGTGATCACGCAAGGGACGTTGTTGAAGAGATTGAGGTACTCGTCGCGCTGACGGTTGAGCTCGGCCTGTTTCTCCCCGATCTCGCGACACATGAAGTTCATCGCCGCCGCCAGCTGCCCCATCTCGTCGGTGCGGTCGATCGTCAGGCGCACGCCGTAGTCCCCGCGCGAGATCGCCTGGGTCCCGGCGATCAGGGTGCGGATCGGCCGGTTCATGAAGCGCAGGACGAAGAGAAAGATCATCGCCGAGGTGACGAGAAAGGCGGCGAGCGCGAGTCCGAGGACCCCCTTTTCCATGAAGCGGATTTCATCCTCGGTGCCGGCGAGCGAGACCACGACGTCCAGGGCGCCCAACACTTTTTTGTCGGCGGGATGAAAGTGGCAGCCCCCCGTTGCGCATCCGGGCTCGTTGTAAATCGGGCTGATCAGCCCGAGGACGGCTTGCCCGTCCTCGTCGCGGAAATAGCGGATGCGCTCGCGCAGCCCCACCTCGACGAGCGCGGGCTCCGAGTGGTGGCAGATGTGGCAGGCCTCGGACATGATGTTCGTCACCTGCTCGACTTCCTGGGAACGATTGGAAAACTTGATCGCCCCTTCTTTGTTGTAAATGCGGATGTTGCGGATCTGGGGCAGACGCCCCATGTTCGTGATGATTTGGTTGATGTCCTCGCGGGCGTTGAGCATCATCGCGTAGTGGGCGCCGAGCTTGATCGCATCCCCCAAGGTGTCGGTGTGCTGGACGACTTGCTGTTCGAGGCTGCGCTTCTGATAGGCGATGCTGAAGTAAGACCAGGTGGTGATGGTGAGCAGTAGGATCAGGCCGACGCTCAAGATGAGCTTCGCGGCGAGGCTGCGCTGGATGGCGGCGAAGAGCCCGGTCATGGCTTCCACTATACCGAAAAACGCCGCATCGGGGCAAACGCCGCCCCGACAGGGGAAGAGACCGGCTAGGGGGGCGGAGGGGGATTGCCGGGTGCGGGCCGCGGCGTCCTCGGAAACCGCACCCGAAAACAGGAGCCGCGCCCCGGCGCGGAGCGAACCTCGAGCTCCCCGCCGTGCCGCAGCACGGCCTGGCGGGTGAGAAAGAGACCCAACCCCGTCCCGGCCTTGCCCTTCGAGGAAAAGAAGAGCTCGAAGAGTCGTCCGCGGACGGAATCGTCCATCCCCACCCCGTCGTCCTCGACCTCGAAGACCACGGCATCGGGTTCCCCGAAGGCCCGCAGGCGGATCGTGTGCGGTTTGCCGTCGGCAGCGGCGAGGCAAGCGTCCACGGCGTTGTCGAAGAGGTTCAGCATCGCCGACAGGGCGATCCCTTCGTCCACGGCGAACTCCCCCGCCTCGGGGGAGATCTCGGCGGCGAGCTCGATGCCGTGGCGGCGGGCCTTGTGGGCGGCCATCGAAAGAAGCGCCTCGGCGAAGGCGGCGACCTTCATGCGCCGCGCCTCCAGCGGCCTCTCCTTGGCGAAGGAGAGCACGTCGAGCACCACGCGCCGCAGGCGCTCGACCATTTCGGTGGCGATCTCGAGTCCTTCCCGGGCTTCTTCCGGGCGGTTGCGCGAAAGTCCCGAGCCGACGAGATAGAGCCCGGCATCGAGACCGGTCAGGATCCCTTTGACCCCATGAGAGACCGAGCTCACCATCAGGCCGAGCGCGGCGAGCCGCTCCTGGGTCGTGCGCAGCTCCTCGCGCAGGCGCGTCACCTCGGAGATGTCGAGGGCGAATTCGAGCACGAGTTCGACCTCGCCGGCGCGGTTGCGGATCGGCACGGTGTGCACGAGCGCCGGAAAGCGCGTGCCGTCCGCGGCTTCGAGGATCTCCTGGCGGCGTTGGCTTCGGCCGGATTCCACGGTCAGCGCCACGGGGCAGCGGTAGGGGTCGTTGCGGCGTTCGGGGTAGATCTCCCAGCTGCGCCGGCCGATTCGGTCGCCCAGGCGGGATTCGTAGAGGGGATTGGCGGAAACGACCACGAGATCCCGGTCGTGCACGGAGACGAAACAGGGCAGATCGTTGAAAAAGCGCACCCCCCCTTCGAAATCCCCGGCAAGCCCTCGGAAGGCCGAGGAGAAGCCCTCGATCGCCTGGTCGACGGCCGCCAGGCGTTCGCGCTCGACCAGGCGCGCGGCCTGCTTGCGCACCAGCCGTTTCAGGTTTTCGGTATACTCCCGCAGCTGGCGGCGCATCGCCAGACGTTCGCGGGCGCGCTTGAGCGCGATGTCGAGCACGTCCTCCTGGATCGGTTTGGTGACGAAATCGGTCGCCTCGAGCTTCAGGCTCTGGATGGCGAGCTCCAGGTCGCCGTGGCCGGTGATCAGGATGACCTCGGTTTCCGGGCTCTCGGCCTTGATCGTGCGCAACAGCTCGATCCCGTCCATGCCGGGCATGCGGATGTCGGCGAGCACGATGGCCGGGCGCTCGCGGCGGAATACAGCGAGCGCCTCCTCACCGTCGGCCGCGGTCAGCACCTCGTAGCCCGCGTCGGCCAGCGTGATCCCGAGCACTCGGCGGATGCCCTCCTCGTCGTCGGCGAGAAGGAGCCGCCGCTCCGAGGCGGGGACGGCGAGGGGGGGGCCGCTCTCGAGGGGGTCTTCCATGGGAGCCTTCCGCCTACCGCCGCAGCAGCGGTTCAATCGTCTGGAGCAGCCGGTCGGGTTCGACCGGTTTTTCGAGGTAGCCCTCGGGCGGGGGCAGCGGCTCCGGAAGCCGCAGGTTCAGCATGCGCAGGTGGTGGGCGAAGGGCTTCTCGCCTACTCCGGTCAGGACCACGACGGGGATGTCGCGCAGGCGAGGGTCTTTCTTGAGTTCCTGGTAAAGGACGACCCCTCCGGCCTGCGGCATCATCACGTCCATGAGGATGAGGTCGGGCGGGGTGCGCCGGGCCGCATCCAGCGCCTCGCGGGCGTTTCGCGCGCCGCTCGCCTCGTAGCCCGCAGTGCGGAGCACGGTGGCGAGGTAGATGCGCATGTCGAGCTCGTCGTCGACGAAGAGAATGCGCTTTTTCTCCACGCCGCCTCGCGCGGGGTCAGAGGAGATCGGCCACCTTGTCCGGGTGATTCACGCTCGCCACGGGGCAGGAGGAGCGCAGGACCACCTCCTCGACCGTGCTGCCCATTTCGGCCTCCTCGGGGTCGACCTCGCGGGTGTGGTGGGCCATCACGATCAGGTCCGCCTGCCGCGCGCGGGCGAACTTGAGGATCTCGACGTAGGGAATGCCCTCCCAGACCTCGACCGTGGTTTTCTCGTAGCCCTTGATCTTCGGCAGGAGATGGTGCTCGATGCGACGACGCGCTTCCTGGATGCGCTGCTCCAGATCCGTCTGCCCGGCCGGCCGGGTCAACCCCCCGGCGGTGATGTCGACCGCGTGGAACACGTGCAGGTTCGCCCCGACTTCGCGGGCGAGCTTGTAGCCCCAGAGCAGGGCCGACTCCGAGGCCTTCGAAAAGTCGGTCCCGACGACGATGTTGGAGAAGAGCTTCCAGCAGGTCGTGCAGGGTCGGTTCACGATGACGACCGGGCAGCGCGCCGCCTTGGCGACCCGGCGCAGCGTGCTTCCGGCCACCTGGCGGTGCCGTGCGGCGCCGACCTCCTCGTCGCGGCTGTGGGCCCCCATGAGGATCATGTCCACGTCCTCCTTGCGGGCGAGCCGCAGGATCTCCCGGTAGGGCTCACCGATCGCGGTGACGATCCGGGCGTTGCTCTCTTCAAGGAAGGCGGCGTAGGTGGTCTTCAGCTCCTCGGTCACCCACTCGAGGTAGTCGGGGCTCGGCTGCTCCTTTTCCCCGGTGCGCACATCGACCACCTGCAGGCCGAAGCCGCGGCTGGGGATGCCGAGCACGTGCAGCAGGATCAGCTTGGCCTCCCATTTCATCTCGAGGTCGAAGGCCACCTTGGCCGCGTTGTCGCAGACCGGGGACGCCGTCGTCGCGAAGAGCAGTTTCTTGAACATGGCTCATCTCCTCAGCGCACACTCTTTGGGGCTGCGGTGAAAGCTGAGCTGCCAGACGATCCCCTCGATGAACTCGAAGAGATTGAAGACGGTGTCGAACTCGAGGACGTCGACCCGGTCGCCGAAGACGACGTGCTTGAGCTTGCCGATCCGCAGGGGAAGGTCGAGGAGGTGCTCAAGGGGAAGCTCGCGGATCTCGCAGGCCGTCTCCCCCTCCCGGCCGCAGAGGGTGTGGTAGATCTCGAGGCGCGGCTCGCCGGGAAAGCCGCTCATCTCGACCGTCTTGTAGAATTCGAGGCGGCCGATCCCCGGGGCGGTGCACTCCCCGGCGGGGCAGGCACGGTAGAGCTCGAGGCACTCGGGCAGAAAGGCGTTCAGGCGGGAGAAGTCGGGGTAGCGTTCGATCATGCGGAAGAAGCTCCGCAAGGTGAATCCCGGGTCGAGTTCGACCCGGCTCCCCAGATGAAGCAACGGGTCGGTGACGACCGGTTTGCCCCCTTGAGTGAGGGCGCCGTCGCCGGCGATCTGCACCTTGTCCATCGGACTCACTCCTCCCTCGGCCGGAGGTGCTCGGGCACCTCGATCATGTTGATCAAGAGCGGCTTGAGGAAGGTCCAGCGGATGCCGATGCGGTAGATCTCCTCGAGATCCCGGATCGCATCCCAGCAGTTGTGGCAGGGGGCGACCACGAGCTTCGCCCCGGTGGCGAGAATCTGGTCGCGTTTCACCTTGAGTCCGATGTTGCGCTGCTCGCGGTAGCGGCCGATGCCGTTTAACCCGCCGCCGCCGCCGCAGCAGAAGTTGTGTTCGCGGCTCGGGCCCATCTCGCGGAAGTCCTCGGCGATCCGGCTCATGATGTAGCGCGCGGCGTCGGCCAGCCCGCCGTTGCGGATGTAGTTGCAGGAGTCCTGGTAGGTCACCGGCTCCTTGATCTTCTTGCGGGGATCGATCTTGAGCTTTCCGGTGCGCAGCGCCTCGGCCACCCATTCCACGTAGTGGAGGGTTTCGACGGGGGTCTTCCCCGTGGGCAGCCCCGCCCAGTAGGGGCCTTCGATCACCGTCGCACGGTAGGCGTGCCCGCATTCGGTCACCACCATGCGCTTGGGCCGCAGCCGGGCCATGGCGTCGTAGACGCTCTGCACCTGCTGGCGGCAGCCCTCCCAGTCGCCCGCGAACATGGCGAGACTGGTCTCCTCCCAGCCTTCGCTGGGGACGGTCCAGTTTTCCCCGGCGACGTGGAAGAGGATCGCGGCCTGGGCGATGTCCTCCGGGTAGTGCTTGGGCTCGCGCGCGTTCACCGTGTAAAGGATGTCGGCGCCTTCCTTGTCGATCGGAATTTCCAGGCCCGGCCAGTCCTCGCTGGTCTCCTCGGCCATCCACTGGCAAGTCTCGACCCAGTCCTCGGTCGTGACGTCCATCTGGGCGCGGAAAATGCGATGCATGCCCGAGCCGATCTTCATCTCCCAGGGGGTGAAGCCCTGCGAGAAGAGCAGCCCGCGGGTGTAGCTCGCCATGACCCCGGTGTCGATCCCGAGCGGACAGTAGATCGCGCAGCGGTTGCAGCAGGTGCATTTCGCGAACACCGTGTCCATCGTGTACTGCAGGAAGGCGTTGTCCACTCGCCCTTTGCGGCGGATGATCTCGCCCAGCGTGCTCTGGATCTTGTACGCCGGAACCTGGCTCGGGTCCTTGTGGTTGGCGAGATAGTAGAAACAGCTCTCGGCGCACAGGCCGCAGTGCGTGCAGATCTCCAGCCAGGTGCGGATGCGCGACTTGCAGGTGCGCTGGATGGTGTCCCAGAGCGCTTTGGCGTCCACCTCGAGGCGGTTCATCTCTTCGTAGTACTGCTTTCCGCCCTTGTCGGCGAGCAGCGCCTGGAGCTGTTCGAGCGTCGTCACGGGCTGCCGGTTGCAGAGTTTTCCCTCGGGCATGATGACTCTTTTGAACCTCCGTTCGCTGGGCGGGACCGCCGGCCTGGCCTCCCGCCTACCACTGCAGGCCGCGGCCTTTCATGCCGCCCCGCTTGATGCCGAAGTCCATGCCGATCTGGGCGCGGGTCGCAAAGAAGAGGACGAAGTGCGACAGCTTCGTGAGCGGGATCGCGATCAGGAAGATCTCGCCGCAGAGCACGTGCACGATGAGCCAGAATTCGCTGTTCGCGTAGGCGTAACGGGCGATCAGGCCGCTCAGGAAAGGGGCCGCGGCCACGGCGAGGAGCGCGTAGTCGTAAGCGCTCGTGATCCGCCTCACCTCCGGGAGCGCGATCCGGCGCAGGGCGAGCAGGGCGGCCGAGACCAGGACGGCGACGGTCAGGGTGTCGGCGAGTCCCCCCGGCATGGACCAGAGGCTGAACCCCCAGCGCTCCTGGAGGAAGATGTTGTGGGCGAGGAGAAAGAGGGGGGTGAAAATCAGGCCGGCGTGCAGGGTGAAGACCAGGATCGTGAATCCCGGGTTGTTGCGCCAGCTGTGGGTCCCAAAGGGGATCAGCCAGAAGACGATCGAGCGCAGGGCGCCCCGCACCCCGTAGGCGATGTTCGTCCCGTAGGTCACGCGGTCGAGCTTCCAGTCGAGCCCCCGCACGTAGCGCACGAGGCGCACGAGGTTGCCGACGAAAAAGACGGCGAAGGCCAGCCAGGCCAGCGGTCCGGTCACGAATTCATACATGGACGGTCCCCTCCGAAGGCGTGCACCGCGATCCGACTAGTGATGCGCCCCACCCTGCCCTTCCTCCTCCCCGCCGGGCCGGTCGGCCCCGAGGTAATCCCGGTCCTCGTCCCGTTCGCTCAGGAAGCGCCAAAAGAAGACGAAGCCGCAGAGAGCCGCGGCGATCAGGATGTAGGTGATGCTCTCGGTGCGCAGCATGAACTCGTGCAGGCTGTGAACCCCTTCGCCCATGGAACGCTCGTTCCTTTCGCCGGCCGCCGGTTCAGTGCGGCTCGTAATCCGGATGCGCGTAGAGGATCGGCATGTGGCGGACGATGAACTTGTAGGCGAGAATGCCGATCGTCACGATGAAGAGCGAAATTCCGATTTCCATCCAGTGCGGGAAATAGCGCTCCTCGGCCGGCAGGTGATAGTTGAAGGCGATCAGGCCGACGTTGAAGCGGTTGATCACGATGCCGAGCACCGCCCAGGCGGCGGTGAAGCGGACGATCCTCAGGTTCTTCTCCCGCGCCCCGACGGCGAAGAAAAAGCAGGGCAAAAGCACGAAGCCGACCACCTCAAGCAGGAACCAGGCCCCGTAGCCGCTCGCCAGATGGTGCCAGGCGTCGGCCTGGGCCACGCCCACGAGCTTGAGGACGAAGTAGCCGGCGAGCACCCAGGAAGCCGCTTTGGCGAAGCCGAGGGCCACCCCGTCCGCCTCGCGGCGGTGGGTCTCGTCCATCTTGTGGTGGAAATAGCGGTGGGCGAGCGCGCCCTCGAAGATCACCATCGAAAGGCCGGCGACGATGCTCGAGACGAAAAAGAAGAGCGCCAGATAGGGGGAGTACCACAGCGGATGGAGCTTCGAGGGGGCGATCAGGAAGAGCGCCCCGAGCGAGGATTGGTGCAGCGTCGAGAGCACGACCCCGAAAATCGTCAGCACGAGCGTCAGGCGCACGACGAGGTTTCTCGCCCGCTTGAGGCCGAGCCACTCGAAAGCGGCCGGGGTCCACTCGATGAAGAGCACGGTCAGGTAGAGCGCGACACAGGCCGCCACCTCGAAGAGCAGCGAGGTCGTCCCCTGCTGCACGAGAAAGGGATAGGGCAGCCGCCACGGCCGGCCGACGTCGTAGTGCAGGGCGAGCACGACGAGCGCATAGCCCAAAAACCCGGTCAGGATGGCCGGCCGCACCGCGGTATGGAAACGCTTCAGGCCGAAGAGGTAGCAGGCGGCCGAAGTCACGTAACCGCCGGCGGCGAGGGCGACCCCGACGAGGAGATCGAAGCCGATCCAGATGCCCCAGGGGTTGTAGTCGGAAAGGCGGGTCGTGGCCGCCAGGCCCTGGGTGAAACGGATGCCGGTGATCACGAGACCGACGACGACGATGATCGCCGCCACGATGTTGAAGGGCGTCCAGCGCGGCCGCTCCAGGGTGACCTTGGGGAATTGCATCGTCGCTTCTCCTCAGCCGGACTTCGTTTCGCCGCCCCCTTCCGGGGATGCCGGGGCGGGGGCCTCGGTACGGGCGCGGGCCGCCTCCTCGAGGGCCTTTTTCACCTCGCGTTCGACGGCCGCCTTCTTGTCCTTGTCGGCCTTGGCGAGCGCCTCGGCGAGCTTTTTCTTGGCCTCGGCCTCGGCCCGAGCCAACGCCGCGGCCACGGCCGCCTCGCGCTCCTCGCGGGCGATCCGGTCCCGACGGCGGTTGATGGCGTAAATTCCCGTGAGCAGGACGGGCCACATCGCCGCCACCACGGGGACAACCCCGAGGGCGCCTTTGGTCAGCTCGGGGGCCGGGGTGGTCCCCAGATCCTCGCGCATCCCGATCGCCCGGAAGGGCACCCCGGAAATCGTCAGCCAGGTCGTCCCGCCCATCTCGAACTCGCCGTAAATATGATCGAGATAGCGGCCGGGGGATTGCGCCATGCGCGACCGAGCGATGCGCAACAGGTCGCGCCGGCGGCCGAAGGTGAGCGCCTCGGCCGGGCAGATCTCGACACAGCCCGGAAGCAGCCCCTGCACGAGCCGCGGGTGACAGAAGGTGCACTTCATCACCCGCGGGGTGAACGCCTTGTCGTACTCGTAGGCGGGGATCTCGAAGGGGCAGGCGATCATGCAATAGCGGCAGCCGACGCAAACCGACTCGTCGTAGGTCACCGAGCCGTCGGCGTTCTTCGTGAAGGCGCGCACGAAACAGGCCGAAGCGCAGGCCGGCTCCAGGCAGTGGTTGCACTGGATCTTGCGGTAGACCGGCCCCCGGGCGCCTTCGATCCCCGTGTAGCGGTTGACGACGGTGTAGGTGCGGGCGTCGGTGCGGCGCCGCTTTTCGAGCACGCCGAGATCGTGGAAGGGCCGCTCGGGCGGGGGAAGCTCGTTGACCCGGTTGCAGGCCTCTTCGCACTTGCGGCAGCCGATGCAGCGCGTAGCATCGAAGAGTACCCCCAGGGTCTCGGGGTTCGCCGCGCCTCGCGGGGAGGAGCCGGCGTGTGCGCGACCGGCCGCGGCGAAACCGGCGCCCGCGGCTCCCATCCAGCCGAGAAATCGTCTTCGCGAAATCGACATGCGACGAACCTCACCTTGCGCGGAAGCCGGTCCGCCCGGCTCAGCGCTTTTCCTTGTGGCAGCCGGTGCAGTCGGTGGCGGCCGGTTTGGCGATCCCCATGCTGCGGTGGCATTCCATGCACTGCAGGTGGTAGGCCGCCTGCAGTCCGGGCCGACCGGGCTGCCGCGGGTCGAAGGGTTGCCCGTGGCAGCTCGCGCAGGCGGGCGGCTTTTTGGCGACCGGACTGTGGTGATGGCACCCCTGACAGAGCGTGCCGGGGTCGCGGTGGAAGGCCCCCGCGAGCCGGCTCTCGGAGGCACCCTTGGCGAGCGCCTTCACGATGCGCCGGTGCGGAAGCTTCACCCCCTCGTAGATCCGACTGAGGGCCCGGATCTCGACGTTCTCCGGGATCTCCTCCTCGGCGTAGGTCGCCGCCACAACCTGGCGGGCCTCGATCAGGCGGCGCGCCACGGCCTGGCGGTCGGCGCCTTTTTCCAGGCCTTCGGGCTTCGGCACATGGCAACTCGCGCAGCCGGCGACATCCGGCGGATCCTTGACCGGGATGGCGTCGTGGCAGCCGGCGCAGGCGGGTTTGGCCTTCGCGGCGTTGTGGCAGCCGATGCAGCTCGGCTGCGCCGTCGCCCGGTGCATCGCCGCCTGGAGGGTGACGAACTTGCCTTCCTTCGATCCCTCGAGGCTGTGGCAGGCGGCGCAGGACTCCATCGTAACGTGATGGCAGGCGCGGCAGGTGTCGACGTAGCTCTCGTGCCCGAGGTGGTTGAAGGGGACCAGGTTCACGCGCTCGGCCGGGTCGATCGGCGGGGCGTTGCGTCGTGCGGCCTTGACGAGCGTCTGGTCGGGCTGGCCGCGCAGCAGCCGCGGCACCTCCTTCAGCTTTTCGATCCGCGCCTGAAGAGCCGGGTCGTGACACCCGGAGCAGTGGATGGGTCCCGCCTCCTTCTGGCGGGCGATCTGCCGGCGGTGGCAGTCGATGCACTGCTCGTGGGCCGCCTGCCGCAGCGGCCGCACCTTCTCGACCGGGGTCTCCCGGTGACAGGAGCGGCAGTTGTTTTCCTGCCCTTTCACGTACGTGAGCTTCTCGGTCGCCGGGTCACGCTGGTGGTGGCAGGTCTCACAGCGGTTCTCCTGGGCTTTCACGTGGCGGTAGTGCAGCGACTGGTCCATCCCGATGTCGCGCCAGGAAGAGGCGACGGGCCGCTCCTGGTGGCAGCCGGCGCAGGAGACGGGCCCGGAGCGCTCGCCGCGGGAGGCGGTCTCGCGGTGACAGCCGGTGCAGTGCGTGTGGTAGACCGCCATCGTCTGCTCGCGGGAGGCGTCCTCCAGTCGTTTGAACTTCGTGGAGAGGGCTTTTTCCCCCGGAAGATGGCAGGAAAGACAGTCGAGGTTTCGGGCGGCGAGCGCCCGGGTGTGCTTCTCGTGGAGGTAGGTCACCGCGGGCCGCTCGAGTGGGCCGAAGCGCTTCAAGCCGTCGATGCGGATAACGTCCGCCCGGGGCCGACCCGGTTCGGGATCGAACGCCACCGGCGGGGCCGAGCCGTGAACCCCGAGGACCAAGGCCGAAAACACAAGGATCAACGCGGCGGAAAGCAAAATCATCCGGAGCGCTCGGTCGTTCGTCGAGGTCGTCATGAAGGGTCTTCTCCCGCGGATTGGGGAACCGGGACAGCGTCACCCGGCATCGCCGGTAGACCGAGGGATCCGCCGCCGACGCCGCTCCTCTTTTCCCGCTTCTCGGAGCCGTGACCCGCGGCAGGTAGGGACGGCCGGATCAAAGCGGGCAGCCCGCCTGCGGGTTGGAAACGTTCGGTTTCGCGGTAAGGGAACAAGACGACTCCGAAGGAAACCGGAGATGCCTTCTTAAACGGAGAAGCGATCCGCTGTCAATCGCTTTTTGCGGCGAACCCGCGGGGAAATCGGGAAGAAGGCGGGAAGCGCCGGGCCGTTTCCGGCCCGGCGGCGGGCGTTTGCCGAGGGTCAGCTGATTTTCACGGTCCGCGCCCCCTCCATCGGATCCTTGAGCGGGATCGAGACCTTGAGTACGCCGTCCTTGTACGACGCCTTCGCCTTGCGGGAGTCGACCGGGTAGCAAAAGGCGGCGGCGGAGACATAATCGAAGTCCTCGCGCGGGGCGACGAGGTTGTAGCTGTCGTCGCGGACCTTGAGCTGGATGGATTGCTTCTTCACGCCCGGAAGGCAGATTTCCAGTTGGATCCGCTGTTGCTCTTCGTCGATGTAAGAGCAAACATCGGCGGCCATGCGCAGTTTTTCTTTTTCGGAAGACATCACGGCACCTCCTGTCCTCGTCGGGCCCTGGGGAAACCCCACCCGCAGGGCGGCCGTAAACTTGAAGGACTCTAAGGCAGGCGGGAGGAATTGCAAGGCGCACTCGGGTTGACAACCGCCGTGGCCTCACATAGCAGTGGCGACCGGGAAGGAAACGCGGGAGGGGGTCGTGATCGTCGTCGGGCTCACGGGGGGGATCGCCAGCGGCAAGTCGACGGTCGCCCGCATCTTCGAGGAGCTGGGCGCCCGGCGCATCGATGCCGACCGCCTCGCCCGCGAGGCCCTGGAACGCGGCGCGCCGGGCTGGGAGGAGGCCGTCTGCCGTTTCGGCCGCGGAATTCTCCTCGCCGACGGCCGGATCGACCGCAAGGGCCTTGCCGCGCGGATCTTCCGCGACGCGGAAGAGCGGCGCGCGCTCGAGGCCATCGTGCACCCGCGCGTCCGGGAGGCGGTGCGGCGGCGCCTGGCGGAAATCGCGCGTTCGCCGGATGCGGCGATCGTCCTCCTCGAGGTCCCGCTCCTCTTCGAAACCGGGATGGATCGGGACTGCGACCGGGTGATCGTCGTCTGGCTTCCGGAGAACCTCCAGCTCGAGCGCCTGGCCGCCCGCGACGGACTCGACCGCGAGGAGGCGATCCGCCGCATCCGCGCCCAGATGCCGCTCGCCGAAAAATGCGCCCGCGCCGACTGGGTGATCGACAATTCAGGGACGCCCGCGGAGACGAGGGCCCGAGTGCAGGAAATCTACCGCCGGCTGGCCGCCGCCGACGGCCCTCGGGGCTGAAGCCCCCTACCCTGGGGGCGGCTCGACCAGGCGCTCGAGGATCAGGCCGAAAAACCCCTTTCCCGCCGCGGCGGAGAAGCGCCAGCCCAAGTGGACCCGGCAGGCGGCGCACAGCGCCACCCGCCAACGGTAGCCGGAAAACCAGGTGAACTCCTCCGTGGGGTTTCCGACCGCGGTGCAGCCCTCGGCCGCGGCGAAGCAGCCGATCTCGAAGACGATCCCGTAGGGGTTGGCGAAACGGTGGCGGTGGCGGCCGCCCACGGCGATGCGATCGGCGGGGCGCGCGATCCCGGCGCCGCAGGCGCGGCAGCGGATCCAGGGATCCTCGAGCGCCAGACGCGCCGGATCCGACCCCGAAGCCGGCTGCGCCCGGCCCCCGGCCTCTCGGTTCCCCCGCGGCGCCCGCCGGGCGGAAAGGGGCGGCCTCCCCGCCGCCGGGACCCTGCGGTTTTCCATTCTCTTCCCCTCTTGCCGGCCGGAACCCGCCCTTTTTCAGCGGGCGGTGTTGGCCACGTAGAAATCCTCGATCCAGCCCTTCTCGCGCAACGCGCGTCCCGCCTCGCGCGCCGACTGGGGATCGGCGAAATGGGAGATCCGCACCTGGTACCAGCGTTTGCCGCCGCGCTCCGCCGTGGAGAGGTAAGCCTCGAGCCCCCGCTGTTTCAGTTCTTCCACGCGCCGCAGGGCGGTCTCCTCTTTGAGATAAGCGGCCACCTGGAGCGTGTAGGGCTGGAGAGCGGCGGGCAGGTTCTCGGCCGGCGGCGGAGGGGCGGCGCCGGAAAAGGTCTCCCCCGCCGGGGATCTTTGCAGGAAGTCGATCGCGACCTTCCCCCCCGCCGCCAGCACGACGGCCGCGGCGAGCACAAGCCCCGATCGGGCAAGAAACCTCCGTCGCGGGAAGGGAAACGCAACGCCGGCAACCCGCCGAGCGCGGCAAAAGGCTTGGACCGCGGCCCGGCTCCGGGAGAAAAATCGCCCGAGCGGACGAAAAGCCTCACCCCTTTCCCAGAGCGTGGGCGGGGGCTCCTCCTCTTCCTCCTCGAGCCCCTCCGCGGCTGTCGGGAATCGGAAGGCTCTCTCCCCCGGATCCTGCCCGGCCCCGCGCGAAGAGCTCGCCGGAAAAGCATGCGGCTCCGGCACGGCCGGAAGGGGATCGGGAGGCGCTCCGCCGGTCGGCGCGGGGGACCCGCTTGCCGTTTCCCCGGCCGGGCGGACCTCCTCATCCTCGGGCTCCATTGCGCGTTCGGCGATCCCGGGAAGCCGGCGCTCGGCCGGCCGGAGGGGACGGGGCGGTTCTTCCGGAGGGGGGCGAAGCGAGGCATCCTCGGCTTCGGCCGGCCGCGGCCGCTCGTGGAGAAGCCGGGCGAGCCGGGCGGCGATTTCGCGCTCGATGCGCCTTCGCGCCGCCGGGGATACCGCGGCGCCCTCGAGCCGGGACAGGGTGTCTCCGAGGATTTCCTCGGCTTCCTCGAGGAGGCCCTCGCGGCAGGCACGATCGGCCGCCTGCAGGCGGCGCCGGAGACCGGCCTGCGCCCGGCGGCGGAAGGCCCAGGCCGAACCGCTCGCCGCCGCGGCAAGGGCCGCTGCGGCGACGAGCGGCATCCCTTCCATGCCCACCAGACGGTGGACGGCCGAAAGCAGCGGCAACCCGCCGAGCCCGACCACCGCCAGGCCCGTCCAGAGACCGGCGTTCAGCAGTTTCAGGGTGCGGATCATGGGGTTTCCATTACGGACCGGACCCCGGGGGTACGGCCACGGTCGGATCCTCCTGCCGCGGGATGAGGGAGGGCGCCTGGCCGAGCCGCAGGGCGACCTCCATCCCCCGGCCGCCCCACGGCGGCGGGGGCTCGCCGGTCGTGGGAACGACGGTCACGAAACGGATGTCGGGCGGGATGGGAAATTCGCGCCGGGGCTCATCTTCGGTCGCCCGTTTCATGAATTCCGCCCAGAGGGGGGCCGCGGCGCGTCCGCCCGTCAGGCCGCGCCCGTTGGCGTCGCGCAGGGGTGCGGCGCGATCGTAGCCGACCCAGACGCTCGCGCTCAGGGTGGGGGTGAAGCCGGTGAACCAGGCGTCGAGGTAGTCGTCGGTGGTTCCGGTCTTGCCGGCGGCGGGCGCCCGGAACTCGAGCTGGAGGATCGCCCGGCCGGTCCCCTCGCGGATCACCGCCCGCATCATGTCCACCACCTGGAAGGCGATCGCGGCATCGATCGTGCGCCGCCCGCCGATCAGCCGCTCCTCGAGAATGCGCCCGCTCGAATCCTCGACGCGGCGGATCGCGAAGGGCTCGTGCCGAATGCCGCCGGAGGCGAAGGTGGCGAAGGCCGAGGCCATTTCGAGCGGGCTCACTCCCGAGGTCCCGAGCGCAATCGAGGGCACCGCGGCGAGCGGGCTCTTGATGCCGCAACGCCGGGCGGCGTCGATGATCGCGGGCGTCCCCACGCGCTGCGCGAGCTGCGCGGCGATGGAATTGACGCTCTGGGCGAGGGCGCGCTTGAGAATCATCGGCCCTTCGTAGTCGCCGCTGAAATTGCGCGGGGTCCAGGAGGGTTGCCCGGGGATGGGAATGGAGACGCGTTGGTCGACGAAAACCGAGGCCGGGTGCAAGCCCGCCTTTTCGAAGGCGGCATAGTAGACGAAGGGCTTGAAGCCCGAACCCGGCTGGCGGTTGTTCTGGACGGCGCGGTTGAATTCGCTCTCCGCGTAATCGCGCCCGCCGACCAGGGCGCGCACCGCCCCGGAGTGCACCTCGACGGCCGCGAGCGCGACCTGGAGCCGAGGGGGGCTTTCGCCCTCCGCGGCCGGCGGGGGCTTGAGCAGGGGGTCGAGACGGGCGAGCCCTGCGGTCAACGCCTCCTCCGCCTGGGCCTGCATCCGGGCGTCGAGCGTGGTGAAGACCTTGAGGCCGGCGTGATGGACGACATCCGAGCCGTAGCGATCCTCCAGCTCCTTCATGACCCAGTCGAGGAAGTAGCCGCCCGAAGCGGGGGTTTCCCGGGACCGCGGCCGGAGCGCAAGCGGGGCGCGGAAGGCCTCCTCGGCCTCGGCCGCGGTGACGGCGCCGGTGGCGACCATGCGGCGGAGCACCGTGCGCTGGCGTTGCTTCGCCCGCTCGAAATGGCGATAAGGGTTGTAGCGCGTGGGCGACTTGGGCAGCCCGGCGAGAAGCGAGGCCTCGGCGAGCGTCAGCTGGGAGGCGGACTTCCCGAAGAACGAGCGTGCCGCCTGTTCGACCCCCAGGGCTCCCACCCCGAAGGCGATCTGGTTCACGTAGGCCTCGAGGATCTCGGACTTGCCGAAGCGGGCCTCGATGTGCAAGGCGACCAGCATCTCGCGGAACTTGCGCTCGAAGGTCCGGCGGAAGGTGAAAAAGAGGTTCTTCGCCAGCTGCTGGGTGATCGTCGAGGCCCCCTCGAGACGACCGCGGCGGAAAAGGTTCACCCAGAAGGCTTTGAGCAGGCGCAGCTTGTCGATCCCGCGGTGCTCCCAGAACCGGTGGTCCTCCACGGCGATCACGGCCTGAAGGAAATGGGGGGAAATGCGGTGCAGGGGGACGAGCTCTCTTCCTCCGAGGACGAGCAGGCGTTCGCCGCTTGCGGCGTAGATCTCGGTCGCCGGCGTCTCGATAATGCGGCTCAAGGGCTCGGGAACGCGCGGCAGGTCCCGCAGGACGAAGAAAACGTAGACCCAGGCGGCCGCGGCGGCGGCCCCGGCCGAGAACAGTCCGAGCTGGAGGAGCAAGCGCAGGCTCCGTTTCATGGCCCCCTCGCATCGGCGGGCGAAAGGGGGGAGGAAGGCCCCCCGGCCTCCCGCCTGCCTTCCATACGCGCCCGCAGCCGCCAGACGGCCCAATCCTGGCCCGGGAGCGAAAGCACGCGGGGACCCGAGGGGGTGCGGATTTCGAAGCCGAGTTCCACGAAGCCCCCGAGAGCCTCGTCGGAGAGGCCCACACGGACGATCTGCGCGGCGACGCCGAGCAGCCGCTCCGGCTGGGGGAGCACGCCGCGGCGCTCCTCCTCGCCCAGCTCGGAGAGCGCGGCGAAAAAACGCTCGGCGGGGTAAATCCGGCCCCGAAAGGCGGCGATCTGCTCGAGCGTCCGCTCCACCCCCTCGCTGCGCCGCGCCGCCAAGGCGAGCGGCGCATCGGAGAGCCGGAACTGCCGGAGCACATGGTTTCCGGGCTCGAGAAGATAAATCATCAGCCCGTCGGAGGAGCGCTCGAGATAGGTCCGGCTCCAGCGTCCCTCGCCGGCAAGCCGCAGGAGCTCAAAGGGCGAGAGGAGCTCGTGGGCGAGCGCCGGCGGCAGCTTCTGGTAGAGCTCGCGGAAGTGCTCCGCGGAGAGCATCACCGCCTGCCCGGGGGCGAGCAGGGCGAGCAGCTCGCCCAGACTTGCAGCGTTGCGGGCCCGGCGCTGCTGCGCCTCCCGGTCGCCCGCCAGCTGTTCCACGACCGAAAGCGCCGATTGGGTGCGGCGCCCCTGCTCCCAGATCAGCCCCGACTCGGGCCGCTCGGCATTGGTCGAAGCGAGATAGGCGCCGAGGAGGCTTTCCACCCAGTGCAGCCGAAACTCGGCGACCCCGGCCGCGGCCAGCACCGCGGCGAGAAGCACGCCGGAGAGGGAAACGCGGGATCGCAGACGCCCGACGGCCATGGCTTGCTGTGCTCCGCGCCGGCTCACCCTTTCCTCCGGCGCACGCTCATGCTACTCGAAGAGCCGCCGGGGTGACAAGGTGCCGCGGCCTTGTCGGGCCTTGGACACCGCGATCCCCGGGGAGCAGAATCCCTCGCCTCGCGAAGGAACCTCCATGACCGCAACCCCTCGCCGGATCGGTATCCTCATCGGCGTGCTGCTCGGCGTGCTTTCCGCCGCCGCTCCGGCGCCGGCCGGCCTCGAGGTCGGCGACGCCGTGGCCGTCGCCGGACGCCCGGTGACGCTCGCCGTGCGCACCACGGCCTTCTTCGCCGCCGCCGGCGGAAAACGGGTGACGCTGACGATCGCCGGCGAAAAGCCGGTCGAAATCCTGACCGGAGGCGACGGTTTCGGCTACTTCCGCTTCCGCCCGGAGGCGCCGGGGCGGCTGGAGCTCGCGGCCCGGGCGGGAAATCAGCACGCCTCGGGAAGACTGCTGGTTCTCGCCCCCGGGGAGCCGCTCGTGGTGATCGAGATGGAATCCGTGCTCAAAACCGCGCTGCGGCCCGAGGAGAGCGCGGCCTGCCGTGCGGCCCTGCAGCGGCTCGAGCGCAGCTTCGGCCTGCTCTTCGTCACCCGGTTCTTCGGCCGGGAAATCGCCCGGCGACGCATCGAGCAGGACGGGCTTACCCGCGCCGTCGCTCTTTCCTGGCGCGGCGGGACGACCCTGCGGCGCCTGAGCGAAACGGGCATCCCGATCGCCGCGGTCATCGGCTCCGGGGAGGTGACCGCCGCGGCGCGGGAAACCGGGGCGAAGCGGATCGGGTTTGAAAAGGAGCCGGGCGTCGAACGGGCGAGCGGCTGGTCTGAGATTCCCGCTCTGGTGGAGGCGCCGTCCTCCGGGGAAACCGGCCCCGGCCGCTGAAGGGGAACGGGGGGTTCAGCGGAGGTCTCCATCCGCTTGCCGGCAGCGGGAGGCTTCCGCGGAAGCCGAAGCCGCGCCTCCGCAGCGGCAGCGTGCGCAGCCGCCCGGGCCTTCCGTACGCCGCTCGGGACGGCGCAGCACCCCGAGGGCGAAAAAGAAAAAAAGAAAGGCGAGGAGCGCTCCGACAGCGGCGATCAGCGTTTCCAACCCTGCCCTCCGTTTCCGCACCCGACGCCTGGCGCGCCGATTGATTTCGTGCAGCTTCTGTGATTAGAGGCCCGACGATGAAGCCGCCTCCTTCCGCCCGCGATCTTGCCGCACTGGCGGCCCTCCTGCGGGACCGCACGCGGGCCGAAATCCGTGCCGACCACCCCCTGGCCCCCCACACCTCCTACGGGATCGGCGGATCGACCGCCCTGTGGGTCGCCCCGACCCGGGAGGAGGATCTGCCGGCGATCCTGCGTGCCGTCCGGCAAGCGGGCCTGCCGCTCTTCATCCTCGGCCGCGGCAGCAACGTCCTCGTCTCCGACCGCGGCTGGCCGGGGGTCACGCTTCATGTGGGCGAGGCCCTCGGCGGGATGCGTTTCGCGGATCCCGAGGTCGAGGTCCAAGCGGGCTGCGCGCTCCACCGCCTCGTGGTCGCCGCGGTGGAGCGCGGTCTTGCGGGACTCGAGCCCCTGGCCGGCATCCCCGGGGCAGTGGGGGGGGCGCTGCAGATGAACGCCGGGGCCTTCGGGCGCGAAATCGCCGACTTCGTGGTTGCGGTCCGGGGCTTCACCTTCGAAGGGCATCCTTTCGAAGCCGAGCGTGACCGGCTCTCCTTCGGCTACCGGGAAAGCCCCGACCTGCACGGAGTGCTGATCACCGCGGCACGCTTGCGCCTGGAGCGGGGTTCCTGCGCCGTCCTCCGGCGCCGCGTCACGGAAATCCTCGAAATGCGCAGCCGCCGTCAGCCTCTGGATCTGCCTTCCTGCGGCAGCGTCTTCAAACGCCCCGCCGGCTATTACGCCGGCGCCCTGATCGAGGAGGCGGGGCTCAAGGGGGAGCGCGTGGGAAACGCCCAGGTGAGCCCCAAGCATGCCGGCTTCATCGTGAACCGGGGAGGCGCGACGGCCGCGGATGTCTACCGCCTGATCCGCCGCATCGAGGAGCGGGTCTTCGAGCGCTTCGGGGTCCGCCTGGAGCGCGAAGTCCGCCTCGTCGGGGAGTTCGAAGATCGTTCATGAACGGGGCCCGCACCGAACCCTTCGTTCCGCCCGGCTACGGCCGATTGGCGCGGTTTTTCCTGCCGCTCGCCCTGCAGGCGGCCTCGCAGTCGCTGTGCTACCCTCTCGTCGCCATGGTGGCCGCGCGCGGCCCCGGAGGAACGCTCGATCTGGCGGGTCTGGCCCAGGCGAACACGGTCCTTTTTTTCCTGGGGATGTTCGCCATCAGCCTCGTGCCCACGGGAATGGTCTTCGCCCGCAGCCGCGAGGGATATCGACAGTTCTATCGCGTCTCACTCGCCGCCGGCTTCTGCGCCTCGGCCTTGCAAGCCCTGATTTGTCTCGAACCGGTCGCCGTCGTCATCTTCGAGAAACTGATCGGGCTTCCGCCCACGATCGCCGCCCCGGCACGCCGAAGTCTTCTGGCCGGGATCCCGCTTCAGATCCTCTTCTTCAGCCGCATCCCCTATTTCGTCGCCATGTACACCTTCCAGGCCTCGGGCCTGGCGAGCGTGGCGACGATCGGCCGGGTCGCGCTGACCGCGGCGCTCACGCCGCTCTTCTGTCTCGCCGGCTGGGTGGGTCCGGTGTGGGCGGTGGTGGCGCTCAGCCTTCCGGTCGCGCTGGAGGCTCTGGTCTCCCGGGCCATGGCGCGTCCCTTTCTGGCGCGCCAGCCCGCACTCGACGGCGCCCCCCCCCGGTTGCGGGAGATCTTCGAGTTCAGCCTGCCGCTCACGTTCGGCGGCTATTTTCTCACCTTCGCCGCCGTGGTCGTGGCCGCGATCCTCGCCCGCGCCCCGGAACCCGAGCGCATGCTGCCCGTCTATTACCTCGCCCTCGGTCTGGCCAGTCCCGTGGCTTTCAGCGCCACCCGCATCCAGACCCTCGTGCTCGCCTTTCCCCCCGTCGCGGAAAACCGCGGTCGTACGCTGCGCTTCGCTCTGGCCGCCGGGGCAGGGCTGGGGCTTTTGCCGTTGATCTTCCTGCTTCCGGGTCTCGACCGGCTTTACTACGTGACGCTGCAGAACCTCGATCCCGTGGACCTGCCCTGGATCCGACGCACGGCGGCGCTTTTCGTCTTTTTTCCCCTCGCGGTCGCGCTGCGCGCCCGCGGCGAGGGACTCGCGGCGGCGCTGAAACGGCCGCGGGTCGTCCTTTTCGGCCACGCCGTGCTGCTGTGCGCCGCCTTTGCGACTGCGGCCCTCGCCCTCGCTTTGGACACCCCGGGCAGCCTGATCGGGGCGCTCGGTCTCACCGCCGGCAGCCTCGCCTCGGCGGCGACGATGCACACCGCGCTTCGCCGCGACCTGCGCCCCGATCCGGTTCGTGCCGCGATCACTCCTCCCACTTGATGCACTCGACGGGGCAGGAGCTGATCGCCTCCTCGATGCAGTCCTCGGGGCCGCCCTCGGGCTTGATCACCTCCGCCTTCTCCGTGGAGTCGTTGAAGGAAAAGACCTCCGGACAGAGTTCCACGCACGTCTGACAACCCACGCATTCGTCGCTGTCCAGCACCACACGCTTGGCCATTGCCGCACCTCCTCGAGGGATGATTTTCCCCCCCGTTGCGCCGGGGGAGGAAAGGTGGATTCCGGGCCGTTTGCCAGGCGGTCCCGATTCTGATAGGTGACAGGGAAGAAGCTTTTATCCCATCGCTCCAGCCGAGGCAATACCATGGAAGAATCCCGCGCAGAAGATCGCCCGAGCCCTGAACCCCCCGGAGCGGATCTCGCTTTGGACCGGGCCAACCTTTACCTCGAGGAGACCTTCACCGATCTCAAGGTCGGGATCGTCAAGCGGCTCACTCCGGTCACCCCGGATGGCCTGCCCGACAAGACCCGCAAGCCGATCTTCATCGGGGAAACCCACCTTGAGACCCCTCACGGTCCGCTCCCCCTCCAGGCGCCGATTCCGGCCAAGGAATTGGCGCAGGCCTTCAAACGTTTTCCCGAAGCGATTGAAGCCGGCCTGCGCCGCCTGTCCGCCGAGCTGAAAAAAATGAAGGAAGAGCAGACCGCTCCGCGGATCGAAACCCCCGGCTCGCGCATCATCATCCCGTGAGGCGAGCCGACGGGGTCTCGGGCGCTTCCCCCCTCCGCATCACTCCGCCGCGACCACGGCCTGGGGATTGAAGGGGCTGGCGGCGGGGAAGGGGCGCGTGCCGAGTTCCCGATCGATCATCAGCAACCCCGGCTTGTCGGTCCCCACCATGCCGAGCTGCTCGGCGATCCGCCCGGCGTTGGCCTCCTCTTCCACCTGCTCGTTGACGAACCAGGCGAGCAGCGGCTCGCTGGCGAATTCCTGCTCCTTGCGGGCGAGCGCGATCAGGGCGTCGATCCGACTGCTGATGAACTGCTCGTGCTTGTGGGCGTCGCGAAAGGCCTCGAGCGGCGACTTCCAGCCGGACTTGAGGAGTTTGAGGTCCTTCAACTCCACCTGGCCGCCGCGCTCCAGCACGTGGTTGAAGAATTTCATGGCATGCGTCATCTCCTCGTGCGCCTGGGCGCGCATCCAGTTCGCCATGCCCTCCAGGGAGAGCGATTCAAAGTAGCCCGCCATGGCAAGGTAGAGATAAGAAGACTCCAGTTCGTTCTTGATCTGCTCGTTCAGGGCGTCGTTCAGCTTCTTTCCGATCATCGCGCATCTCCTTTCCTGAAAGCCGCCGCCGGAATTTGGACGGCTTGCGTCGTGATGGGATTCGGTGCAACGCCGGATGTTGAGCATCGGGCGGAAGGTTGTCAAACCTTCGGCCGCCTTGACGACGGCGTCTCTCTCCGCCTACACTGCCTCATCCCCGACGCGGGGGATCCTGAGCGAAAACGGGCCGGATGACCGAGCAACTTCCCCTCTTCGAGGACGCCGACACGCAAAGGACCGGGCAGGATTCCCGCGAGCCCCCCTGGGAGGGCCCCGCGGGGGGCGTGGACGAATTGTTGCGGGCCTCCGGCCGGTGGAAGCGCGGCCGGGATTTTCTCGCGCTTTGGGAATTCCTTTGCCGCTTTCCCGGCTACACGCCGCTGAACGCCTTCCTCATCTATCTGCAGAACCCGCAGGCGACCGAGGTTGCGACCGCCCGCGCTTGGGTCACCCGCCGCCGGCGCCGCATCCGGCCGGAGGCGCGGCCGATCGCCATCCTCGCCCCGATGTCCCCGGTGGTCTTCGTTTTCGACATCGCCGACACCGTCGGCCCTCCGCCGCTCCTGGACAGACCGCCGTCGGTGGCGCAGGCGAAAAAGAGCGCCGCAAGGATGTTCGAGGCCTTGACGGAACGACTCGCCGCCGAGCGGCTGGCCGTCACGTTGACGGAGACTTCCCTTTCCCCGGGCGAACGCACGCTGCGGCTGACCCCGGCGCTGCGCCGCAGCCTGGGTGCCGCGGCACCTCCCGCGCGCATGCGCGCCTTGATCCGCCTGCCGCAAGCCCTGGACCCGGAAGATCGTCTGGCCGCGCTGGCCGTCGAGCTCGCGCATCTTTTCTGCGGCCACCTGGGAGGCGATGAGGAGGCCGGCTTTCCCGACCGCGGCGAGATGCCGCTCGAACAGATCGATCTCGAGGCCGAAACCGCAGCCGCCCTCGCCTGCCGACGCCTCGGCTTCGCGGCGGCGGGAGCGCCGCTGCTCTCCTTGCTGCGCGAACGGCCGGAGGAAGAGCTTCCGCCCTTCAGCCTGCATGCCGTCTTTCAGGCCGCGACCCGCATCGAGGCCGTCGGCCATGCGGCTTTCCGGCACGGCCGGGGCCGCGGGTCCCCCTGAAGCAGGAGCGACGTGGTCGACCCGCCCGCAGAGTCCCCGAGCGAAGAGCCGGGCGTGATCGTGGTGCCGCGGGAAAAGGCGGTGTTTTGGCTCGACCGCCGCGGCCGCTGGCGAAACGCCCACGGCCCCTTCCGCAACGCGCGCATCAGCGCCTATTTTCATCGTTCGATCCGACGCGACGCGGGCGGCTATTACGTCGGCCAGCGGCACGGCGCCCGCCTCGAAAAGGTCTATTTCCCTTACGAGGACACCGCGCTTTTCGTGCGCGAAGTCCTGCTCGGAGAAGAGATCCGCCTGCGGCTGAACACCGGAATGGAATTCCCCCTCGACCCGCAATCCCTCTTCGTCTCCGGGGAGGCCCTTTACCTCACGCACGAGGGCGAGCGCATCCGGTTCACGGAGCAGGCCATGGTGCAACTTTCGCCGCGGATGGGCTTTTCCGAAGAAGGCTTGTTTCTCGAAACCGGCGATCGCCGCCACCGCATCCCGGAAAAGGCGGGCGAAAGCGATCAGGGCGATCCGCCGAACGAATTTCAGGGAGGAAAGCGATGTACAAGGTGAGCGTCATGTACCCCAACCGGCAAGGGGCACGCTTCGATCTCGACTACTACCGGACCACGCACATGGATCTCGTCTTCCGGCTCCTCCAACCCTTCGGCCTCGTGCGCACCGAGGTGCTGAAGGGGCTCTCCGGCGGCGAGGGAAAACCCGCCCCCTATGTGTGCATCGGAAACCTCTACTTCGAGACCGCCGACGGCTACGAAAAGGGGGTGGCGGCCTCGGGCGGGGCGCTCCGCGGCGACATCCCCAACTTCACGGACATCGCCCCCATCCGCCAGATCAGCGAGGTGGTCGACGCTCGATAGCGGGAAGCTTCACGCCTTTCGGGGCCGCTCCCACGGATAAGGCGTCGAGAAAGCACCCGCCTCCGCCTCCCCCGCCGGAGGATGCAGGCGCGGCCGCCGTCGCCGCGGCCTCGACCGCGGTATCGGAGAGGTTTCTGCCGTTGTCCGCCCATGCACGGTAGACATAAGAGACCCCGGCCTCCACCGCCGTGTCCGACCATCCGGATGCCGCCGCATCCACGACGGCGAGCTCCGTGAAATCGGTCCCCTCCGCGCGGCGCCGCTCGAGGCGGATCTGCACCGCCCCGAGGTAGCCTCCCTGCCAGGAGAGGTCGATTCGCGCCCCCGAAACCCCGCGGGCGGTGAAGGCGGCCGGAGGAGCCGGGATGCCGTTCACGGCGCGATAGGCGTCGAGTCGTCCGGCGGAGAAGACCCGGCCGGCGAGCGCGGCGGTGCGCTCGGCACCGTCGACGAGACGCTGCCTCACCTGCCCGGCCGTCAGCGCCGGATCGCTCGCCCACACGAGCGCGGCGATCCCGGAGCCGTGAGCCGCCGCCATGGAGGTGCCCGAAAGCGTCCCGTAGGTGTCCTGCCCCGGCCGCTGGGCCCGCACCCGCACCTCGTCGACGGCGAAGCCGTCGGCGGTGCCGGCGGCGTTCGTCTGGAGGCGGAAGCGCACCCGGCTTCCCGTCTGAAGATCCGGGTCGTCGAAATAGGCCGCGGCGAAGACCCAGCCGGCCGAACGCCCGTCGATCCCTTGGGCGTAAAGTGCGCTTCCCGCGGCCCCGAACGTCCAAACCTGCTGCGAAGTCCAGGTCCCTGCCGCACCGGGAAAACTCTCCACGACAAGCTTGTCTCCGTCGGGGGCGATGTCGTGGCGCAAAAAAAACTCGAGCGTCCCGCCCGCGAACCCGGATAGATCGAAGGAGGGCGAGGCGAGCAAGACGTTCACGGCGTCGCCGTAGTTCCCGGCCGGGCTGTCGGCGAGGGCCCAGAGGCTGTCGAAACCCGGGCTCGCGCGCCCGGCGGGCGGCTCAAGCACCCAGCCGCCCGTTCCGCCTTCGAAGTCCTGGAGCGGGAGCGCCTCCTCCTCTCCCATCTGCGCGCTCAGGATCGCCTCCCCGGGGCCGGCGACGTGCACCCGGCGCACGCCGCGGTTGGTGTAGGCGGCCGGTCGGTCGGAGGTGTCGGAGGCGGCGACCACGAGCAGGTTCGGGAGATCGTAGCCCGCGGGGTAAACCGGTTCCCGGTCGATGTCGCGGCCGTCGTTTCCGGCCGCCGTCACGACGAGGATGCCTGCGGCCGCGAGGGCTTCGAGGGCCTCCTTTTCCGCCTGGGAGGCGAGCTCGCCCGTGTAGCTCGCATTCACGATGCGGGCGCCCATGTCCCGGGCATAGGCGAGCGCTTCGACCAGGTCGGCCACGGTCGCCGTACCCGAGGCGTCGAAGGCCCGGAGCACCATGAGCCGCGCGCGCCAGCACAGGCCCGCGACCCCGGCGGCATTATCGCCCACGGCGGCGATCGTTCCCGCCACATGGGTGCCGTGGCCGTTGGCGTCCCGAGGGTCGGGATCCTCGAAGAGGAAATCCCAGCCGTGAATGTCGTCCACGCGGCCGTTTCCGTCGTCGTCCCGGCCGTTTCCGGGAATCTCGCCGGGGTTGACCCAGAGGTTGGCCGCCAGATCCGGGTGGGTCGTGTCGAGGCCGGAGTCGACCAGGGCGACGACCGTCTCCCGGCAGTCGGTCAGGGAATCCCAGGCCAGCGGAGCGCGCATGCGTTCGGGGCCCCAAAGCGAGGGGAAAAGAGGATCATCCGGGGATTTGTTCAGGCGGCGCAGGGCGTTCGGCTCGGCGTAAAGGACCTCGGGGTCCCCGCGCAAAACGGCGAGCGCCTCGGGGACGCTCACGCCCGCCGGCAGGATCATCCTTTGCAACCCGGAGAACGGCAGCGGCCGCATCGCCCGGGCTCCCAGTCGCCTTGCGGCCGCGGGAGGATCGAGAGCGCGCGCGCACCAGAATCTCCCCCGGTGCGTGATGCGGGAAAGGGCGGAAGGCCGAGGCCGTACCGGGGATGAAGATCCCCACAGCAATGAGCGATAGCACCGCCGGCGCGATCCGCCCCCCCCTTCGCCGGCGCGGAGATTCAGGACCCATCGGGTCGCCGTGAAAAAATCGCCTCAATCGCAGGCCGAAGAAGCCGATAAACCGGCTGGGGGATGATTTTCCCATCATTTCCCTCTTGCACCGGAGGAGTCTTTGCATTAGCTGTACCCTTCTTTCGCCGCTGCTCCCATGAACCTGCGAACGATGCGAAAATCCGCCTTCCTTTGGATCGCCGCCCTCGGTTTCGTTTTGCTCCTCGTTTCCGGGCCACTTCCGGCCGCCGCGGAAGTGTATTTCCCCGAACCCGACCCTCCGGTCGTCGAAGCCGCGGACGATTTCCGAATCGTAGGCGGGGAGCCACAGCCCGCGCTCTCCGGCGCCCCGGAGATCGAATGGACCTACCACAAGACGGCGGACGGCCGCCACCCGGACGGAAACGAGCAGCAGTTGCTCTGGCTCGCCAACCGCGCGCGCGCCAACCCCGTGCGCGAGGGGCTGTGGCTTGCGGAGCTGGCGGCGAACAACCCCGATGTGCGCCAGGCGGTTCTCTTTTTCGGGGTGAACCTCGAGGCGATGAAGGAAGCCTTCGCCGCCATTCCCGCCAGGCCGCCCGCGGCCTTCGATGCGCGGCTCTGGGCCGCCGCCCGGGCGCATTGCGATTACCTCATCGCGATCGACGGCCAGACCCACGACGGCCAATTCGTGCGCATCCAGGAAGCGGGTTTCAAGTACACCTCGGCCGCCGGCATCGTTTATTCCTACGCGAGAAACGCCCTTTACGGACACGCGGCCTTCAACATCGACTGGGGCTTCGGGCCGGAGGGCATGCAGGATCCGCCCGGTCACCGCCGGGCCATCATGGGGATCAGCGGCAACTGGACGAACGCGGGCTACGCCGTGGCCGCCGAGACGAACCCGGCGACCCAGGTCGGCCCGCAGGTGATCACCGGCAACTTCGCCGCGGCGAACACGGCCTGGGCCGACCATTACAACCGCTTCCTGGTCGGGACCGTCTGGGAGGACACCAACCGCAACGGCCTCTACGATCCCGGCGAGGGCCTGGCGGAGGTGCGGGTGACCCCCGATCACGGCGCCTTTTTCGCCGTGACCGGGGAAAGCGGCGGTTGGGCGATCCCCATCTTGGAGCCCGGCGTCTACAACGTTACCTTCAGCGGAGGCGAGCTCGACGGCAGCTTCGCCTGCACCGTGAGCGTGGGATCGACGAGCGCACTGCTCGATCTTGAAACCTATGCGGCCTCCTGCACGAACTTCTCGGTCCCCCAAGCAGCCGCAAGCGGGGGCGGGGGCGGCGGAGGCTGCTTCCTGGATTCGGCCTTCGTCAGCGGACGGACCGCCCCGGGAGCCGCGGCGGCGTTTTGGATCCTGCTCCTCGCGGCAGGCCGGGCGCAAGGGTTCAGGGTCGCTCCTCTGCGGTTTGCGCGAGTTCGCCCCGGACTTCCTCGAGCTTTTCGATGTGCCGTTTCTCTTCGGCGATGATCGCCTCGAGATGCCGGCGGGTCTCTTCCTCCTCCACAAAGGAGGAGAGGATCTCGTAGAAAAGGACCGTATCCTCCTCGAAGCCCAAGAAGACCTCGATCAGCCGGGCGGGATCTTCGATCGCCTCGAAATCGACCTCCTCCAGAGAAAAGCTTCTGCCGGCGACGAGGTCGTCGAGGACCTGGCGCGTCATTTCCTCGAGGAAGGGGTTTCCGCGACCCGATTCGACTCTTCGTTTCAGCTCAGAGAACCACGCGGCATGGCGTGCCTCCTCCGCGGCCATCCAGGAGAGAAGCTCCCGCAATTCTTCTTCGCCGAAGCGCTCCCGCGCTTGATGGTAAGTCTTCTCGCCGTTTTGCTCGATGCGGACCGCCAGGTCCAGGATCTCGCCGATCCGAAACATGGGCTTTCCCTCCCCGAGGCGATTTCCCGAAAACCTATCACGAGGAACGCTCAAAAGAAAACCTGGGAAATTTTCTTCCCAATCTCTTTTCCCGATTTACTCACGGCAGGACGATTGCAGGAAATCCCCCCTGGAATTCTTTGAAAAAATAATCGCCGGATGTTTGCACGCTTTTTGCTTACGCGCGTGGCATCCGCCGGAAGGCGATTTCTTGATCGAGGTGGGCTTATGGACATGCTCGATCTGATGGGAGTTCTGATCGTGCTCACGGCCCTCGTGCGGCTCATCCTCGCCTGAGCTCCGTCTTCAAGTCCACGCCGGAAGCACCCGGAAAGCCGTTCGCTCTTTTTTCGCTCCATCTTTTCTTCCCGTTTGACATCCCTAGCCGCAACCGCTAATCAACGGCCGGGAAGCCTGATTTCCTCTCTTTCCCCTCCGCCCGCCAGGGGATGAACATGAAGCACTTCGAACAGCTCGGTGTCTTCTACCTCGGCCGCAGGATCGATCCCGCGACCGGCTCCCCCGGGGGCGAGGCCGTGCTGTACGACTCCCGGGATCTCACCACCCATGCGGTGATCATCGGCATGACCGGATCGGGAAAGACCGGTCTCGGGATCGCGCTTCTGGAAGAGGCCCTGATCGACCGCGTTCCGGTGATCGCGGTCGATCCCAAAGGCGATCTGCCGAACCTGCTGCTCACGCTGCCGGATCTTTCCGCCGAGGCCTTTCTCCCCTGGATGAGCGAGGCCGACGCCGTCACCGCCGGGCTCGACCGCCGGGAGTTCGCCGCCCGCCAGGCCGCGCTGTGGCGCAAAGGTCTGGCCGAGTGGGACCAGGACGCCGAGCGCATCCGGCTCCTGCGGCGGTCGGCCGAGTTTGCGCTCTACACCCCGGGAAGCCGCGCCGGGCGTCCCATCAACCTGCTCGGCAAAATCGCCCCGCCGCCCGAGGCCGTGCGTGCCGAGCGCGACCTGCTGCGCGGGCACCTGCAGCAGACGACGACGGGTCTTCTCGCCCTCGTCGGGATCGCCGCCGATCCGGTGACGAGCCGCGAGCACATTTTGGTCGCCCAACTGCTTTCCTCCGCCTGGGCCGAGGGGCGAAGCCTCGATCTTCCGGCCCTCGTCCACGGCATTCAGAACCCGCCCTTCGGGCGCGTGGGCATCCTCGACCTCGAATCCTTCTTCCCCGCGAAAGAGCGTTTCGCGCTCGCCCTGCGGTTCAACAACCTCATCGCCGCGCCGGGCTTCGAAGCCTGGACGGAGGGCGACCCCCTCGACCTGGGAAGGCTTCTTTACACCGAGGACGGCCGCCCGCGGGCGGCCGTCCTGACGGTCGCCCACCTGGACGACGCCGAACGCATGTTCTTCATCACCCGGCTGTTGATCGAAACGATCGCCTGGATGCGCGCGCAGCCGGGAACGGCGAGCCTGCGGGCGATCCTTTACCTGGACGAGATTTTCGGTTTCTTTCCCCCGGTCGCCAACCCCCCTTCCAAGACGCCGCTTTTGACGCTTTTGAAACAAGCCCGCGCTTTCGGGCTGGGGGTCGTGCTCGCCACCCAGAACCCCGTGGATCTCGACTACAAAGGGCTTTCCAACGCCGGCACCTGGTTCATCGGCAGGCTGCAGACCGAGACCGACCGCCAGCGGGTCCTGGCCGGCCTCGAGGGGGCGGCGGCCGGCGGCATCGACCGCCGGGGGCTCGAGCGGATGCTCTCCGGGCTGGGAAAACGCGTCTTTCTGCTGCACCGGGTGAAGGAAAACGAGCCGCTTCTCTTCCAGACCCGCTGGACCCTCTCCTACCTCCGCGGCCCGATGACCCGCGAGGACATCCGGAGGCTGTCGTCATCGGAAGGAGGTCATCCGGAAACGCCGTCCGGGACACCTTCGGCCCCTCCGGACATCCCCCCTTCGGCGGCAGCCGAAAGCTCCCCCCCGCTTTCGCCGCCGGGAATCCCGGTCTTCACCCTTCCGCCGGAGAGCCCGCAGGAGACACTCGAATACGCCCCCGCCCTCTTCGCCCGCCTGGAGCTGCGCCACACGAACGGCAGGCTGGGGGTCGATTTCACCCGCCGCGTGGGGCTCTTGGCCTTTCTTTCCGCGGCGCAGGCGGCCCCCGTCGACTGGGAGCAAGCACGCCCCCTGGATCTCGATCCGGCGGATTTCCCTAAAGGGCCTCCGGCCGTAGGGCGTTTCGGGGCGCTGCCCGCGGCCGCGCACCAGGCGAAATCCTACGAGGGCTGGAAGCGCGATCTTGCGCGCTGGGCCAGACGGGGGCTTGCCCTTCGGCTGCTTCGCTGCCCGAAGACCGGTGCGATCTCCCGGCCGGGGGAGTCCCGGGCCGAGTTTCTCGCCCGGCGAGGGCAGCTCTGGCGCGAGGAACGCGACCGCCGCGTCGAGGCCCTGCGCCGTCGCTACGCGGAGCGCTTCGCGGTGCTGCGCGAGCGGCTGCTGCGGGCCGAGCAGGCCGTGGCCCGGGAGAAGGAACAACTCGCCGCCAAGAAGGTGGAAACCGCGATCTCCTTCGGCACGGCGATCCTGGGGGCCTTCCTCGGCCGCCGGGCCGTGAGCGCAACCTCGGCCGGGCGCCTCGGAACCGCGGCCAAGTCGGCCGGACGGCTGCGCAAAGAAAGCATGGATGCGGCCCGGGCCGAGGAAAGCGCCGCCGCCGTACGCGAGCGGATCGCAGAGCTCGAGGCCGCCCTCGAGGCCGACATCGCGGCGATCGAGGTCTCCGTCGACCCGGAGGCCGCCCCCCCGGAAGAGATCCTCGTTTCCCCCGCCGCCGGGGAACTCGTCCCCTCCTTCTTCGCCCTGCTCTGGGTTCCGTTCCGCCGCGATGCCGCCGGAGAGGCCGTCCCCGCCTGGAAGAGCGGCTAAAAAAAGCCCCGTCCCGGCGATTGCGCCGGGACGGGGCGACGGAAAGTCCGGGAAGGGTCTTCGGGGCCCCGTCCGCCGGCCGGCCCAAGGCCGAATCCCGAAAAAGGCTCTGCGCTCCGGCCCGACCCTCCCCGAAAGGGATCGCTCACCCCTCAGGCGCGGCCGATCACCAGGCGCAGGGGATCCACCTCCTCCCGCAGAATGCGCAGCTCCTCGTCGGTCGGCGGCGCGGTCCGGCCGAGATCCTTCGCCACGAGAAGCTCGAAGCCCGTTTCCGCGCGTACCTGGTCCAGCTCGACGCCGGGGTGCAGGGACTCGACCTTCATCGCCCGGGTCTCCTCGTCGAACCCCATCACCGCCAGATCGGTGATGATCTTGTAAGGTCCACCCTCCGGGAGCCCGGCCGCCTCGCGCGCCCCGGCGCCGGTGAGAAAGCCGGGAGAGGTGACGAAATCGCATTTTTCCACGAAGCGCGCCTTGCTGTGCACGGTCATGATCATCGTCCGCCAGCAGAACGAGGCGAAATCGTTCGCCCCGCCGCTTCCGGGGAAGCGCACCTTGGGCTTGGCGTAGTCCCCGACCACGGTGGAATTGATGTTGCCGTACTTGTCGATCTGCGCTCCGCCGAGAAAGGCGTAATCGACCTGCCCGCGGCAGCAGGTGGTCATCATCTCGTTCATGCCCGCCGCCATGACCGCGCGGAAAAAGGTCCGCGAATCGCCGACGGAAATGGGCATCTGCGGCAAAAGCGGCGCCACGCCTCCGGCCTCGAAGAGGATGATCAGGTTCGGCGAGTGCAGCTTCTGGGCGAGCATCGCCGCGGCGCAGGGGGCGCCGGTGCCGACGGCGACCGTCTTGCCGTCTTCAAGAAAACGGGAAGCGACGCAAATCATCATTTCCATCATGTTGTATTGGGATGTCATCGCCGCCACTCCTTCAAGGGGTTCCGCGGAAGCCGATGCCGCGGGAAGGGGTTCCGGATCGTGCCAGCCTCACTTCTCGACCAGGGTCTCGAGTTTCTGCAGCTGCTTGAGTTTCTTCAACCCGCCGCAACGGTCGAGGTATTCCTCGAAGCAGGAAACCCCGTAGATGTAGTGGTCGAGGAATTTCTCGAACTCCCGGGGATCCTTTTCGGCCTTCATCCACGCGGCGAGGTGTTCCTCGTCGGAGAAGTAGAGGTAGGGCATGTTCCCCGGATAGCTCCCGTAGGGGACCTCCACCACGGCGTCGACAAGGTAGAAGGGAATCGAGGTCGCCGTGGGGTTGTTGCGGATCGTGAAATTGTTGACCAGCCGCTCGGCGGTGATGATCACCCGTTTGGCCGCACGCGCGAGCTCCATGTCGGCGATCGAGATGCCGCGGAAGACGGCGTTGCCGTACATGTCGGCCTCGTGCACATGGATCACGACCACATCCGGCCAGAGGGCCGGAACCGCGGCGAATTTCTTGCCCGTGAAGGGGCACTCGATCACCTTGGCCCCCGACATGCGGAAGGTGTCGGTGCCGAGCATCGAGCGCACGATGGCGAAGGAGACGCCCTCGGCCGCGGCCCGAAGGCGCGCGGCGAGCGAGTAGTTCGTCCATTCGCAGACCTTCACCTCGCCCGATTCCATGTAGCGCCGCGCATTGGGCGACAGCCCGCGGGCTTCGAGGCCGACGATGTAGGCGGCGTCGAGGCGGTTGAAACATTTGCCGGCGCAGAGCAGCTGGAAATCGTGGGTCGAGGTGTGGCCCAGAAAGCCTAAATGTTTCCGGCGCGCCCGCAAAATTTCGTGGATCACCGCGGTGGGAATGCGGTTGGCGCCGAAGCCGCCGATGCCGAGGTAGCAGCCGTCGGGGATGAATTTTTCGACGACCTCCTTTTCGGTCATGCGCTTGTCGACCATCGCCCGGGGCTTTTGGCGGAAGAACTCCCGCGCCTTGTCCGGGTCGGGATCCATGAAAACCGGATTCAAACCCTGATCGAGAACCTTCATCGTCCTGCCCTCCGAAGTTGTTTGGATCCTGCACGGGTGAGCCGTTTCCAAAATAGCCTTAAGCAATTAACATGCCATTTTAGGACATCAAGGATTATTCATAAAAACAATTAGTTGATTTGATTTTGAATCCTCCGCCGACTTCCCCCCGTGGCGGCATCCGGAGGGGTGTCGCCGCGGGCCGCATCCCAGCCCAACTCGTTGTAATTTAAGTGTTGACCTACAATTTCGGCTGACCATGGCCGGGGGAAAAGGCTTGCAACGAGCGGCAAGATCGCGGTTGAAGTGTATTCTAATTGATACAAAATAAAATGCTGTTTTGGGGCATCACGATTTTTATCCATTGTTTTTACTCGTTATTCTTCACTACTCTTCTATTTCCAACCTCAAAGTGAGGCCTAAAAAGTAGCAAAAGGTGACATGTATATTATTTGATACGTTTTTTGGGGCGATTAGGATCTTGCAGCAGAGTCCGGCATGAGGGGAATTCCGCATAACCCAAATAAATTGCAGCGAAAAATTTCTACGTGGATTTCGGCTCGGTTTTTACCGGGCACTGGCGCAGGATTTGCTTTTCTTCCCGCATCAGGACTGAACCGGTCTTCAGCTTTCGCTTTCCCCTTCAGATCCTGGATCGCTTTGCCTGAGGAGAGGCGCAAGGTCGTGCCGTCGTAATCGATTGGCATCAGCCGGCGGAAACAACCACCCCGCGGGAGGACGGAGCACTCATGGAAATTCGCGAGCCGGAAATCACCCCCGACCAGATCCTGACCCTCCAGGACAAGGACTTCTGCGTTCAGAACGTCTGCATCGTGACCGGCGCCGGCACGGGAATCGGCCGGGCGACGGCGATCGCCGCCGCGGCCAACCAGCTCATGACCGTCGGGCTCGACATCAACGAAAAGGAAGGCAAAAAAACGCAAAAAATGGCCCGGGATCTCGGCGGGCAGATGATCTTCATGCGTTGCGATCTCTTGGACGACGAGGAGGTCGGCCGCTGTGTCGCCGACGCCGCCCGCCTGGGGGCGATCAAGTTTCTCGCGAACATCGCCGGCATCCAGCACATCGACAGCATCGAAAACTTCCCCATGGACATGTACGACCGGATGCAGCGCCTGATGCTGCGCGCGCCCTTTCTGCTCTCCAAGCTCGTGATCCCGCACATGCGCAACAGCCCCGGCGGAACGGGCGTGATCGGCCACATGGCCTCGATCCACGCCCACATCTGCACCAAAAACAAACCTGTCTACAACATCACCAAGTTCGGCCTGCGCGCGCTCGCCCAGTCCATCTCGGCCGAGGGGGAGGGCAGGATCCGCTCCTTCACGGTGAGCACGGGCTTCATCAAAACGCCGCTGGCGCTGAACCAGATCCCGGCCCAGGCCGCCCAACGCGGCATCACCCCCGAGGAGGTGGTGCGCGAGGTCATGCTCGGAAAATCGCGCATCAAGGAGATGATGAACCCGATCGAAGTGGCGAACCTTTTCCTTTTCGGTTTCTCCCGCCATGCACGCTTCCTGGTCGGCGGGGATCTGCTCTTCGACGGCGGTGTCGTCTTGACTTACTGAATGCGGTCTCTTAAAAGGGGGATCCCCCATCGAGAAAACGCCGCCTCGGCGGCTGAACCCCCTTCAGGAATCAGCATATGCCCGAAACGGTGCAGATCATTCTCGGCCTGCTCCTTCTGGTCGTGGTGTATGTGCTCACCCAGATGGTCGTAGGCTGGCGCATCAAGCGCGCGGCGCGCTGGGTGGTCGCCGATCTCGACCGCCGCAAGGCCTACAGCGCCGACACGGCGGTCGCGCTGCCCTACGCCCGGACCCAGTTCTTCCGCATCGGCCTGCGCGATTTCCGGCCCAAGGCCGTCGCGGCCCTGCTACAAGCCGGAATCGTCGCCCGGACCCCGGCCGACGGTTATTTTCTGCTCAAGCGGCCGGGGTCGCTCAACTTCTGAACCGCGTGCGGCCTTCCGGGCCGCACCCCATGACGCGAAAGGAGGTGGTCGCTGCTTAGAGAGGCCCTGCAGCCCCGGAGCCTGAAACCCATCCAGCCGAACCCCAACGTCTTCGAGGGAGGAAAGCAAATGAAGAAACTTGCCATCGCGTTGCTGGTCGTCTTCACCGCCGCGGCCCTGGTTGCGGCCCTTCCCGGCGATAGTTTCGCCCAGCAGAAGAAAAAGATCGAGAAGTTCGGCGAGGACAAGCGCATCAAGGAGTGGGCGAACAAGAAGTTCGAAACCTCGAACAAGACCTTCAACTGGCGCATGAGCGACCCGTGGGGGGGGTTGAACTTCCATGACATGGCGATGCATTTCGCCGACACCGTCCGCGGCTGCTCCGGCGGACGGCTGAACATCAAGGTCTTCCCGACCGGCGCGATCGTCCCGGCGATGGAGATCTTCGAGGCGACCGCCAAGGGAACGCTCGATGCCTTCCATTCCTGGCCCGGCTACTGGAAAGGCCGAAACGAGGCCTTCGTCGCCTTCGCCTCCGTCCCCTTCGGACTGGACGCCGAGGGCTACAACATCTGGTACTACGAGCGCGGCGGAAAGGAGATGTTCGACGAGCTCTACGGCCGCTACGGGCTGGTGCCCTTCTTCTGCGGCAACGTCGGCCAGGAGCTCGGCCTGCACTCGAACAAGAAGGCGACCAAGCTCGACGACTTCAAAGGCATGAAGGTGCGCACGGTCGGCTGGTACATGGACATCCTCACCCGCATGGGGGTCTCGGTCACCCCGCTTCCCGGTCCGGAGATCTACCTCGCCCTCGAGCGCGGCGTCATCGACGCCTGCGAGTTCAGCACCCCGGCCGCGAACATCCCCTCCGGCTTCCACGAGATCACCAAGTACGTGATCGAGCCCGGCGTCCACCAACCCTCCTGCCAGTTCGATGTCGTCTTCAACAAGAAGAAGTGGGACGAGCTGCCCGAGGACCTGCAGATCATCGTCGAGACCGCGGCCAAGGAGACCCAGCTCTGGGCCTGGGCCTGGCAGGAGAACCTGAACATCGAAGCTTTGAAAATCATGGAGAAATCCACCGAGTTCGTGAAGATGGACGACGCGGCGATCGTCGAGTTCGCCAAGGTCTCCTTCGCCTACCTGGACGAGCTGGCGGCGAAGAACCCGGACGTGAAGAAGGTTCTCGACTCGCAGGAAGAATTCAAGCGCGAATATGCGAAGTGGCGTGATCTGCGCGGCCGCGTGGCCCCCTGGCCGAAGGAAGACGTCCTGAAAGGACGCCTGCTGCAGTAAGCTTCTTCCCCCGTCCCGCGGCGGAGGTCCCCGCCGCGGGACGGCCGCTTCCGGCAATACCGGCAGGAAAGGATTCCCCCATGCTCAAATCCTTCGTCCGCGCCGTCGATGCCTTCAACCTCTTCGTCGGCCGGGTCACTTCCTATGCGATGATCCCGCTTTTCCTCGTCGTCTGCTACGAGGTCTTCATGCGCAAGCTCTTCAACATGCCGACCGTCTGGGCCTTCGAGGTGACGATCTACCTCTACGGCTTCAACTACATGATGGCCATGGCGGCGACCCTCTGCCTCGACCGGCACGTGCGCATCGACGTCATCACCCTCCAGCTCCCCCCCAAGGCGCAGCTCGTGCTGCGCCTGATCACCTACTGGCTCGTCTTCGTCCCCTTCGTGGGGGCGCTCCTGTGGGCCGGAACCGAGTATGCGGCCAAGTCCTGGACCAACTGGGAGCACAGCTGGAGCGCCTGGAAGCCGCCGCTCTACCCCTACAAGACCGTGATCCCGGTATCGCTCTTCCTGCTCTTCCTCCAAGGGTTCGCGAACTTCGTCAAAGAGTGGTACCAGCTGAAGGGGGAGAAGCTATGAGCCCGGAAACCCTCGCCGTCGTCATGTTCTTCACGCTCTTCGTGGGGCTCCTGTTAGGCCACCCGCTCGCCTTCACCTTGGGGCTGCTGGGCGTCGTCTTCGGGGTCATCGGCTGGGGGGGCTCGATCGACGCCGTGCTCGCCCTTCTCGCCAACCGCGCCTACGGGGTGATGGAGGAGTACGTCCTGGTCGCCGTCCCGCTCTTCATCATGATGGCCCAGGTGCTCGACGCCTCGGGGATCGCCGAGCGGCTCTTCGAGACCATGCACATCGTCATGGGCAGATTGCGCGGCGGGCTGGGAATCGCGGTCATCATCGCCTGCACGATCTTTTCCGCCACCGCGGGCGTGGTCGGCGCCACCGTCGTCTCGATCGGGTTGCTCGCCATCCCCGCCCTTTTGCGCGCGGGCTACAACATCCCGCTGATCGCGGGTTGCATCACCGCCGGGGGAACCCTCGGAATCCTCATCCCGCCGAGCATCATGCTGGTGGTCTACGGCAGCCTGAGCCAGATCTCGGTCGGCTGGCTCTACGCCGCCGCCTTCGGGCCCGGCTTTCTCCTCTCGGCGCTCTACATCGCCTACATCATCGTCCTCTGCCTGATCAAACCCGAATACGGTCCGGCCGAGACAAGCGGAAGCCACAGCGGCGCCCAGAAGGCGGCGATGTTCGCCAAATCGATCGTCCCGCCGATCATTCTCGTGCTCATCGTGCTCGGCAGCATCGTCGCCGGAATCGCCACTCCGACCGAGGCGGCCGGAATGGGGGTGCTCGGAGCCGTGATCATGACCATCGGCTACGGCAAGTTTTCCTGGAAGATGATGAAAGAGGCCTGCTGGTCGACCACGATCACGACCTCGATGATCATGACCCTCTTTCTGGGAGGAAACGCCTTCCAGGCGGTCTTCATGGGCTTGGGAGGCGGGGATGCGATCAGCAACTTCATGCTGGGAACGAAGCTTCCCCCGATCGCGCTGCTCTTCGTCATGATGGCGATCGTCTTCTTCCTCGGCTGCTTCCTCGACTGGCTGGGGATTCTCTTGATCGTCATCCCGATCTTCACCCCCGTCAGCCAGGAGCTCGGCTTCAACGGCCTCTGGTTTGCCACCCTCATCTGCGTGAACCTGCAGATGGCCTTCCTCACGCCGCCGTTCGGCTACTCGCTTTTCTACCTGAAGGGCATTTCGCCGCCGGAGATCACCATCTACCACATCTACAAAGGAGTCGTGCCTTTCGTCATCCTGCAGTGGGTCGGGCTGATCCTGTGCATCTTCATCCCCGAGATCATCCTCTGGGCCCCGGCCAAGTTTTTCGGGCCCTCGGTCCTCGGGTGATCCCCCGCTCTTCGACGCAACCGCTTGACCGGCGGGCCCCGTTTCGCCAGGGGCCCGCCGTTTCCGGACCCCGGGGAGGAACCCATGCCGAAGAAATCCTCCACTGCGCTTCCGTTCCCGCGCTTCGCCGTCGTGGGAACCGGCATCCAAGGAACCCAGATCGCCATGATCGCCGCCCGCGCGGGCTACGAGGTCACGGTTTTCGACCCGCGGCCGGGGGCCTTCCGGCAGACCTTCGAAAAGTTGCGCGCCGATCTCAAGGCCAAGGGAGTCAAACCGCTCATCCCCTGGAACCGCTGGGAAGAGTGCGCGCGGCAAGTGCGCCATGTCCGCGATCTCGGAAAAGCGGTCGCCAAAGCCGAGCTCGTGCTCGAGGCCGTGCCCGAGAACCTCGAGCTCAAGAAAGCGGTCTGGCGCGAAATCGCCTCCCGGGCGGCGCCGGGGGCGATCCTGGCCACCAACAGCTCCTCGATTCCGGTTTCGCGCCTGGAGGAGGAGAGCGGCCGGCCCGAGCGGGTGCTCAACATTCATTTTTATTTTCCCATGCAGGGCGTCAACATGGTGGACGTGATGGGCGGAAGCCGCACCCTGCCCGAGGTGCTCGCGACGGGCATCGCCTGGGTGCGCTCGATCGGCTTCGTCCCGCTCACGGTGAAGAAGGAGCTCCTCGGCTTCTGCTTCAACCGCGTCTGGCGTGCGGTCAAGCGCGAGGTGCTCTTCATGTGGGGAAACGGCTACGTTGATTTCCAGGACGTCGATCGCGCCTGGATGATTTTCACCGGCATGAAAGAGGGTCCCTTCGCCCTCATGGATAAAGTCGGGCTGGACGTCATCTGGGACATCGAGATGGTCTACTACAACGAGTCGAAGGACCCCAAGGATCACCCGCCTCAGGCCTTGAAGGAAATGATCGACCGCGGGGAGCTCGGGGTAAAGAGCGGCAAGGGCTTCTACACCTACCCGGATCCCGCCTTCCTGCGCCCCGATTTCGTCCGCTGATCCACCGCCCCCGCGGGAGGCCTTTTCTCCGGCCCGCTTTTCCGGGGGAAGGCCTCCCGCAGGAGCCCTGCCGAAGTGGCCCGACTTCGAGGAGAGGATCCCGCCGATTCTTGTCTTTTGCCTGACTCCCTGATATCCTGTTTTAATCATTCCGGATTCAGTAGACCCTCATGCCTGTCTTCGAATACACGGCTCTCGACGCCAGGGGCAAAAGCACATCGGGCGTAATCGACGCCGAAGGATTGCCGGCCGCACGGCAGAAGCTCCGCGCGGCCGGCAAATACCCGGTCTCGATCCGCGAGGCGAAAGAGGCGGCAGGGCCGAAGCAGAGCCGCCGCCCGCGCCTGAGCGAAATCTTCCGCCGGGTCAAGCCCGCGCAAGTCGCCATCCTGACGCGCCAGCTCGCCACCCTGATCGGGGCGGGCTTCCCGCTCGTCTCCGCGCTCGACGCCCTGCTTGCCCAGACCGAGGCGCTCGCCCTGAAGCGCACCCTCGCCCGGGTCAAAGACCTGGTCGTCGAGGGCAACGGCTTCGCCCAGGCGCTTTCGCAGTTTCCCGCCGTCTTTCCCCCGATCTACGTGAACATGGTGCGCGCGGGGGAAACCTCGGGCACCCTCGAAATCGTGCTCGAACGCCTCGCCGAGATCACCGAGAAGCAGCAGGCGCTCGCCAACCGCATCAAAGCCGCGCTCGCCTACCCCGTTTTCATGCTCTGCTTCGGAACGATCGTCCTGGTGATCCTGCTCACCTACATCGTGCCCACGATCACGACGATCTTCAGCGACATGAAACAGCAGCTCCCGGCCGCAACCCGGATCCTCATCGGGACGAGCGATTTCCTGAAAGAAAACGGCTGGATGCTCGCGGCTTTGCTTGCCCTGGCCCTCTTCGGGTTGGCTCGCTGGCGGAAAAGCCCGGGCGGCCGCCGCCGCCTCGATGACTGGCTGCTCAGGCTTCCGGGGGCGGGCGGCCTGATCCGCAAGCTCGCCGTCGGCCGCTTCAGCCGAACGCTCGGCTCGCTTCTGGAAAACGGGGTGACGCTGCTCACCGCGCTGGACATCGTGCGCAACATCGTCGGCAACGAACGGCTCGCCGAGGCCGTCTCCCGCGCCGCCGTCGAGGTCGGCAAGGGAAGGGCGCTGTGGCTGGCGCTCTCCGAATCGGGGGTCTTCCCCGGACTTGCCGTGCAGATGATCCAGGTCGGCGAGCAGTCGGGCGAGCTTGAAAAAATGCTTTACAAGATCGCCGATGTCTTTGAAAATGAAGTGGAAACCACGATCTTGCGCCTCACCTCCTACCTCGAACCGGTCATGATCCTCGTGATGGGCTGCGCCGTGGGGTTCATCGTGCTTTCGATCTGCCTGCCGATCTTCGAGATGAACCAGCTCATTCGTTAGACCCCGGAGCGCCTCGAGGGCGCTACCCTCACGGCCGCTTGCCCTGCAAGGAGGGCTGCATCATGGAACGAAACGGCAGAATCGTTGGCGATCGGGGATTCACCCTGATCGAGATCATGGTGGTGATCATCATTCTGGGGATTCTGGCGATGTACGTCGCCCCCAAGCTGATGGGCCGACCCGAGGAGGCCAAGCAGGTCCGCGCGCGCATGGACATCCAGGCCCTGGAGACCGCGCTC
>CALIUY010000004.1 GCA_938048455.1 uncultured Desulfobacterales bacterium | reverse complement strand
CCGCCAAGATCGGGATCCTGAAGATGGACGCCGCGATCCGGCGGATCGCCGGCGACGGCGGAAACCCCGCGAGCTATCCATTTCCCGTGCGCTTCGAGACCGTGCGCGGGGCGACGCTTACACGGCTGATCCGGCAGCGGGATCCGGGGCTGGTGGAGCTTTTCGTGGAGGCGGGGCTGAGGCTGGTGCGGCGGGGGGTGCAGGCGCTCGGGACCACCTGCGGCTTCATGATTCTTTTTCAGCGCGAGCTCGCCCGGGCTCTTCCGGTGCCGGTCTTCACCTCGAGCCTGCTGCAGTTGCCGACGATCGAGCGCGCGCTGGGGAAGCGCGGCCGCATCGGCGTGCTCACGGCCGATGCCGGAAATTTAGGCGAGGAGCACATCCGCATCGCGGGGGGCAGCCCCGGCCGTCTTACGATCCGCGGCCTCGAGGATGCGCCCTGTTTTCACGAGGCGATCTTCTCGGGCTCCGGCCGGATCGACCCCGAAGGGGTGCGCCGCGAGGTCGTGGAGCGCAGCCGGGAGCTTTGCGCCGCGGACCCGGAGATCCGCGCCATCCTCTTCGAGTGCGCGAACCTCCCCCCCTACGCCGCGGCCGTGCGCCAGGCCACGGGACGGCCCGTCTATGACCTGCTCACGCTTCTCCACTGGGTGCACGCCGGGCTTGTGCCGCATGTCGCGGCAGCCGCCGATTTCGGTCATGCGAGTTGATTTTCGCGCGGGGATGGGTAGTCTATCCATGAAAGGAAAGCCGTTGCCGGACGGCCCGCGCGAAAGGCCGGTCGATGAGACTGCACAATTATCGGACCTACCGCAAAATCCTCTTTTCGACCGGGTTCGCCCGGACCCTGTGGGGCTCGTGCCGTAACCTGCGGGCGGACTCCCGCGGGGAGCGACTTCCCGCCGGGCCCTACCTCGCCGAACTCGATGTCACCTACCGCTGCAACCTGGAATGCCGCATGTGCCAGCGCTGGCGGGATCCGCGGCGGGAGGAGATGACGCTTGCGGAATACCGGACCCTCGCCGCGGAGCTTGCCGATCTGGGAACGCACCAGATCTCGATCGCCGGCGGCGAACCCCTGGTGCGCCTCGATGTCTTCCGCATCATCGAGGCCTTCGCCGCAAAAGGGCTTTCGGTCAACCTCTGCACCAACGGCCTTCTGCTGCGCAAATACCGCCGCGAGGTCGCCGCCAGCGGCGCCCGCTGCGTCACCGTGAGCCTGGACGGGGCGAGCCCCGAGTGCCACGACCGGCTGCGGGGAAGGCCGGGCGCCTTCGCCGAGGTGGAAAAGGGGATCGAGGCCCTTCTGTCTTCCCGCGGCCCGGGCTCTCCGATCCTGCGGGTGCGCATGACCGTATCCGGAGTGAACGCAAGCGAGGTGGGCGCTTTCTACCGCCGCTGGGCGGCGGTGGCCGACGACGTTCTCTTCCAGCCGCTCCACCACTGCGCCGATGCCTTTTACACGGGCATGGAGCCGGAGGCCGTGAACCCGGATCCCGGGATCCTGGAGCGCGAGATCGAAGGAACCCCGCTTGCGGGGGACCCCTACTTCCAAAGTTGGATCGAGGCGCTCGAAGACGGAAGAGGCGTTCCCGAAAGGCCCTGCTACGCCGGGGTGCTGATGGCGCGCATCGACCCGTGGGGAAACGTTTACCCCTGCCTGGAACAGCACGTACGGGTGGGCACGATCCGCGGCAGCGGGTTTTCGGCGGTATGGAACGGCGAGGCCTTCCGCCGGGAGCGCAGCCGGCTGGCGAACGGCCGCGGCTGCCGCTGCTGGTACAACAACACGGCGCTGATCGGGCACTACGGCGGCCTGTTGGTTGCGGGGCTGCGGGTGTTCGGGATGGTGAACGGCCGCAGCCCCTGCCGGGAGGCGCTTCCCGCCGCCCCGGGGGAAAACCGCGCCTTGCGGGGCTGAAAGCGCGGCGCTCGGCTCAGCGGTCGAAAAAGATGTTCTTTCCTTCGGCCGCGAGCGGAATGCCCATCACGAAATCCCAGTCCACGAGCTTCATGTCGCGGGCGACCGCGCCGATGCGGTACATGATGCGGTTGTCGGCGTTGAAGAGGCTTGCGGTCTTGGCCGCCGAGCCGAGCGCGATGCCCATGTCGAGCAGGCGGAAGGCGCAGGCCGGCCCGGAAAACTCCTTTTCCCGTTTGGCCTGGGCCGCGAAGCTTTTGCAATCCGGATGGCCGCAGGCTCCACAGTCCAGGCCGACCGGTTTGGCGTCTTGCAGCCCGATCAGCACCACGGCGCCGGAGCGGGAGACGCCGCGGGCGTCGCGGTCGAAGTCTTTCTTGCCGGTGCGCTCCCCGAAGCGCACCATGGCGGCGGCGAGCTCCTGGATCGCGTTTCCGGTGAGGACCCGCGTCCGGACGAAGTTCACCCCCTTGCTTTTGGGGGCGGTGACGGCCGAGAGCTCCATCAGCCGGGCGACGATCTCGAGCGCTTCCATGCCCGTACCTCCGTAGGATTCCCTTCCGGGCCTCAGCCCAGCCGTTCCCGCAGGCGCTTCAACTGCTCGGCGAGCCTTCCGGGCAGGCGGTCGCCGAACTGGGCGAAGTGCTTTTCGATGTCGGGCAGCTCGGCCTTCCAGGCGGCCGGGTCCACGCGCAAAAGCTCCTGCAGGTCGTCGTGCGGAAGCGACAGTCCCCTGAGGTCGAGCTCCTCCTCGCGGGGCAGGATCCCGATCGGCGTGGGCCGGCCCTCGACGAGCCCGGCCACCCGGTCGCACATCCACTTGAGGGCGCGGCTGTTCTCGCCGTAGCCCGGCCAGAGAAACTTCCCCGCCGGGCTCTTGCGGAACCAGTTCACGTAGAAAATGCGCGGGGCGTTCTTTCCCAGCCGGTCCCCCATCTCAAGCCAGTGGCCGAAGTAGTCGCCCATGTTGTAGCCGCAGAAGGGCTTCATGGCGAAGGGGTCGCGCCGCAGGTTGCCGACCGCGCCGATGTTCGCGGCCGTGGTCTCCGAGGCCGCGGTCGCCCCCAGGAAAACCCCGTGGTCCCAGTCGTAGGCCTCGTAGACGAGCGGGGCGACGGAGGCTCTGCGGCCGCCGAAGATGAAGATGTCGATCGGCACGCCCTCGGGCTTCTCCCAGTCGGGGGAGATCACCGGGCACTGAGCCGCGGGGGCGGTGAAGCGCGCGTTCGGATGGGCGGCCTCGGTCGGGCTGGCCGGCGTCCAGTCGCGGCCCTTCCAGTCGATCGCGTGCGCCGGCGGAGGTCCGTCCATGCCTTCCCACCAGATATCGCCCTCGTCGGTCAGGGCGCAGTTGGTGAAGATGACGTTCTCCTTGAGCGTGTCCATCGCCGCCGGGTTGGACTCGTAGGAGGTTCCCGGGGCGACGCCGAAGAAGCCGCTTTCGGGGTTGATGGCATAGAGGCGGCCGTCGGGGCCGATCTTCATCCAGGCGATGTCGTCTCCCAGACACTCGGCCTTCCAACCCGGGATGGTGGGATGGATCATGGCGAGGTTGGTCTTGCCGCAGGCCGAGGGGAAGGCCCCCGTGATGTGGAAGCGGCGGCCCTCGGGGCTGGTCAGGCGCAGAATCAGCATGTGCTCGGCCATCCAACCCTCGCGGCGGGCGATCGCCGAGGCGATCCGCAGGGCGAGACATTTCTTGCCGAGCAGCGCGTTTCCCCCGTAGCCGGACCCATAAGACCAGATGAGGTTTTCATCCGGAAAGTGCGAGATGTACTTCTGCTCCATCGGCGCGCAAGGCCAGGGCACGTCCTTTTGCCCCCGCTTCAGCGGGGCGCCGATCGAGTGCAGGCAGGGGATGAATTCCCCCTCCGTTCCCAGGACCTCGAGGACGCGGTTCCCCACCCGGGTCATGATGTGCATGTTGCAGACGACGTAGGGGCTGTCGGTGATCTCGACACCGATCTTGGAGAGCGGCGAGCCGATCGGGCCCATGGAGAAGGGGATCACGTACATCGTGCGGCCTTCCATGCAGCCGCGGTAGAGGCCGGTCATCGTTTTCTTGAGCTCGTCGGGGGCGATCCAATTGTTGGTCGGCCCGGCCTCGATCTTCGAGGGCGTGCTGATGTAGGTGCGGTCCTCGACGCGGGCGACGTCGCTCGGGTCGGAGCGGAAGAGATGGCTCCGCGGCCTTGTCTTCAGGGGGATGGCCGCTCCGGCGGCGATCATGCCCTCCATCAGGCGGTCGTATTCTTCACGGGATCCGTCGCACCAGACCACGCGCGCGGGCTGGCAGAGTTTCGCGCAGTCTTCGACCCATCGGCGGAGGGCGGCGTTGCGGCAGAGTGTGCTCATGGAGGGCTTCCTTTCGGCCGGGGAAAAATTGAGCGGGGCCTCAAATCGCAAGTTCGCTTGCATCGCCCCAGCTGACCCGTATGCGGCGTGAAAAAGAACGTATCGGCGCGGCCATTTTGATCCTTCCGACCCTACCCTGTCAAGACGGGGCTCCGGGCGCGGGGAGCAACCCGATCGGACATCACCCGGAGACCCTCCGGAGCGAGGGAACTTGGGCGCCGTTCCGAGTCCCGCCGAGGCAACCGGTTTTTAACCCGCGCCTCACAATCCACCAACACGAACCAGTCCAAAAAGCCGCGCGCGAGCGGTGTTTCCATCCCTTTGCTTCAAGGAAACGCGACAGCCGGGCAAGCCAACAAACGACAGGAGGGTCCCCATGAAAAGAGGCGTAAAGGCGATGGTTTTGATCGGAATCCTGGCCTGCGCCGTCCCCGCGGCGGGGTGGGCTGCAGAAAAAGCGATTTGTTACAACTGCCCCCCGGAGTGGGCCGACTGGGCGAGCCAGCTCAAGGCGATCAAGGACAACCTGGGGATCGACATTCCCCACGACAACAAGAACTCCGGACAAACCCTCTCCCAGCTGATCGCCGAAAAAAACAACCCCGTGGCCGATTTCGCTTATTTCGGTGTCACCTTCGGCATTTTGGCCAAGGAGGCGGGGGTGCTGGCGCCCTACAAGCCGGCCTTGGGGGATCAGATCCCGGATGGGCTGAAGGACCCCCAAGGGCACTGGTTCACGATCCACTCCGGGACGCTCGGCTTCTTCGTGAACAAGGACGCCTTGGGCGGCAAGCCCGTGCCGAAGTCTTGGAAGGATTTGTTGAAGCCGGAGTACAAAGGAATGGTGGGCTATCTGGATCCGACGTCCGCCGCGGTCGGCTATTCGTCGGCGGTGGCGGTGAACATCGCCCTCGGCGGCAGCTTGGACAATTTCGACCCGGCCATTCAGTTTTTCAAAGAGCTGAAGAAAAACGAGCCCATCGTGCCCAAGCAGACCTCCTACGCGCGCGTGCTCTCGGGGGAAATCCCGATCCTCTTCGACTACGATTTCAACGCCTACCGGGGCAAGTACAAGGACAAGGCCAACGTGGAGTTCGTGATTCCCGCCGAAGGGACCCTCGTGGCCCCTTATGTCGTGGGCCTGGTGAAGAACGGTCCGAACGCGGCCAACGGCAAGAAAGCCCTCGACTTCACCCTTTCGGACAAGGGACAGGCGGTCTGGGCGAACGCCTTCCTGCGGCCGGTGCGGGCCACGGCCTTAAGCCCGGAGGTCGCCGCCAAGTTCTTGCCCGCCTCCGAGTACGCGCGGGCCAGGTCCGTCGACTGGAAGAAGATGGCCGATGTCCAAGACAAGTTCCGCGAGCGCTACCTGAACGAGGTCCGTTGATTGCGCCCGGTTCGGCAGCGCAAACCTCCGCTCACGGCCGGATGCGGCAACCGGCCCTACACGTATCGGGCCGTGAGCCTTGAGCCGAGCGCCGCCCGAGGAGGGGGCTGCGAATGAAAAAACACCGCCGACTGCTCCTGCCAGCCCTGTTCACTCCGGCGTTCATCGTGTTTGCGGCGTTCTTCTTGTTGCCGCTCGCCCGCTTGGCCGTGGAATCGAGCCGGGGGCCTTCCGGGGTCGGGATCTATCTCGCCGCCATCACCACCCCCCGCTATCTCGAAACCCTCCTCTACACCGTTTTGCTCTCGGCTTCCGTGACCCTGGTGACGCTCGTCGTCTCGGGGGTGAGCGGGGTCTTTCTGACGCGCAACGACTTCCGCGGCAAGAGCTGGCTGGTCTCCCTGCTGACTTTTCCGCTGGCGTTTCCGGGAGTGGTGGTCGGCTTCATGATCATTCTGCTGGTCGGGCGCCAAGGCCTGATCGGCGACGTCACCCACCGGCTCTTCGGCGAGAAGGTCGTGATGGCCTACTCGATGACCGGCCTGTTTCTCGGCTATCTCTACTTTTCCATCCCCCGGACGATCACGACCCTCATGGCCTCGGCCGAAAAGCTGGATCGCAGCCTCGAGGAGGCCGCGCGCTCTCTGGGAGCCTCGTCCTGGCAGGTGATCCGCGATGTCCTCATTCCGGGCCTCGTTCCCGGCTTTATCTCTTCGGGGGCGATCTGCTTTGCGACTTCGATGGGCGCTTTCGGCACCGCCTTCACCCTGGCCACCAACATCGACGTGTTGCCGATCCTGATCTACACCGAGTTCACCTTGATGGCGAACATCGCGATGGCCGCCGCCTTGTCGATCGTTCTGGGGGCAATCACCTGGGTGGCGCTTTCCCTGGCCCGGGCCGCCGCCGGAAACACGGTCGCCGCGGCAGGCTGAAATGACGCGCAGGTCCTCTCCCGCTTTCGTCGTTCCGCTCGCCCTCACCCTGACGGTCTGCGGTTTTCTGTTCGTGCCCGTGATCCAGTCCATCGTGGCCGGACTGACCGAAAACTTCCTGGTGGGGGTAAAGAGCGGCCTGACCCTGCGCTGGTTCGCCAAGGTCTGGGGCCTCTACCGGGACACGATTTTTCTCTCCCTGCTGATCGGGCTGAGCTGCCTGGCGGCGGCCCTGGTGCTGGGGGTGCCGGCGGCCTATGTCATGGTCAAGCGGCAAAGCCGTTGGACCCGGCTTTTCGAGGAGTTGCTGGTCACCCCGCTTGCCGTCCCGGGCTTGGCCATCGCTTTGGCCTTGATCATCCAATACGGCGGCTTCACCGGCTTCCGCCGGAGCTGGGCTTTCATCCTGGTGGGCCATGTGATCTTCACCTTGCCCTTTATGGTGCGCTCCGTGATCGCGATCCTGCATTCGATCCGTCTGCAGGACCTCGAGGAGGGGGCTGCAAGCCTGGGGGCGGACTTCGGGCAGCGGTTTTTTTCCGTCGTCATCCCGAACGCGGCGCCGGGAATCCTGGCGGGCGCGTTGATGGTGTTCACGCTCTCGATCGGCGAGTTCAACCTGACGTGGATGCTGCACACGCCGCAGACCAAAACCCTGCCGGTGGGGCTCGCCGACAGCTATGCGTCCATGCGACTGGAGATCGGATCGGCCTACACGATCATTTTTTTTCTGATGATCGTTCCGCTCCTGGTCGCCATGCAACGGATCGCCAAACCCCGCCCAAGGATCTTTGTCATGGAAACGATTGATTCGATCCCGGAGCCGAGCTGCCGCCGAGACGCTTTTTCGATCCCGGCCGATCGAGCCGACGATGCGGCACAGGTCTCCGGCGTCGCCCTTCGCCTCGAGGGCTGCGCCAAGACCTTCGCCGACGGCACCCGCGCGCTCGAGCCTTTCGACCTGAGCGTCGATGCCGGGGAAACCGTCGTGATTCTCGGCCCCTCCGGCTGCGGCAAGACGACCTTGTTGCGCATCATCGCCGGACTGGAGAGCCCGGATCCGGGGGGAAGGGTCTTTTTCGGCGACGAGGACGTCACCCACGTTCCCATCGAGCAGCGCAACGTCGGCATGGTCTTCCAGAGCTACGCTCTCTTCCCCAACATGAGCGTGGCGGAAAACATCGCCTACGGCTTGAAGGTGCGCGGTGTGGCCGAAGACCGCCGCAATCGGCGGGTCTCGCAGATGCTGGACATGATGAAGATCGGCGAGCTGCGCAACCGGCGTATCGACCAGCTCTCGGGCGGCCAGAAACAGCGCGTGGCCCTCGCACGGGCGATCGCGATCCGGCCCCGGGTGCTGCTGCTCGACGAACCGCTGACCGCCCTGGATGCCAAACTGCGGGATGGGCTGCGGGTGGAAATCGACGGGCTGCTGCGGTCGCTGCGCATCACGGCGATCTATGTGACCCACGATCAGTCCGAGGCCATGGCCCTGGGCGACCGCATCGTCGTCATGAACACGGCGCGCGTCTCCCAGGTGGGAACCCCGCGCGAGGTCTACTTCGCCCCCGGCAACCGTTTCGTGGCCGAGTTCATCGGGACGATCAACCGGGTGAAGGGCCGGATTTCCGACGGCCGCTTGATCCTGCCGGGAGGAAGCCTCCCGGTGCCGCAGCGTCTCCGCGTTCCGCCGGGCGAGGAAATCGAGCTTTTCTTCCGGCCCGAGCACGCAAAGCTGGTCGATCCCGGCCAAGCGGACCTTCAGGCCAGCGTGGCGGCCTCGTTTTTCATGGGCGACCGCACGCGGCTCCTCGTGGAAGGACCGGCGGAAACGTTTCTGACCGTCGAGACCGCCGGCAAAAGCTCCTTCCACAAGGGACAGCGGGTCGGGCTTCGCGTGGACCCCGAGGCCCTGCTGCGTCTGGACGCCTGAGAGGGAGGCCGGCATGAGATCGACGGCGGTCGTCCAGATTTCGGATCTGCACCTCAAACCGCCCGGCTCCCTCGCCTACGAGGTGGCCGACACGGCCGCCGCGTTGCGGCGAACGGTCGACCATCTCAACCGCCGGCAACCGCGGCCGGATGCGGTGCTGATCACCGGCGACCTTGCCGACGAGGGAGCCGCCGCCTCCTACCGGGTGCTGCGGGAGATCCTCTCGGGACTGGCATGCCCTTTTTTTCTCGTGCCGGGAAATCATGACCGGAAGGATCCTCTGCGCGCGGCGTTTCCCGATCACGGCTACCTCGAAGGATTCCTCGAGCCGGGCGCTCGGCGGGCGATGTGCTACGTCATCGAGGATTTCCCCCTGCGTCTGATCGGCCTGGACACGGTGATTCCCGGCGAACATGGCGGGGGGCTTACGGCGGAGCGTCTGCGGTGGCTCGATCGCACGCTTTCCGAGCGGCCCGCCGCGCCGACGCTCCTCTTCATGCACCATCCTCCCTTTGCCTCCGGGATCGGGCACATGGACGCCGAGCCCTTCGTCCTGCGGCAAGAGTTGGCCGCGCTGATCCGCCGTCATCCGCAGGTGGAACGCATCGCCTGCGGGCACATCCACCGGGCCGTCCACCGGCGCTTCGGCGGGACGATCGCCATGGCGGCCCCGGGGATCGGCATGCAGCTGGACCTCGACCTGCGACCGGAGGCCCCGTCGGTCTTCGTCATGGAACCGGCAGGCTTTCTGATCCATTTCTGGACCGAGCTCTGGGGGGAGCCGACGCTGCTCACCCACGTCGGAACGGTCCCCGAACAGCCGGGACACTACGGCGGGCCCTATCCCTTTTTCGACGTCGCTTCTCCGGAGAAATCGCCATCGGGCCGTTCCGAAAAGGGGTGACAGCGCATGAAAAGGGATTATCTTCGGATCATCGGGCGGGATCCGAAGCCGGTCCCGAAACCCGGGCGGAAATTGGTAAGCGATAACCGGCCGCCCTCCCCCGGCATCCCGTTCGTTCACGGCGGAAACACGGCGGATGAAATTCCAACCGACCCCCGCCGCCGGGCGGTCCGACGGCCGCTTGAAGGAGAGGCACCATGAAACACGATTCCTCGGATCGCCGAGAGTGCAGCGAGCGCTGCGAGTCCCGGTTTATCGAGTGCCTGGAGGGCTCCTCCAGCCCCCGGCGCTGTCTGAAAAGCTATAAATCCTGCAGTTCCGCCTGTGTGCGGGAGAGCTGATCCGCTTCTCCGCAGCCGGCGAAACCAGGCCAGGAACCGAAGGCGGCGGGCTCCGCTCGGCAGCGAAGCGGCTCGCCGCTTTTCTTTTCCCTCGGCCGGGCATGGCGCTTTCGAAAGCCCCTCCGTTTGACATCCCTCGCCCCTTTTCTTACCTTGGCCTGAAATCGTTTTCCGTGGAGTAAACCTCAACGTTCAGGACGACCGCATGTTCGAAAGCCGCGAAGAAGTACTCCAGAAAGTCCTCCGCATGCCCCGCCCGAAGTGCCCGCACTGCGGAGAAGAAATGAGCGTGTGGGAAGAGCCGCCGATCCGCTTCGGAGACGGCCTCGGCTGGGGCACGCCCTATCTGTTCGTGTGTTTCAACGACCAGTGCGAGCTCTATCGCTCGGGGTGGAAACACATCGAAGAGTCTTACGCCCACCACGCCTCGTACCGCTGCATGAACTACCCGGGGACCGACGTCTTCGAGTGCGTGCCCGTCTTCAGCGAAAACGGCATGAAGGGCCAGATCGTGGACGAGACGGTCCTCGCCCAGCAGGAGACCGAGAAGGAAGCGATCATCCGCGGTTTTAACCTGCTCGCCGACTATTACACCACGAAGGACGGTCCGGGGGTGCTGAAGCTGCTTCTCGACCCCTCCGAGCCCGCCCGCGTGCGCCTGAAGGCGGCGGAAATGATCGGCGACATCGGCGAGGTGGAGGCGATCGAGCCGCTGCGCAACCTGCGCTTTCCGAGCGAGGCCATGCAGCGGCAGGTGGACGCGGCGGTGGCCCGCATCCACGAGCGGCATTTCACCCGCGAATGCCCCTTTTGCGCCGAGGTCATCAAGCGCCGCGCCAAAGTGTGCAAACACTGCGGCAAAGACGTGACCGGCGCCTGAAGGCCCCTGCCCGGGGTTACAGACGGCCCGTCCTCCGATGATTCCCGCTCACGGGGGAAAACCCCCTGCCCTCTCCTTCCGTCCGTCCTGCGGGTTTCGGCCGGCGACGCGCAGCAGAGGCGTTCTTTTCCGTTCAGGGGTCGCGCTCGCCGCCTTGGCCTTCGCCGCGGTTTCCTCCATCGCGGCCGCCGCGGCCCATCCCCTGGCGGCCGAGATGCGCGCGCGGGTCGAATCCGCCGTCGCCTCGGGGAGTCTTCATTGCCGCGGCGAGATGATCTGCGGCCTGTCGCTCCTTCCCTCTTTTTATGCCCGCAGGGATTTCGCCCCGGCCTGGAGCGATGCGCGGGGGCCGCTTCCCGCGGCGCGCGCGCTGGTCGCCTTCCTCGAGGAGGTCGAAGAGGACGGCCTCGATCCCCAGGCTTACCGCCTCGGCCTCCTGCGGGAGCTTCTGCGCCTGATGGAAGCCGGAGGTCCGCCGCCGGAGGCGGGGCTGGTCACGGATCTCGATTTTCTGCTGACCGACGCCTTTCTGCTCCTTGCCTCCCATCTGCGCGCGGGACGGGTGAACCCGGCGACCCTCCACGGCGAGTGGGTGGTCGGGATCGAGCATGCCGGCGATTTCCTGCCCGCGCTCGAGCAGGCGATCGAGACCGGCGAGGTCGCAACCCGACTGGCGGCCTTCCGGCCGCCGCACCCGGAGTACGCGCGGTTGCGCGCGGCGCTTTCGCGTTACCGCGGGTTCGAGCGCGAAGGCCCTTTTCCGGTGCTACCGGAGCAGGCCCGACGGCGGGAAGGCGAAGCGGGGGCGATCGACGAGCTTCTGCGGGCGCGGCTGCGCCGCGAAGGCGACTTGCCTCCCGGCTCGGGGGAGGACGAGCAGGCGCTCGAGGAGGCGCTGCAACGATTCCAGGAGCGCCACGGCCTGGATGTCGACGGACGCCTCGGCCGCCGCACCCTCCAAGCCTTGAACTTCCCGCTCCCCGCTCGCATCCGCGCGCTCGAGCTTAACCTGGAGCGCTGGCGGTGGCTGCCGCGCGAGCTGGGGGATCCGCACCTTCGGGTCAACATCCCCGGCTTCGACCTCGTGGGCTTCGCCGGGGGGGCGGCCGGGCTGCACATGCGGGTCGTGGCCGGCCGCGAGGTGCGCCGCACGCCGGTCTTCTCGAGCGGTCTCGACCGCATCGTCTTCAACCCCGACTGGAACATCCCGCGGCGGATCGCCGTGGAGGACATTTTGCCCAAGGCGCGCCGGGATCCCGGCTATCTGCAGCGCGACAAGATCCGCGTCTTCGAACACGGGGGTCCGGAGGCGGTCGAACTCGATCCGGCGCGCATCGACTGGCCGAACCTTTCCCCCCGGGACTTCCGCTTCCGGCTGATGAAGGATCCCGGTCCCCACAACGATCTTGGCCGAGTGAAATTCCTGTTTCCCAACCCGTTCGCCGTCTACCTCCACGACACCCCCGCGCGCGCCCTTTTTTCCCGGGCGCGGCGCGGGTTCAGCTCCGGCTGCATCCGGATCGAAAAGCCGCTCGCGCTCGCCGCGTGGCTGCTCGCGGAGGACCCCCGCGGCAGCCCGGAGGCGATCGAAGCCTTTCTTGCCTCCGGGCGGACGCACACCCTGCGGCTGAAAGTCCCGGTGCCCCTCCACCTGCTCTACATGACGGCCGCGGTCGACCCCGACGGGACGGTGCGCTTCTTCGAGGACCTCTACGGCCGGGACCCGGTTCTCGACCGCGCCCTGAGGCAGACGCCTTCCCGCCGGCCCTGAACGCGGCTGCGCCGGCTCACCAGCAACGAACGCGGCCGACATCCAGGTGGACGAAATCGGAGGCGGGGTAGTAGCCGACGCCGCCGGCGGCGAGCGCCGCCGCCTCTTTCTGCAGCGTGCGGCAGGAGAGCCCGGCTACGCGGACATCGATCGCCTTGCCGACCGTGTGCAGGCTGCCGGAGGCGACCCCACGGCTTCGGGCGCGCAGCAGGGCGTTGGTTTCCGGAGAACGGTACCCGGAAATCACGTCGAAACGGGGCGGGCCGCCCAGGCGGCGGCCGAGGACGAAAAGAAGATCGAGCAGGGCGGGATCGATCGGGTGAAGGCCTCCCGAGCGGTGGTCCCGGAGGATGCGGTCGATCGCCTTCAGGGCGGCGGGATCGTAGCTCCCGGAGCGGAAATAGACCGTCTCCAGGGTCTCGCCGGTGTGGGTGTTGAAGAAGGCGAGGCGGCGCTCGCCGGCCGCAGCGGGAAAACGCGCCGCGCGGGCCGCGGCCGGAAAAAGGCAGGCGCTCGCCGCAAAGAACCCCAGCTGGCAAAACCGTCTGCGCCCGGGGTCCGGCAACGGGGGATCCTCTGCGCGCTCGCTGCCAGCCAAAATGGTCCGACCTCCCGATGTGGACTAAAAATCGATTTTATCTGGCACGTTATCCTGGGTCAAGACGACCGCGGCTTCATCCTTCCCTCTCCGGGGGCGCCGGAGGCAGGTTCACGCGGTCGGAGTCGTAGGAGCGGAAAATCAGCGCTTCCCGCTCGCGCCGCTCGGGAGCGAGTCGGACCGGCGCCGCGTCCGCGAAGCGCGAAAGCCAGTCCTGCCGCGAAGGAACGGCCTCGAGCCCCTCGCCCAGGCGTTTCCCGCTTGCGGCCTCGAGCACCAGGGCCGTGCGGCCGTCGGAGACCACGGCGAGGGGGACGATGGGATCCGCCGCCAGCCGGGCGGCGGCGAGCGCCAGGCGCTCCCAGGAGACGGGCGAGCCCGCCACACAGCACACCGCCAAAGCGGGGCGGTCTGCCGCATGCACGAGCAGGTGGAGATGCGAGCGGTAAGGGACGCCCCGAACGGTGACCGCGATCGGGTGATCGACCGCGATTTCCCCGCGGAGGTACCCCTTGCGCTCGAGCAGAAAACGCTCGACGCGCTGGCGGTTTTCCTCGGGGCCGACGTTGGGGACGACCCGGCCGGTCACGGCGTCGACGAGGGTCGTGAAGGGCTTCAAAGGGGCTCCCATCGGCTTACTCCTCCTCCACCGGCTCCACCGGAGCGGCGGGTTTCCGCCGGGAGGCGGTGCGGCGGCGCGGCGGCGTCAGCGGCAGGCGGGGGGCGTCGCTCCAGAGGCCTTCCAGGTCGTAGAGGCGGCGCACGCTTTCGAAGAAAACGTGGATGACGACATCGCCGTAGTCGAGCAGCACCCATTGGCCCTCGGAGGCGCCCTCGACGCTCAAGGGCCGGATGCGGCGCTTGCGCAGCTCGCGCTCGACGTGGTCGGCGATGGCGTTGACCTGGCGGTTCGAGGTCCCATGGCAGAGGATGAAACAGTCGGCGATCGAGGTCAGGCCGCGCACGTCGAGGGCGACGACCTCTTCGGCTTTTTTCGCCGTGACCGCGCGAAGAAAGAGCGCCACCCGTTCAGCGAAATCTTCCTTCATCGGTACAACCCCCGGCGTTCGATGTAGCGCCCCACGGCATCGGGGGCGAGGTAGCGGATCGAGCGGCCCGCCGCGGTCAGCTCCCGGATGCGGCGGCTGGAGATGTCGAGCGGGGTGACGGGGAAGAGATGGATGCCGCGGATTGCCGGGGCCTGAAATGTCGGTTCGTGCGGATTTTCGCGCGTTTGCGGGGAGACCCGGCGCCGCAGGAAGCGCCCCACGGCGCGCCGGTCCTCCGAGCCGTCCGCAGCGCCCGGCCGCGGGATGACGATCACGGGGACGAGGGCGAGAAGCTCGCGGAAGCCCTTCCAGGTATCGATTTCGAGGAAGGCGTCCAGGCCGACGAGGAGAAAAAGCTCCGTATCGGAGAAGGCGGCAAGAAAGCGCCGCACGGTGTCGATGGTATAGGAGGGTCCGCCGCGGCGGATCTCCGCATCCGAGACGCAAAGGCCGGGAGCGCCGCGCAGCGCGAGCCGGACCATGGCGAGCCGGTCCGCCGCCGGGGCGAGGCCGGCGGCGGGCTTGTGCGGGGGGGTGGCGGCCGGAACGAGGATCACCCGCTCGAGGCCGAAGCCTTCCCGCACTTCGATCGCCGTGCGCAGATGACCGAAGTGGATCGGGTTGAAGGTGCCTCCGAAGAGCGCGATCCGCCTTCCGGACCCCGGCGGGCGGCCGGGGTCGCCACACCGGCGGGGGCGCACGGCGGCGCGCGGAGGGGATCCGATCACGAGCGGACCTGCCCCTCCCCGTAGACCACGAACTTGCTCGTCGTCAATTCGTCGACCCCCATCGGCCCGTAGGCATGGAGTTTGGAGGTGCTGATCCCGATTTCGGCGCCGAGACCCAGCTCGCCGCCGTCGTTGAAGCGGGTCGAAGCGTTCACCAGCACGACCGAGGCGTCCACTTCGCGCAGAAAGCGTTGCGCGCGTTGCGGGTCGCGCGTGAGGATCGCTTCGGTGTGGTGCGAGCCGTAGGCGGCGATGTGGGCCATCGCCTCCTCCAGGCCGGCGACGACCTTCACGGCGAGGATGAGATCGAGGTATTCGGCGGGCCAGTCCTTCTCCGTCGCCGGCACGGCCCCGGGCACGAAGCGTAGCGTCTCCGGGCAGCCGCGAAGCTCGACCCCCGCCGCGGCGAAGCGCTCGGCCATCCGCGGCAAAAACCGGGGCGCCTCGGCGCGGTGGACGAGAAGCGTCTCCATGGCGTTGCACACCCCCGGCCGCTGGACCTTGGCGTTCAGACAGATCGCCTCGGCCTGCTCCAGGTCGGCCCCCTCGTCCACGTAAACGTGGCAGACGCCGCGGTCGTGCTTGAGGATCGGGATGCGCGAGTGCGCGACGACGAAGCCAATGAGATCCTCCCCCCCGCGCGGGATGATGAGGTCGATCGCGCGCTCCTGCTGCAGAAGCGCCAGGACCGCGGCCCGGTCCCGCATCGGCACCACCTGCACGGCCTCGGGCGGCAGGCCGCTTGCCGCAAGTCCCTCGGCGATGACTGCGGCCAGGGCCCGGTTGGAGTGCAGGGCCTCGGAGCCGCCGCGCAGGATGACGGCGTTTCCCGCCTTGAGGCACAGGCCGGCGGCGTCGACGGTGACGTTGGGGCGCGATTCGTAGATGATCCCGATGACCCCCAGCGGGATGCGCATGCGGCGCACGCGCAAGCCGTTCGGACGGACCACCTCGGGCCCCAGACGGCCGACGGGGTCGGGGGCGCGGGCGACCTCGCGCAGGCCCCGGGCCATGGAGGAAAAGACGGCATCCGACAGGGTGAGCCGGTCGATCATCGCCGGGGGGAGGCCGGCCGCCCGCGCGGCTTCCAGATCCTTGCGGTTCTCCGCCTGGATCTCCGCGCGGCGGGCGAGCAGGGATGCGGCCAGCCGCTCGAGAACCTCGGTCTTGCGCGCGGCCTCGGCGCAGGCGACGGCGACGGAGGCTTTCTTGGCGGCCCGAGCCATGGCGGCGATGGTTTCGGCGATCGTCTCGGACATGGGCGGCCCTCAGGGTGGCGTCTCGCCGTCGGCGAGCACGGCCAGGTTGTCGCGGTGAATGACCTCGTCGTAGGGCTTTTCCCCGAGCACCTGGCGGATGTGCCGCGAATGGAGCCCCAGGATGCGGCGAATGTCGGCGGCGCTGTAATTGACGAGCCCGACTCCGATCTCCTCGCCGTCGGGGCCGGAGATCGTGACCGGGGCGCCGACGGCGAATTCGCCGCGGACGACGGTGATGCCGCTGGCGAGCAGGCTTTTTCCCTGGCGCACGAGAGCGTTCACGGCCCCGGCGTCGATCCCGAGGCTTCCGCGCGGTTTGAGCGAAAAGGCGATCCAGCACTTGCGGCGCGCGAGGCGTCCGGCCCGAGGGGCGAAGTACGTGCCCAGCGGTTCGCCGGCGAGGATCCGGGTGAGCACGCTTTCCTCCGTCCCCCGGGCGAGCACGAAAGGCACCCCCGCCGTGTTCACCTTGCGTGCGGCGGAGAGCTTGCTGCGCATGCCCCCGGTCCCGAGTTCGCCGGGCAGGTCGCCCGCGGCCCTTTCGAGCTGTCGGTGGCCGGCCCTCACCTCCGGGATGAGCCGGGCCGAAGGGTTGCGGCGCGGGTCCTGGTCGTAGAGCCCGTCGATGTCGCTCAAGACGATCAAGAGATCCGCGTCCATGAGCAGCGTGATCATGGCGGCGAGGTTGTCGTTGTCGCCCAGGCGGATTTCCTCGACGGAAACGGTGTCGTTTTCGTTGATCACCGGGACGATGCCCCACTCGAGAAGGGTATTCAGAGTGTTGCGGGCGTTCAGGTAACGCTTCCGGCTGCTCAGATCCTCGCTGGTGAGAAGAATCTGGGCGACGAGCCGGCCGTAGCGCTCGAAGGCTTTCTCGTATTCCATGATCAATCCGGCCTGGCCGACGGCGGCCGCGGCCTGGCGGCGGGGCAGCTCTTCGGGCCGACCGGGAAGGCCGATCTTGCGTACCCCGGAGGCCACCGCCCCCGAGGAGACGAGAATCACCTGGGTGCCCCGGCCGAGGATGTCCTCGATCTGCCGGGCAAGCGCGGCGATGACCTCGAGGTTCAACCCCTCTTCGGCCGTCAGCACCTGGCTGCCGACCTTGACGACAAGCCGGCGGATGCGTCGCTCAGCGAGATTCGCTCTCCGGTGCATGCAACTCCTCGAGCCGGCGGCGGGTTTCGTGGATGAGCCGGTGGATGCCCCGGCCGGTGGCGGCGGAGATGAGCAAGACGCCGCGACGGCCCCGAAAGGCCGCGCGGAAGGCGCGGGCGCCCTCCTTCGCCGCGGGGAGGTCCATTTTGTTGAGCGCGATCAGCTGGGGTTTGCGGGCGAGATCCGGATGAAAGAGCGTCATCTCGGTCATCACGGTTTCGAAGGCGGAAAGCGGCGCGTGCGGGTCGATGGCGGCGGCGTCGATGACATGAAGCAGCAACCGCGTGCGCTCGATGTGCCGCAGGAAACGGATGCCCAGTCCCGCCCCCGCATGGGCGCCGGCGATTAACCCCGGGATGTCGGCGGCCACGAAAGGCTCGCCGCGGGGCGGGTGCACCACCCCCAGGATGGGCGCAAGCGTGGTGAAGGGGTAGTCGGCGATCTTGGGCCGCGCGGCCGAGATCACGCTCAGGAGCGTCGATTTTCCCGCGTTCGGAAGACCGACCAGCCCCACGTCGGCGAGCAGCTTGAGCTCGAGGCGCAGCCGTCGCTCTTCGCCCGGTTCGCCCGGCTGGGCGAACCGGGGCGTGCGGTGGGTGGCGGATTTGAAATGGGCGTTGCCCTTGCCCCCGCGGCCGCCGCGGGCGGCGATGAAGCGATCTCCCGACCGCTTGAAATCGTGAAGGATTTCGCCGCTTGCGGCATCCCGGACGATCGTTCCCGCAGGCACGGCAATGAGGAGATCTTCGCCCTGGGCGCCGGTTCGATTGCGGCTTCCGCCGCGGCTCCCCGAGGGGGCGGTGAACTCGTGTTTGTAGCGGAAAGGATACAGGGTCCGGCGTTCCGATGAGGCGACGAGAATCACGTCCCCCCCTTTGCCGCCGTCGCCGCCGTCCGGGCCGCCGCGGGGGACGTATTTCTCCCGGCGGAAGCTGACGCAGCCGCTTCCGCCGTCGCCGGAGCGCACGGTTATGAGGACTTCATCGAGAAACTTCACTCGGAAGCATAGACGCTGATTCGCTGGCGGGATCGCCCCAGACGCTCGAAGGCGACGATCCCGTCGATTTTGGCGAAGAGGGTGAAATCCTTTCCGACCCCGACATTCTCCCCGGCGTGGAAACGGCTGCCGACCTGGCGCACGAGGATGTTTCCGGCGCGGACGAACTGGCCGCCGAAGATTTTCACTCCGCGACGCTGACCGGCGCTGTCCCGGCCGTTGCGGGAACTTCCGGCTGCTTTCTTGTGGGCCATGACATGGACTCCTTCAGGCGGCGCGGGCCCCCCGGGGGCCTGCGGCCGCGGATGCAACGTGAGCTCTGGGGGGTGAAATCCGCCGGCTCAAGCGGCCGGTGCGGATCTCAGGCCTCGATACCGTCGATCCGCACGGCGGTATAGGGCTGGCGGTGTCCCTGCTTGCGGCGGTAGCGCTTGCGCCGCTTGTATTTGAAAACGAGAATCTTGCGCGCCCGGTCCTGCTCGACGATGCGGGCCTGCACGCGGGCGTTCCCGACCAGCGGCCGGCCGACGGTCAGGTTTTCCCCTTCGCCGATGAGCAGCACCTGGTCGAAGGTGACGGGTGCTCCCACCTCGCCCGGGATTTTTTCCACCCGCAGCGTTAATCCGGGCTCTACTTTGTATTGCTTGCCGCCGGTAGCGATCACCGCGTACATGCCGACCCTCCAAAAGTTGAGGATTCTAAAAAACCGCTAAATGTTAGATGAGGCACAAAAAAAGTCAACAGAAAAATCTGCGGCGGCCTTCGAGACCCCGGGATACCCGAAATACGGGCGATCAAGCGGCGGGAAGATGGATCGAAACCGGGGTCCCGCCGGCCGGTGGAATGCTCAGCTCGGCGTCCGGAACTGAGCGCGGATTCTTCCCACGGCGATCACGTCCAAACGCAAGAGGCGCCGCGAGACGCGGATCGGCTCGCCGTTCACGCGGACGCGCGGCCAGCGGACGGCCGGGGTCAGGTGCCAGCCGTCCTCCTCGCGGTTGATGACCGCCGCCAGTTTCGGCACAAGAAAGCCCCGGACGACGAGGTCGGCGGAGGGGTCGCTGCCGATGCGGAAGGGCTTGTCGGTGAGGCGGATCTCCCGTCGGGGGCCCTGGATCACCTGCAGCAGGGGAAAGGGTTCGGGGTTCCATCCGGCCCGGCGGGGGAGCGGCCTTCGGTTGCGGCGCAGGAGTTCGCGGAAGGCGGCCGTATCCATCTGCATCGTTTCGATGATCGAGGGCGGTTTCGGCTCGGGGGCGCCCTGGGATCGCGGGTTCTGAAAAGAAAGCAGATGTTTGCCGATGCCGATCTCGTCTCCGTCCTCGAGCCAGTGCGCACGGATCGGCGCGCCGTTCACGAAGGTGCCGTTTTCGCTCTTGAGATCGATCAGGAGAAAATCCTCTCCGATGGCCTCGATTTTCGCGTGGTGGAAGGAGACGGCGAGGTTGTCGATCACGATGTCGCTGCCCTCCTGGCGGCCGATGAAAAAGGTGTCCCCCACTCCGATCGGAAAGCGCTGGAGGGTTCGTCCCTGGTAGCGCAGCTCGAGAACGGCCATCGGCGCTTGTCCTTTCTTTCCTCACATGTAGTCCTGGAGGTTTCGCAGGCGGTGATTCATTTCCGCCTGCTCGCCCTCGAGCAGGGCGATGAACGCCGCCGGGTCCGCCATGCGGGCGGGGTCGTAATGGACCGCCGTGCCGGCGAGGCGGCATCCGGCGGCTCCGGCTTCCTCGCCGGTGTTCAGCCGGCGCAGCAACCGGCGGCAGGCGAGGTGGGCTTCGCGAAAGCTCGTCATGGGCAGGACGGCGAGGAAAAGCCGGCCGTTGACGACGCCCAGCCAGTCGGTCGTGCGCAGCTCGCGGCGCAGGGCGCGGAGCAGGGCGAGGGTCTCCTCGGAGGAGATCTCGGCGCCTTTTGCCCCGGAGCGCTTTCCCGGCCGGTAGAGCCAGAAGGCGATCGCGCTCAAGTCCGTCCCGTAGCGTCGGGCCCGGGCGATCTCGACTTCCAGCAGGCTGCGGGTCTGGCGGCGGTTGAAGAGGAACTCCTCGAGCGGCCGCGCGGCCGCGCGGGCGCGCCGACGGGCGGATTCCATTTCGGAGAGGATGCGGGCGGCGTCGTTTTCGTCGAGCCCTTTCTCCCGAAACGAGGCGTGCAGCCCGGAGAGCACCGGCTTGAGGGGGTGGCCGGCGGGCAGGCTTTCCTCGATCGTGCGCAGCAGGCTGCGCCGCGGCTCCCCCGGCGCAGCGAGGCCGGTGCGGGAGCGGGAGATTTCCTCGCGAACGGCGCGGACCGCCGCATCCAGCCGCTCGGCCAGGCGCGCTTCGAACTCGGCGATCGCCGGGCTGTCCGCACCTTCGGAGCGCAGGCGCTCGGAAAGGCCGGGGCGGAGCGCGGCGAACAGGCGGCGCAGCCGGTCCGCGGCCGCGGCGGCATCCTGCCCCGGCCGGGCCTCGACGGCCCCCGGCAGGAGCCGCTCGAGGTGCTCGACGAAGAGCCGGGAGAGCGGCTCGGGGCTTCCGGCCTCTTTTTGGATTTCCGCAGCGAGAAAGAGCACGCGCGTAAAGCTCGCGGGATCGGCGATCCAGCGCTCGACCAGATCCGCGCCTTCGGCCCCCAGCCCCTGCGCCTCGCGCTCGACCGCCGCGAGAAGTCCCGCGTTTTTCTGCTCGCGGGCAAGAAGGCGCAGCAGCCGGGCGAAATCCTCCGGGGCCATGCCCTCGGCGAGCAGGACCTCGCGGATGCGGGGAAGCAGCCGCCGCAGCTCCTGCGGGTCGGGGAGCAGGCGCTCGAGCACGAAGGCCAGTTGCTCCGGGGAGTTCGCCCCCCGCCGGTACTCGAGAAGCACAAGCTCGAGGAGCACGCCGTCGGTCACCGATTCCGCCTCGCGGCGGAGCTCCTCCCCGGCGGATCCGCCCGCGCCCAGGATCCGGCCGGCTTCCAGGGTCGCGAGCCATTCGCTCTTGACCTGCAGCAGCGCTCGGGCCAGCTCGGGCAGAGGCGGGGGATCGGGGCCGCGGGCGGCCTCGCGGACGAAGGCTCCCAGGGCGGAGAAGCGCGCGGCCACCGCTGGCGACATCGCTTCCGCCGCGGGCGTTGCCTGTTCCCGGGCGGCGGCGAGCGGAGCCAAGAGCCGCGCGGCCACGGAAGGGGGATCGGCGATCAGCTCCCGCACGCTGAGGGTTCCCCCCAGCTCGTCGGCGAGGAGTTTGCCGGCGATCAGCCCGAGGGCCTCGCCGGTTCGACGGCTGCGGTCGAGCTCGTTTGCGGCCGCCTCGGCCTCCACGGCGTGGGATTGATCCACGATCCGCTCGTCCTCGGTCACTTTCTTGAAAAAGACGTGGTTGATCCGGATGCGGCGCACCTGGCGGGCCGCGGCCGCCCGGCGCATGGCCTCGGCTTCGGGGTAGCCGCGGGAGTCGAGGAAGATTTCGACGAAGGCCCGCAGTTCGGCGAGCTCGAGACCCCGCTCGATCGAGATCGAGGTGATCGCCGCTTTCTTAAAATGCGCGGCCATCTTGAAGACGTTCAGGTTGGGGTCGATCGGCTCGTCCTCGATGAAAAACTGCTCCCGGTCGTAGATCACGACGACCGGCGAGGTGGTCTCGAGCAGCCGGCCGATGGCGGCGTAGAAATCGGTCACCGCCTGCTCCGAAAAGGGATGCCCCGGGCCGTACATCGCGACGCGGTTGAACAGGAGCACGAAGGCCTTGCCCGCCTGGTGGGTGCCTTTCTTGATCGCCTCGGCCCGGGGCATCTCAGCGGTCCCTCCCGTGGAGCCGCTCGTAGCGCGAAAGCGCCTCGGCGAACCGGCGGCAGGAGGCGAAGCGCTCTTCGGGATGAAACGCGGTCGCCTGCGCGATCAGCGCGTCCATTTCCCGCTCGAGGCGCGGGTTCAGCTCACTGGGCCGTCGCGTGAACAGCGGCCGGCCCGTGGATTTGGCGACCAGCAGCTCCTCGGGCGAGCGGTGCGGGATGAGCGGAAGGGCGGGAACGAGCAGGCGAAAGAGCAGCACGCCGGCGGCGTACACATCGACCCGTTCGTCCGCCGCCGACTGGAGGATCTGCTCCGGGGCCATGTAGAGGGGGCTGCCGCGCGGTGTTCTGAAGGCGTCCGCGCCGGGACGACGCAGGCAGGCGATCCCGAAATCGGTGAGCAGGGGAAGCAGGGCGCCGTCGGCCAGAAGGATGTTCGCCGGTTTGACGTCGCGGTGCACGACGCCGTGGCGATGGGCGAAATCAAGAGCTTCGAGCACCCGCCGCAATAGAGTCAGGGCCTCCCCGAGCGGCAGCATCCGCCGGCTGGGGACGGGGTGCGCGGCCAGGCGCCTGAGGCGCCGGTCGAGCGATTCGCCCGGGATGAGCTGCATGCTGAACCAGTAAAATCCCGGCTCGCGACCGATCTCATAGACCGGAACGATGTGCGGGTGGGCGAGGCCGGCCGCGGCGAGCGCTTCTTGGGTGAACAGACGCGCGGTCTCTTCGTCGGCACAGGCCTCGGGGAGCACCTTGACGGCGATTCTGCGCTTGAGGGTGTGCTGGTAGGCGGCGAACACGATGCCCATCGAGCCGCGGGCGAGTTCCTCGAGCAGCGTCGCGCTGCCGACCTGCCTGCCGACGAGCGGGGCGGCGTCGAATGATTCCATGAACCCTTCCGACGGGTACCAGAAAAAAGTGCCTCGGCGGAGGCGATCCTCCGCAGGGCCGTCACAGGCATATTCGGCTTTTTTTTCAAAATCTTAAAACAGAGCGGGAGGCTCCGCCGGACCCCCGGCGGAAGCGGGGGTCCGGAGCCTCCCGGCGGGGCGGCGGAAGGATTTCCGCGCTAGGAGAGAAAAAGATCGGTGGAGAGGTAGCGCTCGCCGGTGCTCGCGAGAATCACGACGATCATTTTCCCGGCGGCTTCGGGACGTCGGGCCACCTGGAGCGCGGCCCAGACGGCGGCTCCGGAGGAGATGCCGCACAGGATGCCCTCTTGGCGGGCGAGCGCCCGGCCGGTTTCAAAAGCGTCCTCGTCGCGGACGGTGATCACCTCGTCGATGACGCTGCGGTCGAGGACGGCGGGAACGAAGCCCGCGCCGATTCCCTGAATCTTGTGGGGCCCCTTCTGGCCGCCGGAGAGTACGGGCGAGCCGGCCGGCTCGACGGCGACGACGCGGAAGGCGGGCTTGCGCGACTTCATGACCTGACCCACCCCCGTGATCGTCCCGCCGGTGCCCACCCCGGCCACCAGGATATCGGCGCGGCCTTCGGTGTCGTTCCAGATCTCCTCGGCCGTCGTTTCGCGGTGAATCTGGGGATTGGCGGGATTGGCGAACTGATCGGGCATGTAAGCGTTTTTGTCCGCGGCGACGATTTCCTGGGCCTTGGCGATCGCCCCGCCCATGCCCTGGGCGCCGGGGGTGAGGACGAGCTCGGCGCCGAGGTGCAGCAGAAGCTTTCTTCGCTCCAGGCTCATGGTCTCCGGCATGGTGAGCGTGAGCCGATAGCCCTTGGCCGCGCAGACGAAGGCGAGCGCGATGCCGGTGTTGCCGCTGGTGGGCTCGACGATCCGGGTCTCGGGGCCGATCCGGCCTTCGCGCTCGGCGGCGCGGATCATGGAGACGGCGATGCGGTCCTTCACGCTGCCCAAGGGGTTGAAAAACTCGAGCTTGGCGAGGATACGCACGGGGAGCCCCGCGGGAAGGCGATTGAGGCGCACAAGCGGGGTGCGGCCGATGGTTGCTTCGACGGCGGTGAAGTATTTCATGGCGTCTTCCTTTCTTCCCCCGCCGGCCGGGTCTTGTAGAGGAGCCGGGGGGATTCCATAACCACCATCGTGTCGGGCGGGACGGATTCGGTCAGCCAGACGTTGCCGCCGATCACGGAGCGGGCGCCGATCACCGTGTCCCCCCCGAGAATGGTCGCTCCGGAATAGATGATCACGTCGTCTTCGATCGTGGGATGCCGCTTGCGGCCGCGGAAACGCTGCCCGGCGTCGCGCGGCAGCGAGAGCGCGCCGAGGGTGACCCCCTGGTAGATCCGCACGCGGTCGCCGATCCGCGTCGTCTCGCCGATGACCACCCCGGTCCCGTGGTCGATGACGAAGCTTTCGCCGATCTCGGCCCCGGGGTGGATATCGATCCCGGTGGCGCTGTGGGCGTATTCGGTCATGATCCGCGGCAGCAGGGGAACCCCCAGTTCGAGCAGCCGGTGAGCCACCCGGTAAACGGAGATCGCGAAGATGCCGGGGTAGCTGAAGATGATTTCGTCGTGGCTGTGGGCGGCGGGGTCGCCCTCGAAGGTCGCCCGGACATCGGCCGCAAGCCGGCGCCGCAGCTCCGGCAGCGCGCACAACAGCTCGTAGGCGAGCTCGCGGCCCTGGCCTTCGCAGTCGCTGCAAGCCTGGCCGTAGCGCTGGCAGTCATGGCGGATGCTGTGGCAGATCTGCTCGGCCAGCAGGTCGTAGGCCTCGGTCACGGCGCGTCCCAGGGTGTAGCGCAGGGTGACGGGGTCGATCTTCTCCCGGCTGAAGTAGCCGGGAAACAAAATGGCCCGCAGGCGCTCGATCACTTCGACCACCCGTTCGCGCGAAGGGATGGGCTCGTAGTCGATGTGCGTGTAGCAGACCTCCTCGGCGCAGCTTTCGATGATCGCCTCGGCTACAGCCGGAAGCCGCGAGCGGGCATCGTAGGCGGCGGCCGCTTCGGCCTTGCACCGGTCCAGGGGGTGGGCAGGGTGTTCCATGGTTCCCTTTTTTCCTCAGGGTTGAAAGACGACGCGGAATTTTTTTAAAAAATCCGCCGGATGGTAGGAAAGCTTCGCCTTGCGCAGGCCCTCGCTGTCGAGGTCCTGCTCGCGGTTGACCCAGCGGAAGCCGTTTGGCGCGTGGGCGAGAAACATCTGGTGGATCGCCTGGTAAGCCCCCTTGTAGGCCGGACAGCCCTTTTCGAAGTGAATGAGAATCGTCTCCGGAGTGAGCGGCTCGGCGATCGTGTAGGCGACGATCAGGCCCTCGACGAAAAGGGCTCCGCCGCGAATGCGGCGCAGTTTCTCCCACTGCTGCAGCACGCGGAGGATGGCACGGTTTTCGGCGGCGAGCAGCTCCGAGGATTCGCAGTCGCGCCAGGAGCACCAATCCTCCTGCATGGCCATGGCGTGCTCGATGGTTCGCGGCCCGAAGTCCGTGTACTGGAAGGTGTAGCTGCGCAGAAACTGCTGCAGGAGGTTTTTCTTGGCGTGGTAGCGGTTTCCGGGAAGATCGACCAGGTCGCGAAAATCGTAAAGGTAATCCCATTGACCGCGTTCGGGGCGCACAACGATGCGCTCCCCGAAAGCCGCCTGCCACAGGGAAGAGAGCCGCTCGGGCACGCGGATGACGGTTGCCTCCGCCGCCAGCGGATCCGGCCGCGTTTTCCAGTCGACCGCCTCCCAGTCCCCGACGGGTGCCCAGAGAGCGGGGGCGGGGGATCGCTGGCGGATCCAGACGAGATCCCGATCCCAGGCCCACTGCAGGCCGTATTCCTCGGACCAGGCCCAGAGGTTGATGAAACTGTAATCCGAGGCGACCTGCGGGCAGCGGGAGAGCCGCTCGAGGTACTCGTCTTGGCGTTCGAGCCGGATCGGCTCAAAGAGAAGGCTCATCGTCGGTTTCCCCCGTCCGTCGGTCGCCGTCCGCCCCCGCCCCGTCCCCTTCCCGCAGGAGGCGGGCGAGTTCGGCGCCGGCCAGCCGCGCTTCGGCCAGCAGCTCGGGCCGGCCGCGCGCTTCCGCCTCGTGCTCGAGCCCCCGGTGGAGCAGGCTCTTCCAGAGGTCGCAATCCAGCGTATCGAAGAAGCAGCGCACGCTCAAGAGCGCCCCTTCGAAAAGCCGCGGGCCGCGCGTCGCCCCGGCGGCGATGAACAGGCCCCGTCGGCGCGGGCGCGGCCCGGCCGCAGCCTGCTCGACCCAGTGCCGTTTCACCCAGAGGGAATGGAAGCGGTCCATCAGGGTTTTCACCTGCGCGCTCACCGCGTAATAAAAAATGGGCGAGGCGAGCATGATCCCCCCCGCCTCCAGCATCCGCGCGCGCACGTCCTGGAAATCGTCGCGGATGCGGCACTCGCCGTCGATCCGGCAGCCGTAGATTTCCAGACAGGGGGCGATCTTGAGATCGCGCAGGACGATGCGATCGACCCGGGCGCCGGCTTCGCTCGCGCCCGCGACGGCCGCATCGAGCAGGGTCGCCGTATTGCCGCGGCGGCGCGGGCTGCCGAAGACGGCGACGATCCGCGCCCGGTCCACGCTCCTCCTCTCCCTCAGAAGGCGAGCACGAGCCCCACGGGGCAATGGTCGGAGCCCGCGACCGTGGGGTCGATGAAGGCTTCCTGCACGAGGCCGTCTTCGAACAGCTCCCGGCTGACGAAAAAGTAGTCGATGCGCCAGCCGATATTGCGCTCGCGGGCGCGAAAGCGGTAGGTCCACCAGGAATACTGCACGGCATCGGGGTGCAGCCGCCGAAACGTGTCCACCCAGCCCCGGGCCACGATCCGGTCGAGCCAGTCGCGCTCGACCCGCAGGAAGCCGGAGTAATGCTCGTTCGCCTTGGGGTTGGCGAGGTCGATCTCGTTGTGGGCGGTGTTGAAATCGCCCCCGACGATCACCCTCCGGGAGCGCCGCCGGCAGGCGTCGGCGTAGGCGAAGAAGGCCTCGTAGAAGTCGAGCTTGTATTGCAAGCGCTCCGGACCCGTCTGCCCGTTGGGGAAATAGACGTTGAAGAGCAGAAAATCGCCGAAGTCCATCTCGATCACGCGGCCCTCGCGGTCGAAGCGCGCCTCCCCGATGCCATAGCGCACGGAAAGAGGAGGCGTGCGCGTGTACACCCCGACCCCGCTGTAGCCTTTTTTCGCCGCGCAATGGGCCCAGAAAGACTCGTAGCCCGCAATCCGGGCGAAGACTTCCGCACCCTCCGCGAGCGGCAGCTTGGTCTCCTGGATGCAGGCCACATCGGCATCGAGGCGCTGCAGGGATGCGGCGAAGCCCTTCTTCCAGGCCGCACGCAGGCCGTTTACGTTCCAGGAGATGAGCTTCCAGCGTTTCGCTCTGCGCTGCGCCACCGGCGGCACCTCACGCTCCGGAGTCGATCAGGGACCGCAGCCGCGCCGGAAGAGGATCGCCGGCGGCGGCTTCGCCCAGGTTTTCGGCGATCGAGCGGAAAGCCTCCCGCAGGACCGCGTTCTTCGGACGCGGGGAGCCGAGTTGGGCCTCGATCGTCCGCAGGTCGGCCTCGAACTCCCGCCGCCGATCCCCCGGCGGGCCGCCCCCGGCGTCCAGGCGGAGGCGGATTTCCCGCAAGAGATCGAGCAGCCGCGGCCCCATTCCGTTTTCCAGCACCGGAGCCGGCCCGAGACGGAGCGGGGGCGAAGCGGGGGACGCGGCGGCCAGCTCGGCTTCGGCGGCACTCAAACCCGCGCGGCTGATCGCCACGGCCCCGGAGAGCGAGCGGACCTCCACGAACCCCTCGGCCATCAGGTTCTCGGCGGCCCGGAGCGCCTCCGGCCGCTGCCAGCCCAGCTGCCGGCCGATCTCGTAGAGGGACACCGTCCGGGAAGGGTCCCCCCCGGTCTCCTTCCGCAATTGCAGCAGAAAACGGCGGCTCGGATCCTCCATGGCCCAGGGCCTCTCTGAATTGCCTCGCGGGCGGAGGCGGCGGTTTCAGGAAGCGCTCTTTCCGAGCAGTTCCGCGAGCGCCGGCTCCAGCGCGGGGTAACGGAAGGAAAACCCGTTCGCCAGCAGCCGTTCGGGGAGAGCCCGTTGGCTGCCGAGCAACAGCTCCGCGGCCTCGCCCAGGGCGAGCCGGAGGACGAAGCCCGGGGTGGCCAAGCCGCTCGGCCGTTTGAGTACCCGACCCAGAGCGGCGGCGAAGTCGCGCTGGGTGACCGGCTCCGGGGCGCAGAGGTTCACGGGGCCGGAAAGGGAGACGGCATCGAGCAAAAAGGCGATCGCCTCCAGAAGATCCTCGAGATGGATCCAGGAGAACCATTGGGCTCCGCTGCCGAGCGGGCCGCCTAAAAACGAGCGGAAAGCGGGAATCATCCGCGAAAGCGCCCCGCCGTCCTTTCCCAAAACGACCCCGAAACGCATGGGGACGACCCGGATCCCCGCTTTGGCGGCGGCGAGCGCCTCCTCTTCCCAGGCGGCGGCGAGCCCGGCGAGAAACCCGGTGCCCGGCGAGGAAGCCTCGGTGAGGATCTCATCGCCTCGGTCGCCGTAGTAGCCGACTCCGGAGGCGTTGAGGAGGACCCGGCACCGCCCCCCCCCGGCGAGCGCCTCCACGACGCGGCGGGTGGTTTCGATGCGGCTGGCGCGGATCTCGCGTTTGGCCCCCTCGCTCCAGCGGCCGGCGATCGTGCGTCCGGCGAGGTTGACGACGGCCTCGGCGCGGGCGACCTCCGTCTGCCACTGCCCGGGCGTTGCGGCGTCGGCGGCGAGGAAGGAAAGTCGCTCCGAATCGGCCGGAACGGCCGGCGCGCGGCGCGCAATGCCGACCAGGCGGTGCCCCCGGGCGCTCAGGCTCCGGAGGAGATGCCGTCCCACAAAGCCCGTTGCCCCGATCACGGCGATGTCCAAGAGATCCTCCTGACCCGGCCAAGGCCGGTGGGGCCGCGGAAGGCGGCCGTCGCCCCGCACGGGCTCAAGCCGCCGTGCGCTCCTCCAGCGGAACGAAAGCGCACTCCGCCGGGCCGCAGTAGTCGCCGACGTAGCGGGACTCGGGGCGGTAGAGCACGGCCTTGGGGGCCGCCCCGGCGAATTGTTCCTCGATGACGTGCGCGGTCCATCCGGCGACCCGGGCGATGGCGAAGACCGGGGTGAACAGGTCGACCGGGATTCCCAGATAGTGGTAAAGGGAGGCGCTGTAGAAATCGACGTTCACCGGGATGTCGGCGTTCTTGCGCCGGCGGAACACGTCCTTGGCGACGGTCTCGATCTCGCGCGAAAGCTCGTACCAGCGCGGATCCCCCGTGCGTTCGCCGAGCTTCTTCGAAAGCGGGGCGAGGATGTGCGCCCGGGGGTCGTCGACGTCATAGACCGCATGACCCAGCCCGAAGATCTTGCGTCCCGCCTCGAGCTCCGCGGTCACGAATTCCCGCGCCCGCTCGGGCCGACCGACCGCCTGCAGCATCTGCATCACGCGCGCGTTGGCTCCGCCGTGGAGCGCTCCGGAGAGGGAGCCGACCGCGGCCGTCACGGCCGCGTACATGTGGGCCTGGGTCGAGGCGACCTCGCGCGCGGCGAAGGTCGAGGCGTTGAAGGCATGCTCGGCGTGCAGGACGAGCGCGATGTCGAGGGTGCGGGCGAATTCGGGGTCGGGCTCCGCGCCGCTCAGCAGGTAGAGGAAATCGGCGGCATGGCCGAGACGACTCGAGGGGGAAACGACGGGTTCGCCGCGGCGGATGCGGTGCCAGGCGGCGACCACGGTCGGAAAGCGCGCGATCAGCCGCTTGGCGATCCGCAGGGCGGCTTCGCGGCTCGCTTCGTGGATGTCGGGATCGTGGTGGGCGAGCATCGCGGCGGCGGCCTGCAGGACGTCCATCGGCTGGGCATCCGCCGGGCGGGTCTTCAGGGCCGCAAGGATCTGCGGCGGAACTTCGCGCAGGGATACGAGTTCGGCCTTGAACCGCTCAAGCTCCGGGGGCGAGGGCAGGCGCTCGTAGAGCAGCAGGTGGGCGACTTCCTCGTAGGTCGCCTGCGCCAGGTCCTGGATGCGGTAGCCGCGGTAGAGCAAACGGCCGTTTTTGCCGTCCACCTCGCAGATGCGGGTGCTGGCGACGACGACGCCGCGCAATCCCGTGTCGATCGGCATCTTGCAGTCTTCCACCATGGTCTCCTCCTGGGCGATGGGGTGGGCCCGCGCGGAAGAGGCGCCTTGCTCTTCAGACGGGGGATCCAAGAATTCCGCTTGCTTCCGGTTACATTTTCATTGCCCGCAAAAAAGTCAAGTTTTTTCCGGCACGGCCGGCGGGGCGTTGCAACCGAATGGGCAATCTGCTACAAGCCCTTTCTTCGGACCTTCGGCGCTCTCCGGCAAGCGAGCCTCTTTTTCCAGCTCCTCACCCGGAAAAGTTTCGTTCGGAAGCGCGACGCCGGCCTCATGGAACGCAAGCACCTCAAAAACGGCTTCACCCTCCGGATTTCGGGCGCTCCGGACGAAACCCTCGCCTCGCTTCCCCCTCCCCGACAGGTGGCCGCCGTCGCCGCGCGGACACGCTTTCTGAAACCGCGCCTGGCCGTCAAGGTCGGCGATGCGGTCAAAACCGGCACGCTCCTTTTCGCCGACAAGCGGAGGCCGGAGCTTCGGTTTCTCTCCCCCGGGGCGGGCCGGGTGAGTGCGGTGAACTTCGGGCCGCGGCGCAGCCTGCAGGAGGTCGTCATCGACCTCGAGGAGCCGGAGGAGGCCGAGGCGTTCCCGCGCCTCGACGAGGCCGGCCTTGCGGCGGTCGACCCCGAGGAGCTTCGCCGGCGCATCGTGGAGGGCGGTCTCTGGAGCCTCATCCGGGAGCTTCCCTTCCGCGAGGCCGCCGCCCTCGACCGCCGTCCGCCGCAGGTGGTCGTTTTTCTGGACAACCTCGAGCCCTTCCACCCAAGCCCGCGCGTTTACCTGCAGGGACGGGTCGAGCGCTTCCGTTTCGGGCTGCGCGTCCTCGAAAAGCTCTCCGGGCGTCCGCCGATCGTGACCGCCTGCACCGGCGGGGCAGAGACCGTCGCGGAGCTGAAACCCCTCATCACCGATCTCCTCCAGGGCCGCTACCCCGCCCACGACCCGGGGGTGCTGCTCTACCGCAGCCGGCATCGGCCGGAGCAACGGCAGGCCTGGATCGTCGAGGGGCAGGATGTGCTCCTGCTCGCCGAACTCCTGCAGGAGGGGCGCTATCCGATCCGGCGCATCGTCACCTTGGGCGGCCCGGGCGTCGCCTCCCCCGGTCACCTCGAGGTGCGGCTCGGGGCGCCGCTTGCGGATCTGGTCGGCGGACGGGCGGCCGTCGGCGAGCGGCTGCGCTTCGTCGCCGGAGGGGTGCTGACCGGCGCGCGCGCCGAGTCCGCCTCCTTTCTTGCGCTGCACGAAAAGGCGCTCACGCTGATCCCCGAAGGCGACCGTCCCGGCGGACTTCTGGAATGGATGCTCCCCGGGCGGCAAAAGCCCAGCTATTCGCGCGCCTTTCTTTCTTCCTGGATGCCCTCCTCCGTTCCCATGGACTGCAACCGCCACGGCGGGATCCGGGCCTGCATCCAGTGCGCCTTCTGCATGCGGGTCTGCCCGGTGGACATTCTGCCGCAGCTCACCTACAAGGCCGTGCTCGCCGGCGAAACCGAGGAGGCGCTCGCCCACGGGCTGCTCGACTGCGTGGAGTGCGGGCTGTGCTCGCTCGTCTGCCCCTCGAAGATCGAGCTTCTCGAGACCCTCCAGCGGGCCAAGGCGGCCGTCCGCGAGGAGATGCGCTGAGGTGCGATGAACCCCGTGCGGCGCTTTTTCGACAGCCATCGGCACCACTTCGAGCCCGGAGGGCGCTTCGCCCGCTTCGGGTTTCTCTACGAGAACCTCGAGTCGGTGTTCTTCGCCCCGGCCGCGGTGACCGCGACCGCCCCTCAGGTGCGCGACAGCCTGGACGTGAAGCGCTTCATGTTCCTGGTGATCGTGGCGCTCCTGCCCCACTACGCCTTCGGGATCTTCAACGTGGGCTACCAGGCCCACCGCGCCGCGGGGCTGCCCCCGGAGTTTTTCTCCGTGATCGGCGTGGGCCTGAAGGCGGTCGTCCCCATGGTGGTCGTGACCTACGCCGTGGGCTATTTCTGGGAGGCGCTCTTTGCGACGGTGCGCAAGCACGAGATCAGCGAGGGGCTTTTCGTGAGCTGCGCGCTTTTCCCCCTGACCCTCCCCCCCACCCAGCCCCTGTGGCAGGTCGCCCTGGGGATCTCCTTCGGCATCGTCGTCGGCAAGGAGATCTTCGGCGGAACGGGGCGCAACTTCCTCAACCCCGCCCTCACCGGGCGGGCCTTTCTCTACTTCGCCTATCCCGCGCAGACCTCCGGGGATGCCGTCTGGACGCTTCTGCTGCCCGGCCGCAGCGCCCCGGTGGACGCCTTCACCGCGGCGACCCCCCTGTCCATCGCCGCCGTCGCCGAGGGCGGTCCCATCCCGCAGGCCTGGGCGGAGGCCGGCTACGACCTCTGGACGCTTTTCATCGGGCTTTACCCGGATGCGATCGGCGCCTCCTCGACCTTGTTGTGCCTGGCGGGCGCGATTTTTCTCATCGCGGTCGGGGTCGCCGATTTCCGGATCATTTTGGGCGACACCCTCGGCATTCTCGTGACCGCCGGGGCAATCCGTCTTCTGGCCGGACCCGGGGCCGCGCCTTATCTTCTTCTCGACCCCTGGCTGCACCTGATGGTCGGGGGGGCGGCCTTCGGCATCGCTTACATGACGACCGACCCGGTCTCGGCACCCGCCCTGTCCCGGGCGCGCTGGGTATACGGCTTTTTCATCGGCGCTCTCACGGTGCTCATCCGGGTCTTTAACCCCGCGTTTCCCGAGGGGATCGGAATCGCCATTCTTTTCATGAACTGCTTTGCGCCGCTTCTCGACGAGCTCGAGGTCCGCGCGCGGTTGAAAAAACGGGTTTCCCATGTCCGGTAGCGCCAAGAGCCTCCTGTTCATCGCCGGGCTCTGCCTCGTGTGCAGCCTTTTGCTCACGGCGGCTTCCAGCGGGCTCAAGCCCTACCAGGAGAAGAACGTCCGCATCGACCGGCACCGCAACGTGCTCCTGGCGGCCGGACTGCTTGCCGAGGGGCGCTCTTACCGGGAGGCGGAGATCGAGGAACTCTACGCCGCGCGCATCCAGGAGCTGCGGGTCGATCTCGAGGGCCGGATTCTCGCGGGAGACGAGGGGGCGCGGCCGGAGGGACTGCCCCTCTACCTGATCCAGGAAGGGGGCGAGATCCGGGGCTACATCGTCCCGATCGACTCGCGGGGGCTGTGGGGCCCGATCCAGGCCTATCTCGCCATCGACCGCGACGGGCAGACGGTCAAGGGCTTTGCCGTCACGCGCCATGCGGAGACCCCCGGCCTCGGCGGGGAGATCGAAAAGGAGTGGTTCCGGCGCAACTGGGTGGGCAAAAAGATCGCCACGCGCGAAGGGGCCTTCGTCTCGGTGGGGATCGCCAAGGGCAGGGTCGAGGAGCAGGTCCCCGAGCCCAAGCGGCCGCACTACGTGGACGGCATCAGCGGGGCGACCATGACGGGGAAGTTCCTGACCGCCGGCATCCGCGACTCCTTGAGCCGCTACGAGCCGGTCTCCATCCGCTTCCGACGCAACCAGATCGCCGAGTGGGAGCAGAAGCCGCCTCCCGCGCGGCCTTGAACCGAAGGGAACGCGACCGAAGATGAACGGAGCCGCCGTCCGACCCTGGGCCGCCGTGCGGCGCACGGTCGCCTACAAGGAGATCGTGAAAGCCCTCTGGCGGGCGAACCCCATTTCCAAGCAGATCCTCGGGATCTGCTCTTCGCTCGCCGTCACCGTGCAGCTCGAGACCGCGCTGGTGATGAGTCTGGCGCTGACCGGGGTGACCGCCGGATCGAGCCTTGCGGTGTCGCTGCTGCGCCGGGCGATCCCGCGCAACATCCGCATCATCGTCCAGGTGGCGGTGATCGCCACGCTCGTGATCCTGGCCGACGAGATTCTGAAAGCCTTTCTCTTCGACGTGAGCAAGCAGCTTTCGGTCTTCGTCGGTCTGATCATCACCAACTGCATCGTTCTCGGCCGCTCCGAGGCCTACGCGCTCAACCACCCGCCGGGGCCCGCGTTTCTCGACGGGCTGGCCAACGGTCTGGGCTATTCCTCGGTGCTGATGGGGGTCGCCTTTTTCCGTGAGCTTCTGGGCTCGGGCAAGCTCTTCGGCGTCGCCGTGATCCCCGAGGCCTTCTACCGCGCGGGCTACGTGAACAACGGGCTCCTCGTGCTCGCTCCGGGGGCCTTCATCATGATCGGCCTGTTCGTCTGGCTCGAACACGCGCTGCTGGAGAAGAAGTAGGCGTGGAAAACCTGATCAGCATCGCCCTCAACTCGGTCTTCGTCGGCAACATCCTGCTCTCCTACTTCCTCGGGATGTGCTCGTTTCTGGCGGTCTCGCGCAATCTCGCCACGGCGGCGGGACTCGGGGTGGCGGTTGTCTTCGTGATGGCCCTCACGACCCCGGTGAACTGGCTCATCTACCACGGACTGCTCGCCCCCGGGGCGCTCGCCTGGGCGGGGCTTCCGGGGGCGAACCTGAGCTTTCTCAAGCTCATCCTTTTCATCGCCCAGATCGCGGCCATCGTGCAGGTGATCGAGATGGTGATCGACCGCTATTCGCCCGCGCTCTACACGGCGCTCGGCGTCTATCTTCCGCTGATCACCGTCAACTGCGCGATCCTGGGCGCCTCGCTGTTCATGGTGGAGCGCAACTACACCTTCGCCGAGACCCTGGTCTACGGCACGGGCTCGGGGGTGGGCTGGTGTCTGGCGATCCTCGCCATGGCGGCGATCCAGAAGAAGCTGCGTTACGCCTCCGTGCCCCGCGGGCTGCAGGGCTTCGGGATCAGCATGATCACGACGGGCCTGATCGCGATCGGCTTCATGCTCTTCGCGGGGATTTCGCTGTGAAGGACCGATGAACGAGTACCTCCTCGCTGCGGCGGTTTTCGCGGGCGTGCTCCTGGTCCTCGTGGCGGCGCTGCTCTTGGTCGAGTCGCGTGTCGTCCCGAAGGGCGAACGCACGATCGTGATCAACGGCGATCCCTCCCGGGCCATCCGCGTGTCCCCCGGGCGCACGCTGCTCGCCGCGCTCGCCGAAAACGGCATCTTCCTCCCCTCCGGGTGCGGCGGCGGGGGCTCCTGCGGCCTGTGCAAGTGCCAGGTGGAGGCCGGCGGCCGCGACATCCTGCCGACCGAGCTCGCCCACCTGAACCGCAAGCAGCGGCGGGAGGGCATCCGCATCGCCTGCCAGCTCAAGGTCAAGGAGGACATGCGGATCCGCATCCCGGAGGAGATCTTCCAGATCAAAAAATACACGGCGACGGTCGTCTCCAACGAGAACATCGCCACTTTCATCAAGGAGCTCGTCCTCAAGCTCGACCCGGGCCAGAAGCTCGAGTTCAAGTCCGGCGCCTACGTCCAGATCGACATTCCGCCCTATCACGTCTCCTTCAAGCAATTCCGCATCCCCGAGACCTACCGCTCGATGTGGGACCGCTACAAGCTCTGGAGCCTCGTCGCTCGGGCCGAGGAGCCCGTCTTCCGCGCCTACTCCATGGCGAACACGCCGACCGAGGAACTGCTGCGGTTCACGATCCGCATCGCCACCCCGCCGCCCGCCGCCGGCGAGGAGGTTCCCCCGGGCGTGGGCTCCTCCTACGTCTTCAGCCTCCAGCCGGGGGACCGGGTGGTCTTGAGCGGGCCCTTCGGGGATTTTTTCATCAAGGAAACCGAGCGCGAGATGTGCTTCATCGCCGGCGGGGCGGGGATGGCCCCCATGCGCAGCCACATCCTCGACCAGCTCCTGCGCGTGCAGACGGGGCGGAAGATCACCTTCTGGTACGGCGCCCGGTCACGCTCGGAGATGCTCTACGACGAGGAGTTCCGCGAGCTCGCCCGCCGCTTCCCCAATTTCCGGTACACGGTCGCCCTCTCCGATCCGCTGCCGGAGGACCGCTGGGAGGGGCCCGTGGGCTTCATCCATCAGGTCGCCCACGATCTCTACCTCAGCCGGCACGAGGATCCCACGGAGATCGAGTATTACCTCTGCGGGCCGCCGCCCATGCTGCGGGCGACCGAGCGCATGCTGGAGAGCCTCGGGGTGGAGCGGGAGATGATCGCCTACGACGAGTTCGGCTAAAAGGTCATCTTTTCCGGCGGGCGTCGCTCCGGGACGTAGACGTGGGGGATCTTGCCCTCGTTCCACTCCCGGGAGACGTAGAGGTTGCAGTAGCAGCTGCCGTACTCGGCGATGTCGGCGACGCTGTAGACGCAGGGGCAGATGATGTCGCGGTCCTTTTCGCGGTCGCCGCAGAGCAGCCGGCAGGGGCATCCCGGATAACCGTAGCGCTTCTTGTTCAGCAGCAGCGCCTCCAGGAGCTCGAAGACCCGCTCGCGGTCGCGGTTGAAAAAATAGCCTTTCGGCTCCTGGATCCGACGCATCGTCTCGTAGAGCTGTTCGGCGTTCATTCCAGCCCGAGCGCCTCCCGGATTTCCTTTTCCTTGTAGCCGACGATCACCTTATCCCCGATGATCACCGTGGGAAAGGAACAGCGCGGGTTGAACTTCTTCACATCCTCGATGATCGCCCGACGCTCGTCGCCCTCGAGAAGATCGACGTCGACGAACTCGTACTGCACCGTGCATTCGCCGAGCAGTTTTTTGGTGGCCTTGCAGTGGCTGCAGGTGCTCAGGGAATAGATCTTGACCGGGGGCGGAGTCTTTCCCCCCTCGGGGGATTTGGGGTCGGCTTCGGTCATGGTGTGCTCCTTGGGGCGTGACTTCGGCCTCTTCCCGGACCGGGGATCGGGCTCGCTGTCTGCCTTTATCCCATCGCCGATCCGGATGCAAGTCGAAGCGGTTCCGGGTTCTTGACAAGGATGGCGTTTTCCCGTAAGCGGAGGTGGGGTTGTGTGTGCCCGCAACGCGTCGGCGTCCGTTCGGCCGGCCTTCCCCTTTCGGGGAACCCCCCTGCAATCCAAGCCGAAGCCTTTCCATGAAGGGAGGATGTTCCATGGCGGAAGAGAAGAAGGAGCTGCTCAAGAAGAAAGAAGCCAAGGATCTGCCGGATCCCAAAGAATTCACCACCTGCGAAGCCACGGCCCGCATGCTCGCCAAGGCGCGCGAGGACGGGGTGGAAACCGCCTTCGATCGTGCCCACAGCATGAAGGCCTGCCCGATAGGAGCCGAGTCCGCCTGCTGCAAGCACTGCTTCATGGGCCCCTGCCGCCTGAACGCGAAGGATCCCTACTCCAAGGTCGGGGTCTGCGGGGCGACGATCGACACGATTCAGGCGCGCAACTTCGCCCGCTTCGTCGCCTCCGGCTGCGCCGCCCACACCGACCACGGGATGAGCATGCTCGATCTCTTCCGCGAAGTCGTCCACGGCCGGATCACCGACTACCGCATCAAGAACCCCCAGAAGCTCGAGGCGGTCGCCCAGTCGATCGGCATCGAGACCGAAGGGCGCGAACTGATGGAGATCGCCAAGGATCTCTACCAGGAGCTCGAGCGCACCTACACCCAGGTCGAGGGCGAAATCCCCTTCGCCCAGCGCGTGCCCCCCAAGACGCTCGAGACCTGGCGCAAGTACGGCCTGGTCCCCCGGGGCGCCATGCGCGAGATCATGGAGCTCATGCACCGCACCCACATGGGGGTCGACCAGGATTACGAGAACCTCACCCGGCAGTTCAGCCGCACGGCGCTCGCCGACGGCTGGGGCGGCTCGATGGTGGCGACCGAGATCTCCGACATCCTCTTCGGCATTCCGACCCCCGTGGCGATCGAGGTGAACATGGGGGTGCTCAAGGAAGATCACGTCAACATCATCGTCCACGGGCACGAGCCCAACCTCTTCGAGTCGATGATCGAGTCCGTAAACGAGCCCACCCTGATCGAGGCCGCCAAGGCCGCGGGCGCCAAGGGGATCAACCTCTGCGGCATGTGCTGCTCGGGAGCCGAGGTGCTCGTGCGCCACGGGATCCCGCACGCCGGCAATTTCATGTCCACCGAGGCGATCCTCGTCACCGGCGCGGTCGACGCGATGTGCGTGGACGTCCAGTGCATCAAGCAGGGGCTCGTCAAGGTGGCCGAGTGCTACGGGACGAAGCTGATCACGACCAACCCCCGCTGCCGCATCGAGGGGGCCGTGCACATCGAGTTCCACGAGCACACCCCCAAGGAGTGCACCGACGAGGTGGTGCTCCAGGCGATCGGCCGCTTCAAGACGAGGACGGCCAAGATCGACATCCCCAAGATCCGCAACGCGGGCGTCCACGGCTTTTCCCACGAGTACATCAACTACATGCTGGGCGGAAGCTTCCGCGGCTCCTACGTGCCGTTGAACGACAACATCATCAACGGTCGCATCCGCGGCGTGGCCGGGGTGGTCGGTTGCACCAACCCCCGGGTCAAGCAGGACTGGGTGCACGTCGAGCTCGTCAAGGAGCTGATCAAGAACGACGTCCTCGTGCTTCAGACCGGCTGCTCGCAGATCGCCCTCACCAAGGCCGGCCTCACCACGCCCGAGGCGGCCTACCTCGCCGGGCCCGGCCTGAAGGAGGTCTGTGAAACGGTCGGCATGCCGCCCGTTCTCGGCATCGGCTCCTGCGTCGACAACAGCCGCATCCTGATCGCCGCCTCCGAGATGGTGAAAACCGGCGGTTTGGGGAACAGCATCGCCGATCTGCCGGTCGCGGGGGCGGCTCCCGAGTACATGAGCGAAAAGGCGATTTCGATCGGCCAGTACTTCGTCGCCTCCGGCGTCTTCACCGTCTTCGGGGTCACTTTCCCGATCGTCGAGGGGACCAAGTTCCACAAGCACCTCTTCGAGGAGCTGGAAAAAATGGGCATGGGGAAATGGGGCTTCGCCACCGATCCCCACGAGATGGCCCGCCTGATGATCGAGCACATCGACAAGAAGCGCAAAGCGCTCGGCATCGACAAGGCCCGCGAGCGCCAGCTCATGTCCATGGCCGACCGCCGCTCCCTCGACGCCGCCGCCTGAGGCGGCCGGCGTTTCCACGGCGATTTCTCCGGGGCGCCCCGCGCGGGCGCCCCGGCCTTTTTCGGGAGGAGACGATGCTCAGTCTGGAGGAGTTGAAACAAAGACCCGATTTGATCGAGGAGATCAACTGGGAGATGACCCCCGAGGAGGCGGTGCGGCTCTATCTCGAGTGGGGCAACAACTGGGCGCGCGGCGACGGCTACGTGATCCGCTCGAAGAGCGATTTTACGACCTACTTCGTGGTCAATTGCTGGAACCGGCCCTACCGCATCTACCTGATCCGCCGCAACTCCGAGCGGGCCGAGGAGCTCGCCGGCTTCGATCTGCCGGCGCGTTTCGAGAAAGAGGTCTGCGAGCTCAAGGGGATTTACGCTCCCGACGAACGGGTGAAGGCGTGGCTGCGCTCCGAGCTCGGACTCACACGCTGATCTCGGGGTGCTCGCCCAGGAAGCGGTAGAGGGTCGCCCGACCCACCCCCAAGAGCTTGGCCGCCTTCGCCTTGTTGCCTCCGGTGCGCTCGAGGGCCCGAACCACCGCTTCGGGGGCGAGCTTGCGCTGCGGGCCCCGCCTCGGGCACAGGGCGGCCGCCTGCCGGAGCTCGAGCGGCAGGTGCTCGGGTTCGATCCTGCCGCCTTCGCATTTCACGAAGGCGAACTGGATGGCGTTTTGCAGCTCGCGCACGTTTCCCGGCCAGCGGTAGTCGAGCAGAACGGCGAGCGAACGGCTGGAGAGGGTCAGCGGCTCGCGGCCGTAGCGGGCGGCGGCCTCCCGCAGAAAATGATCGATCAGCAGCGGGATGTCGTTTTTGCGCTCGCGCAGCGGCGGCAGCCCGATGGGGATGACGTTCAGACGGTAAAAGAGGTCCTCGCGGAAGCGCCGGCGTTCCACTTCCTTCTTGAGCGAGCGGTTGGTGGCGCTGATGATGCGCACGTTCACCGCGACCGTCTCCTCACCGCCCACCCGCTCGAAGCGGCCTTCCTGCAGGAAACGCAGCAGCTTGACCTGCATCGCCGCCGACAGCTCGGCCACCTCGTCCAGGAAGACCGTTCCTCCGTCGGCGAGTTCGAAGCGGCCCCGGCGGTCACGCACCGCTCCGGAAAAAGCCCCCTTCACATGCCCGAAGAGCTCGGACTCGATCAGGCTCTCGGGCAGGGCGCCGCAGTTCACGGGGACGAAGGGGCCTCCGGCCCGCGGGCTTTCGTTGTGGATGGCCTGGGCCACGAGCTCCTTTCCGGTTCCGGTTTCCCCCGAGATGTGGACCGGGAAATCGTAGGCCGCCACATCGCGGATCTGCTCGAAAACGCTGATCATCTTGTGATCCCGGCCGATCAGGTCGCCGAAGCGGACCGTCTCGCCGGCCTTCATCCGCAGGCTCAAAAGATCGGTCACGTCCCGAAAGCAGGCGAGAACTCCGCTCAGATTCCCCTCGGGATCCCGCATGCAGGTGACCCGCATCTCGATCCGTCGGCTTTCGCCGTTGCGGGTCGTGATGGTGGTCGTGTAGTCGGGAATGTCGGTCGGGGAAGGCATTTGTTCGCAAAAGGAGCAGTGCCCGCCGCAGAAGGGGGTGCCGAAGGCTTCGTGGCAATCCCGGCCCAGCACTTCGGCCCGGGAATAGCCGGTGATGCGTTCGGCCTCGCGGTTGAAGAAAAAGATGCGCCGTGCGGGATCGTGGGCGATGAGGCCCTCTTGGAGGTTGTCGAGCACGAGTTCGAGGTTGTCCCGGCGGCAGAAGATCGATTCCAGCGGGGCAGGGATCATCTTCCGGCCTCTTCCCGAGAAGACCCTGCGAGCGGAGTGGCGACGTGGAGGAAACGCTCGGCGATGAATCCGGCGAGACCCGCGGCGTCGTCCAGCGCAAACACCGGCACGGAGGCCTCCAGCGTCATGTCCGCGGCCACGGCGATCAGGGTGGGATCGAAGCGGCAGAGCAGCTCGTTTCCGATGTCGCGGCGGAGGACTTCGATCTTGGGCCGCCGCTCCCGTTTGTAGCCCTCGGTGATCACCAGATCCACGTCGTCGAAATAGCGCAGCAGCGCGTCCAGACGCGGTTGCGCGGCGTCCTTGAAGAGGGCGATCTCGCGCTCCGAGGCGAGCACGACCGTGGCCGCCCCCGCGGCACGGTGACGGGCGGAGTCCTTGCCTTCACGGTCGGAACGAACCTCGTGATGGGTGTGCTTGATCGTCCCGACGCGGTAGCCGCGGCGCGTGAGCTCCGGCAGGAGCCGTTCGATCAGGGTGGTTTTCCCGGAACCGGAGCGCCCGACGATGGAAATCACCGGCGGCGGGCTGGGGGCGGAGCGGATCATCGGCGGCGGCTGTCCTCCGGGCGAGCCCAAGGGGGTCAATCTTCGGGCTTCGCCCGTTCGCGGGCGAGCTCTTCGGCCGAGAGCGTCCACAGGGGGGTGCCGTCCCGCGTGAGACGGGCCTTGAATTCGTAAGTGTCGCCCTTTTTCACCTTGGCGGCGATGAAGACATCCCTGCCCTGGATTTCGGCCCATGCCCCGCGGAGGGTGACGATATCCCCGGGCCGGAACCCCACCTGGGCGGGAGAGGCAAACCAGCTGGGGCAGAGGTGAACCAAGACGGCCTTGTCCCCCTCGCGCACTTCCAGGGCGGTTGCCGGCGACATGCCCGGCAGAGGCACCGTTTCGAACACCCGTACGACCCGGGCCTTGAATTTTTCGATTTCTTTCGGGTTGTAAAGCTTCTGGTAGGGGTCCTCGAGCCCCCAGCCTTTTCGGGAGGGATCCCCCTGCGCGAGGAGCGACGACGTGCCGGCCAGAAAAAGGAGCGCCGCCAGGGGGGCGAAGATCCAAAAACGGCGAATGCGGCTCATGCGGCCTCCTGTGTTTTCCCTCCCCCAAGAAAAGACCGCGCCGTCGGACCGGACGCACGGTCGGGAAGAGGGCGACCGAGCGGAATATATCGCAGGGGCCCGCCGTCTTCAACCGCCGGCCGGAAGACTTTCAAAAGCGCAGCCGCCGCTCTTCGAGGATCCGGATCGGCTCGTAGCCGAAGAGCGCGTTCAGATGGTGGAGCAAGGCATGCCGGCCCTGGGCCTGCCAGAGTTCGCCGATACGCCTTTCGGTTTCCCGATAACCGCGCTCCAGGGTCTCGAAGGACTCCTCGGCGGCGGAAGGATCTTCGGGCGGGGCGTAGGCGCGGACGAGGTCGAGCCACATGCGGCTGACTCCGCCGATGTAATGGGGCCAGGCTTCGCGCAGGGCCTGCGGCCAGCAGGGATCGCTGGTGCCCGAAAGCGGGCCGGGGGCCGCCGACGTCTCGGTGACGACCTCCAGCAGGCGACCCGCGCCGCGGGCGCGGGCGACCAGGGGGCTGGAAGCCGCGGCGTGCAGCACGCGGCGGGCGGTTGCGGCATCGGCGTAAAAGAGAAAGCTGAACCGATGTCCGGCCGCGTCGCGGACGGCGCGGCGGTGGAAACGCCACAGCAGGATTTTCCGGCCTTCCTCCTCGAGGATCGGGCGCAGGAGCCGGTCGGCGAAGAGAGCATCGAGATGCCAGGCCGGGTCGCGCCCCGGCGGCCAGGCGAACCGGAAGCGCAACGCCTGCCAGTCGGCCTCCGCGACGGGCCGGGAGGGCTCCGGCGTCTTGGGGGGCGTCGTCAGGCCGGCGCAGGCGGCCGAAAGGGCCGCGGCCAGCAGGATCGCCGGAATTCGCAGACCGCTCATCCGCGCACGATCAGCCACAGCCCGCCGAGAACCAGGAAGAGCCCGCCGAGGCGAAGGAGGCTCAGAGGTTTGACGGAAGCCCCCAGCCAGCCGAAATGGTCGAGCAGCGCTCCCATGACGAACTGGGCGGTGACGAAGATCGTGAACGCCGCCACCAGTCCCAGGCGCGGCGTGCTGTAAGAGAGCGTCCCCACGATCGCCAGCCCGAGCAGGCCGGAGCCGTAGGCGTACCAAGGGGCGCCGGCCGCCGGCAGGAGGCTTCCCCCCCGCAGGAGCAGGAACGCCGCCCCGATCACCAGCCCGCCGCTGAAATAGGTGATGAAAACGCTCTCCAGCGTGCCGCCCGCGCGGTCGAGCAGGCCCATGAAGTGAGCCTGCAGGGCGGTCGCCACGCCGCCGGCGGCCGCGACCGCGGCCACGGAGAAGAACGACTCCATCGCCCGGCCTCCCATCGGGGGATCAGCGGCGGATCGACTGCGCGATGTCGTTCAGTCGCTCCCGCATGCTGATCAGGTAGCTGGCCATTTTGCCGCGGTGATCGGCCATGATCGAATCGTGGCGGCCGCGGAGCACGACCAGCGGGTCGAAGGTGCAGATCCGCTCCATTTCCTGGAAAGCGATCTTGAGGTTTTCCGCCCCGCCCTTTTCCCCGATCCAGGGATAGAGATGGGCGAAGGCGCTCAGGAAATCCCGGAGCACGAGCACGACCCCTTGGGTGTAATAGATGCGGTCGTCGAGCTCGCGGTAAGGCACCTGTTCGGTCGGCTGGACGAGCAGGCCGAGCGGCTGGTCGAGGAACTGGGCGCCCAGGATGTAGACGAGGAGGTTGTAGACGTCGTCGGTGCGCACGTTGTAGACGCTTTTTTCCTCCTTGAGGCCGTTGGCGTAACGGCGTACGAGCTCGATGCCTTTGCGGTATTCGCTCTCGCTCGAGGGCAGCCACCAGCTGTCCTCGGTGAAGGCGAAGCGCTTTTCGCGCGCTTCCTTCAGCCACTCGTTTTCGGCGTCCACGGTGCCGTACTTGGCGAGGTGGGTGGCGAAGAAATTGATCAACATGCGCGTGGAAAAGATGACCCCGCGCTGGCGGTTGGCGCGATTGTCGAGCCAGCGGGTGGGGGAGATCCACAGGTCGTTCACCGACCAGCCCAGACGGGAGTCGAGCTCTTCCTCGAGGCGGTTGACCAGGGCGAGCGCGAGGACCGCCCCCTTTTGCGGCTCGGCGGGTTCCGGCGGCAGGGTCTCGAGAAGCCGCGGCACCCGCGAGGAGGAAAACGGAAAGCGGGTGGGGTCGAGGGTCGTGTAGGCTTCGTTGACGAGATAGACGACTCCCAGGGTGAGCGGCCAGATCAGGATCAGGGCGAGAAGCAACTTGACGAGCCAGCGGAGGATCCGGTGGCCGGCGGCCGGGGAGGGGGGGGTGGGTTCCATGGGGCGGTCTTTCTTCAGGGAGGTTCGGAGTCTCGAGCACTGTTTACCCGGGGGGGAAAGGCAAGTCAACCGGCCCTTGACTGAAAGCGGCGGCATGGTAGGCTCGGACGGAAGCGAATCCGGAACCGGAATCGCGCGGGGGAAGAGAGACCATGAGCGGGAAGTTCGGTGGGCTTCTGGTTGCGCTGTTTTTTTCCGCGGCGGCCGCGGGGTGCGCCGCCGTGGTCGTCGGTGCGGGTGCGGGTGCGGGCGCTTACACCTACCTGCAGGGCGAGCTCCTGCGCACCTATCCCGCCCCCTACGAGCGGGTGCTGGCGGAGTGTACGCGGTTGCTCGAGGATCTGGGGATGCCGATCGATGCGCGGGTGAGCCGAGGCGAGCAGACGACCCTCGAGACGCGCCGGCGTGACGGAATACCGGTCACGATCCGGCTGCGCATCGTCGGCCTCGAGGCGACCGAGGTCTCCGTGCGCACCGGCACGGTGGGCTACTGGAACCGCGATCTCTCGGAGCAGTTCCACGAGTTTCTGGCCCGCCGCTTGTGAAGGGGCCGGTTCATTCCCGGCGGAAAGGAAGCAGCGCGTTCAGCTCCTCGAGGGCGTTGCGCTCGAGATCGTTGATCGTCCCCAAGTGCCTTTGCAGCAGGCCCGCGAGCGCCGGATCGAAAAAGCGGTGCAGGCTGCGGTTGGCGATCGACACAAAGCCCCGCAGCACCTTGTGCTCCCCTCCCATTCCCGGGTCGAAAAAGCCGATGTTCTCCGCGATGGCCCACTCGATCGGCCGGTAATAGCAGGTTTCGAAGTGAAGAAAGCGGATCTCTTCGCGGCACCCCCAGTAGCGGCCGTAGAGGTGGTCCCCCTTGCGCACCAGGAGCGCCATGGCGAGCGGGTCATTCCAGCGCCCGTCGGCGGCGGCGAGGGAAAAGACCAGCCGGCGGGCGAAACGCTTTGCCAGCCCGGCGAAAAAGTCCCGGGTGAGGTAGCGGCACCCCCAGGGGCCGAAACGGTCGTTTGTCCGCACGTAGTAGGACCACATCCGCTCGTAGAGCTGCGGAGCGATCTCTTCCCCGGGAACCATGCGCGTTTCGATCCCGCAGGAGACCAGCGTCCGCCGTTCCCGGCGGATGGCGCGGCGCCGCCCCGAGGTGAAGCGCGACAGAAAGTCTTCCAAATCGCGGTAGCCCTCGTTGCGCCAGAGGTAGCTCTGGTGCAGCCACGGCCGGTATCCGACCGCCGCCATCTCCTCCGCCCAGGCGGGGTCGACGAAGTGAAACGCCGCCGCGGCTATCCCCGCCTCCCGGCAGAACCGTTCGATTTCCGCCGCCATCCGCCGCGCGGTCTCCTGCCGGGGTTCGCCCGGGGCGATCAGGAAGCGGTAGCCGATCATCGGGGTAAAAGGGCTCATGCCGACGAGTTTGGGGTAGTAACGCCGGCCCAGGCGCAAGGCCGCATCGGCCCAGAGCCGATCGAAGACGAATTCCCCCTCGCTGTGCATCTTGATGTAGAGGGGCGCCGCCGCCACCAGACGCTCTTCCCGCCACAGGGTCAGGTGCTGCGGGATCCAGCCCCGTTCGGGCACGGCGCTGCCCGAGGACTCGAGCAATTCCAGCCAGTCCCACTCGAGGAAGGCGGTGGCTTGCGGTCGGGCGAGCGCATCCCAGGCCTCGCGCGGAATCTCCCGCAGGCCGGCAAACCAGCGGGTCACCGGCGGGGGAGGCGCTCCTGGATCTGGCGGATGCGGGGTGACCTCGGGCATGCCTGAAGTGTAGCCATTTCCCCGTCGCTGTCATCCCGGCTGGGTTCGGCTCCTTGACAGGGTGAGCGAAGTGGGGAATATTGAAGAATCGAAAAACGAAGTGAGGAAGGCCGGTTATGCCCATCTATGAGTTCCGCTGCACGCAGTGCAACGACTGCTTCGAAGTCCTGGTGCTCGCCCGCGAGGAGGAAATGGTGGCGCGTTGTCCGAAGTGCGGCTCCGAGGAGTTCGAGCGCGTCATGAGCCGCGCCGCTGTGATCGGCGGCGCCTCCGCCCCAAGCGGTGAGTCGGCGACCTGCCGCACCCGTTCCTGTTCCGCGGGCTCCTGCACCACCTGGGACCTTCCCGGGCACACGCGCTGAAGCGGCTCTTTCCCGACCCCCGGCGATGACGCGGCTGCACGACCAGGAGAAGGAGCAGTTCAAAAAGCTCTTCGCGCAGGAACGGGTGGGCCGACCCGAGGATCACCTGCGGGTCCTCGAAGCCTTTTTGGCGGTCGAGCGGCACCTGACGGCCGAAGAGCTCGCGGCGCTGTTGGAAGAACGCGGGGTGCCCCTGCCCGCGGAATTCGTGCGCGAGACGCTCAAACTTCTCAGCCGCTGGGGATTCGCGCGCCCGGCCCGCTTCGACAACGGGATCGTGCGCTACGAGCACCGGCACCTGGGCGACCATCACGACCACCTGGTCTGCCTCAAGTGCCGGCGCATTTTCGAGTTCAACGACGAGCGGCTCGAGCGCCGTCAGATCGAGGTCGCCTCGCGGCACGGGTTCCATCTGCTCCGACACCGCATGGAACTCTACGGCCTTTGCGCCGATTGTCTGCGCGAACGGGAGAAACGGCTGCCGCTCGTGTCCGCCAAGGCGGGCGAACGGTTGCGGGTCTGCGAGATCGGCGGCGGGACCGCGGTGCGGGTGCGGCTGCTGTCGATGGGGCTGCGTCCCGGCGATGAGATCGAAGTGCTCACCGACACCGGACAGGGTCAGATGGCGATCTCGGTCGGAGGCGAGCGGCGCCTGGTTCTCGGCCGGGGGATCGCCCAGAAAATCCTCGTGGAGCCCGCCTGAACGCCGCCGGACGGGATCGCCGATGGGAAAACGCCCTGAACCCGCCTACCACGCCGCCCGGAAAGCCGGCCTGCTTCGGAGCCGGGCGGCCGAAGCCCGGGAGCGGCTCTCCTGCTGCCGCCTCTGCCCGCGAAACTGCGGCGTAAACCGCTTGGAAGGCGAGCTCGGCTTCTGCCGCACGGGGCGTCTGGCCCGCGTCGCCAGCGCCCATCCCCATTTCGGCGAGGAAGACCCCCTGGTCGGCGAGCGCGGCTCGGGGACGATCTTCTTTTCCCACTGCAACCTGCTTTGCCTGTTCTGCCAGAACTTCGAGATCAGCCACGGGGGCGAGGGTCGGGAGGTCTCCGACGAGGAACTCGCGCGCATCCTGCTCGCGGTGCAGGAAATGGGCTGCCACAACATCAACTTCGTTTCCCCCTCCCATGTCGTCGCCCAGATCCTCTCCGCCGTCGCCATCGCGGCCGAGCAGGGGCTGGATCTGCCCCTCGTCTTTAACACCGGAGGCTATGACCGGGTCGAGACGCTCGCCCTGCTCGACGGAATCGTCGACATCTACATGCCCGATTTCAAGTTTTGGGATCCCGAGGTCGCCCGTTCGAGCTGCCAGGCGCCCGACTATCCCGAGGTCGCCCGCGCCGCCATCCGGGAGATGCACCGGCAGGTCGGCGACCTTCTGATCGACGAGGAGGGAATCGCCCGGCGCGGTCTGATCGTGCGCCACCTCGTGCTTCCCGAGGCGCTCGCCGGGACCCGGGAGGTCATGCGCTTCCTCGCCCGCGAGATCTCGCCGGACACCTACGTGAACCTCATGTCCCAGTACCGGCCCTGCGGCCGCGCCCGTGAAGTGCGGGGCCTCGAGCGCGCCGTTTCCGTCGCCGAATTCCGCCGCGCGGTCGAAGAGGCGAAGGCCGAGGGGATTTGCCGTCTCGACCGGCCGCTCCGGGGGGGGCGATGGCCATGAGCGGATCCCGGATCTTTGCGATCGGCGATGTCCACGGCTGCTACGAGGCGCTTTGCGCGCTGCTCGCCCGGATTCCCATCGCCTGGGGCCAGGATCGGCTCGTCTTCATGGGCGACTACATCGACCGCGGCCCCCAGGCCTTCGAGGTGGTGCAGCACTTGATCGAGCTGGAAAGACGACACCCGGGGATCGTCTTTCTCAAAGGCAACCACGAGCAGATGCTGCTCGACTACCTCGCCGGCCGCGACCGGGTCACCTATCTCTTCAACGGCGGGCGGCAGACGCTCGAGAGCTACCTGAGGCACGCCGGAGCCGGAAACGGACCCCCCATTCCCGAGGAACACCGGCGGTTTTTCGACTCCCTGCGGCTTTATCATGAAACCGAGGACTACCTCTTCGTTCATGCCGGGTTGCGCCACGGCCTGCCGCCGGAGCGCCAGAAGCCTGAGGACCTCCTCTGGATCCGGGAGGCTTTTCTCGCCGAGCGGCGCTCCTTCGGCAAACGCGTGATCTTCGGGCACACGCCCTTCGAGGAACCGCTGGTCGAGGAAAACAAGATCGGCATCGACACGGGAGCCGTGTACGGCAACCGGCTCACCTGCCTGCAGCTTCCCGAGGAAATCTTCCTTCACGTCTGAGGAGGCGCCGTCATGCATGCGATCCGTCTTGTCGGAGGCCTTCTGCTGGGGGTTTTCGTCGTCGCCTTCCCCCTGGCGGCGGCCGAGCGGATGGCCGTCAGCGCCCCCGAGGCCAACGTCCGGGCCGAGCCCAAACCCACGGCCGATGTGCTCTGGAAAATCGAGAAATACCACCCGATCGAGGTGCTCGAGGTCTCCGGGGTCTGGCTGCGCTTCCGGGATTACGAAGGCGACACAGGCTGGATTCACAAGAGCCTGGTGGACAAGACGCCTTCGGTGATCACGCGCCAGAAAGGCTGCCAGCTGCGCAGCGGACCGGGGACCGAGCATCCGGTCGTGGGACGGGTGGACAAGGGGATCCCTTTCAAGGTGCTCCGGCGAGAGGGCCGCTGGGTCGAGGTCGAACACGCCGACGGCGATCGGGGCTGGATTCACGATTCGCTGGTGTGGTAAAATCCGTTTTTTCCTGTCAGCCGCCGCCGAACGGAGGAAACGGGTGCCATGAAGATGCCCAAGCGCAACGTCGTCGTCACCGTGGGCTCGGCGCTCGTCGACATCTTGGCCCGTGCGGACGAAGACTTTTTGGCGGCTTCCGGCGGGGTGAAAGGCGGGATGATCTATGTCGCCCCCGAGGCGATCGAGCAAACCCTCTGCCGGCTTGCCGAGCCGCCCGCAGTGGTCCCGGGGGGCTCGGCCTGCAACACCGCCGTGGGCGTCGCCCGGCTGGGGGGAAAGGCGCGGTTCGTCGGCAAGCGCGGCGGCGGGCCCATGGGGGACTACTTGGAGCGGGCCCTGAAGTCCAATCGTGTGGAGCCCCGGCTGCTGCGATCGGAGAAACCGACCGGCCGCGTACTCTCGGTTGTGACCCCGGACGCCCAGCGCTCGATGTTCACCTATCTCGGCGCCGCGGCCGAGACCCGACCCGAAGAGATCGGCCCGGAGCTATTCGCCGATGCGGCGATCGTGCACGTCGAGGGCTACCTGCTCCACAACCCGGCCCTGATCCGCCGCACCCTCCAGGCGGCCCGCGCGGCCGGGGCGCGCGTGTCGCTCGATCTGGCGAGCTACAACGTCGTCGAGGCCGCGCGCGGTCTGCTGGCGGATCTCGTGCGCGGTTCCGTGGACATTCTGCTCGCCAACGAAGACGAATCGCGCGCGTTCACCGGCGAGGCCGATCCCGCACGTGCTCTGGATTCGCTGCGGCGGCAGGTGGAGATCGCGGTCGTCAAGCTCGGCGCCCGCGGCAGCCTGATCGCCGAGGGAAACGCGGTGCATGCCGTGCCGGCCCTGGGCGACGGCCGGGCGCTCGACTCGACCGGCGCCGGCGACCTCTGGGCCTCCGGTTTCCTCTTCGGCCTGGTGCACGAGCTTCCGCTTCCCGCTTGCGGGGCGATCGGTGCGGCCTGCGGCTACGAGGTCTGCCAAGTGCTCGGGGCCTCGATTCCGGAGGAAGGTTGGCGGCGCATCCGGCGCACCCTCGAGGGCCTGGGCCTTGCTGCGACCGGATCGGAAGAAACGATTTGCCCCCGCTCGTTCCCGCAGGATCGGGCGGCGGAGTGAAGGAGGATCGGAAAACCGTGGCCCCCGCACAGAAAAAAAGCCGCAAGGAGCTTCTCAAGGAACCCGACGAGTTTCTGACCACCACGGCGCGGGCGCTCGCCTGGATCTCCGGTCACCGGCGGGAGCTGCGTCTGGCGGCGGCCGCCGCGCTCGCCGCCGCCGTGCTCGTCTCCGGCTGGTTTGCCTGGGAGAACCGCGAGGAGAACCAGGCGGCCGCACTGCTTTCGCAGGCGCTCGAGCGGGCCGAAGAAGCCGGCAACCCGTCGGCGGCGCTCCAGGCGGCCGCGTCGGATCTGGAGCGCCTGATCGGCTCCTACGGTCGCAGGAAAAACGGCCGCCTGGCGCGCATCCTGTATGCGGATCTTCTCTTCGAGGCGGGCGAGACCCGCCGCGCCCTCGCCCTCTACGAGACGGCCCTCGACGACTTCGCGGCCGAGCCGACTTTCAGGCTCCAGATCCTCAAGAGCCTCGCCTTCGGCCATCTCGCGCTCGGGGAGCGGGCGCGGGCGATCGAGCGCTTCGAGCAGGCGCTTTCGCTCGCCCAGGGTTCGCTGCGGGGGGAAATCCTCTTTCACCTGGGGGATCTCCACTACGCCCAGGGGCAGCAGGAGAAAGGCCGGTCGTTCTTCGAGCGCCTGCTTCAGGAACATCCGGATTCCTGGTATGCCGGCCCCGTCCGGGCGCGCCTGGCGGGCTGAGCGCCCGCCCCCTCACCTTCGCCTTCAGGATTTGGCCCCCGCATCCAGGCCATAGCGGCGGATCTTCTGGTTCAGCCCGCTGCGGGTGATGCCGAGGAGCTCGGCCGCGTGCGCCTGGACATGGTTGCACAGGCGGAGCGCCCGCTCGATCATCGCCTTTTCCACCGCCTCCAGGGTCTCGTAGAGCCGGGCATCCTGCGGGATGCCGAGCTGCAGGAGGTTTTCGCTGTTGCGCGCGAAGTCCGGCGGCAAATCGGCGGGGGTGATGATCTCGTGCGGGCAGAGCACCATCACGCGCTCGATCAGGTTTTCGAGTTCGCGCACGTTTCCCGGCCAGTCGTATTCGTAGAAAATCCGCTCCACCTCCGGCGCGACGCCCTTGACCGGCACGCCGAACTTGCGCTCGGCGCCGTATTTTTCGACGAAGTGGTTGACGAGCAGGCGGATGTCTTCCCGGCGCTCGCGAAGCGGGGGCAGGACGAGGTGGACGACGTTCAGCCGGAAGAAGAGATCTTCGCGGAAGCGGCCGCGGGCGACCTCCTCCTTCAGATTGCGGTTGGTGGCGGCGATCAGCCGGATGTCGACCGTGATCGGCCGCATCCCGCCCACGCGCTCGAAGCTTCTCTCCTGCAGCACGCGCAGCAGCTTCACCTGCAGGCCGGGTGACAACTCCCCGATTTCGTCGAAAAAGAGCGTTCCCCCGTGGGCGAGCTCGAAGCGGCCCTTGCGGGTGGCGACGGCGCCGGTGAAGGCGCCTTTTTCGTGGCCGAAAAGCTCGCTTTCGAGCAGGGTTTCGGCGAGCGCCGAGCAGCTCACGGGGACAAAGGGCTTGTCGCGCCGCGGGCTGTTGAAATGGATCGCCTTGGCGACAAGTTCCTTTCCGGTCCCGCTCTCGCCCTCGATCAAAACCGTCGCTCCGCTCGGAGCGACCTTTTCCACGGTGTCGAAGACCGCCTGGATGGCCCGGCTCTTGCCGACGAGCTGGCCGAAGCGGTACTGGGATTGCATGGCCTGCCGCAGGCGGCGGTTTTCCTGAATCACCTGGAAGAGGGAAATCGCCTTGCGGACATAAAGGATGAGCCGCTCGTTGTCGAAGGGCTTGAGGATGTAGGTGTAGGCCCCCTTCTGCATCGCCTCGACCGCCTTGTCCACCGTTCCGTGGGCGGTCATCATGATCACCGGCAGATCCGGATCGCGGGCCTTGATGCGCTCGAGCAGCTCGATCCCGTCCATGCCGGGCATCTTCATGTCGGTGAGCACGAGCGCCGGCTCGGAGGAGGAGAGGATCTCGAGCGCCTCGGCGCCGCTCACCGCGGTCAAGACCTCGTAGCCCTCCTCTTCGAGCACGGCGCTCAGGACGAGCAGGTAGTTCTTCTCGTCGTCGACGATCAGGATGGTTTCCATTCCTCCCCCCCGGCCTCGGCCGGCCGCACCGGCAGTTCCACGGTCACTCGCGCCCCGCCGGATTCGCGGTTGCCGATGCGGATCGTCCCCCGGTGGGCCTCGATGATGTTGCGCACGATCCCCAGGCCCAGCCCGCTGCCCTTCTCCTTGGTGGTGAAAAAGGGGTCCCAGACCTTTTCTTGAAGCTCCTCGGGGATCCCCGGGCCTTCGTCCTCGATGTCGACGCGGAGGCGGGAGGCGTCGGCCTGCAGCACGATGCGGATGCGGCCGCCCTGGGGCATGGCCTGCATGGCGTTCAGCAGCAGGTTCAGGAAACTCTGGTGCAAAAGCGGCGCATCGGCCGGAACCTCCGGCAGCGGGGTGAGCACCGTTTTTTCGATCGTGCAGCGGGCCTCGGCGATCTGCGGGGTCAGGAAGGCGATGTTGCGGTCGATCACGTCCTCCAGCCGACAGGGCGCGAGCTTCGGGCTGCGGGGCCGGGCGAAGGTGATGAAATCGGTGATGATGGCGTTCAGGCGCCCGGCTTCTTCGACGATGATTTCCGGCAGGTTGTTTCCGGGGTCGAGCCGGGCGAGCTTCTTTTTGAGCAACTCGGCCGAACTGCGGATGATCCCCAGGGGGTTGCGGATCTCGTGGGAGATCCCGGCCGCCATCTCGCCCATGGCCGAAAGCCGCTCGGCCCGGCTGAGCTGTTCCTTGAAGCGCAGCCGCTCCGCGGCGCGTTTTTCGATGATCGCCTCGCCGCGTTTGACCACGAAGACGAGCACGGCGAACAGCGCCCCCATGAGGACGGCGCAGGTGAGGACGACGAGGATCTGGAAACGGAAGACGATCTGGTAGTCCTCGGAGAGGTCCTGGACGATCTCGATCACCCCCAGCACGGGATCCGAAATCCGGCCCAGGGGTTCCTCCCAGCGCAACGGGGCGAAGGTCACCAGGCGCACCTCCCGCGGGAAACCGAGCAGGAGCTCGAGAAACCCGCCGCGCAGCGCGAGCCGCGAGGTCGAGCGGCCCGCCTTGGCCTCCTCGAGGGCCTGGTCCTTCACGGCCTGCATCCCGATGCGCTCGGGATCGAAGCTGTAAGAGATCGTGTCGTTGATGCTGTAAATGTTCAGCTCCTTCACCTTGAAACTGTGGAGCGTGCTGCGCACCACGTGGTCCATGCGTTCGAACTGCTCCGGGTTGCGCAGCTGGATCCGGCCGTAGCGCATGCCGACCGGCAGGATGAACTGCAAGAAAATCTGGTGGTTCAAGTTTTCGATGAGGGCGTGCGCGTAATCCTCGCTCTTCTTGCGCTGCAGCGACTTCACCCAGTGCGTGTTGAGGATGGCCAGGATCACGGTCACGAAGAAAATGAGCACCAGGCCGGAAAAGGCGAAGTACTTGACGAGGCGGAAAGGCTTGATGCGTTCCTCGCGCGCCGGCGGCTCCGCCGGGGGCGTAAGCGAACGGGAAAGGTCCATGGCTTCGGGTTATAGAAGGTCCCCTGAGGCGTTTCAAGCCTGTATCCCGGAGCACGAAAAAGCGCTCAGGTTTTTCCCCTTGCGGCCGATAGACCTCTCAGGCCGCGGAACCGGCGCACGGCGGGTTTCGGCCGGGAAATCCGGAATACAAAATTTTGACACCCCGGCGTTACCCCGCCGCCGCCGTCGCCGGAGGACTTTGCTGAACCCATCGACCGCCCGGAGGTTGGCTGCGCTTCGGACGAGCTTAAAAAAAGCGGAATCAAGCAGTTGTCGACAAGTGACATTTTGCGGCCCCGGCCTCTTTTTTGGCGCGGAAATTGCTTGGGGGGGCTTTGGCCGACCTTGAGGCGGACACCGGTTCCCGTGAGCGATAATTATGCGACTTTTTGCAACATTAGGGTGGGTATGGCATCCCGAGGCGCAGAACTTCGGCAACGAGCAGGGCAAACCAAGGCGGCCTCCGCGCGGGGGAATCGAGGCAAGGGTATGCCCGGCAACCGTTTGAAAGACGTGCGCGAATCGCTGCTGCTCAGCAAGGCGGAGCTCGCCCGCCGGGCCGAGGTCTCCCCGATCACGATCAGCCGCATTGAAAAAGGCATGCCGTGTCGGCTGGACACCCAGCGCAAGCTTCTGCTCGCCCTGGGGTTCCGCCTTACGGACAAATCCAAACTCTTCGAGGACTGAGCGCGACCATGCTATTCGCCAAGAAAGACACGCTGGTAGGGCTCGATCTCGGCTCGCGGGCGGTCAAGGCGGCCGAGGTGGTGGAAACCAAGAACGGACTCAAGCTCAAGCGCTTCGGCATGGCGCCGCTTCCGGCCGGAACCATCGAGGACGGCTCGATCGCCGACCCGGATACGGCGGCGGAGGTGATCCGGGATCTCTTCAAGGAAAGCCACATCAAGGAGAAGAATGTGGCCGTCTCGATCGGCGGCTATTCGGTCATCGTGAAGAAGATCCAGGTTCAGGCCCGCAGCGAGGAGCAACTGCAGGAGACCATCCACTTCGAGGCCGAGCAGTACATCCCCTTCGACATCAGCGACGTGAACCTCGACTTTCAGATCCTCGGCGAAAGCGAGGCCGGCACGAACCAGATGAGCGTCTTCCTCGTGGCGGCCAAGAAGGACATGGTGAACGACTATGTCAACCTCGTGAGCCTGGCCGGCCTGAACCCTTGCATCGTGGACGTGGAGGCCTTCGCTCTGCAGAACATCTTCGAGGCCAACTACGAGACCGACGAGGAAAACGTCGCCCTGGTCGACATCGGGGCGAGCAAGACTTCGCTCAACATCCTGAAGGGCGGCTCCTCGGTCTTCATGCGGGATGTCGCCTTGGGATGCATCCAGGTCAACCAGAAGATCATGTCGCGCCTGAATTGCTCCGAAGACGAGGCGGAGAAGATCAAGCTCGGAGCGCAGACCGGGCGCCTGCCCGCCGCGGAGCTCGAGCAGGCGGTCTCCGAGGTCGTGACCGACTGGTGCACGGAGATCCGGCGCGCGCTCGACTTTTTCACGACCAACTACCCCGATGACCGCATCCGGCGCATCCTGCTGAGCGGCGGGGGCGCCCACGTGGAGGATTTCCGCCGCCGCATCGCCGCTGAGGCCGGCATCGCGGTGGAAACGCTCAACCCGCTGAAAAAATTCGGCTGGGACGAGAAGCGCTTCGACGCGGAATTCATCCGCCATATCGCCCCCCAGGCGGCGATCGCCATGGGGTTGGCCCTGAGAAGGGTGGACGACAAATGATCCGCATCAACCTGCTCCCCTTCCGCACCGCGCGCAAGAAGGAGAACATCCGTCGCCAGCTTTCGATTTTCGTCCTCTCCCTGATCCTGGCGGGGGTGGCCCTGCTCGGGATTTTTCTCTGGCTCGACAACCAGGTGGACGGCTTCAAGCAACGGATCGCCTCCACCCAGGCGGAGCTGGCGAAGTACGAGAAGATCAACCGCGAGATCGAGGAGATCAAAAAGAAGCTCGATCAGCTGAACCAGAAGCTCGCGGTCATCCGGGAGCTCGAGGCGAGCCGTCACGAACCGGTCCTGCTCATGGACACGTTGGCCCGAATGATCATCGAGAAACGCATGTGGCTCACCGCGATCGACGCCAAGGCCGACGCCGTGAACCTGAGCGGGATCGCCATGGACGACAAGACGGTCGCCGATTTCATGCTGCGGCTGGAAGGCTGCGGGCTCTTCTCCGCGGTGAACCTCAAGACGCTGCGCCACGTGGAAATCCAGAAGACCAACCTCAAATCCTTCGAAATCGGCTGTCAGAAAAAACCGCCGCTGCAGCTGGCGGAGGCAAGCGGGGGCAAAAAATGAATACCCAAGAGGCGCTCGGCCGGATCACCGGCAGCGGAATCCTGGAGAAAATCGAAAGACTGGCGCTGTGGCAGCGGGCGGCGATCGTCGCCGGGGTGATCGCCGTCTTCTTCGCCGCTGCGACCTGGTTCGTCTATCTGCCGCTCTACGAAGAGATGGAGGCGCTCGAGAAGAACCTCGAAACGCTGGAGAAAAAGCTTGCCACGGCGAAGCTGAACGCCGCCGAACTCGAGAAATTTCAGGCCAAGATGCGCGACGCCGAGGCCCAGTTCAAGATCGCCATGCGCGCGCTGCCCGACAAGCAGGAGATTCCCGCGCTGCTGACGAACGTGTCCAAATCCGGCCAGGAGGTCGGCCTGGATTTTCTGCTCTTCGAGCCGAAGCCGGAGAACCGCAAGGATTTTTATGCCGAAATCCCTGTCGCCATGACCATCCGCGGCGACTACCACAACCTGGCCCTCTTTTTCGACAAGGTCGCCCGACTTTCGCGCATCGTGAACATCCAAAACATCACCATCCAGCGCGGCAAGGACACGCGGGATCTGAACACGAACTGCACGGCGATGACCTACAAATTCGTGGAGCCTCCTCCCGAGAAAGCCCCGGTCCCCAAGCCGGCCGCCGGCAAGCCGGCCGCTGCGCCTCCGCCGCCGGCCCAGAACAAGAGCAAGGCGAAGAAACTCGATCTCTAACCGCATTGCGAAGGGTTGCCTTATGAAACGCCTCCTCCCATCCATCCGCGTGCTGATGGTGCTCGCGATCCTGGCCTGGCTGCCCGCGGGCTGCGAGGATGCCGGCCCGGAACCCGCGGCCCAGTCGGTGGTGCGGAAGAAAATCGCCGCCCCCGCCGACCCCACGGCACCCGCGCCCCGGGTCGCCGCCGGCCCCGCCCCGGCCGCGCCGGCGCCCAAGCCGGAGACGCCTGAGGGCCCGAAGCCTCCCGCGCCCCGGCCTCAGCCGCCGCCGCCCACGCGCATCCTGGGGGCGCCGGAAGCCCAGGCGGCGCTGCCCCCTCCGGCCCCGGCCTCCCTTCCGGCGGCGGAGCCGGCGGTCAGCGACACCCAAGTGGCCGCCCTGCTCAACATCCAGTATCGCGAGCCCTACGATCCGCAAGGCAAGCCCGATCCCTTCGAGCCCATCATCCGTGATGAGGGCCAGGCGAGCGGACCTTCGATCCGCCCCAAGAAACGCATTCCGCAGACGCCTCTCGAGCGCATCGACCTCGGGCAGCTGCGGCTGGTCGCCATCGTGGCCGCGCCCTCGGGCAACCGGGCGATGGTCGAGGAGTCCTCGGGCAAAGGCTACGTCCTGCGCGAGGGGACCTTCATCGGCCTCAATTCCGGCCGGGTGGTCGAAATCCAGCCCGACAAGGTCCTGATCGAGGAAGAGTACGAAGACGTCTATGGAAAGAGCATCGTGCAGAAAAAAGAAATCAAACTTCCCAAGCCGCCTGGAGAGCTGTGACATGAGGACTCCCGCCCCCCGTCGTCGATACTGGAAGCTGCTGACCTTGATCGCGGCGTTTGCCGCGGTCTGCGGCTGTGCCGCCCCCGCAACCCGGCAGGTGCCCGCGACCGATGCGGACCGCTGGATCACCGATGTGGTCAGCCGCGAGGAGGAATCCCACTGGGCGTTGACCGTGAAGGCCAACCGGCCCCTGGCTTACACGATTCAGGAACAGAGCGACCCGGCCGGCCTGGTTCTGTTCTTCCCGGCGACGGGATTGGATCGCCTGCAGGAGAAAATCCAGCCGCCGGAAAACCCGGCCGTCGAGGGGATCCGGCTGCAGGAGCTTTCGGAAGGGGGCCGGTCGGTCCGGATGTCGATCGCGCTCAAAACACCCCTGCCCCACGAGGTCCTGCCGGAAGGCTCCGACCTCGTGATCCGTTTCGCCAAGGCGGTGCCGCCGCCCGAGACCCCCGCCGCGGCCGCCGGCCCGAAGGAAACCGATCTCGCCTCCGCCGCGGCCGCGCCGCAAGCGGACTCCGGCCTTCCGGCCCGGGGGATTGCGCCGGCGACGTCGTTGAGCCGCATCGAGGCCGAAGCCGCGGAGCAAACGGCCGTGATCCGGGTGCAAGCGGACGGGACGCTCGAAAATTTCCGCAGTTTCACGATGACCGAGGAGCCGCCGCGGATCGTCTTCGATTTTCCGGGACTGAAGAGCCCCTTCCGCGGCGAGCAGCGCCTGGCTTTGAAGGGCGGGCCGGTCGGGCGGGTGCGCCATTTCGCCACCCCCGAGAGGCTGCGGCTGGTCGTGGAGACCCGCCCCGAGTACCTGAAAAAATACCGGGCCGAGCCGGTCGCGGACGGCCTGCGCATCGTGGTGGGCGAGGAGCTGCCGACGCTCGCCGCCGCTCCGACAGCTTCCCCGCCCCGGGCCGATCGGCCGGCCTGGATCAACCGGCTTGAGTTCGCCGAGCAAGAGGGTGGCCGCTCGGCAGTGATCGTGGGGACCACCCAGCCGGTGGACTACGAACTGGTGACGGCGGGCGAGCGCGAAGTGCGCCTGCGGCTGCCCCGTACGCAACTTCCCGAGAAATACAGCCGTCCCCTGATTACGACCCGCTTTGCGAGCGCCGTCGACCGGGTGACCCCGGTCGGGAAAGCGGGGGAAACCGTGCTTTCCGTGCAGCTGCGGGAAAAGGTCGAGGTGGCGGCCGAGCGGACAGGAAACCTGATCCGGCTGAACGTCGCCGCCTCGCGCATTCCGCCCAAGCCCTACGAGGCGGCCGAGCCTCCGGTCTGGAAGACCGAAGCGGCCCCGGCGGTGCTTTCCGCGGCGGCCGTCCTCCCCGCGCCGCGGCCGGCCGCAACCGCCCAGGCGGCGGCACCATCGGCCCCGCCGCGGGGAGGTTCGCGGGTGGAGAACCTCTCCGGTTCCGAGGAGAAAATCTACACCGGCGAGAAAATCGCGCTCGATTTCTACGACACCGACATCCGCAACGTCTTTCGCATCCTCCAGGAAATCAGCGGCAAAAACTTCGCGATCGACAAGAACGTGACCGGCAAGGTGACGCTCGCCCTGCAGAAGCCGGTTCCCTGGGACCAGGTGCTCGACCTCGTCCTCAAGATGAACCAGCTCGGCATGACCCGCGAGGGCGACATCCTGCGCATCGCCACCCTCGCCACCCTGCAGCAGGAGGAGAAGCTGCGTCAGGCGCAGCTCAAGGCCGAGCAGGAAGCGCGCAAACAGGAGGAGGAGGGCGAGCCGCTGATCACCGAGTACATCCCGATCAATTACTCGAACGCCAAGACCGACATCCTGCCGCACGTGACGAACATCCTGACCAAGGACCGCGGCAAGGCCTCGGTCGACGAGCGCAACAACCAGGTGATCATCACCGACATCCCGGAAAAAGTGCGCCAGGCGAAGGCGATCGTCGCGCGCATCGACCGGGTGACCCCCCAGGTGATCATCGAGGCGCGGGTGGTCGAGGCGACGAGCAACTTCACGCGCGAAATCGGCTTTGACTGGGGGACGATTTCGGTCAACGCCTTCAAGATCGGCGGGGCGCTCAAGGTCGGGCCGACCGCCTTCCGCGCCGACAACATTCCCACCACCTTCACGGCGAACAATTCGATCGGCTTCAACTTCTCGACGCTCTTCGGGACCAACATCTCGATCATCGACGCCAAACTCGCGGCCAGCGAACTCGAAGGCAAGTCGAACGTCATCTCCTCGCCCAAGATCATCACCCTGAGCGGCCGCAAGGCGACGATCAAGCAGGGCCTCGAGGTTCCCTACCAGGAACGGGATTCCTCGGGCAATTCCACCGTGCGGTTCAAGAACGTGGACCTGCTGCTGGATGTGACGCCGAACATCTCCCAGGACCGCCGGATCGTGATGAACATCCTGCTCACCAAGAACGACGTGATCGATCCTACGGCCAAAGAGCCCGCGCTTTCGACCAACGAGGCGAAGACCGAGATCCTGGTCGAGGACGGGGACACGATCGTGATCGGCGGCATTCTCAAAGACACCAAGCGGCTGGCCGACTCGGGGATCCCGGGGCTGCGCAAGCTGCCGGCGGTGGGATGGCTGTTCCGCTCGGAGAAGATCGAAAACCAGAAAAACGAGTTGCTGATTTTCATCACCCCGCGCATCATCCAGCTCGAGCAGCGCAAGCTCGCCTGAGAAGCCCGGGAGAAGCGCATCGGACCCGCTCGGGGAAGACCCGAGCGGGTTTTTTTTCCGGGGCGGGTCGGGGCGCGGCGGGGGGCTAGTTCCCCAGCGTGTTCAACTCGCGCAGGGCTTCCTCGGCGAGCGGGGATTCGGGGGCGAGCTCGATCACGCGCCGGAAGGCGTCGCGCGCCCGGGCCACCTCGCCGGTACCGCGGCAGGCGCGGCCGAGCTCGAAGTGGAGCTGCGGGAGCGCGGGATATTTCTTGAGCGCGCGCTCAAGCCGCAGGACGGCCTCAGCGTGGCGGCCGGTCGCGTTATAGGTCATGGCCAGCCCGCCCACGGCGTTCGGGAAATCGGGGTGGATGCGCAGCGCCTCCTGGAAATACTTTTCGGCCCGGACGTAATCTTTTTTCTGGTAATAGGCCAGCCCCGTGTTGGAGAGGGGGAAATGGGGCGTGGCATAGAAGGCGTCCTCCAGGATTTTCTGGTAGGTGGCGATCGCCTTGTCCCACTCGCCCTTCTCAAGCCAAGCGTTTCCCAGGCTGTTGATGGCCGGGGCGAAGTCGGGCTTGAGGGCGAGCGCCTTCTCGAAATACTCGATCGCCGGGTCGTAGCGCTCGCGGTAATAATACACCAGCCCGATGTCGAAGAGGGTGATCGGGTCGTGGGGGTTCAAGCTTTCGGCCTTTTTCAACTCGCGCAGCGCGGCGAGCAGGTTCCCGCCGGCGAGGTAGGCCTCGCCCAGGGTCCGCGCGGCTTCGGCGAGTTCGGGGTTGCGTTCCGGGCGCTCCGCCGGCGCGGCGGTCTCGGAGGGGGTCGAGGCGCAGGCGGAGACCAGAAGAAAAAGGGCAAGAGCGGCGATCCACCCCAGAGGTCTTGTGTTCATGGCGGCTCCTCTCGAACGGCGTTCGGGGACCGGGCGGGCTCAACCGCCCGAGGGTTTCAGGCCGAGCCGCGAGGCGATCTCCTCGGCCGTCCGGCGGACGAAACGCTGGAACGCTTCGCCGGCGAGCGGGGCCCCGGGGGCGGGGACCTGCGCGAGATCCGCGGGCCGGATGAAGACCGGGCGGCGCTGGAGCTCGGGACGCGGCCGGATCGCAAACTCGGGGGGAAAGCGGTCCTCGAAGTAGAGATCCTGGAACCCGGAAAACTTGAGCGCATGCGCCGTCGCGTCGAGCACGGCGAACTCCTCCGCGCCGACCCACCCCGCCTGCTTCGCCCGCACCAGCCCCGCGAGCGCCTCCCCCCCGTGCGTGCAGGCGATGTGGCCGTGGGCATTCGCGGTGAGCTGCCAGTCCATGATTTCCTGCTCGCTCACGCGGACGAAAAAAACCCGCTCCCGGCCGGCGCTCTGGTTGTAGCGGTCGACCAGCCGGACGACGCGCGGCATGGAGACGGGGTTGCCGATCATCGCCGCCTGGGCGACGCTGGGGCGTACGGCCACGGGGACGAATCGGCGCCGGGACGGGTCGGCCTCCTCGTAATAGCGCACCACGGGATCGGCATGTTCCGATTGCACGCCCAGGATCTTCGGCAGCTCGCCGATCAGCCCCGTTTCGTAGAACTTGAGGAAGCCGCTCAGCACCGCGGTGATGTTGCCCGCGTTGCCGACGGGAACGGCGATCACGAGACGGCCGACGTCGTACTCGAAGTCCTGAGCGATTTCGTAGGCGTAAGACTCCTGACCCAGAATGCGCCAGGCGTTCTTGGAGTTGAGCAGCGCGACGGGGTACTGCTCGGAGAGCGCCTCGACGACCTTCATGCAATCGTCGAAGACGCCGGGGATTTCGTATACGGTCGCCCCCGAGCCGAGCGGCTGCGAGAGCTGCTGCGGGGTCACCTTGCCGTGCGGCAGCAGCACCGCGGAGCGGATCCGGGGGTGGAGATAGGCGGCATAGAGCGCCGCCGCGGCCGAGGTGTCCCCGGTCGAGGCGCAGACGGCGAGGACCTGCTCGAGGTGGCCGGCGGCGAGAAGCGTCCGGATGTAGCTGAAAGCGCTCGCCATGCCGCGGTCCTTGAAGGAAGCGCTCGGGTTCTGCCCCTCGTGCTTGAAGCCGAAATCGACGCCCGCGGCGTCGCGCAACGGGGCGCTGGCGCGGATCACCGGCGTGTGGCCCTCGCCCAGGTAAACCACGGCCTCGAGGGGCACCACCGGGCCGATGAACTCGTGGTAGCGGTAGATTCCGCGCAGCGCGGGAAGAGTGAGCATCTTGCGGTAATCGAAGATCTGGCGCCACTCGCTTCCGGGACGCTCGCGCAGCCGCTCGAAGTGGAGATCCTCGAGGAGCAGCACCGCGCGGCATTGCGGGCAGACGTAAAGCAGGCGCTCGATGCCGAAGGTCGCTCCGCAACCGAGGCAGCGGTAAACCATCCGGCCGGGGTGGGCGGGCAGCAGCCGATCGCGCCATTCACGGGGGAAGTCCTCGAGCTTCATGGCCTCAGCAGCTCCGCGCCGTTCATGTAGGGCCGGAGGGCCGGCGGGATCTCGACCGTGCCGTCGGCGCGCTGGCCGTTTTCGAGCAGTGCGGCGACGGTGCGGCCGACGGCAAGCCCCGAGCCGTTCAGCGTGTGCACGAGCTCGGTGCCCTTGCGACCCTTGCGTCGAAAACGGATCCCTCCGCGGCGAGCCTGGAAGTCCTCGAAATTGCTGCAGGAAGAAATTTCGCGGTAGGTGTTCTGGCCGGGCATCCAGACCTCGAGGTCGAAGGTCTTGGCCGCGGAGAAACCCAGATCTCCGGTGCACAACTCGACCACCCGGTAGGGCAGCCCGAGCCGGCGCAAAATGGTCTCCGCGTGGGCGAGCAGCCGTTCGAGCTCCGCATAGGAGTCCTCCGGCCGCGAGAAGCGGACGAGTTCGATCTTGTTGAACTGATGCTGGCGGATAAGCCCGCGGGTGTCCTTGCCGTAAGAGCCGGCTTCGGAACGGAAGCAGGGCGTGTAGGCGGTGTAGGCCACGGGCAGATCCTCTTCGTCGAGGATCTCCTCCTGGTGGATGTTGGTCAGGGGCACTTCCGCCGTGGGGATGAGAAAATAATCCCAGCCTTCCAGCTTGAAGAGATCGGCGGCGAATTTCGGCAATTGCCCGGTCGCCGTCATCGACCTGCGGTTGACGATGAACGGCGGCAGCACCTCGCGGTAGCCGTGCTCGGCGGTGTGGATGTCGAGCATGAAATTGATCAGGGCCCGTTCCAGCCGCGCCCCGGCCGCGAAATACAGCGGAAAGCGCGCCCCGGCGATCCGGGCGGCGCGCTCGAGGTCGAGAATTCCAAGTCGTGCGCCGATCTCCCAATGGGGCCGAGGCTCGAAATCAAAGCGCGGCGGCTCGCCCCAGACGGCGACCACCGGGTTTTCGGAGCTGTCCCGGCCGACAGGAACGCTCGCATGCGGAAGGTTCGGCAGCCCGAGCAGGATTTCGTTCAGCCGCTCCTCGCTTTCACCGACCCGCTGCTCGAGTTCGCGGATGCGCTGGGAGACTTCGCGCATCTCGCCGACCAGGGTCTCGGCCGGGTCGCCGCTTTTTTTCAGACGGGCGATGTCGGCGGAGACGCGGTTGCGTCGGTGACGCAGGGCCTCCAGTTCGGCGAGATCGCGGCGCCGCTCCTCGTCGGCGGCGCGGAAAGGGTGCAAATCGACCCCGGCGCCGCGGCGGGCGAGGGCCGCTTCGACCTCGGCCAAGTTCTGGCGTACATACTTGATATCCAACATAAATTGGCTATATTAAGAATTTAATGGCGTCGCCGGGGCGACTCGGATCGTCAAATCTCGATTTTTTAGCGGAATTGCCGGCTTCGGTCAATCTTCTTTCCCCTCCGGAGCTCCGGGGGGGAGGAGTGCGGCTTTCGCGAACACAGGATCCGCGAAGATCCTACGCCTTGGACGCCCGCCGGTCAAATCCACGAGGGGGGTTGTGCTGATGGACGAAATCCGCTCCGCCAAAGAACAGATCCGCAAAGAGGTCATCCAGACGGTCAATCGGCTGGGAGAAAAACAGCGTGCGGCCAAGACGGCCGTCATTGAGGGCAAGCTTTTGGAACTCGCCAATTTCTTGGAATCGCGGGTTGTTCTGCTTTACGTGGAGGGGGAAAACGAAGTCCGCACGCGCGACCTCTTGCGCAAAACCCTCGCTCTGGGCAAGATCCTCGCTCTGCCGGCCTTCGAGTCCGAGCGGATGAAACCCGCGTTTTTCAAAATCGATCGGCTGGAGAAGGACCTCCACGCCGGGCTCCGCGGTAGGCTCGAGCCGCGGCGCGATCGCTGCAAGCCGGTGATGGCCCAGAAAATCGATATCGCCATCATTCCCGGGATCGCCTTCGACGAAAAAGGGGGCCGGCTCGGCACGGGCCGGGGGAGCTATGACCGGCTGATCCCGGAGCTGCCGGTCACGACCCGCAAGGTGGCGCTCGCCTTCGAGGAACAGATCGTGCCCCAGGTGCCGATGGAGCACCACGACCGGCATGTGGACATCATCATCACCGACAAACGGGTGATCTACAAGATTTGAGACGCCGGAAGGCGACCGCGCAGGCTTCCGCTTGACCCCTCCGGCGTCCCGTTGGTAGAGGAAGCGCGTGGAGCCGGAGGCCCCCAAATACGCCCGCCTGCGCGAAGAAATGGTCCGCCGCCAGATCGAGGCCCGGGGCGTGACCGACCCGGCCGTGCTGGCGGCGATGCGCGCCGTCCCGCGGCACCGGTTCGTGAGCGAGGCTCTCCGCGACCAGGCTTACGGCGATTATCCCCTACCGATCGGTGAGCAGCAGACCATCTCTCAGCCGTATATCGTGGCCGAAATGACCCAGGCCCTGGGGCTGACGCCGGATTGTCGGGTGTTGGAAATCGGAACCGGCTCCGGCTACCAGGCGGCGATCCTCGCGCAGATCGCCTATCGCGTCTACACCGTCGAGCGCATCCGTTCGCTCTATCTCCAGGCCCGGCGCCTGTTCGACGAACTCAAGCTCTTCAACATCGTCACTCGTTACGGCGACGGATCCAAGGGTTGGGAGGAGGAAAGTCCCTTCGACGCCATTCTCCTCACGGCCGGGGCGCCGCGCGTGCCGGAGGTGCTCCTGAAACAGCTCAAGCCGGGGGGCCGGCTCGTCGCGCCGGTCGGCAACCAGCACACCCAGGAGCTGGTGCGGATCGTGAAAGACAAGAGCGGCTTGCGGGAAACCCGGCTGGGAGGCTGCCGCTTCGTCAAGCTGGTCGGCGAACACGGCTGGAAGGAGCCGTGAACGCGGCCGGAGGCCCGGCGCAGGCGTTCACGGCCCTTCGACGCGGCTTGGCGGCAGGCTTTCCTTGAGAAAGGCGATGAATTCAACGGCCAGCGGGGCCGGATGACGCCGCCGGTGGTGGATGAGGTAGAAATGCCGCGTCAGCGCAAGCCCCGCGACGCGCAGCGCCGCGAGGCGACCCGCGGCCACGTCGTCCCGCACGGCAAGCTCCGAGAGAATCGACACCCCGATCCCCTCGCGGATCCCCTGGCGCACGGCCTCCGTACTTCCCATTTCCGCGACCACGCGGAGATCGCCGATCCCCGATCCCGCCCGCCGCAGCGCCTCCTCGATCGCCTGCCGGGTTCCGGAACCCTCCTCCCGCAGGATGAACGGCTCCTGCTGCAGCAAGGGCAAGGGCACCTCGCGACGCGACGCCCAGGGATGGTTGCCGGAGACGACGAGCCGCAAACGGTCGGCGAGCAGCATCTCGTGCGCGATCTGACGTTCCCGCGGGGCGGCCCCGACCACCCCCAGCTCGAGGGCTCCGTCGAGCACGCGCCGGATGATCTCTCCGGTGTCCGCGACCACCAGCGCGAGGGTGACCCCCGGGTGGCGTTTCTGGAAGCGGCCGACGATCTGCGGCAAGAGATATCCCCCGGGGATGGTGCTGCCTCCCACGGTGAGCCGCCCCAGGCTTTTGCCCTGGTAGCGGGCCATCACGGTCTCGATTTCGTCGCGCAAGGCGAGAAGCCGCAGGGCGTAGCCGTAGAGGAGTTCCCCGGCCTGGGTCGGGAGGGCCCGTCGGTTCAGGCGGTCGATCAGCGGGCAGCCGAAGTGCTCTTCGAGGTCCTTGATGTGGCTGCTGACCGTGGGCTGGGACAGCCGGACCCCTTCGGCCGCTTTGGAAAAGCTGCGGGTTTCCACGACCCGGCAAAAAATATGCAGTTGCCAGAGATCCATGGGCCTATTCGGCGGCTTGCTCCCGGCGGGCCCGCGCCAGCAGCGGGAACTTTCGCTCCAGTCGTTCGAGCACCACGGGCGGAACCATGCCCTCGATGTTGCCGCCGAACTGCGCGGCCTCTTTGATGATCGAGGAGCTGGTGTAGATCCAGCGCATGCCGGTCATCAGAAACACCGTCTGGATGTCCCGGTTGAGCCGCCGGTTCATGAGGGCCATCTGAAATTCGTATTCGAAATCCGAGAGCGCCCGCAGACCCCGCAGGATCGCCTGGGCGCCGCGGCGCGTGGCGTATTCCACGAGCAGACCGTCGAAGGTGTCGATCTCGACCCTGCGGAACTCGGTCAGGCTCGCCTGGAGCATCTCCAGCCGCTCCTCCAGCCCGAAGAGGAACTGCTTGCGGGGGTTCTTGAGGATGGTCACCACGATGCGGTCGAAGAGCCGCAGTCCGCGCTCCACCACATCGAGATGCCCGTAGGTCACGGGGTCGAAGGATCCGGGATAGATGGCGATGCGTTCCACGATACGCTCTCCGGAAAGGGCCTGGCGGCGGAGCCGGCCGGTGCGGCCAGAGGCTCATAGCATGGAAGAATAAAACGAAACAAGGCTGTCCCCGTAGCGGCGCCGATCGCTTCTCCGGAAAGGGCCGACGGATTCCGGAAGGCTCTCGGCGGCGGAATGCTCGACCACGATCAGGCTTCCGGGTTCCATGCAGCCTGCGGCGATGAGGCCTCGGACGGCCGGGAGCACGAGACCCGCGCCGTAGGGCGGGTCGAGAAAAGCGATCCGAAAACGGAAGCCCCCCGCGGCCAGGAAACCCAGGCCGCGGATCGCGTCGCGCAGGAAGGCCCGGCTGCGGTCGAGGAGTCCGAGAGCGGCGAGATTGCGCTGCAGCACGGCGAAGGTGCGGGGATCGTTTTCCACGAAAACGGCCCCCGCGGCCCCGCGGCTCAACGCCTCGATGCCGAAGGCGCCGCTGCCGGCGAAGAGATCCACGACCCACGCGCCGCAGGGCCGCTCGCCCAGGATGTTGAAGATCGCCTCCCGCGTTCGGTCGGCGGTCGGCCGCGTGGTGCGGCCCGAAGGCGTGCGCAGCCTGCGGCCGCGCAATTCCCCGGCGATGACCCTCAGCATCGCAAGTCGGCAAGCGCCGGCCGCACGAGATTCCCGTCTTCCGGTGTGCGCATCGGCGGATCTCCTCCGGGGCGGCAGGAGGGAAAGAGTTGGCGATGGCCGTTGCGGGGATTTTGAGCCTACCCCGAGCGGGGGGCCTTTTCAAGCAGGGCCCTGCCCGGAGTCCCCAGGGGTCCGCTTCCCGGCTCGCCGGAGTTTTTCCCGGAGCGTTTTGCGGTCGATGCCCAGCAGCCTGGCCGCTCGGCTCTTGTTGCCGTCGCAGCGTTCCAGCACCCGTTGCACGTATTCACGCTCGACCTCGGCGAGCGTCCGATCCGGGCGCCGCTCGTCGAAGAACGAATCGGAGCGCATTCCCGCCGGAAGATCCGCGACCTCGATCGTGTCGCCCTCGACCATCGCCAGCAGCCGTTGCACCAGGTTTTCGAGTTCGCGCACGTTGCCCGGCCAGGGGTAACGCCGCAGGGCCTCGAGCGAGGCTTCGGTGAAGCGGGGGGTGGGCCGGCCCAGTTCCGCGGCGTACTTGGCGGTGAAATGGCGCACCAGCAGCAGTACGTCATCGCCGCGCGCCCGCAGCGGCGGCAATTCGATGCCGATGACATGAAGGCGGTAATAGAGGTCCTCGCGGAACCGCCCGGCCTGGATCAGAGCTTCCAGGTTTTTGTTCGTCCCGGCGATGATGCGTACGTCCACTTTCAACGGGCGGGAAGAGCCGACCAGCGTGATCTCCTTCTCCTGCAGGACGCGCAGCAGCTTGACCTGCATGGCCAGACTCATCTCCGCCACTTCGTCGAGGAAGATCGTGCCGCGGTCGCCGGTCTGGAAAAATCCGGCCCGGGTGACGGTGGCGCCGGTGAAGGCCCCCTGGACATGGCCGAAAAGCTCGCTTTCCAGCAAGGATTCGGGGATGCCCCCGCAGTTGACGGGGACGAAAGGGTGGGGGGCGCGGGGGCCTCGATAGTGGATCGCCCGCGCCACCAGCTCCTTTCCCGTTCCGCTTTCGCCCATGATCAGCACGTTGGCCTGCACGGCGGCGGCTTTCTCGATCGCGTAGAAGACCGGCCGCATCGCCGCTGACGTTCCCAGGATGCCTGCCGGGGCGGCCGGCGCCGGCGCGGCCGTCCGCAGGCGGCGTTGCTCGAGCGCGTTCGCCACGGAGCGCAGCAGTTCGCTGCGGGTGTAGGGCTTGGCGAGGTAGTCTTCGGCTCCCAGGCGCACCGCCTCCACCGCCCCGCCGATGGAAGGATAGCCCGTGACCATCAGAACGCCGACCTCCCGGAACCGAGAACGGATATGCCGGACGAGATCCAGACCGCTTTTCCCCGGCATTCTCATGTCCGTGATCACCAGATCGACGGGTTGCTCCTCGATCCGGCGGGCGGCCTCCTCCGCGGTCGAGGCGGTGAGAACGCGGTAGCCGGCCGGGGCGAGATGCCGCCGGATCAGCTCCAGGGCGTCGATCGAATCGTCGACGGCAAGGATCACGGCCGCAGGGGAGGGCGGGGTCGTGGGCATGGGGCAGCGGCCTCAGGCATCGAAGGCCGAGACCGGCAGCGTCACCCGGAACTCGGCGCCGTGCGGCCGGCTGACCAGCCGGATCTCGCCGCGGTGCGCGTTGACGATGCCGTGGACGACCGCGAGGCCGAGTCCGGTTCCCTGACCGACGGGCTTGGTGGTGAAAAAAGGAAGAAAGATCTTGTCCCGGATCGCCTCCGGGATTCCCGGCCCCGTATCGCGCACCGTGAGCCGGACCTGGGCGCCAAGCGCGCGGGTGGCGAGCATGAGCTGGCCGCCGCCGCTCATGGCCTGGATGGCGTTCAGGCAGAGATTGATCAGCACCTGGCGGAGTTGAGCCTCGTCCGCCGGAATCGCCGGAAGCGTCGGGTCCAGGCGAAGCCGGATCGCCACGGAAGATTGTCGCACGCGGTACTCTAAAAATTCGACGACCTCCCGGACCAGTCCGTTCAGGTCTACGCGACCGGGGCGGGGAGAAACCTGGCGGGCGAAGAGCAGAAGCTTGCGCACGATCTCGCGGGCATGGAGGGCCGCGGTCGTGATCCGTCGCAGGTCTCCTGCGGCCTCGTCGTTCCAGCCGGGGCTCTCCTGAAGCAGCTCGGCAAACCCCAGGATTCCGGTCAGCGGCTCGTTCAACTCGTGCGCCACGCCGGCGGCCAGAGTTCCGATGGTGGCCAGCCGCTCGGCGCGGAACAGCTGTTCCCTCAGTTGGGACTGCTCCCGCTCGGCCCGGCGGCGTTCGAGAAACAGACCGATTTCCCGGGCCGCCGACTCGATGAGCCGCCTTTCCTCGAGAAGAAAGGGGCCCTCGTCGAGCTCGGGCCGGGCCTCGCGGTAGGCGACCTCGAGCCGACCGCAGGTTTGGTCTCCGGCCCTGATGGGCGCCTGCTGGATCCAGAAGCCCTCGTGGAAAGGGCCGGTCTGGAAAACCCGCTCTCCCAGGACAATGCGGGCGCAGGCGATCTCCGGATATTGATAGGCCTCCGGCAGGAGGGCGACGGTCTGCTGCAGAAAACGCTCCTCGCTGGCCGCATGCTCGACCGCCAGGCCGGCGAGGCGGTACATGCAGCTCAGCTCCTTGATCCGCTCCCGCAGGTCGAAGCGGGAGAGGTTGTGGACGAGCGCGATGCCGAGCAGCCGCGCCAGGCGTTCGAGCCGTCCCGGCGCAAGGGTCCGTTCGACGGGGCTTCCGGCGAAGGAGAGGACGGCGATGCCGGCGACGTCGCGGCCGGCCGAGAGGACCAACCCCGTCGCCCGGGGGGCGCGGCGGCGGCCGCCGGAAGCGGCGGCGGGCGGCCCGGAAGGAACGGAGATCACGCGCGGGATCCGGCGGCGGCGGCGGGAAGCCAGCCCCGCCTCCAGGCCTCGGCGGACTTCGGGCGCAACGGTCTCCAGCGCCTCCAGGGTCCCGGGGAAGGAGACGTCCTTCTTTTCGCGCCAGCAGGAGGTGTCGGCCTGGCGCGCGCAGGCGTGGAAGCATCGCCCCTTTTCGCGCCACAGGATTTCCACGGCAAGACAGGCGAAAAAATTCCGCAGGCGCGCGGCGATCTCCCTGAGAGCCGCGATCGTCAGACGGCCCTCGGCGGCCAGGGCGATCAAGTCGTCGAAGAGGACTTCGATGCCCCGCCGTTGCGACAGGCCGGGCGCGCGGTCGGGTGCGCGCGGCGTGCGGGTCATGACCGGGGTGCGCCAGGCGGCCATGACGCCGGCGGCCTCAGACCCGTCCCCGCAGACGGGCCGCCTGAGCGACGCGATCGACGGCGATCATATAGGCGGCCTCGCGGGTGAAAGCCCCCCGCTGCTCGGCGAGGTCCGCCATGGCATGAAAAGCGCGCGTCATGAAGCCGTCCAACCGTTGCAGAACTTCGTCTCTTTCCCAGTAAAAGTTCATGTTCGCCTGCACCTGCTCGAAGTAGGAGCAGGTGACGCCGCCGGCGTTGCAGAGAAAATCGGGGATCACGTAAATCCCGCGTTCCTGGAGGATGCGGTCGGCCTCGGGGGTGGTGGGGCCGTTGGCCCCCTCGGCGATCATGAAGACGCTCGGGGCGATTTCGCGCACGTTTCCGGCATGGATCTGGTGCTCGAGGGCGCAAGGGACGAGAAGGTCGACCGGCTGGCGGATCCACTCCTCGCCGGGGAGCACCTCGTAACCGGCCTCTAACGCCCGCGCGCGGTCGATGGAACCGTAGGGGTCGGTGATGGAAGAGAGAAACTCCGGGTCGATGCCGTCCGCCTTGCGGAATGCGTAAACGGCGTTTTCGCGCCCGTCCCAGCAGCTGACGCAGACCACCCGCCCCCCGGCCTGCGTGAGCCAGCGCGCCGCGTATTGGGCGACATTGCCGAAGCCCTGGAAAGAGGCGGTCAAGCCCTTCAGCTCCCGCCCCCGGCGCTTGAGCGCCTCGCGCACGCAGTACATCACCCCGTAGCCCGTCGCCTCGCGCCGCCCGAGCGATCCACCCATGCCGATCGGCTTGCCGGTGATGAAGCCGGGGTAGTGACCGCCGGCGAGCGTTTCGAATTCATCGAGCATCCAGAGCATGTGCTGGGCGTTGGTCATCACGTCCGGGGCGGGGACGTCGAGCTGGGGGCCGACGTTTTTGAACACCTGGCGTACCCACCCCCGGCAGAGCTGCTCCTGCTCACGCGGCGACAGGCGCCGGGGGTCGCAGACGACCCCACCCTTGCCACCTCCGAGGGGGATGTCGACGAGGGCGCATTTCCAGGTCATCCAGGTGGCAAGGGCGCGCACCGTGTCGGCGGTTTCCTGGGGATGAAAGCGGATGCCGCCTTTGGCCGGTCCCCGAAGGTCGTTGTGCTGGATGCGGAAGCCGCGGAAAACGCGCATGCTCCCATCGTCCATGCGCACGGGGATCGTGAAGTGAAATTCGCGCATCGGCCAGCGCAAAAGCTCCCGCACGCCGGGCTCCAGACCCAGCCGTTCGGCCACGCGGTCGAACTGGGCCTGGGCCGTTTCAAAAGGATTGAGCGTTTCGCTCATGACCGGCAGTCTCCTCCATGCAGGGTGATGGCCCCACTCTATCCTCTTGCGGGCCAAAAGGCAAAAGCGCGGCCGGCTCCGGGCCGGCGGCGTCCGCTCCTCAACGGTATTCCCCGCAACTCCAGACCCCGCCGGCGGACTTCGGCAGCCTGCAGTCGGTTCGATTTTCGCAGTTGAGGCAGAGGCCGGCCGGGGCTTCTTCGCCTCGCGGGGCGGCGTCCGCCGGAAGAGGGGACGTCCGGATCACGCGCAGCCGGCGCGCCTCCGGGATCCCACAGGCGTAGAGCTCGCAGACGAGGATCGGAACCTGCGTCCTCGCGAGAAACGAGCAGTCGAGTTGATGCCTGCAGTTGGCGCACAGGCTTTGCCGCAAAAGGGTTTCAATGACCTCCTGCTCCGCGGGGCCGACCGCGGCCAAGGGAGCGGCGTTGCGGATCGTGTCGGGATGCATGCGCGTTCTCCTTTTCGAATTCGTGAATGCGTGTCGATGGTCCTGCAAAGCGGCTGCGCTGGATTCTTACTCAAGATTCATGCCCGGCGACGCCGCAAGCGCGGGCAGAAAAGAACCGTTTGGAATCGTACATTTTTCTTCCGGATCCGCCGAGGAGCCCCTGGCCTCCGGAGGGACTCCGGTCCGGGGCGTTTTTCCCCCTGTGGGGAGAAACGCCCCGGCGCGTTGCCGGGGGCCGGGCGGGGCGTGCGTCTTGCGCCGCCGGCTTCCGGAAGCGAGCCTTGCCACGACCGGATGCCGCCGTCTATATTGGCCGCCGGCCCCTCCCCGTGCTTCCCGCGTTCCCTGGATGAGGAAGAAAGGTTGGCGATGGACATCGACGGCCTGCAGCATCGCTTCGACATGTTCCGCTCGCTGATGACGCGGCGCATCCGCGAGATTCTCTTGGTGTCGAGCGTTTACGACGCCTACATCATCGAGGAGGACGGCACGCTCGAGGAGCGCATCTGGCAGCAGTATGCGGACCGCGGACTCTCCACGGTCCCCCTGATCCGGAAGGTCTCGAGCATCGAGCGCGCTCTCGAGGTCATCGGCAACACGGCGGTCGACCTCGTGCTCGCCGTGGTGCACGAGGAGACGGACCTCGCTCTCGACTTGGCCCCCCGCGTGAAGGCCCTGCGGCCGGATCTTCCGGTGGTGTTGCTCGTGACCGACCCCGCGGTCCTTACGCGGCCCGCGGAAAAAGAGTCGCTGCCGGGAGTCGATCGGCTCTTTCTCTGGCAGAACGATCCCACATTGCTCGTCGCGATCGTCAAGTCGCTCGAGGACCGGATGAACGCCGAGTCGGACACCCGGATCGGGGGCGTGCGGGTCGTGCTGCTCGTCGAGGATTCCGTGGCCCATGTCTCCACGTTCCTTCCGGTGATCTACACGGCGATCATGGATCTCACGCGGCGGCTGATCGACGAGGGGCTCAACCATTTCCACCGCCAGCTGCGCATGCGCTCCCGGGCCAAGGTGCTTCTGGCTTCGAGCTTCGAGGAGGCCGTGGATGTCTACCGACGCTTTCGCCCCTACATGCTGGGGGTGATCACCGATGTGCGCTTCCGCCGCGGAGGGCGGCTGGACGACGAGGCCGGCTTCGCTCTGGTCCGCATGCTGCGCCGCGACATGCCCGACCTGCCGATCTGCATCCAGTCGGCGGAGCCGGAGCAAAACCGCGGCCGGGCCGAGGCCCTGCAGGCCTACTTCATCGACAAGAACTCCAAGGGGCTCATGGAAGACCTGCAGCGGTTTTTGCGGGAGACCATGGGCTTCGGGGATTTCATCTTCCGGCTGCCCGACGGCCGGGAGATCGCCCGCGCCGGGAACCCCCGCGAGCTGCTCGACCGGCTGCGCGAGGCGCCGGCCGCCTGTCTGCTCCATCACGCCGAAAAGCAGCATTTTTCCCACTGGATGATGGCCCGCACCGAGATCCGGATCGCCGAGCAGCTCTACCCCAAGCGGGTCGAGGATTTTCGAGATGCCGAGGAGCTGCGGGCTTTTCTCATCCGGGTCATCGAGACTGTCCTCTACGAGAAGCAAAGCGACATCATCACGCGCTACCTGCCCGGCCGCAACCCGCAGGAGCTGCAGTTCATGCGCTGGGGCGAGGGATCGCTCGGCGGCAAGGCGCGCGGCATCGGGTTTTTGCGCTATCTTCTCTCGCGCCTGGAATTCCGTGCGCAGTTTCCCGAGATGGCGATCCAGATTCCGCCGACACTCGTCGTCTGCTCCAACGAATTCGTGCACTTCCTGGAAGACAACCGCCTCGGGGAACCCGCCTTGGCGGGCGGGCTCGAGGCCGCGGAGCTGAAGCGCCGTTTTCTCGAGGGGAAGCTGCGGCCGCAGCTCGTCGAGGATCTTCGGGCCTGGCTGCAGGCGGTCCACGAGCCGCTCGCCGTGCGCTCCTCCTCGATTCTCGAAGATTCCCACAACCTGCCGCTGGCGGGCATTTATGCGACCTACATGCTGCCGAACAGCGAGGGGTCGATCGAGGAGCGCCTCGCCTCGCTGCTCGCCGCGGTCCGCCTGGTTTGGGCCTCGACCTTCGGCGAAAACCCCCGCGCCTACTTTCGGCAGACGGGCTATCGCTTGGAAGACGAGCGCATGTCCGTCGTCGTGCAAACGCTCGCCGGCCGCCGCCACGGCGACTGGTTCTACCCGACGTTTTCCGGAGTCGCCCAGTCCCGGAATTTCTATCCCCTGGCGTCCATGAAGCCGGAAGACGGCGTCGCCCAAATCGCCCTGGGCCTCGGCAAGACGGTGGTCGAAGGCGGGGCGATCGTGCGCTTCTGCCCGCGTTACCCCCTGCTTCTGCCGCAGTTCGCCGACATGCGCGACTGGCTCTATTTCACCCAGAAGCATTTTTACGCCCTGGACATGGCGCCGATCCGCGCTCCACGGGATGCGGCCACCCTGGAGCGGCTGCGCCTGCTGCCGCTGTCGGTGGCGGAGGCCGACGGGGTGCTTGCGAAAGTGGCCTCGGTCTACCAATCCGACAGCGGATTGCTCGTGGACAGCTTCTTCTACGAGGGCCCGCGGGTCGTGACTTTTCACAAGGTCCTGCGCGACGCCCGGCTGCGCTTCGGGGAAATCCTCTCCACCCTGCTGACCGTCTGCGAGCGCTCCATGCGCGTTCCGGTCGAGATCGAATTCGCCTGCGAGCTGCCCGAGGAAGGCCGACCCGTCTTTTATCCCCTGCAGCTGCGGCCCATGGCCTCGCGCAACCGCTGGGAGCGGGTGGCGATTCCCGAGGGGTGCCGGGAGCGCGCTTTCTGCTACTCGCACCTCGCCCATGGAAACGGCTGGGTGCAGGGGGTCTACGACCTTCTCTGTGTCAAGCCCGAGACCTTCGAGGTTTCCCGAACCCGGGAAATCGCCCGCGAAATCGGCGAGGCGAACCGGCGGCTGACGCAGGAGCGTCGCCCCTATGTCCTTGTCGGATTCGGCCGCTGGGGATCGACCGACCCCCGTATGGGCATCGGGGTCAGCTGGGCGCAGATTTCCGGGGTGCGGCTTCTGGTCGAGGTGGGACTGCCGGGGTTCAACGTCGAGCCCGCTCAAGGGACCCACTTCTTCCAGAACGTCACCTCCCTCAACATCGGCTGCCTGACCGTTCCCTGCGGGTCGAAGGCCTTCATCCGTTGGGAAAAGCTGCGCCGCCACGCCGAGACGATTTATGAATCGAAGGCGCTGCTGCACCTGCGCTGGAGACGGCCGATCGAGATTGGGATCGACGGCCTGCGGGGCGAGGGGGTCATCCTGTTGCCGGAAGATCCGGAAGGGCAAAGCGCTTGAAATCGGAGAGGCCGCCTTCGAACACCGCCGGATCCCGGGAGCGGAAGGCCGGAACCGGGCATCTGCGGCGACTGGCGCTCACGGTCCTGGTCGACAACCGGGTCGAGATCCGCGGCCTGCGCGCGGAACACGGGCTTTCGATCCTCCTGCAGGCGGAGGGCGATTTCGGCGAGCGCCGGCTGCTCTTCGACACCGGGCAAAGCGGCGAGGTCTTGATGCACAACCTGCGCGCCCTGCGGATCGACCCCGGCGGCGTGCGCGACGTCGTCCTCAGTCACGGCCATTACGATCACACCGGCGGGCTCAGGGCCTGGCTGACGGCGGCGGAGCGGCCGCTGCGGGTGGTCTGCCATCCCCGCCTCTGGGGGAGGCGCATGCGCGCCCGGCCGCGGCGGCGCGAGATCGGCTCCGCGCTGGAGCCGGCGGAAATTCGGGCCGCCGGCGTGGAGTTGATCGAAGCCGAGCGCCCCTTCCGCTTGTTGCCGGGGCTCCGGACCACGGGGGCGATCGCCCCGCGCAGGGTCTGGGAAAAACCCGAGGGCTTCCTGCGCGATGAGCCGGGGGCGCGGGTCGAAGACGAAATCGAGGACGATCTCGGCCTGGTCGCCGATCTGGGCCCGGCGGGCTTGGTGCTGCTCACCGGCTGCTGCCATGCCGGCCTCGCCGGGCTTTTGGACCAGGTGCGGCGGCAATACGGAGCCCGCCGGATCGCCGGGATCGTGGGCGGTTTGCATCTCCACGGCGTTTCCGAATCGCGCCTCGAGCGCACCCTCGCGGCCCTCGCCCGGGAAGCGCCGGGCCAAATCGTTCCGCTGCACTGCACGGGGAGGGTCGAGGCCTGCCGCCTGCGCGGCGCGCTCGGCGAAAGCGTCCGTTTCGCCGCCGTGGGGGACCGGATCCGTTTTCCCGACTGAAGACCCGCCTGCAGGGCGGCTTGCCTTGCGTCGCCGCCGGCGCTACCCTTGTGCATGCCCGGGGCGGACCGGCCCTGGGGGGCGGGATGCGCCGAGGAGGGTTGAGAATGATGGATCTGCGAAAAGCGATGCTTTGGACCGCAGCGCTGGGGATGCTTCTGGTCCTCTTCGGGTGCGCGAGCGCCGGCCGCGGGGGCTTGCGCGCCTCGCGCGAAGTGGGCCGTGCGTTTGAGACCCTGCACGTCTATCCGGGATACCGCTACTGGTATTACCACCAGGAGAACAACCCGTACGCCGTCGTGGGGTTGAAGCCACCCTGGCGGATCGAGGACGTTCACTGGACGGAGCTCGATCCCCGCTCCCCCACCTTCGAAAAAGTGGTCGGTCTGGTGGAAAGCTTCCCGGCACCCGGAGCCTTTCCTTACGGGGCCTACCTTTTGGATCTTCAGGGGGAGACGATCGGCGTCTGGTACTCGAGCCTGTCGGCGGGGATCCGGGCGGATCCGGAGCGTCATCTGGTCTTCATCCAGGCGGCTACGCCGTGGTTGAATGACGATCCCTGGACCGGAAGCGGCATCGGGATCGGCGTCGGCTCCGGAGGCGGCGGCATCGGGGTCCGAATCGGCTTCTGAACCGCCGGGGGGAGGCGAACGTTGGGCGAAGAGGCGACCTTCTCGAGGCTCGAAGCGGAGGAAACGCCCCTTTACGGGGCGGCGAAATTCCTGCTCTGCGGCTTCACGGAGGATGGCGTGCGCCGCTTTCATGCCGCGGCCGCCGCCGCTGGGCTGGCGCAGATCCCCCGGGTGTGGGTCGAAACGGAACGGGCCGGAGAGCTCGTGGGGGCGCTTTTCGCGCTGCCCGACGGCACCGGGGCGGGTCGTTCCTCCGAGCTCCCGCGCGCCGCAATCGTTTCCGGGATCCCCCAGGCGGGATTGATCCGCCTGATGAGCCTGTGGCGCAAGCAGGGCGGGGGGGAGATTCTCTGGGCCGCGCTGACCCCCGTTTCGGAAACCTGGACGCTCCGGCGGCTGCTTGCCGAGCTTGAGCGCGAACAACGCGCGCTCCGCTCCCGACGCGGGTCCAGACGCCCTCCCCGTTGAGCCCGGGTCTCCGGCCGGTCAACGCTCCGGAGGCTCCCGGCGCGGGGAGGGGGTCAGAGGACAGCTCAAGACGGGAGATCGCCCCTCCCTGCGGCCTTCGCCCGCCGCCGGTCCGGGAGGGCTTTCCGCGAAAGCCAGCCGCTTCACTTCTTCCAGATACTCGCCGAAGCGGGCGAGGTAGAACGAAAGCGGTCGGGGAAAATTGTCCCCCAGGATGCCGTCCAAGAAAAGCTGGCTGATCTCGCGGCAACGCTGCAGGGTGAACTGGGTGCTCAGAAAGACCGATCGCTCGTCCTCGCTCAGCGTCTTGAGGAAACGCCGCAGCGCATCCCGGCCCCGCGGTTGCACCATCCAAAAGTAGAGCAGGTCGAGGGCGTGGATCATGAGGATGCGCTCCAGGTCGCGCGCCTCGCCCGCGGAGCGACGGTCGGAGGCCCGCTCCGGCTGCAGCACGGCGTAGGTCTCCACGTCGGGGTAGACCAGCTCGAGCTGCGCATAGGTCTCGAAGAGCTGGGCGAACTTGACGCGCAGATCGCGCAGGCGCAGCAGGATGTTGCGGTGGCGGTCGGCCAGGCCCTCGATGAAGGCGGCCACCGTGTCCGAAGCCGTCTTCGAGATGATGGCCGCCCATTTCTGAAGCTCTACGGCCGGGGAGGCGACCCCGAAAGAGGCGAGCAGCATGGCCGCTGCGCCGTTGACGCCGAAGGCGATCGGGATCGAGAGCACGGTGCGGAAGAAATTGCCGATCACCGCCGTCCGCGGAAGGCCGCGGAAGAGGTTGTGGCTCGAGAGGTAGACCCCGTTGACCAGGGCCATGCCGCTGTAGAGCGCGAGCGGATGGGTCTCGGTGTTGATGCCCAGCCCGCGGTCGAGGAGCAAGGTCTTGACGAAGAAATCGAGGAGCGGGACCGAGAAGCCCGTGAACATCAGCGAGTCCGTCAGCCGGCTCCAGCTCACGTAGTCGCTCCAGTTGAGAAGCGGCGAACGCCGCAGCCCCCCCCCGCCCAGCACGGATTGCAGGATGTTGCGCAAGCCGGTGATCGCAAACCAGATCACCGCTCCCCCCCAGGCGAGGACCCACCAGGGCTGGGTGAGAAAGAAGGTGGCGAAGGCCGGAACGAAGCCGCAGAGCACTTTGAGCGCATTTTTCAGGCGACTGTTCAGGCAGGAGGCGGGAGGAAGGCGAGACGGGGCGCTATCGGTCCCCTCCTCGAGCCGCAGGCCGTTGTCGATCGAGCGCCGGTAGCCGCCCAGGGTGACGAGGTTTCCCGGCTCGGAGAGGCGCGTCATCGTGCTCTCCACTTGCCAGCGCACCATCCGGGTTCCGCCGAAGATCCTCCCCGACAGGCCGTTTGATGCGCCGGGCGCTTCGCGGAAGCGGGGAGAGGTCCCCGAGGGCGGCAGGTGAATCACCGTCTTGTAGACGGTCATCCGCACCGGCAGGATCATGCGCGCCTGCGCCGGGTCGGGCTTCAACACTTCGCGGCGCGCCCGCGGGGAGAGGGTTTCCAGCACGGCGATCCCCATGCCGGGAAGGCGGGGCGACCGGCCGGTCGAATCGCTCCCGATGCGCGCTCGCAGAAAGCGACCGGCATAAAACGAGGTGAAGCTTTCGATGTCGTAGAGGACCCCGCGCAGCTTTTCGGCCTGCTCGAGGCTCCGGGGGTCTTTCGCAATGGACAGCCCGGCGATGATCTCCCGGATCACCTGCTTCAGGTGAATCGCACTTCCCTCGTTCAACGCCAGCATCAGCCGCCCGATTTCCCCGAGGTGAGCCGTCTTGCGCGCGGTGTAATCCTTGAGGTTGAAGAGCTCGAGCCGGGTGATCATCCCCTGGCAGTCGTAGAGCAGCTCGAGCACGTCGGCCGCCGTGAGGTGCGTCAGGTTGAGCGTGATGCGGTAGCCCGAATGGAGGGCGGCGAGACGGGCGAGGATCTCCTGCGGGCCGAGACACAAGAGCTCGGGGGTTTCGGGGTCGGTGGAGGGTTGCTCGGGGTAGCGGATTTCCGGGTTCCGCCCGGGATCGAGGAAGCCGTCGACGAAGGCCTCCAGGTCGAGGCCGTTCACTTCCGCCGTCCAGCGCTCGATCTCGGCGCGGCGCTCGGGGGATGCGGCGGGGAGCTCGCGGCGCAGCTCCGTCACCCGACGGTGGAGGGCGAGCACGATCTGGTCCTCGATGAACTTGGAGAGGTGCAGCTTCGATTTCTGGCCGATGCCGACGAAGGCGAGGAACTGCGACTCCGCGATCGGGGGCAGCGCGATGCCCAGGCGCCGCTCGATCTCCAGGCGATGCACGGCGTTGAACTTCGCGAGCAATTCCATCACCGAGCGCTGTTGCCAGCGGGCGGCTTTCCGCCCGGCCTCCATCAGGCGCGAAACGGCCGGCTCCTCGAGAAAGCAGAGAAAGGCCTGGCTGTCGGCGAACCCCCGAGGGACCCAGATGAGCTGCACGTAGCGGTCGCGGAAGCGCGCGTAATATTCGATTCCGATGCGGACGTCGATTTCCAGAATCCGCGAGGCTTCGAAGAGTTCGGCGGCGAAGCGCGGCTCGATGTAATAGTAGTGGATCACCCGCAGACGGCGGATGCCCTTGATCCAGGCGTCCATGATCAGGTGCGAGGAGGATTTGCGGCCCTTCGTGTTCACGTCGTGGACGTGGTCGTCGAAGGCGATTTGGTTCCACTCCTCGGGCATCTCGAGCAGGTGGTACCGCCGCAGCATGCGGCGGATGAAACGCGGCTTGCCGGAGGCCGCCATGCGGAAATCGTGGGCGAGTTCGAGCTGGCGACGTTCGTCCCCGCGGGCCCGCACCAGGTGTTTCATGATCTCCAGCAGCACCCGGGCCGTGTTGCGGGGCAGGGGGCCCTCGGCCGTGTCGATCACCTCCATGCGCAGCATCCGCAAGGCGCTCAAGCGCTCTTCCACCCCGCCGATCTCGAGGGAGCTCAAGAGGTAGGCCACGGCGTAGGCCGTGCGCAATCCTTTGCTTTCGGCGAGCTGCTTGATCCCGTTGGGGTGGAAGTGGGGGAAATACCGCTTGCGGGAGGCGAAGGAGGCCGCGAGGGATTCGTTGATGATGCGGATGAGTTCGTGATCCTTGCGATCGAAGAAAAACGGGGGAATGGAGGTCGTGCGCGCCATCCGCGAAATCGTCCGCTGCGGCCCCGTGTTTCACGGCCGTCTTCGGAAGACAAGTCGGTTGCGGGTTGTGCCTGCTCCTCCAATCCTAACACGACGGCCGGGGCATTCCAACGGCGGTCGCCGGCGGCGGGTTGAGTTTCCACGAATTGTTTTTTATCATCCCTGCGAGGGGGGGGATCGATGAAGCTCAGCCGCGCCGAATTCGAGCGCATCGTGCAGCGGGCGATCCAGCGCATTCCGGAGGAGATCCGGCGCCATCTCGACAATGTGGTCATCACCGTCCAGGATCGCCCCGACCCCGCTCTTCTGGAAGAGTTGGGGTTTTCCCCCGAGGATCCCCCGCTCGGGGTCTATTCCGGGATCCCCTTGAGCGAGCGTTCGGCGACCGACCCGCCGCTCTACCCGGACACGATCTTCATCTTCAAAAAACCGCTCGAGGAGATGTGCTCCGATCGTGAGGAACTCGAGGAGGAAATCGAGATCACCGTGGTGCACGAGGTGGCCCACTTTCTGGGGATCGACGAGGAGCGCCTGATCGAGCTCGGCTACGAGTAGGACAACTCCGGGGGAGGAGAGACGATGGAGACCCATCCGACACCATCGGCAACGCCCTTGTCCCGTCCGGCGGCGGGGGGACGGGCGCCCGTGCTGCGGGGGCTTCTGCTGCTCGGGCTGGTCGTGCTCTGCGGCGCCGGATTGGTGCTCGATCCGTTTCGCCCGCAGAATCCGAGGGCCTTCTGGACGGTCGCGGTCGCCCTTTTCGGTGCGCTCTGCTTCGGGGTGTGCCTTCTCGGCGGGCGCGGCCGATCCCGGCGGGAAGTTCTCCTCGACCAGGCGTTGCTCTGGCTCGGGGCGGCGGTTCTGGTGCAAGCGCTGCTCTGGCTGATCGAGCGGCAGCGACTTTCCCCGGAGGCGGCGGGCCCCGCGGCCGTGATGTTGATCGCCTTCGCCGTCTTCGTGTCCGGGGTCCGGTTCGCCTGGACGCTTCTTTCCGTCGCCTTGCTCCTGGTCGCCGCAGTCGCGGGCGCGGTTCTTCTGGAGCGGATCGTGCTTTTGGTCGGGGGCCTAATTCTCGTCCTCCTGCTGGCCGTCTTCTTCCTCCGCCCCTTTCTGAGCGTCTTCCGCGGGCCGCGGTCCCCGGAGCCGCCCTCCGGGCCGGCCGCCGGTGCGGCCTGATTTTCTTCCGGCCCCGCTTCCGCTTTTCGGAGGCGGCAGGTCTGAGGGGAGCCGTCCATGTGCTGGGCATGCGATTCGAACCGCAGGCGTTTTCTACAGCAACTCTTCTGGGGGGGGGCCGCCCTCGGCGCAGGCGTTCTCTTCCCTAGAGCGGAAGCCGCCGGGGCGGAAAAGATCCGCTTCAGCACCTGGCATCCGCCCCTTAGCCGCGAGACGACGACCGTCTGGACGCCCATGCTCGAACAGATCCGGCGCCGAAGCGGTGAGACGCTCGACTACCAGCTCTTCGCCGGCGGGGCCCTCGGAAAGGCCCCGGCGCACTACGACATCGTCAAAAACGGGCTCTCCGACATGGGCTACTTCACCGCCACCTTCACTCCCGGCCGTTTCCCCTTGAGCGATGTGCTCTCGCTTGCGGCCTGGGTGGACGGCAAGGATCTGGCCGTCGATATCGGCCGTGCGGTCTACGAGCGCGTGCTGCGGGAGGAATTCCGGGACGTGCAGGTGATCGAGCTGAACGGCTGCATCCAGTCGTTCCTCTGGACCCGCCGCCCCGTCGGCCGGATGGAGGACCTGCGGGGGATGAAGATCCGCACGCCCGGCGGGCACCAGAGCCAATACATCCGCGCCCTCGGTGGGGAGCCGATCTTCATGCCCCCCGGGGACGTGTACCTCGCGCTCGAGAGCGGGACGATCGACGGCATCGTCACTTGCCCTCCCGTGATTCTCGCCTTCAAACTCCAGGAGGTGCTGCGCTACGGATTGATCACGACCTTCGGCTGTGTCTCCGAGGGGGTGGTGATGAATCGCCGGAGCTGGGAACGACTGGATGAAAACCAGCGCCGGACGATCGTCGAGGTCGCCTCCAACCCCTTCCGCAGCACGGGAGGTCTGACCCGCAGCGAATACCCCCGCATGATGGCGGAGATCGAGCGCGCCGGTGTGCGCACGGTCGAGCTTTCCCGGCCGGAGGCCGACCGCTGGTTCGAGCGGTTTCAGGAGGTGACCCGCCGCTGGGCGGAGGAACTCGAGGCCCGCGGGCTTCCGGGACGGCGGGCCGTCACCGTGATGGATGAAGAATGCGCCCGGCGCAACGTCGAGGTCGTGGCCTGCCCCCCCGAGCTGCGCGCAAGGTGAATCCGCGGGGAGATCCCAAAGGGGCCGAAGATCCCCCGCCGGGGGCGGCCGGAGTCTTCGAGGGCGCCGTCCGCCGTACGAGCGCCGCGGCGGGCCGGGTGGCCGCGCTTTGCGTGTTGCCCCTCATCTTCCTCACCGGCGCGGACGTCGCCGGCCGTCTGTTTCTCGGCCGACCCCTGCCCGGGGCCTTCGAGCTTTCCGAGTTTCTGCTCGCCGCCTGTGTGCTGCTCGGCGCCGCTCACACCCAGCAGATGAGGGGTCACGTCGCCGTGGGGTTCGTTCTCGAACGCCTTCCGTCCCGCCTCCGGGAAGGGGTGCGGCTCTTCACCGTTCTGGCGACGCTCGCCGTGACGGCGGTGGTGGTTGGCGAGGGCTTCAGGCAGGGGCTTTCCGACAAGGCGGTTTCCGATCAGCTGCGCATTCCGCTCGGGCCGTTCCGTCTGCTCGTGGCCGCCGGCGGCCTGCTGCTCGCCGGCGTGCTCGTGCGGGAAGGCCTCGCGGCGGCGCGCCGCCTCGGCCGGAGGCCTTGACATGGAGCCGACTCTGGCCGGTGCAGCGGGCCTCGCGGCGATTCTCCTGCTTTTGCCCACCGGGATGCCGATCGCCTTTGTCCTGATGGGGGTCGGGCTGGGCGGGATCTGGGTGCTCTCCGGGCCGGAAGCGGCGCTGCCGGTTCCCGCGCGCGTGCTCTACGAAACGGCGGCCCATTACCCCTTTACCCTCATTCCCCTCTTCGTGTTCATGGGCCATCTGGCCGGGACCGCCGGAGTGACCCGCGAGCTCTACGCGAGTTTCGATGTCTGGCTGCGGCGCCTCCCCGGCGGATTGGCGCTCGCCACGCTCGGCGCCAGTGCCGGATTCGCCGCCGTCTGCGGCTCCTCGGTCGCCGCGGCGGCGGCGATGGGGGCGGTCGCTCTGCCCGAGATGAGGCGCTTCGGGTATTCGCCGCGACTGGCCACGGGGGTCGTGGCCGCCGGCGGAACCTTGAGCTTTCTCATCCCCCCGAGCCTCGGATTCGTCGTCTACGGCATGCTGACCGAGCAGTCGATCGGAAAGCTCCTCGTCGCCGGGATCCTCCCCGGCGGGCTGCTCTGCGCGGCTTACGGCGCCGTCGTGTTCGTCTGGAGTCTTCTGTTCCCCCGCCACGCCCCCGCCCGTCTGCCGCCTTCCACGGCACGGGAAAAACTGCGCGCCACCAAGGGGATCTGGCAGACGGCGCTCCTCTTCCTGCTGGTCATGGGAGGAATCTACTCGGGCCGGATCAACCCCACCGAGGCCGGCGGTGTGGGGGCGCTCGGGCTTCTCTTGCTTCTTGCCTGCAGGCGCCGGCTCACGTGGGCGGCGATCGCCGCCGCGCTCGAGGAAGCGGGCCGGGTGACGGTGATGGTTCTCTTTCTGGTCGCCGGGGCGACGGTCTTCAGCACGTTTCTTGCGCTTTCCACGCTCCCCTTCCGACTCTCGACGGCGATTTCCCTATGGGGGCTTTCCCCCTGGGAGCTGCTCGCCGTGCTCACCTTGCTTTATGTTTTCCTCGGCTGCTTTCTCGACTCGGTTTCCATGATGGTGCTGACCCTGCCGGTGGTCTTTCCGCTCGTCGCGGAGCTGGGCATCTCCCCCATCTGGTTCGGCGTCTTCTGCGTGCTCATGATGGAGGCCGGCCTGATCACCCCGCCGGTGGGTCTGAACGTCTACGCGATCGCCGGCGTCGCCGCGCCCGTTCCTCCGGGCGAGATTTTCAAAGGAACGCTGCCCTTTCTTGCGGCCGTCCTGGTGGCGGCGATCGTCCTGACCGCCTTTCCCGGCCTCGCCCTCCTTTTGCCGGAGATGATGGGCCGATAACGATCCTTGCCGGGCAGGAATCCGGAGCCGGCTTGCGGGGCGCAAGACATGGAATTATCTTTCTGGTTCCGCATTAACCGTAAAGGAGGTCCGCTCATGCGCCGCATCCGTTTTCTTCCCGTCCTGACCCTGGCGGGACTGTTCCTGTTTTTCTCGCCCGGGGCGGAGCCGCTCTTCGCCCGGGAGAACGTCCCGACGGTGCTTCCCAACTTCGCCGAGCTCGCCCGGCAGGTGAAGCCGGGGGTCGTCAACATCCGAACGGTGAAAATCCAGAAGGAAGGAGGGCCCGTTTTCCGGCACTTCTTCGGCAATCCCTTCGGTGACCGCGATCCCTTCCGAGATTTCTTCGGCGAGGGGGGGCCGGGACGTGAATTCCGCCAGCAAAGCCTGGGTTCGGGCTTCATTCTGGACAGCGAAGGCTACATCGTCACCAACAACCACGTGATCGAAGGGGCCGACCAGATCAAGGTGCGCCTTTTCGACGAGCGCGAATTCGACGCCCGGATCATCGGCCGCGACTCGAAGACGGATCTCGCCCTGATCAAAATCGAGGGCGCCAAAGACCTCCGCCCCTTGCGCCTCGGAGACTCCGACAAGCTGGAGGTGGGCAGCTGGGTGCTCGCCGTCGGCAGCCCCTTCGGCCTGGAGCAGACCGTCACCGCCGGCATCGTCAGCGCCAAGGGGCGCTTCATCGGGGCCGGCCCCTACGACGATTTCATTCAGACCGACGCCTCCATCAACCCCGGCAACTCGGGCGGGCCGCTGTTGAACCTCCAGGGGGAGGTGGTCGGGATCAACACCGCGATCATCGCGCAGGGCCAGGGGATCGGGTTCGCGATCCCGGTGAATCTCGCCCAGAGCATCATCGCCCAGCTCAAGGAGCGCGGCAGTGTGGTGCGCGGCTGGATGGGGGTGGGGATCCAGGATTTGACCCCGGAGCTCGCCCAATACTATGGGCTCAAGGATCAGCGCGGGGTTCTGGTGACCCAGGTCTTCCCGGGCGATCCGGCCGATAAGGCCGGCATGAAGGTGAAGGACGTGATTCTCTCCGTCGACGGGAAAACGGTGCACAACAGCCGTGAGCTTTCCTCGACCGTCGCCGGAATGGAGGTCGGCCGGGAGGTCCCGGTGAAGGTGTTGCGGGACGGCAAGGAACAGACGCTGCGCGTCAAACTCGCCGAACGCAAGGACACCGATCAGCCCGTGCGCAGCCAGGCGCCTCAAGATTCCGACGACCTGGGCATTCGGGCCGCCGACCTCAACCCGGACACCGCGCGGCGTTTCGGCCTGGATCCCGAGGAGCGCGGCGTGTTGATCGTTCAGGTGCGCTCCGGGGGGAAGGCCGATCAGGCCGGCATGCGCCAGGGCGACGTGGTCAAGGAGGTGAACCGTGTCCCGGTGACGAGCGTGCAGGAGATGCGCACGGAATACCAGAAAGTCCGCGCCGGGGAGACGGTGCTCTTTCTCGTCAAACGCAGCGGCGCAGGTTTCCAGGTCCTCCGGATCCCCAAGTAATCTTCTCTCCCGATCAAGACGGCGCGTCCGCTCCGGGCGGCGCGCCGTCCTCGTCTTCTCCCGGATCTCCTGCCCGCAGATCCTCGAGGATCCGCCGCCAGTCCTCGAGCCGTGCGGCGCGATGCAGCCGGCGGCGGATTTCGTCCGCCGGCGAAAAAAGCGCGGCGAAATAGGTCCAGAAGCCTTTCATGCGATGGAGCAGCCGCTGCGGATCCATGCCGGCGCACGCCGCGTAGCGTGCGCTCAGCTCATCGTGAAAGGCCCAAAACCGCTCGCGTCGCTGCCCCGGCGGGGGGATCGGCTTGCCCTTCAGCCGTGAGGGCAGAAACGGATCCTCAAGCGCTCCGCGACCGATCATCCAGGCCGGGATCGGCCCGAGGCGTTCCCGGAGGAGCCGGACATCCTCCTCCTTGCGGATCTCCCCGTTGTAGACCACGGGGTGACGGCAGTGTTCCCGGAACCGCGCGAAGGCCGCGAGATCGATCGGCCCGGCATACATCTGGCGCGCGGTGCGGGGATGGACGATGACGGCGCGCAGGGGATAGCGGTTGAGAATCGGGAGGAGCTTGAAAATCTCTTCGGCCCGGCTCCGGCCGAGGCGCATCTTGATGGAGAGCCGTCCCGAAAGATTCGGCACCACGCGATCGAGAAAACGATCGATCAGCTCCGGCCGGGGCAGCAGGCCCGCCCCCCGCGCCTTGCGCATGACCGGACGGAACGGGCAGCCGAGATTCCAGTTCACGTCCCGGTAGCCGAGATCCGCCAGCCGTCGGTGGAGGAAGAGAAACTGCTCGGCCGACTCGCCGAGAATCTGCGGCTCGACCGGAAGCCGCCGGTTTTCCTCCGGCTCGAGGTCCTGCAGCATCGACTCCTGGAAGCGCTCCGGGGGACAGGCGGTGAGGAAGGGCGCGAGGGCGGAATCGAACCCCCCGAAATGCGCGCTGAAGGCGTTGCGGAACGCGCTGTCGGTGAATCCCTTGAGCGGGGCGAGAAGGAGTTCCGCGGAGGGGACGCCGTCGGCCATGACCCCGGAGGGTAGCCGAAGGTTTCCTCGGGGTAAAGGCCGGCAGGCCGTCGCTTGCCGCGCGAGCGGAAATCCGCTAAGCAGGGCATCGCATGACGACCGCCCCCTGTTCCCCCGACCGCGCGGAGGAGTCCCTGGCGCGTCGGACGGCCCTCGGAGTCGCCACGGCGGGCTCTTTTCTCACGCCCTTCATGCTTTCCGCCGTCCACGTCGCCCTCCCGGCCATCGGTCGGAGCCTTTCCGCGGACGCCGTCCAACTGGGCTGGGTCGCCGCGTCGATCGTGGTGGCCGCCGCCGCCGCCCTCGTCCCCGCGGGGCGGCTGGCCGATCTGCACGGCAGAAAAAGGCTGTTCCAGCTCGGGATGATGGTGCTCGCGGCCGCGACCCTTCTTGCCGGGATCGCCCCCACGATCGGCTTTCTGATCGCCTGTCGGGTTCTGCAGGGCCTCGGGATCGCCCTGGTCTTCGCCACCGGGATCGCGCTGGTGACCGCCGTCTATCCCCGCGAGGAGCGCGGCCGGGTGCTCGGGATCACCGTGGCCGCCGTATACGCCGGCCTGAGCCTCGGCCCGCTCGTCGGCGGGCTGCTGACCGCAGAGCTCTCCTGGCGCGCGATTTTTCTCCTGCCGCCCCCGTGCTGCCTGTTGCTCGCCTGGCTGACCGGGCGCAACCTCAAGGGGGAGTGGGCGCCCGCCTGCGGCGGGCGGCTCGATGGGATGGGGGCGGTGCTCTACGCCGCCTCCGTCACGGCCCTTCTGTCGGGTCTCGCCGAGCTGCTGGAACCCAAGGGGAGATTCCTTTTTGCGGCCGGGTTGGCGGGGCTCGGCGCCTTCGGACGCTGGGAGCTTCGCCACCCGGAGCCGCTCTTCGAGATGCGGCTGCTGCTCGAAAACCGTGTCTTCGCCTTCTCCTGCCTTGCCGCCCTGATCCACTACGCGGCCACCTACGGGGTCATTTTCCTCATGAGCCTGTGCCTGCAGATCGTCCAGGGGCTTTCGCCCCGCGAAGCGGGGCTGGTCCTCACCGCGCAGCCCGTGTTCATGGCGCTGTTTTCGCCCTTCGCCGGCCGACTCTCCGATCGGCTGGAGCCCCGGATTCCCGCCTCGGCGGGGATGGCGCTGACGGCGCTTGCGCTGGGCGGGCTGATGCAGGCGGCGGACTCCGCAACTCCTTTTCCGCTTTTCGCCGCGCTCGCGCTCCTCGGTTTCGGTTTCGCCCTGTTTTCCTCGCCGAACATGAACGCCATCCTGAGCGCCGTTCCGTCGCGCCTCTACGGCGTCGCCTCGGGTTCGGTGGCGACGATGAGGCTTCTCGGGCAGGGGGTCTCGCTGGGGATCGTCACCCTCTTTTTCGCCGCCGGCGTGGGCCGGGAAGCGCTCGAGGATCTTCGCCGGGAGGCGTTGCTGTCGAGCCTGCGCGGGACGCTCGCCGTTTTCCTGGTTCTCTGCCTGACCGGGGCCGTCGTTTCGCTGTTGCGGGGAAACCTGAGGGGGGAGGCGGGGCGGCCTCCGGAGGCCGGAGGATGAAGGGTCGAATGCAGCTCGCCGCTCAGACCGGCGGGGTGCCCTGCAGGCCGATTTCCGCGGCGACGGTGCGCATGCCGTGAATGGTCTCGGCGATCAGCCAGAGAAGATCGACCCCGAGCCAGGCGGCCCCGGCTTCGATGACCCCGCGGTTTACGCCCGCGGCGAAGCGTTTGTCTTTCCATTTTTTGCGGACCGAGGAGGCCTCGAGATCGAGAACGCTGCGCGAGGGTCGCACCAGGGCCGCCGTGGTCACCAGCCCGGTGAGCTCGTCGATCGCATACAGGGTTTTTTCGAGATCGCTTTCGGGGCGGACCTCGGAGCAGATGCCCCAGCCGTGGCTCACCGCGGCTCGGATGACGGTTTCGGGCCAGCCGCGGGCGTGCAGGATTTCCGCGGTCTTGCGGCAATGCTCTTCGGGGAAGCGCTCGTAGTCCAGATCGTGAATCAGACCGACCAGTCCCCAGAGGTTTTCGTCCGCGCCCTTCAGGCGCGCAAAGTGACGCATGACCGCTTCCACGGCGAGCGCATGCTTGAGAAGGCCTTCGCTCCGGTTGTATTCCCGGAACAGGGCCAGGGCCTCCTCGCGGGTCGGCAGCGGGGCTTCCATCGCTTCGTCCGTCCGTGCGGGGAAAAAAACCGGCGATCCGGCAGGCGGGAACGGATCGGTCGTCAGCCTATGTCGGCGAAGGGGTTCTGTCAAGACGCCGGGAAGGTCGGACTCACAGGGGGCGGGCGCCTTCGCATTCTGCCGCGGGGGCCGATCGCGGGCCTCGCCCCGAACCCAGGAAACAGGGAGGAGGCATGAGCGACGAGGTCAGGGTGGAGATCGAGGAATTGGTGGGATTCGGGCTGGAGGGGATCCGTCGTGCGGGGGCGATGGCGCTCGAATTTTACGGCAAGGGCCGGCCGCAGATGCGATTCGACGACGGGATCGTCACCGAGGCCGAAGTCGTGCTCACGGAGTTCTTCGAGACCGAGCTTCGTCGGCGTTTTCCCGAACACCGGCTCTTCCGCCACGATGCCCCGGCGGAGGGCTACTCCCACGAACGCCGGCGCTTTCTGTGGAGTTTCGATGCTCTCGATGGGGTCGCCAATTTCCAGGCGGGGATCCCGCTCTGGGGGTTGTCGCTGGCGGTGATGGAAAATTTCTGGCCCCTTTTCGGCGTCTTCTACATGCCGGCCACCGGGGATCTTTTCCATGCCCGAGCCGGCGGCCGCGCCTTTTGGGGCGAGCGGGAGATTCGCATCCCCGGCTCCGGGGAGCTGAACGATGAGAGCCTGCTGCTCACCTATTCGCGGTTCCACCAACACTTCCGCACCAGCTTCCCGGGAAAGATCCGCTCCTTCGGCTGTACCTCGGCGCACCTCGGTTACGTGGCCACGGGACGCGCCGATGCGGCGATTCTCGCCAACGAAACCTTCCAGGGACTCGCCGCCGCGCGGATCCTTCTCGAGGCCGCCGGGGGCCGGTTGCGCCGTCTGGACGGAAGCGACTTCGAGCTCAACGATTACCTGGACGGCCGCAAAATCGAAGAGCCGCTGCTTGCGGGCGAGTCCGGCGCGATCGCCGCGGTCAAGGGCTGCCTGGCCGTTGTGAAGTGATGGGGAGACATGAAGCTGAGAAGCAAGTTCTTCAGCGTGCTGGTGATCTTCAGCCTGCTGCCGCTTGCGCCCGTGGTCTGGGTCGGCGGTCGGGAAATGGCCCGCCTGGGGGACGAGATCGCGGAGGATGTGCACCGCCAGATCTCGGGGCTGTGGCGCCAGATCCTGCGGCTGACGACGGAGGATTCCGCCGCCATCGTGCAGGCGAACAAACGCGCCTTCGAGTTCGCCCTTTCGCTGCTCGTGCGCGAGGCCGAAGCGGTTTTCGCCGAGGAGCCGCCGGGGCGCGTGGCGGTGCTTTTGGCCTCCGACTTCGACGATCCGTTCCGCACCCCTCCGGAAGCGCAGTGGCGGCCCGGCGGCGCAGGGGGGGCGGCGCAGGGATCGGGGGGCGGCTACTGGATCAGCCATCGCCGGCCGGCTTTGCTTCTCGCCCCCGGTCTCTCCGAGGAGGAGGCCCGCGAGGACATCGATCGGCTGACGGCGCTCGAGGACGTCTTGCGTGAAATCGCCGGGCGCCTGGGAACGGCTTTCCACGCGGCGTTTGCGGTCACTGAAACCGGCGTGCAGATCGTCTTCCCCGGACGCGGCGGTTTTCCCGGCGGATACGATCCGCGGCTGCGGCCCGGTTTTGCCGAGGCCGCCGGCGAGCCGCGCTGGATCGGTCCGGTCGTGGATCCCGGCAGCCGACGCTCGCTGCTCAGCGTGGTGCAGAGGGTATCCTATCCCGACGGAACGCCGGCGGCGGCGGTCGGCCTCGAGGTGCTCCTGAGCGAGGTGCTGCGCGTCGAGGCGCTCTCCTCGATCTGGCGAAGCGAGAGCGTCTCCTCCTATCTCGTCGAGGCGGTCCCCGCACCCGCAGGCCGGGGGCACGAGCTTTTGGTCTTCGCTCGCCGCGACCAAGAAGCCGAGGAGCTTGTCTGGAACGGCCTTTCCGTTCCGGAGCCTTTTGCGGAAACGGAACCGGAAGCGGCCGGGCGTCTGGCGCAAGCCGTCTTCGAGCGTCGCTCGGGGGTGGTCGAGATGGACTGCCGCGGCGGCCCCTGCCTGTGGGCCTACGCGCCCATGCACGGAGAGGTCGCCTTCCTGGTCGCCGTGCCCCAGGAGGTGATCTCCCGTCTTCCCGAACGGGCGATCGCGGCCATCGCGGCCTTCAGTCGGGAGGAGATCCGGGTCGTGAGCCTTGCCGTCGCCGGTGCGCTGCTCGTCGCCGTCTTGGCCGCCTGGATCGGCTCGCGCCGCTTCGCGCGGCCGATGGCCGCGCTCGCGGAGGCCGCGGCGGAAATCAGCCGCGGCCGTTTCGACCTGCGCCTCGGCCTGCGCACCGGGGACGAACGCGATCGGCTCATCGAGGCCTTCAACGCGATGGGCCCGAAACTGGAGGAGCATCTGCGCATGCGCAGCGGCCTGCTTTTGGCGAGCGAGGTGCAGCAGAGGCTCCTGCCGCGCCGCATGCCGTCCTGGCCCGGCCTGGAGGTGGCCGGCGCGAGTCTCTCCTGCGATGAGACGGGAGGCGACTACTATGATCTCTTCGAAGACGCCGGCGGGACCCCCTGCATCGCCGTGGGCGACGTCTCCGGCCACGGGATCCCGGCCGCGCTGCTGATGGCCACGGCGCGGGCCACGCTGCGGATGCGCGCGGTCGTCCCCGGCGGCTGCGCCGAGATCATCGCTGACGTGAACCGCCGCCTCGCCGAAGATTTCGGCGAAAGCGGGGCCTTCATGACGATGTTTTTCCTTTGCCTCGACGGCGAGCGCCGCCGTCTGCGGTGGGTACGCGCCGGGCATCCTCCCGCGCTGCTGTACGATCCGCTCTCGGGCCGTTTTCGGGAACTGCGGGGGTCCGGCCTGCCGCTCGGCGTCGATCCCCAGGCGCGTTTCGTCGAAGAGGGCACGGGCCCCCTGAATGCGGGAAGTGTCGTTTTCATCGGCACCGACGGCATCTGGGAGACCCTCGGACCGGGGGGTGGGTTTTTCGGGCAGGCCCGCCTGCGCGACATCATCTCCCACCATGGGAAGGCCCCGGCCCGCGTGCTCGTACAGGCCGTCGTGCAGGAGCTCGAGCGTTTCCGCTGCGGCCTACGGGCCCCCGACGACGTGACCCTGGTAGCGCTGCGGGTGCTTTAGAGGTGCTCGATCGCCTCGCCTTTTTCGAGAAGATCCTCGAGGAAGGCGCGCAGCGAAGATACAGCCCGCACCGCCTCCTCCAGCCGTACCGTCAGGGGATCATCCCCGCCCAGCAGGTCAACGGCTTTTTTCAACGTTTTTTCCGCCTGTTCCGCTTGTCTGCGGATTTCCTCGCGCAGGCTTTTGCGCTTGCGGTGCTTTTCGCGCTCCTCGAGGATCAGGGGCAACAGGCGCTGGATCGAGTATTCGACGAGCGCATCGCGCGGGGTGCTCGAGTCCCGTGCGGCCGCTTCGAGGTTGATCAGGGTCCGTCGGCTGATCACGAAGGTCTTCTGCACGCGCTCCAGGTTGCGGAACTCGACCGGCTCGATCCCGCGGGCGATCGTGCGCAGGCTCTCGATGTCCTCAACCAGCTGGTCGAAGAGGGACTTCTGCTTGATTCCCAAATGAGCGGCGACGGTGCTCAACACCCCGATCGCACGCGGTGAGAGTTTGAAGGTGGCGCGGACCGATTGGCGTCCGCGCAGGTCCTTGATCTCCGGCAGGGGCAACTTGAATTCTTCCATCGGCGGCAAGGAATTACATATATCGCTTAATTACTTTCGGTAATGTAACGTTATTGACATTAACTTTTTGATAATTATTATTCGTCCGAAAACTGATGAACAATACAAAACTCGCGCTAAATTGCAAGTCGAAAGGGGGGTGTAAAGATGATGGATCTGGTCCGCTGGAATCCGTGGAAAGAAATGGTGTCCCTGCGGGATCGCATGAACCGTCTTTTCGATGATGTCTTCTTCCGTTCCGATCGCCGCGACGACGTCTGGGCGGAAGGGGTGTGGGTCCCGGCGGTGGACATGTTTGAGACCGATGACCGGGTCGTGATCAAGGCCGAGCTTCCCGGCCTGGAGAAGAAGGACATCAGCCTGGACCTGCAGAACGGCGTCCTGACGCTCAAGGGCGAGCGGAAATCGGAAAACGAGGTCAAGGAAGAAAACTACTACCGCCGCGAGATGACCTACGGCAAGTTCGTGCGCTCCTTCAGCCTGCCGGTGGACGTCGATGCGGAAAAGATCAAGGCCGAGTTCAAAAACGGCCTGTTGACGGTGGAGGTTCCGAAACCCGAGGGACACAAGCCGAAGCAGATCAAGGTCAGCTGACCGCGATCCTCTGCTTCGGACCCGGGAAGGCCCCCCTCCAGGGGGGCCTTTCTTTTGGCGCTTTCCGCATTCCCGGTTGGACAAGCCGCGTTCCGGTATTATTTTTTTTGCTCGAAGCAGAAATTGAAGGTTTTCCCTTCAGGCGGGTTGGATGAGAAAAGCATTCCGGGTCCTCGGGGCCGTGCTGCGCGGCGGCTGGCGGGCCGTGAGTTTCGGGCGGCGGCTGGCGGCGAATCTCCTGTTTCTGGCCGTACTGGCCCTCGTGGGCGTGCTGGTTTTCGGCGGCCGGGTGCAGCGGCTTCCCGAGTCCGCCGCCTTGGTGGTGGCCCCGAGCGGCGCTCTGGTGGAGCAGGCGAGCCGCGATCTGTCCTGGAGCGATTTTCTGTCCGAAGAGGAAAACGCGGCGGAGACGGTGGTTCGCGATCTCGTCGAGGCGCTGGACCTCGCGCGAGAGGATCCCCGCATCCGGGCGGTGGTTCTGGATCCCAGCCGTCTGAGCGCAGGATCGTTGAGCAAACTCCAGGAGCTGGGGGCGGCGCTCGAGCGCTTCCGCCAGTCGGGAAAGCCCGTAATCGCCGCCGCCGACTATTTCTTCCAGTCTTCCTATTACCTCGCCGCCCATGCCGATCGCATTTACGTCGGCCCGATGGGAGGGGTGTTCCTGAAGGGCTTCGGCGTCTACCGCCACTACTGGCGTTCGGCGCTGGACCGCCTCGGGGTGCAGGTTCATGTGTTCCGCGCCGGCGCCTACAAGTCGGCCGCCGAGCCCTTCGAACGCCGCACCATGTCGGACGAAGACCGGGCGGCCAGCGCGGCCCTGCTCGAGGTCCTCTGGGCGGAGTACAAGCAGGGGGTGGCGAGCCGCCGCCGCCTGGAACCGGAACGGATCGACGACTACATCGAGGGGTTTCCGCGCCACTTGGAAGCGGCGGGCGGGGATGCGGCCCAGGCCGCTCTAACGGCGGGTCTGGTGGATGCGGTTCGCGGGCGCGAGGCGCTGCGCGAGGAACTCATCGCTCTTGTGGGGGAAGACACGCGGGAGCGGTCCTTCCGCAAGATCGACAGCGGAACCTATCTGCGGGCGAGGCGTGCGGAGCTGGATCGGGATCAAGGCCAGCGACCCAAAATCGCCGTGATCGTCGCCCAGGGAGTGCTTTGGGACGGGTTTCCCCGGGAGGGCCGGACCGGGGCGGCGCAACTCGCCGGACAGATTCGCCGGGCCGTGCGGGACGACACCGTGCGCGCTCTCGTGCTCCGGGTCGACAGCCCGGGGGGAAGCGCCCTGGCGGCCGAGACCGTGCTGCGGGAGCTCGAAGACGCCCGGCGCGCGGGAAAGCCGATCGTCGCCTCCTTCGCCTCGGTCGCCGCCTCGGGCGGTTATTGGATCGCTTGCGGCGCCGACGAGATCTGGGCCGCCCCCACGACCTTGACCGGGTCGATCGGCGTCTTCGGTGTTTTTCCGACTTTCGAAAGAGGCCTCGAATCTCTGGGGATCCGCAACGACGGCGTGGGAACCACCCCCCTCGCCGATGCCTTCGTGCCCGGCCGCCCCCTGAACCCGCTCGTCGCCTCGTCGATTCGTTTGCTCGTGGAAGGCAGCTATCGGGCCTTTCTCGAGCGGGTCGGGAAGGCGCGGGGCCTTTCCGGAGAACGGCTCCACCGCGCCGCCGAGGGCAGGGTTTGGTCGGGCCGTGAAGCGCAGGAAAAAGGCTTGGTCGACCATCTCGGGGGCATCGAAGAGGCGATCGCCGCCGCCGCCCGACGAGCCGGTCTGGACACCTATGCGGTCGACTATGTCGAGCCGCCCCTTTCCCGGCGGGAGAAAATCCTCCGCGAGCTCAAGGAGCAATGGGCGCAAGGAGGGGATTGGCGGCGGCTCGAACGCCTCGTTTTCCCGGCAGGCGCCGTCTGGAGCGAGCTGCAGGAGATCGGGGACCTTCTGCGATCGGACCCCCGCGGTGTGTTCGCCTATTGCCTCGACTGTGAGGGGATCGACCGCAACTGACACCCATCGGCGGGGGTGAAGCGGCGCGACGGCCGAATCGTGCACGAGGGAGGGTGTGCGATGAAAGAAAAAAAGGAGATCAAGCGGGATATTCTGGACAAATTCCGCGCCATCGGCGCGGAGACCGGAGATACGCTTCCGGCGCAATGGCTGGAGGCGGTCTACGTGATGCGGCTTTCCGCCGAGGAAAAGAAACTTTTCAAGAAGGCGGTGCAGGAGTTGGTTTCCGTCGGTATCCTCGAACAGGTGGAAGGTCCAAGCCTCAACCTGCGGCTGACCGCGAAAGGGGAACATCTTCTTTACGGCTCCGAATCCACGCGTTTCCAGCGCGAAGCCGAGACGAACCGCGAATGGTTCGAGTTCAGCGGAAACGAGCTTTAGGGAAAAACCGCAGGGAGAAACGCGGCAGGAACCCATGGCAAGGCGGCCGCCGGGGGGTCCCCGGGGCCGCCTTGACCGTTGCGGGAGGGCTCATTCAGTCGAGGGATCCCCAAGCAGGGCGTCGCGGATCAGCTTGGCGGCTACCCGTTCAGGCTGGATCGCATAGGTGCCGGCTTCGATCTGCGCCTTGAGCGCGGCGACCTTTTCTTCTCGGATGTCAGGCAGGGTGCGGATCGTCTCGCGGGCTTCCTGGAACCGCGCGGTGGCGTCGTTCAGCTCGACCGTATCTCGATCCCGGGCAACCGCGGGCCGGCCCGGGACCTCTCCCGCGGGCGGTCCGGCGGCGGGGCGATCGGTCTTCGCGGGACTGTACAGTTCCACCATCGTCGTCTGGTCTTTGGGCGTAACCTGCATGAGGGTCTCCTTGCTTGCGATATCCGCCGACCGGAGGATAGGGCTTTCGTCGTTCGGATGATCAGGCCTTGGCGGCCGCGGTCCAACGCGCCGTGTCGCTTCAACGACGTTATCGGCGTTTTCATCGCCGACTTTAGCCTTTTTTCATAATTTTTTGCATTTTTCAAAAATCGCCTCTCGGCCGGGACGATCCCCATCGATTCGTCCCCGGTCAGCGAGACCGCGGCCCGATGCCTGAAGAAGATCCAGCATTCCGCCAGGCTCTGCTCGTCGCCCTGCGCATCCTCGCGCGACGGGACCACTCGGCCCGGGAGCTCTCCGGGAAGCTCGAACGCAAGGGGATCGAAGCGGCAATCGTCCGCGGGGTGATCGAAGAGTGCCGGCGACTGGGGTATATCGACGAGCGACGCAGCGCCGCCCTGCTGGCCCAGGCTCTCCGGCGCCGCGGCTTCGGCATGCTGCGCCTGCGGCGGGATCTGCGGCGCCGGGGATTGCTCTGCTCCGAGGAAGACGGCCTGCCCCCGGGCCTCTGGGATCCGGCCGATGAGATCGAATCGGCCCTCCAGGCAGCGCGCCGGAAATGGGCGGCGCTTCAAGGCGAAGAAAACGCTCTGCTGCGGAAGGTCAAACTGGGCCGTTTCCTGCGTGCGCGCGGGTTTTCGGAGTCCTCGATCCGGGAGGCGCTTTCCCGGGTGACGGAGATCGAGAGAGACCCGCTCAATAGTTGAAGAGCACCCGGAAGATCACCGCGACCCCGCGGGGGTCGAGACGGATCACCTCGCCCGTGGCCCTTAGCATCGCCTGACTGCGCACCAGGGGAATGGACAGCGCGATCTCCTCGCCCACGGCCGGAGCCGGATCGGCGCGCAGCAGCACCCCCCTGGCGCTGAGATTGATCACCTGGGCACGAAAACGCCCGGCACGCGTAATGCACTCGGCCAGGATCGGCTGGGTTTCGGATGCGAATTGACGCCGGAAATCCTCACGCCTGCCCTGCCGTTCCCCGACCACCTTTTCTCCTTCCGGAATTGCTCTCATAGCCCTTCCCGCAAAGCAACACGCAAACGGATAGATATGCAAAAATCGATCCTAAAATAGCGTAACGGGCAAATAAATTCCGAAAACCCTTGCCAGAGTCCCTTCAATCCATTACTATCCGTTCCATGAGCACCCTTCTTGAGCCCTCGCCTCCCGGCCGATTCAGGATTATTTTTCCCAGCTCTCGGTTGCAGAGGTAAGAGACCCTCTGCCCCCGCCGGATTTTGATAATTTCATTATAACGAAATTATTCATCATCTGATCATGTTCAGGGGCTGCACGGTTTTTGCATTTTAGGTGCCGGGGAGATGGAGCGGCTGGAAGGGAAATGGGAAAAAGGCGTTTCTTCCCGGGAAAAGGAGTGCCACGATGGTCTACGGGCAGGAAAAACGCGGTTCAACCCGCAGACTCAAAGAGCGATTTTCCCCTTGGCTGGTGGCGTTTTTGTTAGGGCTCGCCATCTCCGTGAGCGACATTCATTTTCCCCACGAACAAGGGGGGGCGGCGCAAGGGGACGAACGGAAGGACGTTACCGCGGGCCGTGAGCGATCCGCCTTGAGCGTCATCGACGGTGAAGATCGGTTCGGCAGGGAGGCCGCTTTCCATTTCGCCTATGAGCCGAAAGCCGAACCCGATCTGCTGCCCTTTGACCGGGCCGTCCACGAGGCGGCCGGGCGATATCACGTGGAAGTGGAACTCATCCTGGCGATCATCATGGCCGAGTCGCGCTTCGATCCGCGGGCGAAATCGAAAAAGGGAGCCCGCGGTCTCATGCAGCTCATGCCGGTTACGGCCTCGGCCTACGAGGTGAGCGACGCTTTCGATCCCGCCGAAAACATCGACGCCGGGACCCGTTACCTTCGCGATCTGCTGGATCGTTTCGGCGGAGATCTTCGCCTTGCCCTCGCCGCTTACAACGCCGGCGAACAGGCCGTGATCCGCCACAAAGGTGTGCCGCCCTTTCCCGAAACTCGCGCCTACATCGAGAAGGTGCTTCAGTATTATCGCCTGATCAAGGAAGATCGGCTCGATTTCGAGTTTTCCCTTACCCTCTCCTCCGCTTTTTCCTCTTCCGTGGGTTTTCCGGTCATGGTGGACTGAAAAGGTCGTTTCGGACCAGGCGGCGCCCCCCGATGCGCACCGCCAGGGGACGGCGGCCGTCTTCCCGCCGCCGTTCGGCATGCAGGTGGAGATGGGGCTCGAGCGACATGCCCGAATTGCCCACCCGCCCCAGGAAGGTCCCGGGGCCGATCCGGTCCCCGGGGGCGACGGCCGGGCTCGATTGGGCGAGATGGGCCAGCACGACCTCGAAGTCGCCGCAGTCGAGGCGCACGAAATTCCCCTCCGGACGATCGGGGTCCATCCGGGGCGGGGTCAGATCGGGCATACCGCCCCGGCTTGCAAGCACGGTTCCGCCGCAAGGGGCGAATACCGGCTGTCCGAAAATGAAATAGTCCCTAAGGTCGGCCGGCCGAAATCCCCGGGCCCGTCGCTCCAGGGAATCGACACGCACGATATCGAGGGCGTAGGCCTGACCCCGGTAAGGGGCAAGCTCTTCCGCGTCGAGCGTTTTGAGATGGGGGTTGATCAGGATGGAGAATCCGCCGTGGATAACCCGGAAGGTTCCTTGGCGAAGCGGGGAATCCAGGTCCACGGTATCCGCTTCCGGCGGGGCTGCGGCGCAAAGGGCGAGCAGCAGGACCGCGGTCGAGACGGCGGCGATGAGCAGGCTGGAGAGCGTGATCGGCTGCGGCCGGCGCGCTGTGCCCGCGGCTGCGGCCCCCCGCTGGAGACGCCGCAAGGCGCAAAGGGCGCCCGCGGCCTGAAGCAGCCCCCAAAAGAAAAGCAGGCTTCGCGGGAAAAGCTGCCAGGCCCCCACCGTCCACATCATGCCGCCATAGGCCGCGCAGGCCGCGAGATGCGCCGCCCAAAGACTCAGGCGCGGATCCCGCAGCCGAAAAAAGCGGATCGCCAGGGCGGCGGGCAGGAGGACCTCCCCGAGGAGGGAGATCGCGAGCAGCTCGTCCATGCGGTGCTGTGTAGCAGATGCCGTGCGGGATGGCCATCCGCCGGGACTCTTGCGGCGGCTCCGCGGTCACGGCGCCGCCGTTTTGCCGCAGGCCAGGCTTCCGGCGAAGGCAAACAGCAGTCCCCGCAGGCGAGGGGGCAGTTCGTCGAACTGAATGGCCAGCGAGCTTTGGCGGCGGCCGTCCTGGAGCAGGATGCGCCGCCGAACGATGCGGCCGGCGATTTCCAGGGCCACCCCTTCGCCGTGGAGAGCGGCTTTGACCCGGCGTCCGAGAAGCGGATCGGAAGTCGTCCCTCCGGAAGGCGGGGGCGGCAGGCCGTCCGTTTCCGGGACGAAGGAGACGCCGGAGACCGAGAGGTCGTAGGAGAGCCCGGCGACAGAAAGCCGGCCCTGTTCCGGGCCGTCGGCCAGGACCTCCACCCGCATGGGCACGGGGATGCGGTAGCGCTCCCCCTTGCGAACCCCTTCTTCCCCAGCGGGGTTTTCGTTTTCCGATCGCAAGCCGCAGAGCCTCACCAGCCCTCGTTCCACGGCCGGATGGCGGCGACAGGCCCGCATCAGCCGCTCGCGGGAGATCGAGAGGACCTCGGCCGGGCTGACCGCTTCGACGAGCGTGGAGGAGGGCCGCCGTTCGTGAAAGGGGTAGACATCGCCGAACGCATCCCCCTGCCGCACCGTGCGGCTTGACGGCCGCCGCCGGCGGGGTTTCTCCTCGACCGTTTCGTAGCGGGACTCCCGCAGCGTGCCCTCGACCACGAAGTGGAGTTCTTCGGGAGGGGGCCCCGGTCGCAACAGGATTTCCCCGGGGGGTGCGCAACTTCTCCGGCAACAGGCGAGAACGGCCATGCGCTCGCCGCGGGTGAGGGCCCTCAGGAAAGCGTCCGCGGGGCCGCCGCCCGGGGGCGAGCGGTCGATTTCGTCCTGAAATGCCGCCAACTCGCTCGGAGAAGGACGCCGCAGGCGCCAGGCCGACAGCTCGGCCGACCAGGCGGCGAGGATCCGTCCCTCGGCCAGGAAACGGCCCGCCGCCTCGCGATAATGCGCCCGGGCCTCCTCCCGGCGCGCGTGCTCTTCGAGCAGACGGGCATACATCTTCAGGAGTTCGGGGCATGCGGGAGCCTCCGCGAGCAGGCATCCGAAGGCTTCCGGCGAGCCGGTGCGGATCTCTCCCTGCAGGATATGGCGAAGAACTTGCGGATTCACGGCCGTGCCCCTCATCGGTTTTCGGCCGAATCGGAGCGGGGCTTGAGGGGGAAATCACGCGCTTCGGGGAAGCCTTTGCATCGACGGCGAATTCGGGCTAAGGGGTCAAATCCCTCGCCGCGTTCCCGGATGCCTCAGGGGAAGGCGGTGGTTTTTTGGCGGGAACAGGAAATTCATGGAGACTTTGCGGCACAAGGCGGGGCGCACGCTCGCGGAGGGCCTGCGCAAGGGGGTTTCGGCCTACATCTGGCTCCTCAAGATCTGGTTGCCCGTTTCGCTGGCCACGGCGCTTCTGGATTGGAGCGGGTGGCTTGCGGCCCTCGATTTCCTGCTGCAACCCGCGATGGAGATCCTGCGGCTGCCGGCGGCCGCCGCCTTGCCCATCCTGATCGGTCTGACGGCGGGGGTCTACGGCTGCCTTGCGGCCATGGCGGTCCTGCCGCTCACGGCCGAGCAGATGACGGTCGTCGCCGTGTTCGTCTTGATCGCCCACAACCTGCCCCAGGAAGGGATGATCCAGGCCCGCTCGGGAATTTCCTTCTGGAAGGCGACCGCCGTGCGGCTCGCGGCCGCTCTGGTCACCAGCCTGCTGCTTGCCTGGTGGTTGGATCCCGCGGCTTCGGCTTCCGGGGCCGGGGTCGGCCCCGCAATCCCGGCCGCTCGTCCGGCGTTCGGCGCTTTTGTCCGGCTATGGGGGTTGGACACCCTGGCTCTTTGTTTGAAGGTGCTCGCCATCCTGCTCGGCATCATGGTCCTGATCGAGTTCATGAAGGCCTTCGCCTGGATCGGTTTTTTCGTGGCCGTCTTCGGGCCGCTGCTCGCCTTCCTGGGGCTGGACCGCCGGGCGGCCGTGCTCTGGCTCACCGGAGCCCTCTTCGGCCTCGCCTACGGCGGAGCGCTGATCGTGGAACAATCGCGCGAGCTCGATTTGAGCGCCGAGGAGCTCCAGAAGCTCCAGCTATCGATCGGAATCAACCACTCCATGATCGAGGATCCGCTGCTTTTTCTGCCCTTCGTCGTCAGCCCCCTCTACGCCTGGCTGCCGCGTCTGGCTGCGGCGATGGCCGTGGTCTACCTGCTCAGCCTGTGGTTTCGGCTCCGGACGGCGCCCGCCCGCAGCTGAAGGCCGCAAGCCTCCCTGCCGCCTACAGAGCGAGAACCTCGCTCAAGAGGGGGGCGAGATCCATAAAATCGAACCGTTCTTCGCGCGCCGGATCCCGGGCCTCCCCTGCGGCATAGCTCACCCCAAAGCGGTATCCGATCGGAATGGTGCGCTCGGCGCAATAGCGGGAGAGGGATTCTTTGGTCATGCTGCCGATGGTGAAAGCGCCGGCACGGTGCGCCCACTCGAAGTGCGGGCCGTCTCCCCCGCTGTCGCCGATGACGACCACGCGGGCGGGGGGGATGCCGAAGCGGCGGGCGGTTTGTTCGGTATGGACGGGCTTGTCCGCCGTCTCCCGCAGCTCGAGGAGGATCGCCGGATCCGTGGGGCAAGGGGGGTAGCGCAGGAAGGCGTTCGCCGAGAGGGCGGGCAGCGGAGGAAGCCGCCGGGAAGCCAGGACCCGTTGGAAATAGCCGATCATCGCCGTCGTGTTGATCATGAAGAGGATCCCGCGCTCGAGGCACCAGGCGATCAGCTCCGGGACGCCGCGGTAGACGGCGAAGCCCCGTTCGAGATAGGCGTCCATCGCTTCCGCCTCCAGCGGGCCCGGCAACAGGGCGCGCAGCCGGCCGCAGGCCTCGCCCAGCGTGATGCGGTTGCCGGTGTAGCCGCGGAAGATCTCCTCGCAGCGCGGGAGAAGCTCGGGAAAGTGAAAGGCGATGAAATCGAACGGCCCGGTGGGAGAGAGGCATTCGCTCCAGTCGGAAGAGACGACGGCGCGGAAACGGGGGGCGGGCGACGGCATAGGAAGATCCCCTTTTCAAAATGTTTCCGCTGCGGCTTGATTTCCACCGCGGCGATAGGCTATAATGAAATCAATCATCGAAAGCCCTTTCGAGTAAAGGGCCCTTTCGACTTGCGGGGCATCCGTTCCAAGGCGGCACCCTGAAGGAGGAGACGATGAGAAATTCAGGAAAGGAGGGTGCATCGATGGCCAACGGAACGGTGAAGTGGTTCAACGACAAAAAAGGCTACGGCTTCATTCAATCGGAAGACGGCCAGGACGTTTTCGTCCATCACACCGGCATCGCGGGATCCGGCTTCAAGACCCTGAAAGACGGCGACCGTGTCACGTTCGACATCACGCAGGGCAAAAAAGGCCCCGCGGCGGTGAACGTCACGACGGTCGGCTGACCCATCCGATCGCCGCATTGCGGAAAGGCTCTCCGGCCTCCCGGCCGGAGGGCCTTTCTTTTTCGGTCGGAACCCCTCCAGCCTTCACCCGAAGACCCCTCCCATGCGCGTTCCGGCGAGCCGGTTGATGATCAGCAGGCAAGCCGCGCCGAGCAGGATGAGAAGGAAGCCAAGGGCCGCCGCCTCGTTCACCGATCCCCCGATGTAGAAGTTGAAAATCCCCACCGTCATCATCTCGTGCCCCGGAACGACGAGCAGCAGGGTCGCCGAGGCCTCCTGAAGCGCGAGGATGAAGGAGTAGAGCGATCCCACCAGGACGCCCTTCCAGATGAGCGGCAGGGTGATGTCGCGAAAGGTCCGCGCCCGCGTGGCCCCGACGCTTTCGCCCGCCTCCTCGTAGGAGCGGTGCACGATCTGGAGCGAAGCGTAGGTGCCGCGCACGGTGTAGGGCAGCCGGCGCACGCCGAGGACGACGGGGATCACCACCCACAGGCCGATGAAGGCCACCTCGAAGCCGGGCAGCGGCTCGCGGAAGGCGCGCATGTAGGCGATCCCGATCCCCGTGCCGGGAAGGGCGAGAATGAGGGTGGTGAGGGAGTCGAGGACTTCGCGGCCCGGCAGCCGGGTGCGGGCGCCGACCCAGGCGATCGGTACCCCGATGGCGATGCAGATCACAACCGAGATGCCCGCGTAGAGCAGGCTGTTCACGATGAATTTCGGCGTCTCGAAAGCCACGCGCTCGAAGTACTGCAGCGTGTACTGGACCGGAAAGGGAGTCAGTGCCCAGCCCTTGCCGAAGGAGTCGAGCGCGATTCCCAGGTAAGGGATGAAGGCGAGAATCAGAATCAGGCCCAGGAAGCAGACCACCCCCCCCTTGGCGAGAGGGCAGAGGGTTTTGCGTTCGATCACCGAGTAGGAAAGCGAGCTGTAGTCTTTGATGGCGATGTATTTCTTGGCCACGATCAGAAACAGAATGGCGAGCAGCACCATGATGGCCGAGATCACGATGCCCATCTTGAAAAGGCGCCGGTCGACGAACTGCACGATGTTCAGATAGGCCTGGGAGGCGAGCAGGTCGTCGACCCCCACGACCAGCGGAGTGGCGAAGTCGGCGAAGGTCCAGATGAAGACGAGGAGCGCCCCCGAGACGTACCCCGGCGTGGTGAGCGGGAAGGTGATGTCCCAGAACTTGCGGAAGCCGCGCGCGCCGACGCTTTCCGCCGCCTCGTCGAGCGAGGGCGAGATCTTGCCCATGGCGTCCACGATGCTGAGGGTCATCAGCGGAAAGAGGTGCAGGGTCTCGACGATCAGGATGCCTTGGATCCCGTACATGAAATTGATCGGCCGGGGGAAGCCGAGGTAGTCCATGAGCAGGATGTTCACGGTTCCCGCCCGTCCCAGGATGAAGACGAAGCCCATGACGCCGACCAGCGGGGGCATGATCATCGGTACGATGGAAAGGTAGGAAAACAGGCGCCGCCCCGGGAATTCGTAGCGCAGCAGGAGAAAGGCGAAGGTGACCCCGATGAGCGAGGTCGTCACGACCGTGCCCAGCCCGAGCAGGATCGAGTTGCCGAGCGCTCGGAGGTAAAAGCGGTCGGTGAAGAAATCCCGGAAGTTGGCGAGCGTCAGCTCGCCCGCTTCCGTGGTGAAGGCGTCGTAGAAGAGGTGAAGCAGCGGGTAGATCAGGAAAACGGCCATGAAGGCCCAGATCGCCCCGTAGCCGAGAACCCCGCCGAGGGAGAGCCCGAGACGACGCACGCCGAGGCCGGCCGGGACCGTTTCCGCGGCCGCGGAGCTCATTCGGCCCCCTCTACCGCGGCAGCGGTTTCCCCCTCGGCCGGCAGGACGAGGGTCGCCGCGGTGGGAAAGCAGACGACGACCGGAGACCCCGGCGGCAGTTCCCGGCTGCCGCCCGGGTTCTGCACGTCGATTTTGAACAGAAACCCGTTCACGTCCACGTCGTAGCGCACGGTGTTGCCGATGTAGGAGGGAAAGCTCACCACGGCGGAGAGCCGGTTGACGGCCGCACCGGCCTCCTCCCCGATGCGGGCCGACTCGGGACGGACGCAGACGACGCAGCGGGCGCCCGGGGCGAGCCGTTCGTCCCCCGTTCCCTCGAGCGGGCCGACCACGCTCTCCACCCGCACCCCTCGGCCCCCGTCCCGCAGGGCCGTGACCTTTCCCGGGATCAGATTGTTGATCCCGATGAAGTCGGCGACGAAGGGGGTCTGTGGTTTTTCATAGAGTTCGTGGGGGGTGCCCACCTGCTGCAACCGGCCGTGGTTGAGGACGGCGATGCGGTCGGAGAGGGTGAGGGCTTCCTCCTGGTCGTGGGTCACGTAGAGGGTCGTGATGCCGAGCTCCTTCTGCAATTTGCGGATCTCGGCGCGGACCTGGATGCGAATCTTGGCGTCGAGGTTGGAGAGGGGCTCGTCGAGCAGCAGGGCATGGGGGTTGAGCACGAGTGCGCGGGCGAGCGCCACGCGCTGCTGCTGGCCGCCGGAGAGCTCGCCCGGGTAGCGCCGCTCGAGTCCGCGCAGATTGACCAGATGGAGCGCCCGGTCGACCTTTTCGCGGATCTCGGCCGCGGAGAACCGGCGCAGCCGCAGCCCGTAGGCGATGTTGTCGAAGATGCGCATGTGCGGCCAGAGCGCGTAGTTCTGGAAGACCATCCCGATGTTGCGCTCGTAGGGGGGAAGCGCCGTCACGTCGCGCCCCCCGAAGAGCACCCGGCCGCGGTCGGGGCGATGGAAGCCCCCGACCACGCGCAGGATGGTGGTCTTGCCGCAGCCCGAAGGACCCAGCAGAGTAAAGAGCTCGCCCTCCCCGATGTGCAGCGTGACGTCGCTGACCGCCTCCAGTTTTCCGAAGCGCTTGACGATCCCCTCGATGTCGATGTTCATCCGCGCCGGGCCCTCTTTCCCCGGGGGCCGCCTTCCGACCTGCGGCTCGAGGGCGGAAGGCGGCCGGCCGTCGCTGCCTTATTTCACGATCTCCTTGTGCTTCTCCGCGATTTCCTTGCGGAAATAGGAGTTCACCTCTTCGATGCGTTTCTTTTCGCCGGCGATCTTGTCGTCGTAGACGTTTCCGATCTCGACCTCGAAAAAGGAACGCAGTCCGCCCGTAAAGGCGACGGCCTTCTCCTGGTTGGATCCCGGGGCGCCCTGGACCTTGAGGCCGGGGGTGATCGGATAGACCCCCAGACCGGAGAGCAGCAACTGGCCTTCCTCGGTCAGGCAGAACTCGACGAAGGCGTGGGCCGCCTTGGGGTGGGGCGCGCCCTTGAGGACCGCCATGGGCTCGGGGGTGACGTAGGCGTTTTTCGGGTAGACGAAGACGAGCTCATAGCCGGCCAGTACCTCGGCGAAGGCCATGTAGCTCGGCACGGCGAAGCCGACGGCGAACTCGCCCTTGGCCACGACGTTGGGCACGTCGCGCGAGCGTGCGGTGAAGATGCCCGTGTTGGCGGCGAGCTTCTTCAGCCACTCCCAGCCCTTTTCCCAGCCGTAGGTCTGCAGGATGACCTCGTAGCTCGCATGGCTCGAGCTCGAGCGGTCCGGCGTGCACTGGGCGATCTGGCCCTTGAGTTTGGGGTTGAGCAGATCGTCCCAGTCCCGGATTTCGGCTCCCAGCCGTTTGAGAAGCTTCGGCTGGTAGATCAGCCCGTAGGGCTCCAGCGTCGTGCCGACCCAGAACCCCTTGGGGTCCTTGAGCGGCAGCGGCACGGGCTTGCCGATGGCCGCGGGGATCGCCTCCCACAGGGTCTTGGGGATCTGCACCTTTTCGAGCAGCCCCTCGGCCGCGAGGTTGTCGAAGAGCGTTCCCTCGCCGCCCCAGAAGACGTCCGCTTGGGGCCTTCCTTTCCACTCGAGGATTTGCCCGTAGGCGACGGGCGTCCCCTTCGGGATGGCGCTCGTCTTCACCTCCACCCCGTATTTCTTCTTGGCCCAGGCGGCGAAGGCCTTGAGCATGGGGTCGTGGACATCCTTGGAAACGGGGGTGATGAGATAGAGTTCGTTTTCGATGGCCGGGGATTGCGCGAAGGCCGGAGCGAACAGCGCCCCGAGGGCGAAGGCGAAGCAGGCGAGGATGACGAAGACTTTTCTCATGACCTCCTCCTTGGGCTGGAAAGTTGGGCGTACGCCATCCCTCCATCGCGGGAAAACGGTTCCGCTTCCGGGGGCGTGCGGGGCAGGCGGGTGCCGGCACGGGCAGGCGGCCGCCTGAAACCCGCGGCCCAGCCTAATGAGAGCCGGATGGCAAGTCAACCGGAAAGCAGGATCGCCGCCGCTTCGCAAAACCCGAGGCCGCCCTCCTGCCGGGTGACCCAGGAGGGCGGATCGTGAAGCGTGTCGGCGAAACGGCGGATGTTGGCGACTCCGACGCTGTGCGGGAAACGAGCGAACATCGGCTGATCGTTCGGGGAGTCGCCGATGAAAACCGCCTCCCGTGCCGCCTCTTCCAGGCTCTTGGAGAAGACCTCGGCGAAGAGGCGGCCGGTCATGGCGAGCTTGTCGTAGGCGCCGAACCAGCCGTTCACGTGGATCGAGCTGACCTTGGCCCGGGCGCCGGCTTCCTCGAAGATGCGGACGATGCGCGCGACGGCCGCGGGGGGGAGCGGAGGGACGTCCTCGCAATAATCGATCGCGAGATCGGCTTCGCGGTAGGCCTGATCGGCGGCGACCGCACAGCCGGGGACCTCGGCGAGCACGCGCTGCCGGATCGCTTCGAGCCGGGCGCGATCGGAGCGCCGTTCGTCCTCGGTTTTCGCCCAACGGCGTTCCATGCGCCGTGCCGCGCGGTCATAACGGAAGCAAAAGGCCCCGTTTTCGCCGACCACCGCGGCTACGGGCCACATGCGGGCGATGTGATCGCACCAGCCCGCCGGGCGGCCGGTGACCGGGATGACACCGAGGCCTGCGGCCTCGAGCCGCTCCATGGCCTCGAGCGCCGCGGCCGGAAGCCGCCCGCTCAAGGTGAGCGTGTCGTCGATGTCGGTGAGGACGAAGCGTATCCCGCGTTTCGCGTCCGCGGGGAATTCCCGGAA
>CALIUY010000003.1 GCA_938048455.1 uncultured Desulfobacterales bacterium | reverse complement strand
GGCCGGCAAGGCTCTTTCCCGGGTCGCCAAGCAGGTGAAGCAGAAGATCGACTCCCGCAAAGCGGCCGCCAGGTCCAAAGCCAAGGCCGAGGAGGTCATCCCCCTGGGCGAAAAAGAATTCGCCGACTTCTGAACGGGCGGAGAGCTTACGGCACAAACTTCCGGGCGGGGCCCACCCGCCCGGAAATGTCTTGCGGCAATGCATGTCAGGCTTTTCCTACATTCGGATGAGGCGATGCCCGATAGACAGCAGCCGTTTGTAGGATAGGATAGATGAATCGGCGACATAGCGGAGCCCTCATCTACCCTCCGGGTGGGAGAAGCATGAACATCGGTGCGCTCTGGACCCTAACCCTTACGTTGTGGGGGCTTTTCGCCGCAACGGCCGGGGTCCAGGCGGTGTCTGCGTCCGCCGGACACGCTGGACCCGAGCCTTCGATCCTCGTCCTCAATTCCTATCATCCCGGGTATCCCTGGTCCGATCGTGAAATCGAGGGCTTCCGGGAAGGCCTGCGGGAGCGGTGGCCGAATCTTGCGCCGCGCCTCGAGCACCTCGATGGAAAACGCTTCCAGGATTCCGCCACCCGCGAGGCGCTCGAGGGTTTCCTGCGCTTCAAATATCGCGCCCTGCGTCTCGATCTCCTGGTCGCCTTCGATGAGCCGGCGATTCGTCTCGCGATCGGTCTGCGGCGGACTCTGTTCCCCGAAGTCCCGTTTTTGTTCGCCGGTTTATACGACCCCGCGATGTTGCCTCTGTTCGCGGTGCAAGGCGGCACCGGCGTGATGGCGAGCATCGACATCGAAGGGACGCTCCGGCTCGCCCTGGATCTTCACCCCGATGCGCGCCGTGTTTTCGTGCTGCACGACGACACCGAATCCGGCCGTGAGCTGCGCCGGCAGCTCGATGCCGTCCTGCCGCGGTTTGCGGGGCGGCTGGAGGCGATCTTTCCTCCCCCCCTCACCTTCGAGGAGGCCGCCGCGCGGATCCGGAACCTCCCGGAAGACGCCTTCGCCATGATCCTCTCCTTCGTGACCGACCGTGCGGGACGCACCCTGGGCCAGAAAGAGGGGACCGCGCTGCTCACCGCCGGAGCGCAGGTCCCGGTCTATGCCTTGACCGCCGAGCGGCTGGGGCACGGGATTCTGGGCGGGATGCTGCTCGACGGCCGCGAGCACGGCCGCAAGGCGGCCACACTCGCCCGCCGCGTGCTCGCAGGAGAAGATCCGGCGGAGATTGCCCTCGACGACAGGCCCTCCTCCGTCCCGATGTTCGATTTCCGGCAGATGAAACGCTTCGGGATCGGAGCCGATGACTTGCCGGCGGGGGCGCGGATCGTGAACCGGCCGCCCTCGTTTTACGAACGCTACCGCAATGGGATCCTCGCCGCCGCCGCGTTCGCCCCGCTGCTCGGGATCTGGGTCTTGCTCCTTCTGGCCATGGCCCGAAGGAAGCGGCTTGCAGAAAAGCAGCTCGCCCGCAGCGAGGAGCGCTTCCGCCTGCTCTACGAGAAGGCGCCGCTTCCCTACGTCGAACTCGACGCCGACGAGAGGATCCTTGCCGCCAACGAGGCCTTTTTGAAGACCCTGCGATTGGAACGCACGGATCTCGCAGGGCGCCGTTTCGCGGACCTGGTCCATCCCGACTGGCAGGAACATTTCGGGACCGCCTGGAGGCGGCTTCTTTCCCAGGGGGAGGTCTACGGACTGGAGTTCGAGCTTCTTTTCCCCGACGGCGAAAGACCGCTGGTGTCGTTTTTCGGCCGGGCGATCGACGGCGATCCCGAAGGCGTGATGCGGGTTCACGGCATCCTCCGGGACATCACGGCGCTTCGCCGCGCCGAGATTGAGATCGAATCGCAGCGCCAGACGCTTGCGGCCGTCTTCGAGAGTGTGCCCCACATTCTCATGCTGGTGGATCGCGAGGTGAGGATCGCGCGCATCAACCGCGCCGGCGCCCTGCGGATCGGCCGCCGGCCGGAGGAACTCGTGGGGCTCTATTGCGGCGATGCCCTCTTCTGCGTCCATGCCCTCGAAGGCCCCTGTTGCGGGGCGACCGCCGCCTGCCCGGAGTGTGCGGTCAGGCGCCTCGTCACCCGGAGCTTCGCGACCGGCGAGACGATCGAAAACGTTCCCGGCAGGCTTCTCCTGCGGGCCAACGGCGGGGAAAAGGAGTTCGACGCCCTGATCTCGACGGCCCGGGTGACGGTCGAGGAGCGGGATCTCGTGCTCGTGAGCCTCGTGGACGTGAGCGAAGCGCGGCGCATGGAGCGCGAGCTGCAGGCGAGCGAGGAACGGCTGGGTCGGTTGATCGCCGCCGCTCCCGACGGAATCTATATCCAGAGCGGGGGCGTCATCCGCTTCGCCAACCCGACGGCGGCGCGCATCTTCGGCGCCGCCGCTCCGGAGGATCTTATCGGACGGCCGATCCGCGACCTCGTCCATCCCGAGGAGCACGAGGCTCTCTCCGCGCGGCTGGCGGCGCTCGATGCCGGGCTTCCCGTGCCGCCGCGCGCCTTTCGGGTGGTGCGCCTGGACGGAAAATCCGCCGAAATCGAGGTTTCCGCGGTCTTCTTCCGCTACCGGGGGCTCGATGCGGTGCTCGTCTTCGCCCGGGACGTGACCGAGCAGAAAAAGCTCGAGCGCGGTCTCGTCCAGGCCCAGAAGATGGAGGCGATCGGAACCCTGGCCGGCGGAATCGCCCACGACTTCAACAACATCCTGGGCGTGATCGTCGGCAACGCCGAACTGATGGGCTTCGATCCCGGCATCCCGCCCGCGGCCCGCGGGCAGCTCGAGCAGATCCTTGCCGCCTCGCGCCGGGCGAAGAGCCTCGTCCGTCAAATCCTCGCCTTCAGCCGCCACGGCCGCGAGGAGAAGCTCTTGATCAACCTCAAGCCGATCGTCAAGGAGACGGTCGAATTTTTGCGCTCCTCGGTCAAACCCGCGGTCCGCATCGAGCACTTCGTCGCCCCCGACGCCGGATGCGTCTTCGCCGACCCGACGCAGATGCAGCAGGTGGCGATGAACCTCTGCACGAACGCCGTGCAGGCCTTGCCCGAGGAAGGGGGCGTGCTGCGCATCGAGCTCGGCAACGCCGAGCTGAGCGCGGCCGATCTCGCCGGCGAAACCGGCGCCGCCCCCGGGCGCTATGTCGTCCTTACGGTCACGGACACGGGCTGCGGCATGAGCCCCGAGGTGAGGGAACGCATCTTCGAGCCTTTTTTCACGACCAAAGGACCCGAAAAAGGGACCGGCCTCGGCCTGGCGGTGGTCCACGGCATCGTGCACGCCCACGGCGGGCTGATCAAGGTCTACTCCGAACCCGGCCGGGGCTCGACCTTCAAGGTCTTTCTGCCGCGTTCCGAAGGGGAGGCCGAGGCCGCCGCCGAGGCGAGCCGCCCCTTGCCGACGGGCTCCGAGTCGATCCTCTTCGTGGACGACGAGGCCCCGCTCGCCGATCTCGGCCGCAGCCTGCTCGAGGGGCTGGGCTACCGCGTCGAGATCCGCACCGCGCCCCTCGAAGCGCTCGCCGCCTTTCGTGCCGCGCCCTCGCGCTACGATCTCGTGATCACCGATCTCGCCATGCCGCAGATGAACGGCCTGCAGCTGGCGCGCGAGCTCTTCCTCATCCGGCCCGGGGTGCCCGTGATCCTGTGCACGGGATTCGGGGAGCCCGAAGAGGAACACAAGGCGCGCGCCTCCGGCATCCGCGCCGTCCTCTACAAGCCCCTTCTGCGGCGCGAGCTCGCCGAGGCCGTGCGCCGGGTCCTGGACGAGGCACGCCGTTTTTAGGCTCCCCCATCCTCAGATGCGGATCCGGCGCAGGGCCGCCAGCAGCGGCTCCACCGCCGCGCGGTGCTCGGGGGGAAGAAGAAGCCGGCGCAGCGGACGGTTCGGGATGAGATCCGCGGAGTCGGCAAACGAAAGATCCCGGCTCCCCGCCGCCGAGAGGACCGCGAGCACGTCGAGCAGATTTCCGCTTGCGCCCGCCGCATCGAGCTGTTCGATCCCCTGAAGGAAGACCGTGTTCACGGCGAGAACCTCTTCCCCCATCTGCGCCGCTGCCTCGGCCGTGCAGGTCTCCGCGGACACGAGACAGCGGCAGTGAAACGGGCGGAGGGCGTAGATCGAGCACAGATCCTCCACGAGCAGCGGGCATGCGGCGGAGGGCGGCTCCTCGGCCGGGGAAGGCTCCTCGAGTCCTGCGGCCCAGAGCTCGGCCAGGCCGTTCAACGTGATCCCGGGCCGGAGACGCGGCAGACCGGCCGCCGCTTGCAGCCGCTCCTGCAGGCGTTTTCGTTCTCCGGGAGCGAGCGCCCCCAGGATCGCGCGCCCCTCGAGCGTCGTCACCGTAACCCGCGTCGTGCAGCAATGGCGGCATCCCTTGCGGCAGGCGATTTTCCGGCCGCGAAGATAGCCGTCGTAGAGGGCGTAGATCCGCTCCAGAGCCTTCAGGCGGCGCTCTTCGTCCATCGGTTTCTTCCCGGACTCCGCGGCGGCGGCGATGCCGGGCGGGGGGTTCGCTTCAGCTCACGCACGAATCCAAAAGCCGGTCGATCGCGGCGAGGGCCTCTTCCGGCGTCACCGCGAGCAGGCAGTCGGGCGCGTCGCAGTTGCCCGGCTCGGTCTCGAAGCAGGGCCGGCAGGGAAGGGCGGGGCGCAGGATGCGCACCGCCCGTCCCCGCGGCGCCCAGCGCACCGGATCGCTCGGCCCGAAAAGAACCGCACTCGGGATGCCGCACCAGGCGGCGAGATGGCTCGGTCCCGAATCGCAGCCGAGGTAGGCCCCGCCGCGGCGCAGGCAGGCGGCGAGTGCGGGGAGATCCCCCGGCCGCTCCACGGCGTGCCCGGCGGCCCGGAGGGAAGGGACGAGGTCCTCTTCGGCCGGCCCGGCGAGAAAGACGGGCTGCGTTCCTCTTTCCCGCAAACGCTCGGCCACGGCGAGAAAACGATCGAGCGGCCAGCGCTTGCGGCGGCTTCCGGCGCCGGGGTGGATCCAGAGGCGCTCCCGCAGCCGCTCGGGGCCGGCGGGGGAAGAACCGGCCGGCGTTTCTTCGTCGGCGAGAAGCCCAGCGGCGATCAGTCGCTCTCGGGCATGATCGGTCACGTGCACGGCCGCCCCGGCCGGTGGCTTGGGGGCGACGGAGAGGAGCTTGCCCCCGCAGAGGCGGCTCAAGGGCGCAAGGAGCCGCGGCGAGGCCGAGAAGGCGAGCAGACGGGTGAAGCCGGCGACCCAGGCCCGGAGGCGCTCGCCCGGGTTCTCCGAAAACAGCCTCGCCGTCCAGGCGGACTCGACCGCATAAGCCCGGTCGACGAGCCCCTCGGCGAGGGCGAGCCGGCAGAGCGCCCCCTGGGCGATGAGCTCGAGCGGCCGGAAGCGCCGGTGCAGGGCGGCGATCAGGGGGAAGAGGCAGACAAGATCGCCGAGCGCCCCCTGGTGCAGCAGGAGCAGCGAAGGGGTCGCCGGAGCGGTCATGCGGCGGGCGCGGTGGCGACGGACGGGTCTTCTTCCGGGGCTTCGGTCCCGGCAGGGGCCCCGTTTTCGCGCTGGACGGGGAAGGGTTCGGCGCGCCAGATGTCGCGATTGTACTCGAGGATCGTACGATCGGAGGAGAACTTGCCGATGCGCGCCACGTTCAGGATCGATTTCCTCGTCCACTCCTCGGGGTCGCAGTAGAGGGCGTCGATTTCCATCTGCGCGCGGTGGTAGGCCTCGAAGTCGGCGAGGACGAAGTAACGGTCCTCGTGGAGGAGGAGCTCGACGAGGGGGCGGAACAGGCCGGGCTCGTCCGGGCTGAAAAACCCGTTCTGGATCAGATCGAGCGCCTGCCGCAGCAAGGGAAGCCCCGCCAGCACTTCCGCCGGCCGGTAGTGCGGTCGCAGGGCGGCCACCTCTTCGGCGGTCAGCCCGAAGATGAAGAAGTTTTCCCGCCCCACCTCCTCGAGAATCTCGATGTTCGCCCCGTCGAGGGTGCCGATCGTGAGGGCCCCGTTCAAGGCGAATTTCATGTTGCTGGTGCCCGAGGCCTCGTAGCCGGCGGTCGAGATCTGCTCGGAGACGTCCGCGCCGGGGTAGATCACCTCGGCCAGGCTCACGCGGTAGTTGGGGAGAAAGACGACCTGGAGGGTTTCGCGGGTCGCGGTGTCGCGGTTGATCATGTCGGCGACATGGCAGATCAGGCGGATGATCATCTTGGCCGTCTTGTAGGCCGGGGCCGCCTTGCCGCCGAAGAAGAACACCCGCGGGTGCATGCGGAAATCGGGTTCCTCCTTCAGCTTGAGCCAGAGGGTCACCGCATGCAGGATGTTCAGGAGCTGACGCTTGTACTCGTGGATGCGCTTGACCTGGACGTCGAAGATCGCCGCCGGATCGACCCGTTCGCCGGTCAGCTTCCGGGTGAGCAGGGCGAGGCGCTTCTTGTTCGCCTGCTTGATCTCGCGCCACTGGCGGCGGAAGTCGGGGTCCTCGGCGAGGGGCTCGAGTCCCCGCAACTGCGTCAACTCCCGCACCCAGCCCTCGCCGAGATGACGGCGGATCAGGGCCGCCAGACTCGGGTTCGCGATCAGCAGCCAGCGCCGCGGGGTGATGCCGTTGGTCTTGTTGTTGAAGCGGCCGGGGTACATCGCGGCGAAATCCTTGAGCTCGCGCTCGCGCAGGAGCCGGCTGTGGAGTTCGGCCACCCCGTTCACCGAGTGGGAGCCCACGATCGCCAGGTGCGCCATGCGCACGCGCTTCTCGGCTCCTTCCTCGATCAGCGAGAGGTTGCGCTTGCGTTCGACGTCGTTCATGAAGCGGATGGCCACGTCCTTGAGGAAGCGCCGGTTGATCTCGTAGATGATCTCCAGGTGCCGCGGCAGAAGCCGCTCGAACATCGCGACCGGCCACTTCTCGAGCGCCTCGGAGAGCAACGTGTGGTTCGTGTAGGCGCAGGTGTTCGTCGTGAGCTCCCAGGACTTCTCCCAGCTCAGACCGTAGCTGTCGAGGAACAAGCGCATCAGCTCGGCCACGGCGATCGAGGGGTGCGTGTCGTTCATCTGGATCGCCACCTTGTCGGGGAAAGCGTCGAAGTCGTGGTGGTTGACGAGGTAGCGGCGGATGATGTCCTTGATCGAGCAGGAGACGAAGAAGTACTGCTGCTTGAGCCGGAGCTCGCGGCCTTCGTAGAAATCGTCGCTCGGGTAGAGGACCTTCGAAAGGTTCTCGGAGATGTTTTTCTCCTCGACCGCCTTGAGGTAGTCGCCGTGCTGGAAGTAGTTGAGATCGAACTCTTTCGAAGCCCGCGCCGACCACAGCCGCAGCGTGTTGACGGTGTTGTTCCCGTAGCCCGGGATGGGAATGTCGTGGGGGATGCCGACCACGTCGCTCGTGTCCACCCACTCGCACTTGAGCCCGCCGTCGGGGAGCCGGGTATGTTTCACCCGACCGTAGAAGTGGACGGTGAAAATGACCTCCGGATGGGGGATTTCCCAAGGGGTGCCGTAGCGCAGCCAGTTCTCGGGAAGCTCGACCTGCTGCAGGTTGCGGATCTCCTGGTCGAAGATGCCGAACTCGTAGCGGATCCCGTAGCCCATGGCCGGGATCTCGAGGGTGGCGAGCGAATCGAGAAAACAGGCCGCAAGCCGTCCCAGGCCGCCGTTTCCGAGTCCCATGTCCGGCTCCTCGGCGGCGAGCGCCTCGAAATCGATCGCGAGTTCCTCCATGGCCTGTCGGGTCTGCTCGTAGATCCCCAAATTCAAGAGGTTCTGCAGCAGCACGCGGCCCATGAGGTACTCGGCCGAGAGGTAATAAACCCGTTTCACGTCGGCCTTGTAGTAGCCCTGCTGGGTCTGGATCCAGCGCTCGATCAGCCGGTCGCGCGCCGCGAGCGCCAGGGCGAGGTAGAGGTCGCGCGGAGTCGCCGTGTACTGGTCCTTGCAGAGGGAGTACTGGAGGTGGCTGGCGAAGGAGAGCAGGAGGCTCTGGGCGTCCATGCCCTTGCGAAACCTTCCCCAGTGCTGAAAGAGCTTGCTCTGCTTCACGCCGGGCCTCCCTGCGGAAAACGATCCGATTGTTAACCGTATCATGGAGGCCATGGACGGTCAAATTTCGCGCCCCCGCTATCCCCTCGGCGCCCCGCGGTTGCCGCAGCCAGGAAATCGGGTATAGAGTGCCGCCGCAGGATGCGGGCGTCCCCCGGAAAAGGAGAGGCCGACCCGATGGCCGAGTTGCCGCCACGGGACATGCGAGAGTGGCCCGAGATCGAGATCACCCCGCGCGCCGCCCGACGGGTGGCGGCGGGGCATCTTTGGATCTTCGCCGACGAAGTCGCCACCGAAGGTCCCCGGGACCGTCCGGTTTTCTGGTGCCGCTTTCGGGGGGACGGAAGCTCCGTCGGTTGGGGCTACATGAACCGCCGCTCGCTGATCGCCGGCCGGCTTCTGGCCCGCGGCCAAGAGGAGGAGCGGCTGGAGGCGCTGCTCGAGCGGAGGCTCCTCCAAGCGATCGGCCGCAGGCTTCCGCTGGCCCCGAATCGCGCGACGCGGCTGGTGTTCTCCGAGGCCGATTTCCTCCCCGGGCTCGTCGTCGATTTCTACCCGCCGTATGCGGTCCTGCAGAGCCACACGGCGGGCATCGACCTCGTGCTTTCCCTGCTCGAGGCCCTTTTGCCCGCGGCCCTGGAGCGCGCCGGGGGCGTACGGCTCGCGGGGCTCGTCATCCGTGCCGACCAGCCGGTGCGCGATCTCGAGGCCGCGGAGCGCTTCCGTCGCGTGGTCTTCGGGGATCCGCAGGCTCTGCGGACGGCCTGGGTCGAGGAGGAGGGCCTGCGTTACGCCGCCGACCTGCTCGAGGGGCAGAAGACGGGGTTTTTCCTCGACCAGCGCGAAAATCGTCTGCGCTTCGAGGAGGCGGTGCGCCAGGTGCCCGGAGCCCGGGTGCTGGACCTGTTTTCCTATTCCGGCGGCTGGGGGCTGCGGGCGTTGCGGGCGGGCGCGGCGCGCGTGGTTTTCGTCGACGAAAGCCGCGAGGCGCTCGATCTCCTCGAGCGCAGTCTCGCGGCGAACAATCTTCCGCGCGGCCGCGCGGTTCTGTGCCGCGCCGACGTCCTGAGCTTCCTCGCCCGCGACGCCGGGCGCTACGAGTTCGTGGTGTCCGATCCCCCGGCCTTCGCCAAGTCCCGCAAGAACCTTCCCCAGGCACGACGCGCCTACCGAAAGCTCAACCGGCTCGCCTGGCGGCGGCTTGAGCCCGGAGGGATCCTTTTTGCGAGCAGTTGCAGCCGGCTGGTTCCGGAAAACGAGTTTCTCGCGATTCTCGCCGCCGCCTGCAGCCGCGAGCGGGATGTCGCCCACGTGGTCTATCGTGGCGTGCAGGCCCCCGACCATCCCGTGCTCCTTTCCATGCCGGAGACCGCGTACTTGAAGTGTATCGGCCTGCAAAAGGTCCTCTGCTGAGCCGGAGGAAAAAAACCTCCTTCTCTCCTTTTTCCTTGATTTTGATCGGGAAGGCTCTTAAAAGGAAACGTTTCATTGAAGCTTGCCGTTACGGCAGGCCGCCTGGAAGCCCCGAAGAGGATTGAGGAAACCCCATGAATTCAGGAGACCCGGGCAGTAGTCCGAGCCACCGAAGCCCGCGGGGCGCAAGTCCCGCCGGGCCGCCGCCCTCGCCGTACCGGGTTCGAAGCGCCCCCGGATCGGCCCTTCCCCGTTGATCCTTTCCCCGCGGGGGGTCGCCGTCGGCCGTTTCGGATCCCATCGCCGGTTCCGAGGCGGCAAGGAGACCCCCGATGAACACCGCGCCGCAGATCGTTCCCGAGAACGCGGCTTCCTGCCGCATCGAGGATCGCAAGGAAGTCGAAGCCCTGCGCGAGATGCACCCGGCCGACATCGCCGAGGCGCTCGAAGCGGGCGGTCTCGCGCCCGAGGAGATCGTCGAGACCCTCGTCAAGGTGGGCAATTCGCTCGCCATCGAGGCCTTTGCCCATCTCTCGCTCGAGACCCAGAAGGCCTGCCTCGAAACGGGCCGCACGCGTACGCTCCTGCAGTTCGTCGAGAACCTGGAACCCGACGACCGCGTCGATCTCCTCAAACGGGTGGACGAGGAGGTACGCGAGGCGATCCTGCCGCTGATCGCCCAGGCCGAACGAAACGAGATCCGCCGTCTCTGGAATTACCGGGAGGGTACGGCGGGCGCGGTGATGACCACCGAGTACTGCAACCTCGCCCCCGAGATCCCCGTGCGCGAGGCGCTTGAGACCCTGCGGCTGCTCGCCCCGAACAAGGAGACGATCTACCACATCTACGTCACCGACGAGCGGCATCGCCTCGTGGGGGTGCTTTCGCTGCGCGATCTCATCCTCTCGAAGCCCCAGCAGCGGCTGCGCGAGATCATGGAAGACAACGTCATCTCCGTCCCCCACGACCTGGACGTCGAGGCCGCGGCCGATCTCATCCAGAAGTACGACTTTCTGGCGCTGCCCGTGGTGGACGACGAAAAGCGGCTGCTCGGCATCATCACCGTCGACGACGTGATCGACATCATCGAGGCCGAAAACACCGAAGACTTCCACCGCATTTCGGCCGTCGTGCCCTTCGAGGAGGAATATTTCCAGCGCTCCATGCCGCGGCTGTTCTGGAGCCGCTTCTGCTGGCTGGCGATTCTTCTGTTCACCTCGCTGATCTCCACCACCGTCATGGAGTGGAATGCGCCGACGCTCCAGGAGATGGTGGCGCTCGCCTTCTTCATTCCCATGGTCGTGGGCACCTGCGGCAACGCCGCCACGCAATCGGCGACGATGGTGGTGCGGGCGCTCGCGCTGGGGGAGGTGCGGCCGGCGGATTTCCTGCGCGTCTTCGGCCGCGAGGTCTGGATGGGCGTCGCGTTGGGGGGGGCGCTGGGGCTGATCGCTTATTTCCGCGTCTTTCTCCAGGACCACCATTTGGTGCTGGCGGCGATCGTGGGCGCGGCGCTTCTGGTCACGCTGCTCCTCGCCAATCTGGGCGGGGCGCTCATCCCGCTGGCGCTCAAACGGCTCCGCCTCGACCCGGCGCTCACGGCGGGGCCGCTCATGGCGACCCTCATCGACGCGATCGGGATCACGATCTACTTCCAGATCGCCGTGCTTTTCCTGAGGATCTTCCGGTAGGCCAACGAGGCTCCCCGGCGCCCGGAAGAAAGGCTCCGGCGGCCGTCTACAGCCGCCGGGCCCATTCCCGGCGCTGGCGCTTCTTCCAGTCCTTGCGGTGGTAGAGGTCGCTCACGAGGAGCGGCACGACCAGGGTCGCCTCGGCGTAAACCATCTGCTCGTAGGTCGTGTCCACTTTGCCCCAGGAGGAGGCCTCCTTCAGGGTGGAGCTCGAGCAGGCCCCGTCGCGGACGTCGGCGACCGTGACCTGGACGGCGTACTGGTGCATGGGAACGGGTTTTCCCAGCATCTCGGCGCAGATCACCGTATCCTGGATGAAGTTTTTGGGAACCCCTCCGCCCACGATGAACAGACCGGTGGTCTTCGCCTCCATCTTGATCCGGGTGAGCTCCCGGAAATCGCGGACGGAATCGATCGTGAGGTGATTCTCCGGCCGCTCCGCCTGGTGCTTCACCAGGCCGAAGCCCGCACTCGAATCGGTAAAGGCCGGGCAAAAGATCGGCACGTGGTGGCGGTAGGCGAGCTCGACGAGCGAGCCCTTCTTGACCGCATGGCGCGTGAGGTAGCGGCCCATCTCGCGGATGAACTCGCGCGAGGAGTAAGGCCGCGGCGGCAGCGCGTCGGCGATCTTCTGGATCGTCAAATCGCAGACCTGGAGCTCTTCCTCGTCGATGTAGGTGTCGTAGATGCGGTCGATGTAGAGCTCGCGCAGCAGCCGGTCGTCGGCCGCGGCCGTGCCCTGGTAGTGCCGGAAGCCGAGCGCCTCGAAGAAATCCATGTCCACGATGGAGGCCCCGGTGGCGACGACCACGTCGACCAGGTTGTAGCGCACCATGTCGGCGTAAACCTGCATGCAGCCCGCGGCACTCGTGCTGCCCGCGAGGGCGAGCACGATGGTGCAACCGGGGTCGTTCAGCATGCGGCGGTAGATCTCGGCGGCGCGGGCGAGCTCGCGGGCGCTGAAGGACATCCCGGCCATCGTTTCGAGGATCGGCCGGGCGTCGAAGCGCGTGATCGCCGCGTGGCGCACCGGGCTCTGGAGAAAATCCTTCTTTTTCGGTTTCTTCATCGCTTCCCCCCTCCGGGCGGACGACGCCCTCCCGACGGCCTCGGTGCGCATCGGGGCTGCGGCGTGTTTCCCGGCCCGGTCAACGGCCCTGGGTCGTGCGGCCGAGGATCGGGACGTGGTAGTTCACGAAGCACAGGGCGGCGAGCGCCGTGCCGAATTTCTTTTCGGGGACGAAGCTCTCGGTGATCAGTCGGCGCTCGGCGAGCTCGAAGTCGTCCGCATAGCCGTTGACATAGAGCTCCTCCAGGCTCGCGTGCAACCGCTTTTCGATCTCCGGGATCGAGTGGTCGCCGTAGAGCTCGCACACCAGCCCCCCGTAGCGGCGGCGGGTCTTCTTTTCGTAGAGCCAGCCGTAGATGATCCCCGCCGTCGCCCGCTCGCCTCGGTTCACGGTGCAGACGGAAAAGATGGACTCCATCACGGAGCCGTGGACCAGACGCTCGGGTTTCGGGATTTCGGTGGCGATGCTCGGCAGGATCGAGGAATACGTCATGATGTTGCACATCTCGACCCCTGCCGCCTTGAGGGCAAGGTGGTAGGAACCTGCGTGGACGGTCAGATCGCTCTGGCCGGATCCCTTGGTGACGAAGTAGTCCTTGGGAATCCGGTTGCCGATGACCAGCTCACCCAGACGGCCTTCCGCGTGCAAGATATCTTCTTTTTCCACCCCTGTTGTTCCCTTTCGGTATCATAAAAAATCCTGAATTGAGGTTCACGCCGCAACCCCGGGGGCGAAGCCGCCGTGAAGCGGCGCCGCCCGCGCTCCGGGATCGTACTCCTGCCGGAAAAGGTCGGAAAAAATAGCACCAAAAAAGTTTTTTGCAACCGTTTTTTCGCCGGCATCCTCCCGCCGGTCACGGCGGTTTTCCGGGCGCTTGCCGGCCGCTCCCCCTCCTTTCGCCAAACGATACTCTCCCCGCGTCTAAGGAAGCCCGGCCAGCCACTGGCAGGCCGGGGCCACAAGCACGCCCCGCTCCTGGTTTTGCACCCGCCGGTAGCCGCCCGCCTCGGACACGAGATGCACCGCCGGGATCCGCAGCAGCCCCTGGAACTTGAGCATCGCCGAGGAGGGCTCGGCGGAACCGCCCCCCGCTTCGACGAGCAGGGTCGGCCGGCCTTCGTTCACGACGACGAAATCGACCTCCTGGCGGTCCTTGGTGCGCAGGTAGTGGAGCGCAAACCGGCCGCAGCCCGCCTCGTTCCAGGATGAGACCGCGCGGGCGAGCTCGAGGGCGACCAGGTTCTCGAAGCGCCCCGCCGGGTCGGGCACGCGGGGCGTGTCAAAGAAGTAGATCTTGCGCCCCTCGCGCACCGCCCGCGGCACCCCCCGCCACCAGGGCGTCAGGCTGAAGATCAAAAAGAAACGCTCCAGTGTGGCCAGCCAGCTTGCCACCGTGTTGTAGGCGACCTGGAGCCCCTGGGCGAGCGCCGGAATCGCCACCGGAGAGCCCACCTGGGCGGGCAGAAGCTCCAAGAGCGTCTCCAGCTCGGCGATGGCCTTGATCGCCGTCAGGTCGCGGATGTCCTCACGGATCAGCTGCGCACCGTAGGCCGCCGACCAGCGCCGCCAGGCGGTCTTGCGCCCCGAGAGAAAGGGCTCCGGGAACCCCCCCTGCTCGCTCAGCCCGCGCCAGATGCCGCGGCGCTCGTTTTTCGCCTCCATGTCGACGGCGAGCGGGTCGGCGAAGAACTCCTCCGGCGCACGCCGGCCGCCGGCGAGTTCGGCCACGGTGAAGGGCCACAGCCGCAGCAGGGAGTAGCGGCCGGCGAGCGAGTCCCCCCGCCGGGCCTGGTCGAGCCGGCTGCTGCCGGCGACGAGAAACTGGGTGCCGCCGCCGGTGCGGTCGAAGCCGGCCTTGAGGAAACGGCGCCAGCCGCGGTAGCGGTTGAACTCGTCCAGAAAAACGAGCGGGGTCGATTCGTCGACGCGTTCGATTTCTTCCAAGAACCGCGGATGCCGGATCAGCCGCACCCGCTGCACCGGATCCTCCCAATTCAGATAAACCCGGTTGGGGTAGGCTTCGCCGATCATCCGCCCCAAGGTCGTCTTGCCGACCCGCCGCGGCCCGGAGAGGAAGACCATGCGCGGGTGGCGCGTGAGCTCCCGCCACAGGCTGCGGTACAAGGGGCGATCGACCATACGACCGGCATTATTTCACCGGACTGAAATATAGTCAAGACCAAATTTCAGTTGGATGAAATTTGGTCTGTAGCCGGCCTCGAGGGCGGCCGGGTGATTCTTTTTGCGGCATCTGGTAGGGTGAACCCATGGAAACGATGAACCCGCAGGGGTCCCGGAGCGGGGAGGCCCTTCGGGAGGCGGCCGCGGTCCGGGAGTACTACGAACGCAACACGAGGCGTTTTCTTCGCTGGGGCCGGGACGGCGGCACCCACAACCTGCATGCCGCCCTGTGGCCGCCGGGGGTGGGCACCACGGCCGAGGCGATGCAGGCGGCAAACGAGCTCGTCGCCCGCGAAATCGAGGATTGCCCCGTTCCCGTGCGGCGGCTGCTCGACCTCGGCTGCGGCGTGGGGGCAAGCCTCTTCTACCTCGGCCGACGCCTGCCCGGAATCGAACGGTTGACGGGGGTGACGCTGAGCCCCCTCCAGGCAAAGTACGCCCGCCGCGCGATCCCCCCAGGCGAGGCGGGCCGTTTTTGCTTCGCCGAGGCCGATTTCCTGGATCTCGACCCCCGCCGCTTCGCCTGCGATTTCGCTTTCGCGATCGAAGCCTTCGCCCATGCCCCGGACGCCGCGGCGTTCTTCCGTGCTGCGGCGCCGCTGCTTGACGCGGGCGGACGGCTCGCCCTGATCGACGATGTCCTTGCGGAAGGCGCCGCGGGGGAGCCGGGGCCTGCCGCCTCGGTCCTGCTCGAGACGTACCGCCGTTGTTGGCGGCTTCCTTCGCTGCTCCCCGAAGGAGCCGTCGTCAGCGCCGCGGCCGCGGCCGGGATGCGGTGGATCCGGCGGCGGGATCTCACGCCGTGGCTGCGCCTCGGCCGGCCGCGGGACCGGGCGATCGCCCTGTTCCTGCATCTGGCGGGCCGCCGGATCCGAAAAAGCCTCTACGTCCAGATGCTCCTCGGAGGCGAAGCCAAGCAGCGCTGCTACCGGGCGGGAATCACGGCCTACCGCCTGCTCGTCTTCGAGGCTGGCTGATGGATCCGGCCGCGCTCTACGGGTTGCTGCGCTCCGTGGCGATCTATCTTGCCCGCCCCGGAAGACGCCGCCGCCTGCGCCGCTTCTACCGCGCTTTCGTCCCGCCGGGCGCCCTCTGCTTCGATCTCGGAGCCCATGTGGGGAGCCGCACCCAGGTTTTTCTCGACCTCGGGGCGCGGCGGGTGGTGGCCGTCGAGCCGCAACCCCTGTGCGCCGCGCTGCTCCGCCGGCGCTGGGCGGGAAACGCGCGGGTGGTGGTTCTCGAGCAGGCCGTCGGCGCCCGGCCGGGTGGGGCCCTTCTGCACATCAACCGCCGCAACCCGACCCTGAGCGGCCTTGCCGGAGCGGAGTGGCGCGCGCGCATGGCCTCCGCGGCGCGGGGGGGCGAGCGCTGGGACCGCACCCGGCCCGTGTCCGTGACGACGCTCGATCGTCTCGTCCACGCCTGGGGGGAGCCCGCTTTCTGCAAGATCGACGTCGAGGGCTGGGAGGCCGAGGTGCTCGCGGGCCTGAGCCGCCCGCTCGCCTGCCTCTCCTTCGAGTTCCTGAGCTTCGCCCCCGGCATCGCCCGCGCCTGCATCGGCCGGCTCGCCGCGCTCGGCCCCTACCGCTTCAACTGGAGCCGGGCCGAGCGTCTGCGGCTTGAGCACCCCCGCTGGGTCGAGGGTTCTCTTGCCGTGGCGGCCCTCTCCGCGCCGGCCGGCCGCGTCGTCTCCGGCGACCTCTACGCCCGCCTCACGCCCGAGGAGTCCGGCTTCCCCGGCGGGCACCGGGAAGAGGCGACGGAAGGGGCTCCAGGGAATCGACGGTCAGGGTGAGGGCCCCCCCGTCTTCCTCGACCCGCCCCGCCAGCAGCAGCGGCCGGTCCGTCGCGAGCAGGCGCCGGAAACGGCGGTAGGGGCGGGGAAAAAGGGTCGCCTCGAGGAGACCGGTTTCGTCCTCGAAGGTGAGAAACGCCATCGGCTCGCCGCTTCGGGTGGCGACGAGTTTCCCGGTGATCGGCCAGCCGGCGAAGCGCACGCGCCGGCCGATGCGGGAGGAAAGTTCGACCGCCCGCAGGCCTCCCGCTTTCTCCACGGCCGGGGCGTAGAGCTCGATCGGGTGGCGGTCGCAGAGGAAACCGAGGACGGCGAATTCGCGGTGCAGCCGCTCGTGCGGCTCCTCGGGCGGGAAACGCGGCGGAGGCCCGTCCGCGGCGGGCGGGGCGAAGAGGGATTCCTGCTGCGGGCGGCTTCCGCCGCGGGCGCAGCGCAGGCGTGCGGCGCGGAAGGCGAGAACGGCGCGGTCCTCCCCACCGCCCAGGCCGTCCAGGGCACCGGCGTCGAGGAGGGCGCGGAACTCTTCGGCCGTGGGGCGGGTGCGGGCGAGAAAGTCCTCGAGGTCGGCGAAGGGGCGCTCCGCCCGACAGGCGACGATGCGTACGGGCAACTCCGCCGAGAGATCGCGCACGGCGGAAAGCCCCACCCGGAGAGTTCGGCCGCCTCCGCTCCAGCGCACCGCGCTTGCGGCCACGTCGGGAGGGAGCACGCGCAGGCCCAGGCGCCGGGCCTCGGAGACGTAGGCGAGAGGGCGGTAGAAGCCGCCCTCGTTGGCGAGCACGGCGGCCATGAATTCGGCCGGGTGGTGGGTCTTCAGATAAGCCGCCTGGAAGGAGACGCGGGCGTAAGAGGCGCTGTGCGGCTTGCAGAAGGAGTAGCCCTCGAAGCTCAGGATCATGTCCCAAACGGCGGCGATCTGCGCCTCGGAAAGCCCCCGCGCGCGCGCCCCCTCGCGGAAGCGGCGGGCGAAGTCGGCGAGCGCGCGGTCGCGGTCCTTCTTGGAGAGGACCTTGCGCAGCCCGTCCGCTTCGGCGGGGCTGAAGCCGGCCAGCGCGACCGCCGTGCGCGCGACGTCCTCCTGGTAGACGAGCAGCCCGAAGGTTTCGGCGAGGATGTCGGCGAGCAGGGGGTGAAGCGGCTCCCAGGGGCCGCCGTGCAGACGCCGCAGGAACTCGCGGATGTAGGCTCCGGCCGCGGGGCGGATGATGCTGCTCAGGATCACCAGGTGGTCGAAGTCGCCGACGCGGCCCTTGCGCAGCAGAAGCCGCATCGCCGGGCTTTCGATGTAGAAGCAGCCCAGGGTCCGCCCCTGGGCGACCGTCTGCTGGGTGGCGAAATCCTCCTCGGGGGATCCCGCGAAGAAATCCCGGAAGGGGGCCTTTTCCCCCAGCGAAGCGAGCGTGTCGCGGATCACGGCGAGGCTGCGGTTGCCGAGGAGATCGATCTTGACCAGTCCCGCTTCCTCGACGCCGTCCTTGTCCCACGGCAGGAGCGGCCCGCCCGCGGCCGAAGGCTCGATCGGGGCGTAGTCCGTGATCGGCCCGGGGGTGATCACCACCCCGCCCGGGTGGAGCGAGAGGTGACGCGGGATTCCGACCAAGCGGCGCGCGAGCTCGAGGACCTCGGGCCAGGGGTCGGGGAGGCGGGTCGTTTCCGGCTCTTCGGCTTCGAGCGCGGCCTCTTCCCCGTCTTCCAACCAGAAATCGGGCAGGCGGCGGGAGAGACGCAGGATCTCCGCCTCGCCGATCCCCCAGGCGCGGGCGGTTTCGCGCAGGGCCAGCCGCGGCCGGAAGAGGACGTGGTTGGCGATGCGGGCGGCGCGGCCGCGGTGGCGGGCGATCACGGCGGCGATCACGGCGTCGCGCTCGTCCCAGGCGAAGTCGACGTCGATATCGGGCGGGTCCGTGCGGCCGGGGTGGAGGAAGCGCTCGAAATAGAGGTTGTGCTTCAGGGGGCAGACGTTCGTGATCCCCAGGCAGTAGGCGACCAGCGAGGCGGCGGCCGAGCCCCGACCGCAGGTGCGGGGGCTCAGAGCCACGATGTCGCGCACGATGAGGAAATAGGCGCCGTAGCCCCTGCGGCCGATGAGGTCGAGCTCGTGCTCGAGCCGCTCGACGACGGCCTCGGGGAGCTCCGCGCCGTAGCGGCGGTGCGCGCCCTCGTAGGCCGCGCGGCGAAGCGCGGCCAGGCTCTCGGCGGCCGTCTCCCCGGGCCGCGGCGGGAGGACCGACCCGAAGCGCGGCCCCCGGAAGGAGACCGAGGCGCCGAGGGCCTCGGAGGCGGCGAGGAGGTCGGGGTCGGAGGCGAAGGCCCGGGCGAGCTCCGCGGGCGAAAGCAGGCGGGCCGAGGCCGGGGCGGCCTCTTCCGCGGCAAGGCGTGCAAGCAGCGTCCGGCGGTCGATCGCCCGGAGCAGCCGGTGCAGGCGGTGATCGTCGGGGGAGAGGAAAAAGGCGGGATGGACGGCGAACTCGGGGGCGTGAAGCCTGCGGGCCGCCTGACGCAGGGGGTGGGAGCGGAGGATCGCCTGCGGCGTGACGGCCGCGGCGGCCGGCACCCCGCAGGCGTGCAGCCGCTCGAGGAGCTCGGCGTTTTCCGCGAGCACGAGCAGGCCGGAGGCGAAACGGGCGATCGCGGCGGCGGCATCGAACCCCTCCGCCTCCGCGAAGCGGCGGCGGCTGAGGAGCCGGCAGAGGCTGCGGTAGCCTTCGGCGGTCGCGGCCAGGCAGAGGGCGAGGCCGTCCCCCCGGCGGGGATCGGTCAGCTCGGCCCCCACGACGGGCTCGATTCCCTCGCGGCGGCAGGCCGCAAGAAAGGCCCAGAGCCCGTAGAGGTTGTCCGTGTCGGTGAGCGCCAGGGCGCGGTAGCCGAGACGGCTTGCGGCGCGGCAGAGCGCTCCGGGCGAGGCCGTGCCGCGCAGCAGCGAGTAGTGCGAGTGGACCCCGAGGGCGATCATGCCCCCCCCGGCGGGAGCGCGGCCGCGACCCGCAGCGCCTCCTCCCCGAAGCGGCGCCGCACGCGGTCGATCGCCGCCGTCAGCCGCGGGCGGCGGGTCTCGGCCCCTCCCGCATCGGGGAAGAGCGCGAGCTGGGCGGGCGGAAAGACGAGGTCCTCGCAGGCGAGCGCCAGGCCCCGCAGGCGCAGGCGGCGCCGCCAGGCCGCCCTCGCCGCGCGACGGACGGCGTCGCGCAGGAGAACGTCGTCCGCCGTGGGCGGGAGGAGCCGAATTCGGCGCTGGGCGCTTCCGCCGTCGGCGTAGCGCAGCGAAACCCGCAGGCGGCGGGCCGCCAGGCGGCGGCGGCGGAGCGCGGCGCCCGCGCGCTCGGCCAGCCGGGCGGCGGCGGCGAAGAGCTCCTCCTCGTCCGCGGTTTCGCCCGCGAAGCGCTCCTCGCCTCCGACCTCGGGGTCGGACTCTCCCGCGACGCGCACGGGCGAGGGGTCGATCCCGCGCACGGCTTCGTGAAGGAAGGCGGCGCGTTCGCCGCAGAGCAGGCGCAGCTCCTCGAGCCCGAGCGCGGCCACCTCGCCCGCGCGGCGGAGGCGGAAGGCCCCCAGGGCGTCGAGATCGCGGCGCTCGAGGCCGGGGATGATCTCGAGCGGCAGGGGGGCGAGGAAGGCCTCTTCTTCGCCCTCGGCGACGATGTATTCGCCCTCGGGCTTCACCAGGCGCGAGGCGGCCTTGGCGACGAGCTTGTTGGGGGCGAGCGTCCAGATCGGCGAGAATCCCAGGCGATCGCGGATTTCGCGGCGCAGCCGCCAGGCGATGTCCATCGGGGGGCCGAACAGCCGCCGCGTTCCGGTCGCGTCGAGGAAGAGGTGTCCGTCCGCCCGCCCGGTCTCGATCCGCGGCGTGTAGGGAAGGGCGGCCTCCAGGAGAAGGCGCATGGCGCGGGCGTAGCGCTCGGGCCGCGGCGGCAGGAGGCGCGCCTGCGGACACAGGCGCAGGGCCCGGGCGAGCGGCATCGCTTTGCGTACGCCTTCGCGGAAGGCCTCTTCGCTCATGTCGAAAACCGTCGCCCGCACCGCCTCCGCCCGGGCGATCACGAAGGGCCGTCCCGCAAGCCGCGGGTCGAAGGCGCGTTCCACGGCCGCGGCGAAGTCGGCCACGTTCAGGTGGATGATGCTTCGTTCCATGGCGGCGGCGCGCTGAGGAGGCCGGAGGCGGCGAGCAGCCGTTGCAGGCCGAGCGCGTTGCGCGCGGCCTGGGCGCGGACATGATTGTTGAAAACGATCACCCCGCGGGCGGCGCGCGCGGCGAGCCGCGGGATCGGCCCCTCGGCCCAGGCGCGGAGTTCGGGCTCGGCGTAGTCGTAGTCGAACTGCTGCTGGAGGTTCCCCGAGCGCCAGCCGCGGGCGTTTCGGCCGTGGAGGCGGACGTAGAAGAGCCCGGGGTGGGTCACCGCCTCGACGGGGGGAAACAGGCCGGGAAGCGGGGGGACGTCGAGGACGGCGAGCGTCACGCGGCGGCGCTCGAGCTCGCGGAAGACACGCTCCTCGGCCCACGAGGCGTGGCGGAACTCGACCGCGAGCGGCAGGCCCTCGAGTTCCTCGATCAGCCGCGCGAGGTAGAGCCGGGAGGCCGGGGCGCGGACGAAAGAGGCCGGGAACTGGAGGAGAACGGCGAGCAGACGCCGCTGCTCGAGGAGCGGGGAGATCCCTTCGCGGAAGAGCGCCGCCTGGCCGCGCCACTGCCCGGGATCGACCTCGTGGGTGAGCGTGCGCGTGAGCTTGGCCGTGAAGGCGAAACCCGGCGGGGCCAGGCGCAGCATGCGCTCCAGGGCTTGGGCCTTGGGCATCTGGTACCAGGTGAAGTTGAGCTCGGTCACGGAAAAGTGTCGGGCGTAGAGGGGGAGCATGTCCGCCGCCCGCGTGCCCGGCGGATAGAAGCCCGCCTCGATCCACTCGGGGTACGAGTAGCCGCAGGTGCCGACCCGGATCTCGCAACCTTCGCTCACCGCGTTTTCTCCCGCGGCCCGCCTACGGCGGCGGGCGGGCGGACGACCCCGATCACCCGTCCCTGGACGAGCACCTCGCCGAAGCCGTGGCGTTGGACGGGGTGGGCGGGGTTTTCGGGCCGCAGTTCGATGTGGCCGGAGCGCAGGAAGAAGCGTTTCACGGTCGCTTCCTCGCCGCGGACGAGGGCGGCCACGATCTCGCCGTTTTCGGCGTACTGGCGCGGCTCGCAGACGACGAAGTCGCCGTCCAGGATCCCCGCCCCGCGCATCGAGTCCCCGCGGACCCGCAGGGCGAAGAGCCGCTCGCCGCGGAAGAGGACGGCGTCGACCACGAGGCAGCCCTCCCACTCGGGCTGGGCGTAGAGGGGCAGACCGGCCGCGATGCGGCCGACGACCGGAACTTCGCGGCCGCGCCCCGCACCGGGGGGGGCGGCGCGCAGCAGCACGATCGTGCGCCCGTAGCGGCCCTCGCGCCGGATCCAGCCCTTCGCGGCGAGCGCGCGCAGGGTGCGGGCGACCGCGGCATGGCTCACCCCGAGCGCGGAGGCGGCCTCGCGCAGGCTGGGGGTGCGCCCTTCCTCCGCGATGCGGCGGCGCAGATAATCGAGCAGGCGTTCCTGGACGGGGGTCAGCGGGACGACCATGGTGCCTCTCCGTTACGGGGTCCTCCGGCGGGGGGCGGCGGAATGCGCCGGCGTCCCGTCGCGGAGAATCTCGGTGCCGGCTCGCTTCCAGTATAGCCGCCGAAATGTAAATGTCAATGTCAATTCAATGTAAACTTTTGGGTCCTCTTCAGCGAGGGGGGCGGGTGAGGCGGCGGGCGCCGAAAGCAAGGGGCAGGTCGACGGCGAGCCCCACGAAGAAGGGATCCGCCGAAGGCTGCGGCCGCCTGGCCGGGGTTTTCCGCCTTGAAGTCGGGGCGACTCCCCGAGATCGATCCCGAGGGCGTCGATCCCCTCGCGGACTTCTCCGGCCGCGGTGCGCCCGCATCATCCAGCCGGAGCATCGGGGAGACGCCCCCGAAGGCGAGCCGGATGCGCCCAGCCGGGTCCGCCCCCCTGCAAGCCTCGCTGTCGGTAGGGAGTGCCGGCGCCCCCGGCCACAAGATGTGGGGCGCCTTCGGCGGCTTCGACGAAAAGCGGCGCGGGCGCTCTTTTTTTGTTGACATTCAGGGGGTTTTTCGAAATGATGCGCCCTATCGCGCCGCTTGCGCGGTGGATTGCGGCGCGGGCTCCGGTTCGAGCGGCAGCGTGTACCGAATGTTCTGGTGTTTTGTGGCGTGATCGATCCAGGCAGAGCTCTTGCGGGCTCTGCCTTTTTTTGTTCGCCAACGGCCGCCGCCGATCCCGCGTCCTGACCCGAGCGGCGGGCGGAAACGGGTCCCGGCCGGCCGGGATCTCATGCAGGGAGGTTGTCGAGCGGCATGCAGGAAGGCGTCGTCAAGTGGTTCAACAACAAGAAGGGCTGGGGCTTCATTCAGCAGGAGGGCGGCAAGGACATCTTCGTCCATTACTCCGCCATCCGCGGCGAGGGCTACAAATCGCTGGCCGAAGGCGACCGGGTTCGTTTTGATGTCGAGCAGGGCGAAAAAGGCCCGTCCGCCGTCAATGTCGAGAAGGTCGTCGGATAACACACCACAGGGGAGGAGAAGAGGTCATGCCGGAAGGAGTCGTGAAGTGGTTTAACGAGAAGAAGGGCTACGGGTTCATCAAGAAAGACGACGGACAGGACATTTTCGTCCATTATTCCGCCATCAAGGGCAAGGGATTCCGCTCGCTGGTGGAGGGCGACAAGGTGCGCTTCGAGATCCAGCAGGGCGCCAAGGGGCCCGCGGCCTCGGAAGTGGAAAAACTCGTCTGACCCGCCGCCCGCCGGGTCCCCCGTCGCCGGGGGGCCCGCGATGCCTGAAGAAAAAAGCCCCCGCCCGCGGGGGCTTTTTTCATGCCTTGCCGAGCAGCTCGCGCGCGTGCTCGAGCGTGAGCTTCGTGATCTTCTCCCCGCCCAGCATGCGGGCGATTTCCCGGGTGCGCTCCTCGGGGTCGAGAGACTCGATGCGGCTGCGGGTGCGGCCTTCCCGGACCTCCTTGGTGATGCGCAGGTGGTGGGTTCCGAAGCGCGCGATCTGCGGCAGATGCGTGATGCAGATCACCTGGTGGTGCCGCGCCAACCGTGCGAGCTTGCGCCCCACGCCTTCGGCGACCGCGCCCCCGATCCCGGCGTCGACCTCGTCGAAGACGATCGTGGCGAGCGATTCGTTGCGGGCGAGGATGGACTTGAGGGCGAGCACGACGCGCGAGAGCTCGCCGCCCGAGGCGATCGCGGCGAGCGGCTTCAAGACCTCGCCCACGTTGGGGGCGATCGTGAAGCGGATGCGGTCGATGCCGCTTTCGCCGACGGGGTGGCCGTCGGCGCGGGGCAGGAGCCCGTCGGCCGTCGTCTCGGCCGGGGGCGGAAGCCACTCCACCCCGAAGCGGGTGCCCTTCATCTTGAGGGAGGCGAGCTCGCGGGCGACCGCCTCCTCAAGCGCTTGGGCCGCCTGGCGGCGCCGCGCGGAGAGGGCGAGCGCCTCGCGCCGCAGCCCCTCCCCGATCCGGCCGATCGCCGCCTCGGTTTCGCGGATCTCCTCCTCGAGGTGCTCCACGGCCGCCAGCTCGGCGGCGGCGCGGGCTCGCTCTTCGAGCACCGCGGCGAGGCTTCCGCCGTATTTGCGCTTGAGCCGGTTCAACCGATCGAGGCGCGCCTCGATTTCCTCGAGGCGCCCCCCCTCGAACTCGACGGTCTTCAGATAACCCCGCAGCGCCTCGCAGCGCTCCTCGAGACGGAAGAGCAGCTCGGCCGCGGCCTCGGCTTCGGCGGCGAGCGCAGGGTCGATGCGCCCCATCTTCTCCAGGCTGCGGCGTACCGCGCCGATCCGCTCCGTGGCCGACCCTTCCCCCCCGTGCAACGACTCGAGGGCGGCCTCCACGGTCGAAACGAGCGCCGCGGCGTTCTTGAGTCGCAGCCGCTCGGCCTCGAGCTCCGCGTCCTCGCCCTCGCGCGGGGCGGCCTCATCGATCTCGCGGAGTTGGAAGGAGAGAAGCTCCTGCCGCTCGGCGCGCCGGGCGCTGCGCGCGCGAAGCTCCCGCAGGCGCTCGAAAAGCGGGGAGAGCTCGCGCACCCGCGCGGCTACGGCGGCGCGCTCGGCGAGGAGCCCCGCGAACTGGTCGAGCAGCCAGAGGTGGCGCTCCTCCTGGAGCAGCGCCTGGTGGGCGTGCTGGCCGGAGATGCTGGCCAGCGGCTCGACCACGGCGGAGAGCACCTGCAGGGTGGCGAGCCGTCCGTTCAGGTAGACGCGGTTTCCCTCGGTGCGCGAGACGACGCGCCGCACGAGGATGCCGCCATCGGCCTCGTAGCCCGCCTGAGCGGCCGCCTGGGCGGCCGGGGAGCCGGCGCCGGCCTCGAAAAAGGCCTCCACTTCGGCCGCCTCGGAGCCGGTGCGGACCCATTCCGCCGAGGCGCGGCCGCCCAGCACCAGGTTCAGGGCGTTCACGAGGATCGATTTTCCGACCCCGGTTTCCCCCGTGATCACCGTGAGGCCCGGTTCGAAACGAACGCGGAGATCGTCGATGATCGCGAAGTTGCGGATGGCGAGCTCTCGGAGCATCGCGAGACGGCCTCACCGGAGGGGAAATGCGGGCGGGATCCCCGACCGCGGCGGAAATTATACACGGGCGGACTTCCTTGTAAAGCGGCGGCGCCGGCCTTGCAACCGCACCGCGGAGCGCGTAGAAGGGGCGCGATCCCCCGAAAGGAGACCCCCGGACCGTGAGCCCGCGCTCCCCCCTGCTCGTCATCGCCACACGCAACCCCGGCAAGACCCGCGAGCTGCAGAGGCTGCTCTCGGGCTTTCCCGTCGACGTGCGCGATCTCACCGCCTTCGGAGTGCTCCCCGAAATCGAGGAGGACGGGGCGACCTTCGAGGAGAACGCCTACAAGAAGGCGAGTTTCACGGCGCGCATCCTCGGGGTCCCCGCGCTCGCCGACGACTCGGGGCTCTGCGTCGCCGCCCTCGGGGGCGCACCCGGCCTCCTCTCGGCGCGTTACGGCGGCCCGGGACTCTCCGACGCCGAGCGGGTTGCGCGGCTGCTGGCGGCGATGAAAGGCCGAAGCGACCGCCGCGCGGCCTTCGAATGCGTGCTCTCGCTGGCCGTTCCCTCGGGACCGGCGCTCACCTACGAGGGCCGCTGCGAGGGCTGGATCGCCGAGGAGCCGGCGGGAGAACACGGCTTCGGCTACGACCCCATCTTCTACTACCCCCCGCTCGGCAAAACCTTCGCCCAGCTCACCCCGGAGGAAAAGCACCGCGTCAGCCACCGCGGCCGCGCCATGGCCGAGCTGCGCGACAAGTTCGAAAACGTGATGGGCTGGATCCGCCGTCACATGCCGCCCGGCGATCCCTGGAACCCGTGAAGCCGGAACCCGCCTCCGGAGCGCTTCCGCCGCCCTCCGGGCCTGACCGGGCCGTGAGCTTCGCGGCCGTGCTTTTCCACCGCCGCATGGCGGTCGCCTTCCTCATGGGCGTCTCCTGCGGGCTTCCCCTCCCGTTGACGATGGGACTGCTCCAGGCCTGGATGAAGGAAGGCGGAGTCGATCTGGCGCTGCTGGGGATGGTGAGCCTCGTCCAGGCGCCCTACGCCTGGAAGGTGCTCTGGGCCCCGGTTCTCGACCGTTTCACGCCGCCCTTCCTCGGCAGGCGCCGCGGCTGGCTGCTGGTCGCGCAGGCGGGGCTGGCGCTCGCGATCGCCGCCATGGCCCTCTTCGACCCCGGCCGGCAGGCCCTGGGGCTGGCGCTCGCGGCTTTCGTCGTCGCCTTCTTCAGCGCCACCCAGGACACCGTGGTCGACGCCTACCGCCGCGAAGACCTCCCCGAGCGGGAGCTCGGGCTCGGCTCCTCGCTCTATGTCTACGGCTACCGCATCGGCATGTGGGGATCGGGCGGGGGCGGGCTGATCCTCGCCGACCTGCTCCCCTTTTCGCAGGTCTACCTTCTGCTCGCGGCGGGGATGATCCCGGGGATCCTGACCACGCTTCTCGCCCCCGAGCCCGAAGGGACGCCCGCTCCGCCGGAAACGCTCCGCGAGGCGGTCTGGGGGCCGCTCGCCGACTTCCTGCGCCGGGAAGGCGCCTTCCGCCTGCTCGCCTTCGTCCTTCTCTACAAAATCGGCGACACGCTCGCGGCGGCGATCACCGTCCCGTTTTACCTGGAGATCGGGTTCTCGAAATCCGAGATCGGGACCGTCGTCAAGCTCTTCGGTTCCTGGGCGACGATCGCCGGCGGGCTTCTCGGCGGCCTGTGGATCCTGCGCCAGGGGATCCGCCGGAGCCTCGGGGTCTTCGGCCTGCTTCAGGCCGCTTCCACCGCAGGCTTCGTTCTCCTGGCGTTCGCCGGAAACCGTCTGCCCCTTCTGACCGCGGTGATCGCCTTCGAGAACCTGACGGGCGGCATGGGGACGAGCGCCTTGGTCGCCTTCATGGCGAGCCAGACCCGGCGCGCCTTCACCGCTACCCAGTACGCGCTCCTGACCGGGCTGATGGGCATCCCGCGCGTTCTCGCCGCGGCCCCGACCGGGTGGGCGGCGGCGCACATGGGATGGCCGGCCTTTTTCCTCGCCTGCACGCTCGCCGCCGCGCCGGGCCTCTGGCTGCTGCGCCGCTTGCCCGCGGACGGCGGCGATGAAGGGAACCGATTTGCCAGCCGACCGCAGCCCTGATAGATTTGGACCGGATCGCCATGGCTGACCGTCCCCCTTCGCCGCCTCCCGAGCCCGCGGCCGCCGCCGGCGAGCGGCTGCGGGAATTGGCGCGCCTGCGGGCCGAGATTCTCGCGCTTCCCGCGGAGCAGGCGCTCGAGCGCATCCTCGCCGCGCCGCAGCCGGCCGCCCTCGTGCACACGATCCCCGAGACCGATTTCTATCTCCTCGTCCAGGACATCGGCCCCGAGGATGCACTGCCGCTGCTCAGGCTCGCCTCGAACCGCCAGTGGGACCACCTGCTCGACGTCGAGGTCTGGGCCGGGGACCGGCTCGAGGTGCACCGGACCACGCGCTGGATGGACCTGCTGCTCGCGGCCGACCCCCAGCGCTTCGTGCGCTGGTTGCTGCAGGAACGGCTCACCTTCGGCGAGCTCTACCTCTTCCACAACCTCGAAGTCCGCATCCGCGAGCACGACCAGGACCCTTCGGAATTCGGCGAAGGCTTCTTCACCTTCGATCAGGTCTACTATTGGCGCATCCTCGACCTGCCGCGGTTGCCCGGCGGATCGGACATCGACGAGGACCGCCGCCGCCGCTTTCTTCCCCGGCTCCTCGAGAGAATCGCCGCCGAAGACCACCTCGTCTTCCAGAGCGTACTCCTCGAGGCGGCCCACGTGATCCCGGCCGAGACCGAGGAGGAGGAATACCGCTGGCGGAACGTGCGGCTGGCCGAAAAGGGCTTCGTCCCTTTCGACGAGGCGATCGGGATCTACCAGCCGCTCACGGCCGGGCGGCTTGCGCGGAGTCGGCCGAAACACTACCCGCGGCCCCCCGCGGAAGAGGCCGAAGGCCTGCTTCCGGTTCCGGCCTTGCCCTTGCGCGAGTTGCCCGAGGCGACACCCTTGCGGCAGGCGCTCGCGCGGATCGAGCCCGGCGAGCGGCTGCTGTTTCTGCAGTGGGAGTTCGCCAACCTCTGCAACCGCATCATCGCCGCCGACCGCCGCACGGTCCGAAGCCGCGAGGAGTTGCGCGAGGTGGTCGCCAAGGCTTGCGGGTATCTGGGAATCGCCCTGGAGACGCTCGCCGGCGCGGCGGAGGGCGGAGCGGATCCCGCACGCACCGCCGCCCTGCTGTTGCGCCACCCGCTGGTCGACCTCTTCCGCTTCGGCTTCGGCGAGGCGTTGCAACTCAAGTGGCAGACCGAGAAATGGCTCGCCGCGAGTTGGTTCGCCCGCGAGGGGCTGAAGTTGAGTTTCTGGGGCGAGCGCTGGATGGGCGTTTTGGGAGGGATCCTGCTCAAAAAACCCCTCTTCTATGACAACTACCGCAGGGGACTTCTGTACCGCGAGTTTTCCTCGCGCGGCGACATCGCCGAAACGGCGGCCGTCCTGGAGCGCATCCGTGAGGTCGACCGGTTGCTCGGCCGGCTTGCCCCGCAGCTCGGCCCCGCGGGGGGCTACCGCTTTCTCACCTGGAAGAATCTGCTGCTCACCGCCTGGGCCGCAAGGCGGCTCGGTCTGCCCCGAGAGCCGCTTGCGCCGCTTCCGGTTTCGGCCTTCCGGCCCTTTTTCGCCGCGCTCTTCGCGCCGGGGCCCAACGCCGCCCCGGAGTCCCCCCGGCGCATCCCCGAAGCGAGGCGCTCCGACTTCGTCTCCTTTCTGGCCGCGGAAACGGGGATCGGCGAAGAGGATATCCGCGACTCCTGGGGGCCGATTTTGGAGGAGCTCTTCCTTGAGCTCGAGGCGGAATACGGCCGGGTCGCCCCCGAGAACCTCGATCCCCGCTTTGTGCTCCTGTTTCTCCTGAGGGGCGGATGAGCGGCCTTCGCCCCGCCCTTGCCGTCTCGGTCTACGTCGGGCTGCTCCCGCAGGCGGCCGCGGCGCTCGATTTCCTCTTCTCCTGGCGGGCCGACCCGGATCCCGGTCTTGTCGGCTACGCCGTCTTCCGCCGCACGGGGGATGCGCCCTGGGAAAAAATCGCGCAGCTGCCCCTCTCCGCCCTGGAGGATCCCGCGCACCCCGCCTTTCTCGTCACCGGCCTTTCCTCCGGGGCGACCTGCCGGTTCGCCGTCTCCGCCCTCTACGTCGGGGGCACGACAAGCGCCCTCTACGACGAGACCTGCGTCCGCGTCGGCGAGGCAATCGCGGAATGCGGCCAAGACGAAAAAAACGGAACCCTCCTTTTCGTGAGCTGCCTGCTGTCGGCGGCGTCCGAAAATCCCCGAGGGGAAGGCCCTCGGCGCTGAGATCCGACCCGCGGCCGCCCTTCGTTTCCTTCTCCGGAGAAAACGAGCGCCTCGAGCAGGAAGAGGCCCGCGGCGAAGAGGGGGGCCGCGCGCCAGGCCGGGATTTCGGTTTCGAAGGCTGCGGGGGGAGGAAGGCAACCCGCGGCGCAAAAACCGAGGAGACCGGCGGGGATGGGGCGGTCGGGCGCATGGCATCTTCCCGAACCCCCCGGAGGGCCCTGCAGACTATCCGAAACGGCCAGGCAGCGGAAACCGCCTCACAGCGGCGGTCGCGGCCGCTCGAGGCACAGATCCACCAGCTCGTCGATCCGGGCCACGCCGGCGCAGAGCACCGTGTCCGCCCCGCCCCAGTAGATCTTGATCGTGCCGTCCTCCTCGGGGATCGCCCCGCAGGTGAAGACGACGTTGTGAACGTAGCCCGCGACTTCCCAGGGGTCCTCGGGCTGGAGGATCCACTCGTCGGCCACGCCCAGGAGGCGTCGGGGGTCCTCGAGGGCATGGAGGGCCGCGCCCAGGCGGTAGATCGCGCCGTCCATGGTCTGGAAGACGCCGTGGAACAGGTTCAGCCAGCCGCGCGGGGTGCGCACGGGGGTCGCCCCGGGGCCGACCTTCATCTCGTCCCAATGGTAGGGAGCCGGGCGGATGAGGATCTGCGAGTCGCCCCAGTGGACGAGGTCCGGGGACCAGGAGATCCAGATCGACCAGGGGGCGATGTGCGAGTGGGGGCGGTCGAGACGCGCGTAGCGGCCGCCGAAGCGCTCGGGGAAGAGGACCACGTTGCGGTGGTCGGCCGGGGTGATGAGGGCGATGCGCTCGACGCGCACGAAATCTTCGGTGCGGGCGAGCCCGATGCGCACCCCGTGGCGCGAGTAGGCGCTGTAGGTGATCCAGAAGGCCCCCTCGAGCGCGCAGATGCGCGGGTCTTCCACGCCGAACTCCTCGTAGGGGGCGAAGGGCCCCTCCGCGGCCGGGGTGAGGAAGGGCTCCGGCCGCACGCGGAACGAGAAGCCGTCTTCGCCTTCGGCGATCCCGAGAATGGAGCGGCCGTTGCGGAGATGGGAGCGGAAAACCAGAAGGTACCGGTCGTGAAAACGCACCGCGCCCGCGTTGTGCACGGTGACGACGGGGTAGGGGACGTCCTCGCGGGTGAGAATGGGGTTTTTCGGGTGGCGCCGCACGAGCGGCGCGGCCGAGGCGTTCATCCCACACCTCCCGGGGCTTGGGGGGAATGCCGGACGGTCTTGCGGCCGCGGCGGCGGAGGATCTCCTCGTAGACGCGCAGGTAGTCCTCGACCATGCGGCCGGCCGTGAAATGCGCCTCCACGTGCCGTCGGCAGGCGCTGCGGTCGATCCGATCGACGGCCCCGACGGCGGCGATCATCTCCTCGAGATTTTCCACGAGGAACCCGGTGCGGCCGTCGGCGACGATCTCGGGCATGCTGCCGCGTCGGAAGGCGATGACCGGGGTCCCGCAGGCCATGGCCTCGACCACGGAAAGCCCGAAGGGCTCCTCGAAGGCGATGGGGTGCAGCAGCGCGCGCGCCCGCCCGAGGAGCTCGTCGCGCCGTTCGGGCCCGACGCTTCCCACATAGCGGATCCGTCCGCCATCCAAATGCGGGCGCACGGCCGACTCGAAGTAGGCCGCATCCTGAACGATGCCCGCGATCAGGAGCGGCAGACCCGTTCTCCGGGCGACCTCGATGCCTTCGCGGGTTCCCTTGTCGGGGTGGATGCGGCCGAAGAAGAGGAGGTATCCGCCCGGGGCTTCCCGGAAGGTGAAGCCGCCGAGGTCGATCCCGTGATGGATGACCCCGAGGTAGTCGAGTTCCGGGCGGCGGTCGGCCGCGCTGATCGCCACGTAGAAAGTCCGGCCGTTGTAGGCCCGATACACGGGGAGGATCCCGGGCGAGGAAAAGCCGTGGATCGTGGTCAGAACCGGGGTGCGCGTCATCGCCGTGTAGGTGAGGGGGAGGAAGTCGAAATGGTTGTGGATGAGGTCGAACTCATCGCCGCGCTCGAAGAGCGAGGCGATGTGCAGGCACTCCCAGACCTTGGGGATGAGGTCGGGGTCTTCCTCGTAGCCCCGCGGGCAGACCGCGGCGAGCCGGGCGCGGGTGATCGAATCCGCGGTGGCAAAGAGCGTCACCTCGACCCCGCGGGCGACGAGCCCCTCGGTCAGCAGCGACACCACCGTCTCCCAGGGGCCGTAATGGCGCGGCGGGGTGCGCCAGGCGATCGGCGAGAGCATCGCCACGCGCATGGCGGCCTCCCTCAGCAGACCCGGCGGTCCCAGTGCTTGTGCGCCTCGACCCAGTCGAGGAGCTCGGTGACGCTGGCGGTCGCCAGCGCGATGCACTTGTCGGCCCCGCCGTAGTAGAGCCGCACCTCGTCGCCTTCGGCCACCCAGCCGCAGGGAAAGACGACCTTGTCCACGTCGCCCGTGATCTCGTAAGGCTCCTCGGGGGCGAAGACCCACTCGTCGGCGCGGGCCTGGACGCGCGTGGGGTCCTCCCGGTCGAGCAGCGCGAGCCCCAGCCGGTAGATGCAGCCGCCCGCGGTCTGCCGGACGCCGTGGTAGAGGATCAGCCAGCCGCGTGCGGTCGGAAGGGGCGGGGGGGAAAGGCCGATTTTGTTGGCGTCCCACCAGCCGCCCTGCCGCGCGGGGATGAGGATCTGATGGTCGCCCCAGTGTTTCATGTCCGGGCTGAAGGAGATCCAGATGTGAGCGCCGACGCCGGCGAAGGCGGTGACCGGCCGGTGCAGCATGGCCCAGCGGCCGCGGAAGCGCACCGGGAAGAGGGCCGCATCCTTGTCCTCGGGGGGCATGACGACCCCCTTGCGCTCGAAGGTGCGGAAATCCCGCGTGGTGGCGAGCGATACGAGCGGGCCGCCGCGCGAGTAGGCGGTGTAGAGGACCGCCCAGAGGTCGAGCTCCTCGATGCGGGTCAGCCGAGGGTCCTCGATCCCCCAGAGTTCTTCGGGATGGTGCTCGGGGTCGGGAAGCAGGGTCGGCTGCGGGTCGATGACCCAGCCGTCGATGCCGTTTGCGCTGCGGGCGACGGTGAGGTGCGACATGCCGCGGCGGTCCTCGACGCGCAGCAAGAGCAGCGTCTCCTTTCCACAGCGCGTCGCGCCGGCGTTGAAAACCGAGTTCGCCAAATAGGGGAGATCCCGGGTCTGAAGGATGGGGTTGGCGGGGTGCCGCCGGAAGAGTTCGCGAAAACGGGCGTCGCTCATGGTGCCCAAGATTTCCTCCTGCCGGGTCAGAATTCCGGCTCCAGCGCGACCGGCTCCCCGGTGCGGGCGGCCCGGCGTGCGAGCCGGTAGGCTTCGTTGTACTGCCGCGCGATCCGCTCCCAGGAGACCACCTCGTCGAGGTAGCGGCGGAGGTTTTCGCCGAGTTCCAGGCGCAGCCGCTCGTCACAGGCGAGCTTGAGCACTTTCTGGCGCAGCATGGCCTTGGTCGTGAAGAGCAGGCCGCCTTCGCTTTCGAGGGTCTGCGCGGTCAATCCCTCCATGGGGGCGGTCGTGACGTAGGGCTTGTTCAGGGCGATCACGCGGGCGAGCGTCCCCGACTGGGTCTCGTCGATCGTCGGCAGCACGATGAAGTCGCAGACGGCCATCATCTTGTAGTAGTCGTCGCCGCGCGGGATGAACTCGCGGTAATGGGCGATTCCTTTGCGCTCGAGCGTGAGCACCTCGGACTTCCATTCCTCGAAGTCGCGCCGGTGGTGCGGGTCGCGCATCGCCCCGGCGGCGAGGAGATCCCAGGCTTGCCCCGTGCGCCGGAGGATCTCCTCGTGGAGCTCCTCCCACATCGAGAGCAGGATGTCCCAGCGCTTGTTGCTCTGGATCCAGCCGATCATGCCGACGACGTGATCGGCGAGCCCGGCGCGGTCGAGGCCGAGTTCGCGGCGGATGCGGGGGATCTCGTGGATGCCCCAGCGCTTGTCGGGCCGTGCGCCGTGGGGGACGACCATGATGTTGCGCGGCACGCTCCAGTTGCGCCCCTGGAAGGTCCACTCGAGACGCCACTTCTGGTAGTGGCACTTGAAGAGGACCACGTGGCTGCGCTGGCAGAGGCGGAAGATGAAGTCGGCCTCGAAGTCGCTCAGGCGGCCGTGCACGGTGTGGGGCTCGACCACGAGGGGGACGGCGCCGATCGCCTCGAGCAGATCGAGAAAGCCCTCGTTGCCGTCGCCGATGCCCCGAGGGTCGCGGTATTCGTAGAGGCCGTACTCGTGCTCGATGTGCACGACATAGGGATCGAGCTTTTCGATCCTCCGGGCAACCGCCGTCCACCAGTCGCGGCGGGCGAGGTCGATCAGGGGATAGACGCCCTCGCCGCGGCCGTCGGTGTGGCTGATCACCAGCACCTCGCGGTCGGGATTCGCTTTCCGGATGAACTCGCGCGCCTCTTCGCAGAAGGTGGCGATGCCGCACAGCCGCGGCGGGTAGGAGCTCACGAGAACGATCGGCCGGTTAGCCATGGCGGGCCTCCGTGCCCGCTTGCGCGCCGCAGGTTTCCGGCTCCTCGGTGTCGCCGGTGATCTCGCGGCCGCGGAGCTGGTTCAGGTTGAGCAGGGACAGAAAGCAGACGAGCGTCGACTCCGCGCCCTGGTTGCGGTTGGGGCCCGTGGGGGTCAAGCCGTCGTAGCAGCCGCCGCTGCGGTGGTCGTAGAGGGGCGTGCGGAGATCGTTTCCGCCCAGGAACCACTCCAGGCAGCGCTGCGCCGCATCGAGCCATTCCGGGGCGCGGGTCGCTTCCCAGGCCTCGAGCGCGGCCTCGATCAGCTCGGCCGCCTCGATCGGCTGCTGATCGAAACGGGCGCGTTCCCCGCCGCGCGGGTACCAGCCCTTGTTGCCGACCGGCACGAGATGGCCCCGCGGATCGGTCTGAACGGCGAGGAGCCAACGCAAACCCTCCAGCCCGGCGGCCTGCATCTCCGGGTGGTGGAGACGGCGTCCGCCGAGGATGAGCGCCTGGGCGATGCGGCCGTTCGCATAGGCGAGCAGCGGCTCGATCCAGGGCCAGTCGGGCGCGGCGGCGGCACGGTAGAGCTCCAAGAGCCGCAGGGCGAGGCTGTCCCGGAGGCGTCGCACCTCGCTGGCCCCGGGGAAGAGCTTGAGATAGCCCTCCAACCCGGAGAGGGCGTAGGCCCAGGCGCGCGGCGAGGTGAAGCGCTCGAGCGCCGGCAGGGCGGCCTCGAAGAGGCTCCGCGCCGCGGCGGCGAAGTCCGCCGCGGGGGCGAGCGCGATCGCCACGCCCAGGCCCCAGACGGCCCGGCCGTGGCTTTCCTCGGATCCCCCCTCCTCCGCCCAGCGGCGGTCGTAGCCCATGAAGTTGCGGAAGCGGCCGTTTTCGGGGTTGAAGGCATGCTGCAGAAAGCTCAGGTAGCGCACGGCGAGATCGTCGAGGGGGGCGCCGTCGGCGATCATCTCGCGGGCTTTGAGGACGGCGATCAGGGCGCGGGCGTTGTCGTCCGTGCAGTAGCCGTGGCGCCGGTCGGGAATGCCGTAGCGGGCGTGCTGCAGGATGCCCACGTCGTCGGTCAGGCGCAGGATATGGTCGAGCCGCGGCTGGGGCGCCTCGCGCGGGAACTCCTCCGCCGTGCGGGCCCGGAAGACGGCCCGCGGGATGCGTTCGCGCTCCTCGCGCACCTCCGCGAAGAGCTCGAGGTAACTGCGGGCGACCTCGCGCCAGACCATGTTCCGGCAGGAAGTGTAAGCGAGCTTGCGCATGGCGTGGCGGTCCTTTTCGTGGTCGAGAAGGTCGAGAATCGCCGCGGCGAGGGCCTCCGGGTCGCGGAAAGGCACCAGCCGCCCGCGGCCGCCCGCCAGCATCTCCTCGGCATAGCGGTAGGGGGTCGAGACGACGGCCTTGCCGCATCCCAGGGCGTAAGCGAGGGTGCCCGAGGTGGACTGCTCGGGGTTGAGGTAGGGGGTCACATAGATGTCGGCCGCGCCCAGCACCTGGCAGAGCTCCTCCAGATCGACGAAACGGTTGTGGAAGATGACGTGGTCGCCCACGCCGAGCTCGCGCGCGCGGCGCTGCAGGCCGAGGCGATAGGATTCCCCCTGCCTGCGACGCACGTGGGGATGGGTCGCTCCGAGAACCAGGTAGACCACGTCGGGGTGGCGCCGGATCACGGCCGGCAGCGCCTCGATCATGATCTCGATCCCTTTTCCCGGCGAGAGCAACCCGAAGGTGAGGATGACTTTGCGTCCCTCGACCCCGTACTGGTCCTTGTAATAGTTGGGGTCGACGAAGGGGACGTCAGGAATGCCGTGGGGGATGAAAGCGATCTTGCGGCCGGGAACGTCGTAGACGCCTTCAAGGATCTGAGCGCTTTTGCGGCTCATGACGACGAGCCGGTCGGAGATGCGGGCGATCCGCTTGAGCACCGTGAGCTGGCCGGGGTCCGGCCGCTCGAGCACCGTGTGGAGGGTGGTGACCAGGGGCATGCGCAGCGCGTTCAGGAGATCGAGGAGGTAGTGGCCGTGCTCGCCGCCGAAGATGCCGTATTCGTGCTGCAGGCAAACCACGTCGACCCGCATCATGTTCAGGTAGTCGGCCGCCAGGCGGTACTCGGCGAGCACCCGCGGGTTGATCTCAAAGCGCACCTCCGGCGGGTAGGCCAAGCCGTCGGCCCCGTCGTTCATCGCCACCGCCCAGAAGCGCCCTTCCGGCATTTCCTGGCCGAGCGCCTGCCGGAGGTCGTGGGTGAAGGTGGCGATGCCGCACTGCCGCGGAGGGTAGGTGCCGACCAGGACGATCTGGAAGGCGTGGGACCAGCGGGCCATCGAATTCATCCGGGCGACCTCCTCCTTCAGGGGCTGGCGTGCGAGAGCCGCTCGAGAAAGGCCTCCAGGCTCTCGGCGTGCCGTTCTTCGTCGAGCAGCGACCCCAGGCGGCGGCGGGCGGCGGGATCCTCTTCCGCCGGCGCCGCTTCGTTTTTGTAGAGCCAGTGGGCCGCCGAGCCGAACTCGGCGACGAGATGCATGCGCCGGGTGCGGATCTGAAACTCGACCGGCTTGTGGGAGAGCTCCCGCACGGGGATCACCACCGTGTGCAGCGACTGGTAGCCGTTTTCCTTGGGACGGCCGATGTAGTCGTCGAAAGTCCCCGGAACCGGAGTGAAGGCCGTGTGGATCAGTCCGAGGACTTGGTAGCACTCGGGGACGGTTTCGACGATGATCCGCACCCCCAGCCGATCCATGATCTCCTCGGGCTTCTTGCCGGTGCGGAACATCTTGCGCCGGATGGCGTGCAGGCTCTTCGTGCGCGTCTGGATCTCGGCGCGGATGCCGTTGCCCTCGAGCAGCTGCTGGACATGGCGGCGGAGCGCGGCGAGGTAACGGTCGTCCCCCTCCTGAATGGGGGCGATCTTTTCGCGCAGGGCCTCGTAGCCCGGGGGGTCGAGCAGCCGGAACGAGAGGTCCTCGAGTCGGCGGCGCAGGCCGCCCAGGCTCAACCGGTCGGCGATCGGGACCCAGAGGGTGAGCGTCTCCCGCGCCAGCGCTTCTCCGTCGCCGCGGCGGCCGTAGAGCGCATCCTCGAGCTCGACCAGCCGGAAGGCGAGCCGGAGCAGGGCCAGACGCGGCCGCTCGGCGAAAGCCGTGAGCAGCTCTTCGAAACGGGCCCGGCGGTCTCCGTCCCCGGGGGAATCCAGGCGGAAGCGGGCGGGGTCGGACTCGGCGAGGGCGGCGAGGACGGGTCCGAATTCGCGTCGCAGGGCCTCGCGGCTTGCCGGTGCATCCGGCCGGGAGCGGGCCGCGCCCAGCAGGGCCGCGGCCGCGGCCACGGGGTCTCCGGCGTGTTCCAGGATCCGGGCCGCGGCGCGCCGCGCGACGTCGCCGGATGCGACCCCGCAGGCGCGCGCGACACGGTCGGCGCGTCGGACAAGCTCGGCCGCCGGCCGTCCGCAGGACTGCAGCGGCGCGGCCAGCGGGTCGAGCGCCGGTTCTGCCTCGAGGAGCGGATGCATCGCCGTCGGCTCCGGGGTTCGTCGGGGAACGGAATCGGGTTGTTGGCGGAAGGTTCCGGCCGGGTCGGCGCGATCCCGCCGGCACAAGGCGGCGGGGGAAGCCGCCCGCAACCGGAACGAGGCTAAACGATAACCTCGTCGGGAAAAATTTCAAGACACCCGCGCTCGAAGGCGGCGGAGGAATCCCGCAGGGGATTTCAGGTGCGCCGCAAGGAGCCGACCGCGCGGGCGATCACGGCCGCGGCGGCGTCGATTTCCTCCGCCGTGGTCATGCGGCCGGTCGTCAGCCGCAGCGTGCCGGCCGCCCACGCTTCGGCGATCCCCATGGCCGCGAGCACGTGCGAGATTTCCGTGCGGTCCGCATGGCAGGCGGCTCCCGCCGAGGCGGCCACCTCGAGGCCGATCGCTTCGAGAATCCGGTTCGCGGCCAGCCCCCGGAAGGAGACGCTGAGCGTGTTGGGCAGCCGTTCCTCGGGATGCCCGTTCACCCGCACTTCCGGGATCGCCGCGGTGAGGGCGGCTTCCAGCCGGTCGCGAAGGGTCTTCAGCCGGTCGTGGGTCTCCGGGAGATCGCGGGCGGCGATTTCGCAGGCTTTGCCCAGGCCCACGATTTCGAGCACGTTTTCGGTTCCGGCGCGCCTCCCCGCCTCCTGGCCCGCCCCGTGCAGAAAAGGGCCGAGCGCGGTTCCCCGCCGGACATAGAGCGCCCCCACGCCTTTGGGGGCGTAGAGCTTGTGGCCGGCGACGGAAAGCAGATCGACGCCCAGCTCCTCGACCCGCACGGGGATCTTGCCGAGCGACTGGGCGGCGTCGGTGTGCACGCGGATGCCGCGCTCGTGCGCCAACCGGGCGATCGCGGCGACCGGCTGGATCGTGCCGACCTCGTTGTTCGCGTGCATGATGCTCACCAAGACCGTCTCCGGCCGCAGGGCCGCGGCCACCGCCTCGGGGTCGATCCGGCCGTGGCCGTCCACCGCGACCCGCGTCACTTCGAAGCCGAAGCGCTCCTCGAGAAAACGACAGACGTTGAGGACCGCCGGATGCTCGATGCGGCTGGTCACGATGTGCCGGCCGCGGTCGGCCAGGGCGAGCGCGGTCATAAGAATCGCCCAGTTGTTCGCCTCCGTTCCGCCGCTGGTGAAGAAGACCTCCTCCGGGGTGCAACCGAGGAGTCCGGCGACCTGCCGGCGTGCAAGCCCGATCGCCTGTCGCGGGCGGACGGCGTAGAGGTGGCCGCTCGAGGGATTGCCGAACTGCTCTTCCAGAAACGGCCGCATCGCGGCGATGACCTCCGGATGATGGGGGGTGGTGCCGTTGTAGTCGAGATAGATCGGACGGTTCACCGGGGACCTCCGTCGGCTGGAGCGGAAAAGCGCGCGGCGTCGGTGTGGGGGAGGAATTTGGCCGCGCTGAAGCGGTTCATGAAGTCGGCGTTCACGTTCAGCTCGAGGTAGGTGATGCGGTCGCGGAGGCACGGGATTTCCTCGAGGTGCTCCGGCCGGGCAAGCACGAGGCTTGCGCCCTCCAGCGAGCTGTTGCCCAGGGGGAGGAAGCGCTCGGCGGGAAGCGCGGGGAGCATGCCGATCGTCGCCGCCGAGCGCGGATCGATGAAGCAGCCGAAGCTGCCCGCGACGAAGAAGGTGCCGATCTCCTCGAGGTCGAGCCCGACGCTCAGGCAAAGGGTCTCGAGGATGGTGTACATCGCGGCCTTGGAGCGGATGAGGCTGTCGATCTCGGCCTGGCCGAGCGTGAGGTCCTCCCCCGTCCCCGACCGATCGGCCGGGACGAGCAAAAGGCGGTCGCCCTCCTGTCCGAGGAGCCGGTCGCCGCAGGCCGCGGGGACGAACCGGCCGCGGGCGTCGATCCATCCGGCGCGGAAGAGGCAGGCGGCGAGGTCGATCATCCCCGAGCCGCAGATGCCGCGGGGGGCGACCTCTCCGATGGTGTGGAAGGAGAGCGCGCCGGTCGCAGGGTCGATTCTCACCCGGTCGATCGCCCCGGGGGCGGCGGTCATCCCGATCCGGCTCATGCCGCCCTCCAGCGCCGGCCCGGCCGCCCCGGCGCAGCCGATCATCCAGTCGCGGCAGCCGAGCACGACCTCGGCGTTCGTCCCCACGTCGACCAGGATCGCGGGCTCCGCGCGGCGGTGCAGGCCGGAGAAAAGAACCCCGGCGATCAGGTCCCCCCCGAAGTAGCTGCCGATGTTGGGAAAGACGAAGACCCGGGCCGCAGGCGCCGCGGTGAGTCCGAGATCCCGGGCGGCGATCAACCCCGGCCGGTTCACCACGGGAAGGTAAGGCTCGCGGATCATGCGGCCGGGATCGAGGCCGAGAAAGAGGTGCGTCATGGCCGTGTTGCCGGCGACCGCGAGATGGGTCAGCTCACGGGCCTCCCGGCCGTGGGCCGCGAGCAGGCCGCAGAGCGCATCGTTCAGGGCCTTGCGGATGCCGCCGGCGAGCGCCTCGAGCCCGCCGGGGTTCGCCGCGTGGTGGATGCGCGTCAGGATGTCGGGGCCGATCGCCGCCTGGGGGTTGTCGAAGCCCTCCTCGGCGAGGACGCGGCCGGAGGAGAGTTCCAGCAGCCGCAAGGCGACCCGGGTCGTCCCCAGGTCCACGGCGGCGCCGAGCGGCGAGGGACCCTCCTCGCCCGGAAAGACTCCGGTGGCGATCCAGCCGTCCCCCTCGCGGAAGAGGGCGCAACGCACGCGCCAGTCGGCCGCGCGCAGCACCGCCGGCAGGTCGTAGAGGAGCTCGAGCGGGAGCCGGACCTCGGCGCCGATTTCCCGGCGCAGGGCGGCGGCCAGGCGGTCGGCGTCCGCCGTGTTGTCGCGTAGACTGGGCGGCGGCAGACGCAAAGGGAAAACCCAGGAGGAGGCGTTCACCTTCGGCTTTCCAGCTCGGCGAGAAGGAGCGGCAGGACCTGGTCCGCTCCGGCGGGGATGAGAAAGTCGCTCACGACCCCCGTGAGCGGGGTCGGCTCGGGGTTGATCTCGATCACCGCAGCGCCGCGCTGCCGGGCGATCCCGGGAAGGCTCGCCGCGGGTTGGACCACGGCCGAGGTGCCGACGACGAGCATGACCTCGCAGCGCTCGGCCGCCTCCCGGGCGCGGAGGAGGGCGTCGCAAGGAATCATCTCGCCGAAGAACACGGCGTCCGGGCGCAGGATCCCGCCGCAGGCGCAGCGCGGCGGAAGAACGGAGTCGTCGACGCGCTGGGTTTCGATCCGCGCCCCGCAGCCCATGCAGCGCTGCCAGGCGAAGGTGCCGTGGAACTCGATCACGTCCGTGTTGCCGGCCCGCTGGTGGAGGCCGTCGATGTTCTGGGTGATGACGGTCTGGAGGATGCCCAGGGCCTCCAGGCGCGCAAGCCCCAGGTGGCCGGCGTTGGGCCGTGCCCGCTCGATGACCGCCTTCAGGTCCTTGACCAGCACCTTCCAGACGCGGGCGGGGTCGGAGAGCAGCGCGTCGAGACTGGCGATCTCCATCGGATCGTATTTTTCCCACAGCCCCCCCGGACCGCGGAAGGGGGGGATCCCGCTGGCGATCGAGATGCCGGCGCCGGTCAGGGCGACCGCGCGCCGGGTCGCCTGAAGCCGTGCCGCGGCGCGGGTGATCAACTCGCGCATGAGGCGCTCTCCTCGGAGAGAGAGTTTCGGTCGAGGGCGAAAAGCGTGTGCCAGACGCCCTCGTGGGCCCACTGCCGCCGGATTTCGTAGCCGGCCAGGCGGAGCAGGCGCCGGGCTTCGCCCACCTCGCCGCGCAAAAGGCCGGAGAGGATCCAGCGCGGCGTCCGGCGGAAGGATTCGCCGGCGAGCAACCCGAGCAGCAGGCTTCCGTGCAGGTTGGCCAGGCCGAGATCGGCCCGGGTGCGGGCGAAATCCTCGGCCCGGCCGACGACGACCAGGACGCGGTCCGCCAGGCCGTTGGCGAGCGCGTTGCGGTGGGCCGTGCGCGCGGCGAGCAGGTTCACGTCGACCGCCAGGACGCGGCAGCCGAGCGAGGCCGCGGCGAGCGCCAGGATTCCCGTCCCGGTGCCGAGATCGAGGACCCGCGCGGGGAGCCGCTCCCGAACCGCTTCCTCGAGCGCCGAGAGGCAATCGCGGGTCGTGGGGTGGCCGCCGTTTCCGAAGACCAGCCCCGGGTCGAGAACCAGCGCGGGCGTCGAAGCCGGCGCCGCCGCATCGAGCGCCCTCCCGGGCGAAAGGAAGCGGAAGCGGCCGACGCACACCTCTTCCGGAGAGCTTCCCTGCCAGTCGGCATAGGCCAGGCGGTGGGCGTCGCGCAGCTTCAGGCCGGGGTGCCGGGCCAGAAAATCCTCGACCGCGCGGTCGGCCGGCACGGAGAAGAAGAAAAAGCAGCTCTCTTCCTCGCACCAGGCGCCGAGGTAGCCCTCCGCCTGCGGTTCGGCCAGGCCGGCCGGTCGGCCGGCGCACTCGTAGATGTGAAGCTCGGCGGAGGAAGGGATCGGGCGGCGGTTCATGGCCGGGGCGGAGGCGGCGTCCGGCGCTCCTCGTCCGGAATCCGGTCGAGATACCATTGCATGGGATCGATCAGGGTGTAGCCCATTTCGGTCAGCTTTTTCTTCACCTGGGCCACGTTCTGGGTCAGAAGGTAGGGAAAGACCGCGCGCTTGTCCTCTTCCCAGTAGCGTGCGACCAGCACGCTGCCGAAGGAGATGCCCATCGCCGTGATGGCGTCGACGATTTTCTTGAGTTGTCCGACCTTCTCCTCGACCAGGATGCAAAGCAGCGTGCCCGGTTCCCCGATGCCGAGCACATTGATGAAGGCCCGCAGCAGGTCCCGCACGGAGAGGATCCCGTGGAGCCGGCCCTCCTCGTCCACGACCGGAAGCGCCCCCACCTTGGCGTTCTGGATCAGGAGCAGCGCGTCCTGGATCGTGTAGCCGGGCGAGATGGTGATCACCGGCGAGGTCATGATGTCGCGGGCGCGGATGTCCTGGAATTTCCCCCGTTCCTCCTCGCTCAGGCCCTCCTTGAAAAAGCGGAAGGGCAGTGCGCTGCGGATGTCCCGGTCGCTCACGATCCCGACCACCTTGCGCTCCGCGTCCACGATGGGGATGTGGCGGATGCGATGGGCGTTCATGAGCTCCTGGAGGTCGAACAGGGAGGTTTCCGGCGTGGCGGTGATGACCCCGCGGGTCATGGATCTGCTGACGAACATGGTTTCCCCCTCGATGCGATAGAATTCACCCCATCAGCCGTTGAGCAGGGCCTGCACGTGGTTGCGGGCGAGCTCGGGCAGGCGCGTGAGGCAATAGCCGCCCTCGAGCACCGAGATCAGGCGGTGCCGGCTGTGCGCCGCCGCCAGGGCGAGGATCTGCTCCATGATCCAGTCATACCCCTCGGTGGAAAGGGCGATGTCGGACATGTCGTCGTCGCGGTGGGCGTCGAAGCCGGCCGAGACGAGGATGACCTCGGGCCGGAATTGTTCGAAGGCCGGCAGGAGGTCGCGCTCGAGCAGCCGCCGGTATTCGTCGTCCCCCTGCCCGGGCAGGGCCGGCGAGTTCTTGGTGAACCCGTAGCCTCCGCCCCGGCCGTATTCGAACTCCCGTCCCGTTCCCGGATAGGCGAAGGAGGGGTGCTGGTGAATGCTGTAATAGTAGACCTGCGGGTCTTCCTCGAAGATGTGCTGGGTGCCGTTGCCGTGGTGGACGTCGAAATCGATGATCCCGATGCGCTCGATGCCGAAGCGCCGCTGGATGTAGCGGGCGGCGATGGCGACGTTGTTGAAGTAGCAGAACCCCATGGCCCGGTTCGCCTCGGCGTGGTGGCCGGGGGGGCGGACGGCGCAGAAGGCGTTGTCGAGCCGGCCCTCGAGCACCTCGCGGCAGGCCGCCAGCACCCCGCCAGCGGCCAGGAGGGCGACCGCGTAGGTTTCGCGGCACATCGCGTTGTCGGGCGAGTCGAAAACGCTCTCCCCTTTGCGACAGGCGGCCTCGAAGCGCCGCACGTACTCGGCGCTGTGGACGGCCTGCACCCAGACGAGTTCGGCGGGCTCGGCGGGGACGGGCACCAGCCGTTCGAGGAGCCCGCCTTCCCGGAGACCCCGCATCACGGCGGTGAGCCGCTCGGGCACTTCGGGATGATACGGGCCGGTCCGGTGCAGCAGGAAGCGCTCGTCATAGACCAGGCCGGTGCGTTTCATCGGTCTTCCTCGTGCGGGAAAAGACGTCCCCGGCTCCGGAAACCACGGTGCCGGCCTCGGGTTCAGGGCAGGATGCGCGCGAAGATCGCATACGCCGCCCGCAGGCAGTCGGAATCTTCGGGGAGCTCGATGATCGGCCGTCCGGCGGCGTCGAATTCGTAGACGCGGCGGTCCTCGGGGACGGTCCCGGCGAAACGGAGACCCGCCTCGAGGAGCGGCCGCAGCGCCTCCGGCGCGGGGGACTCCTCCGAGGCCCGGTTGACGATCAGGTGGCTTGCCCCCACGCCGACGTTCAGCTCGCGCGCCAGCCGCTCGATGCGCAACGCCGCCTCGAGGCCGCGCCGCGAGGCATCCGAGACGATGATCAGGACATCGACGTTCTTGGTGGTCAGTCGGCTGATGTGCTCCATGCCGGCCTCGTTGTCCATGACCACCCAAGGGTAATTGGCGACCAGCTTTTCGAGGCAGGTGACCAAAATCGAGTTGGCCGCGCAGTAGCAGCCGGGGCCTTCCGGCCGCCCCATGGCGATCAGGTCGAAGTCCCCGGCCTCGACGACGGCCTGGCCGAGCTTCATCTCGAGGAAGAGGTCCTTGGTCATGCCGCTGGGGACCTGACCGCGTTTCATGTCTTCGCGCGCCTCCCCCACGGTTTCCGCGAGGGGAACGCCCAGGACCTCGTTCAGGTTGGCGTTGCTGTCGGCGTCGACGGCGAGCACCGGCTTGCGGCCGTGGGAGATCAGATAGCGGATGAGCAGGCCGGCGAGGGTCGTCTTGCCGGTTCCGCCCTTGCCGGCCATGGCGATGTGGAAGGCCATCGGAGCAGTTCCTGAGCGCTGGAATTTCGTTGCGGCCCGCAGATGGCGGACTTGTTTCCGCTTTAGGGCAGAACCCGCCCCCAGTCAAGGCGCAATCCCGGTCGCTTCTGGCGCCTTGCAATGCCTTCGGGCCTGTGGTAAGCGCTTCGCGGACAGGAAGGCCGCCGCCGGAGCCGCGAGGCGGCGCACAACGTCGCCCCGCACGGGAGGAAGCGCATGGATTTCGAGCTGACCAAATCCCAGAAGGAAATCCAGAAAGCGGCGCGGGAGTTCGCCCGCGGGGAGTTCGACAAGGAGCTCGCCCTCGAGCTCGAGCGCAAGCACGAGTTCCCGCGCGCGATTTTTCGCAAGGCGGCCGAGCTCGGCTTCGTCGGAGTCCACTTTCCCGAGCAGTACGGCGGGCAGGGGCTCGGGGTGATCGAGAACATCCTGATCGCCGAGGAATTCTGCGCCCGCGACTCGGGGATCGGCAGCGCGGTCGTGCTGGCGTCTTTCGCCTCCGAGTGCCTCCTGCGCTTCGGCTCGGAAGAGCAGAAAAAACGCTTCCTCCCTCCCGTGGCCGAGGGGCGCATGCTCTCCGGGGGGGCCTTCACCGAGCCCGGCCACGGCTCCGACATCACGTCCCTGGATACGACCGCCGTGCGCCACGGCGAGGAGTGGATCATCAACGGCACCAAGACCTTCATCACCAACGGCGGCCTGGCCGGTTTCTACTGCACCCTCTGCCAGACCGAGGTCGGCATCACGCCTTCCTACCGCGGGATCAGCATGATTCTCGTCGAGGCCGACCGCCCCGGGCTCACGACCGCCGATGTCGGCGCCAAGATGGGCATCCACATGATGGCGACGGCGGAGTTGAGCTTCCGCGACGTGCGCGTGCCGGCGACGAATCTGATCGGCAAGGAGGGCCGCGGCTTCTACCAGGTGCTCGAGTTCTTCGACGAAAGCCGCATCCTCGTCGCCGCTCAGGCCTTGGGCATCGCGCAGGGCGCCTTCGACCGCGCGCTCGCCTACGTGAAGGAGCGCCAGCAGTTCGGTCGGCGGATCGCCGATTTCCAGGTGACGCAGCACAAACTCGCCGACATGGCGACGAAGATCGAGCTCGCACGGCTGATGACCTACAAGGCCGCCTGGAACTTCGATCAGGGCCGCATCGACCCCAAGCTCACCTCGATGGCCAAGATGTACGCGGCGCGGACGGCCGTCGAGGTCGCCGACGAGGCGATTCAGCTCTTGGGCGGCTACGGCTACATGACCGAGTACGAGGTCGAGCGCTTCTACCGTGACGCGAAGATCACCGAGATCTACGAGGGGACCAAGGAAATCCAGAAAAACACGATCGCCAGCGCCGTACTCGGCAAACTCAAGTAGCCCTCCTCGGGGGAAAGGAACCTGCCCGATGATCGAATCGCTCAAGAAGGCCCTGAACACGGGCCTGGGCCTTGCGCTTCAGACCTGGCGCGAGGTCGAGGCCGCCGGCCGTGAGATCGCCCGCAAATCCCGGCTCTCGGAACAGGAGGCCGGCCAGTTTTTGAAGAGCCTGCGCGAGACCTACGAGAAGGCGCAAAAGGGCTTCGAGTCCCGCGTAAACCAGCTGGTGAAGGAGGTGCTCCGCAAGGCCGACGTCGCCACCCGCGAGGATCTGAAAAGCCTGAAGCGCGAGATCCAGCAGCTGAAAAAGCAGCCGCCGGCGGCCCGGCCGGCCTCCCCTTCCCGGAAGCCCTCCGCGGCCCGCCCCCGCACGCGGAAGAAGAGCGTTCCCTGAAAACGTCCTTCGCCCCCGGCATGCCCCTTGTCCTCTACAACACGCGCTCGCGTCGCAAGGAGGTCTTCGTTCCCCTCTTCCCGGACGAGGTCGGGCTCTACACCTGCGGGCCGACGGTCTACAATTACGCGCACCTCGGCAACCTGCGCACATTCCTCTTCGAGGACGTGCTCAAGCGCGTGCTTCTCTACAACGGGTTTCGCGTGCGCCACGTGATGAACATCACCGACGTGGGGCACCTGACCGGGGATCGCGACCTCGGCGAGGACAAGATCGAGGCCGGCTCGCGCCGCGAGGGCAAAACCGCCTGGGAGATCGCCGCGTTTTACACCCAGGCCTTCCGGCAGGACATGGCGCGACTGAACATCCTCGAGCCGACCGTCTGGTGCCGGGCGACCGAGAACATCCCCGAGCAGATCGCCCTCATCCGCGTCCTCGAGGAGAAGGGCTACACCTACCGCACGAGCGACGGGATTTACTTCGACACGGCGCGTTTTCCGGAATACGGAAAACTCTCGAGCCAGAACCTCGAGGCGCTGCGCGAGGGGGCGCGGGTGGAGAAAAATCCCGAGAAGCGCAACCCGACCGATTTCGCGCTCTGGAAGTTCTCGCCGCCGGGGGTGAAGCGGCAGATGGAATGGGACTCCCCCTGGGGGACGGGGTTTCCGGGGTGGCACATCGAATGCTCGGCGATGAGCCTGAAATATTTGGGCGAGCGGCTCGACATCCACTGCGGCGGAATCGACCACATCGACATCCACCATACCAACGAGATCGCGCAATCCGAAGCGGCGACGGGAAAGCCCTTTTTCCGATTCTGGATGCACGGGGCCTTTCTCCAGGTCCAGGGCGGAAAGAAAATGGCGAAAAGCGAGGAAAACTTTCTCACCCTGGAGAACGCCTTGCTCCGCAAAGGGATCCCGCCCCTTGCCTTCCGCTTCGCCTGCTTTCTTTCCCATTACCGCAAGCCGATGGAATACAGCGACGCCTCGATGGAATCGGCCCGCGCCGGGCTCGAGCACTTGAGCAATCAGGTGCGCGATCTCGGGGCGCCGGCGGCCGAGGCGGCCGCCGACCCTGCGTTCCGCGAGCGGTTCCTCGCGGAGCTGAACGACGACCTCAATCTGCCGCGGGCGATGGCGGTGGTGCAGGAACTGTTGAAAAGCGATCTGTCCCCCGCCGTCAAACAGGCGACGGTCCTCGATTTCGACCGCGTGCTGGGCCTTGACCTCGATCGCCTGCACCGGCCCGAGGAGCTGCCCGAGGAAGTGCGGCGCCTCGCCGCGGCGCGGAAGGCGGCGCGGGAGGCGAAAAACTGGCCCGAGTCCGATCGGCTGCGCGACGAAATCCAGAAGCTCGGCTACACCGTGAAAGACACCCGCGAGGGGATGCAGATCCTCAAGACCTGACCGGAAGCACCGCTCCGTCCTTCTTTTCCCGCCGGCCGTCCAGGCTTGACAGGCCTCTCATAACGCAACATAGTTGCATTACGGGATTGTGGCTCTTTCCGGCTTAATCGACCCAATCCCATTTTTTCCATCCGCATCCGTGTGGCAGAAAGGAGCGTTCCGATGAAAACGCGCTGGCTGACGATGGGGGGTCTTTTGGTTTTCCTTTGGAAGGCGGCGGCGATCGCGGCTTCCCCGCTTTCGGTCGTTGTCAGCATCGAGCCCCAGCGGTATTTCGTCGAGCGCATCGGCGGCGAGCGTGTCGCGGTTTCGGTCTTCGTGCCCGCCGGCGCGGATCCCCACTCCTATGAACCCAGACCGCGTCAGATGACCGAACTCTCCCGGGCGGCGGTCTACTTCGCGATCGGAATCGATTTCGAAAAGGCCTGGCTGAAAAAAATTGCGGCCGCGAACCCGAAGATGCCGATCGTCGCCACCGACCGGGGGATCGAGAAGATCGCCCTTCCACCTCACGGTCATGAATCCGGTCACCCCCACGAGACGGCCCCACCCTCTTCCTCGGGGGGCAAGAGCCGCCGCAAGAGCGGCAAGGCGCACACCCACGACCCCGCCGCCGGCCACGCGCACGCGCACGCCGACGGGCTCGATCCGCACATCTGGCTTTCCCCGAGGCTCGTCAAAATTCAGGCGGCGCACATCCGCGACGGACTGCTCGCGGTTGATCCGGATCATCGCCCGCGCTATGAAGCGGGGTATGCGGCCTTTCTCGAGGAGATCGAGCGTCTGGACGCCGAATTGCGCGCGCTCTTCGCCGGCAAGGAGGGATCCCGCTTTCTGGTCTTTCACCCTTCTTGGGGCTATTTCGCCCGCGATTACGGTCTTGACCAGCGGGCGATCGAAGTCGAGGGCAAGGAACCCAAGCCCGCCCAACTCGAGGAGCTGATCCGCTTCGCCCGCAAGGAAGGCATCCGTGCCGTTTTCGTCCAGCCCCAGTTTTCGACCCGCAGCGCCGAGACCGTGGCGCGGGGCATCGAAGGCCGGGTGATCCCCGTCGATCCACTCGCCGCGGACTGGGCGGAGAACCTGCGGCGAACGGCCGGGCGCCTGCGCGAGGCCCTGCCTTGAGGTGACATGGACGAGGAACCCCGCCTTTCCGAGAAGGCGATCGACATCCGCGGCCTTTGGTTTTCCTACAACGGCCATTCCGTGCTCGAGGAGGTGAACCTGAGCGTCCCCCGAGGGGATTTTCTGGTTTTGATGGGACCGAACGGGGGCGGAAAGACGACGCTGCTCAAGCTCATCTTAGGGCTGCTCGCCCCGCGACGCGGAGAGATCACCGTCCTGGGAACCGCACCCCGGCTTGCGGCGCACCGTGTGGGCTACGTGCCGCAGAACGTTCATGTCAACAAAAGCTTTCCGATCTCGGTGCACGATGTGGTGCGTATGGGAAGGCTGGGAGTCGGAGGGCGGCTTTCGCGGTCCGGCGGCCGGGACGGCGAGGCCGCCGTGCGCCGGGCGATGGAGGAGATGGGCGTCTGGGGGCTTCGCCGCCGCCGCATCGGCCAGCTCTCGGGGGGACAGCTGCAGCGGGCCTTCATCGCCCGCGCCCTCGTCTCCCGGCCCGAGATCCTGCTGCTCGACGAGGCCATGGCCAGCATCGACGCCCGGGGCCGGGCGGAGTTTTACGATCTGCTGGCCGAACTGAACCGCCGCGTCACGATCCTCGCCGTGACCCACGACACGATGATGCTTTCCCCGCGGGTGAAATCGGTCGCCTGCGTGAACCGCCGCCTGCACCACCACGAGGGGGGCGAGCTCACTTCCGAGTTGCTCGAGGCCGCCTACCGCTGCCCGGTCGATCTGGTGGCCCACGGGATCCCCCACCGCGTCTTCGAAGTCCACCGGGAGGATTGAGATGGCCGAGATCCTGCAGATGGAGTTCATGCGCCACGCGCTCGCCGCCGGGCTGCTCGTGAGCCTGGTTTGCGGGGTCGTCGGAACACTCGTCGTGGTGAACCGGATCGTCTTTCTCGCCGGCGGGATCGCGCATGCGGCCTACGGCGGGATCGGACTGGCGATCTTCCTCGGCTGGCCGTTTCTTGCCGGGACCCTCGGCGTCGCGCTCGCCGCCGCATCGGCCATGGCCGCGGTGACGCTTCGCGCACGGCACCGCGCCGATGCCGTGGTCGGGGTGATCTGGGCGGTCGGGATGGCGGCGGGGATCGTTTTGATCGATCTCACCCCCGGCTACCGCAGCGATCTCATGAGCTACCTCTTCGGGAGCATCCTCGCCGTGCCGGCATCCGAGCTCGGGGAGATGGCCGCCGTCGCCGCCCTCGTCGTGGGGATCGTCGCCTGGTTTTACCCCGACTTCCTGGCCATGTCCTACGACCCCGAATTCGCGCGCATCCGGCGCGTGCCCGTGGCGGCCCTTTACAGCCTCATGCTCCTTCTGATCGCCGCCAGCGTCGTGATCGTGATCCGGGTCGTGGGGCTGATTCTCGTGATCGCGCTGCTCACCATTCCGCCCTTCATCGCCGAGTCCTTCAGCGGCTCGCTCAAAGGGATGATGGCGCGGGCGACGGCCTGGAGCGCCTTCTTCACCGTCACCGGCCTTTTTCTCTCCTACCTTCTCGATCTGACCTCGGGGGCGACGATCATCCTCGTCGCGGCCGCGGGTTTTGCGGCGGCGATCGGGTGGCGGCGCCTTCGTCCGGGACGCGGGGAAGAGGCCGGTTGAGCCGGATGCCGGCCAAGGAGGGGCAAGCCGCCATGTGCTCGCGCTGCAACTACCGGGAAATTCTCGAACGGGCCGGCCTGGAGGCGACGCCGGGTCGGATGCACGTGCTCGAAGTCGTCGGCAGCCACCCCGCCCCCTTGAGCGCGGCGGAGATTCACCGCACGGTGAACCGCAGCCGAGCGCTCGACCGTGTCACGGTCTACCGCATTCTCGACCGCCTGGTGGAGAAGAAGATCCTGCAGGCGCTTTCGCTCGGGGGCCGCGGCCGGCTTTTCGGCCTGGCGCCGAACGAACACCATCCGGCGCACCCGCACTTCCGCTGCGCCCGCTGCGGCGGCGTGCAGTGTCTGCCCCCCGGCGGGGTGCGGGTGGATCTGGCGGGCGTACGCCGGGTGTTTGCCGGCGAGATCCGCCGGGTCGAGGTCCAGGTGGAAGGCCTCTGCGCGAATTGCCTCCAGCGGGGCTGAAGCGACGGCCCGCGCCTCTCAGCTGCACTTGTTGTAGCCGCAGAAGCGGCAGATCAGGCAGCCCTCCTCGAAGCTCACCTTCTGCCCGCACTCCGGGCATTTTTCCCCGCCCAGGCTCTGCTCGGTTTTGCCGATCCGCGGCTGCCCCTCGCGGGTGAGATAGCGCTTCTCCAGCACGCGCGCGATCGCATCGGGGATGGAAAGCACAAGCCCCCCGTTCTGGAAGATCGGATGCTCGCCGCAGATCCCTTTGAGTTGATCGACGATCTTGTCCACGGTGACCCCCGAGCGCAACGCCAGCGAGACGAGCCTGCCGATCGCCTCGGTTTTGGCCGTGGTCGAGCGCCCCGATTTGCCGATCGTGGCGAAGACCTCGAACGGCCGCCCGTCGAGCTCGGTGACGGTGACGTAGAGGTGGCCGTAGCCGGTTTTGATCTTGGTGGTGAAGCCGAAGAGGGTTTCGGGCCGTTCGAGCACCCCGGCCGGAGGCGCTCCGGCGGCCCCCCCGACGGAGAGCACCTGGTTCTCCTTGCTGCCGTCGCGGTAAATGGTCACTCCCTTGCAGCCGAGCTCGAAGGCCAGATCGTAGACCCGGCGGACGTCGTCCACCGTCGCCTGCCGCGGGAGATTCACGGTCTTGGAGACCGCGTTGTCGGTGTGCTTCTGGAAGGCGGCCTGCATGCGCACGTGCCACTCGGGGGAGATGTCGTGGGCGGTCACGAAGACACGGCGCACCTCCTCGGGGATTTCCTCCAGATGCCGGATCGAGCCCTCGCGGGCGATCCGGTCCATCAATTCCGCGCGGTAGAAGCCGCGCTCGCGCGCCACGCGCTCGAAAACCGGGTTCACCTCGAGCAGCCGTTCGTTGTCCATGACGTTGCGGACGAAGCTCAGGGCGAAGAGGGGCTCGATCCCGCTCGAGCAGCCGGCGATGATGCTGAGCGTGCCGGTGGGCGCGATCGTGGTCAGGGTCGCGTTGCGCCGCTTGAGCCCCTGTTTGCCGTAAACGCTCTTTTCCCAGTTGGGAAAGACGCCGCGCTCGCCGGCGAGCGCCTCCGAGGCCGCATGCGCGGTTTCTTGAACGAAAGACATGAGCGCATCGGCCGTCTGCAGCGCTTCTTCGGAGTCGTAGGGGATCCCGAGCTCGAAGAGCAGATCGGCAAAGCCCATGACCCCCAGGCCCACCTTGCGGTTGCCCTGCACCCGGGCCGTGATCTCGGGCAGGGGGTAGCGGGACATGTCGATCGTGTCGTCGAGGAAGCGCACCGACCAGATCACCGTCTCGCGCAGGCGATCCCAGTCGATTCCCGCACCCGGCCGGACGAAGCGGGCGAGGTTGATCGATCCCAGATTGCAGGCCTCCAGGGGCAGAAGCGGCTGCTCGCCGCAGGGGTTGGTGGACTCGATCTCCCCCAGCTCGGGGGTGGGGTTGGCCGCGTTCATGCGGTCGAGGAAGATGATCCCCGGGTCGCCCGTCTTCCAGGCCTGGGAGACGAGGGCGGCGTAGACCTCGGCCGCGTTCAGCCGGCCGACGGGGCGCTTGTCCCGCGGGTCGAGGAGGTCGTAGTCCTCGCCCGCCGCGGCGGCGCGCATGAAGGCGTCGGTCACGGCGACGGAGATGTTGAAATTGTTCAACTCCCGGCCGCTCGCCTTGCAGTGGATGAACTCGAGGATGTCGGGGTGATCGACCCGCAGAATCGCCATGTTGGCCCCGCGCCGGGTGCCGCCTTGTTTCACCTGCTCGGTGGCGGTGTTGAAGATTTTCATGAAAGACACCGGCCCGGAGGCGACCCCCCCCGTCGAGCCCACGTTGCTGTTTTTGGGCCGCAGCCGCGAAAAGGAAAAACCCGTCCCGCCGCCCGACTTGTGAATCAGCGCCGCGTTGCGCAGCGCATCGAAAATGCCCTCCATGCTGTCTTCCACCGGCAAGACGAAGCAGGCGGCGAGCTGGCCGAGACGGCGCCCGGCGTTCATGAGCGTCGGCGAGTTCGGCAGAAACCGGAACGAGGTCATCAGGTCATAGAAAATTTCCTCGATTTCGGCCAGGCGGCTTTCGTCCGCACCGTAGTTTTTCTCGGCGCGCGCGATGTGATGGGCGACCCGCCGGAACATCTTCTCCGGGGTTTCGATCGGCTTTCCCTGGGGGTCTTTTTTCAGATAACGCTTGCGCAGCACCGTGAGCGCGTTCTCGGAGAGCTCCAGCCGCGGCTTGGCGGAGTCGTGCTGCGGCCGGAAAAGCGCCGCCGGCGCAATCAGGGCTTCTTTCATGGTCGGGATCCTCGTCCGGGTTTCGGGTCAGGGGTTTTCGGTTTCAGGCGGCGTAAATCCGCCGCGGGCATTAAGTTCTGCAAGAACGAAAATAAGCATGGAAGAGCCGCTTCCGAAAAGAAACGCCGCGCGAAGGAAAATCCCCGGGAAGCGTTTGAGCTGCGGTCGGCGGAACCAATCCTGCTCAGTATTTCATACCATATGTTGTGTGTCAACCGGAGTATCGATCAATATGTGGAAACGGATGCCCGAACGTTTTTCGGCTCTCCTCGCCCTCCTTCCTGATTCATTCCGGAGGCCGGAGAATTTGTGTTTGACAGCGCCACGGAGCGCTGCTAATTTAAGCAAAATTCACTTTTTGGCCTTGAACCCGTTCCAACGAGGTGGAGATGAAACGCTCGGCCTTCGCTCTCAAGCTCGCTTTTTTATTGGTGAGCTTTTCCGGGATCGCCGCGGCTGCGCCTCTGGGGGTTGCCTCCCAATTCAATGTTTTCGTCTTCGAGGAGATCGTGCAATGGAAGACCGACACCGAGGGCCGGGTGGCCGCCGGCGGAAACGTTTTCTACTCGGACATGTCGGTTGCGCGCCTGATCCGCGAGAAGAACGGCGATGACACCGACCCCGAGCTCATCGTGGGCGGAAACCTCTTCGCCCGCCGAGGCAGCGTGGGCTATTTCCCCCCCGAGAATTCCGGCGATCCGGATTTCAAGAAAGGCGATATCGTCGTCGGCGGCAAGGCCTTCATCGGGAAAGACCCCGGCGGCTACGAAACCTTCACCTACGGCAGCCTGCAGCAAAAGACCCCGCCGCCGCTCGACTTCCAAAAAGAGCGCTCCTTTCTTCAGGAGATGTCCTCCTTCTGGGGCAGCCTCCACCCCAACGGCACGGTCGAAAAATCCGATTCCAACCTCTACCTCAAGGGCGCGGACGCCCAACTCAACATCTTCACCCTTTCGGCCTGGGACCTCCTGCGCATCGGGGATTTCCGGATCGAGGTCCCCGAGGGATCGACGGTGCTCGTCAACATTGCGGGAAAAATCGGCTCCCTGGAGCGCTTCGGCTTCTACTTCAACGGGCTTTACGGCGACCAGGACAAGGAGGGTCTTTTCCCCGACGACCGCATCCTCTACAATTTCTACGAGGCGACCGCGCTCAAGATCGCCGGAATCGAGGTGCACGGCACGGTTCTCGCTCCCTGGGCGAAGGTCGGCTTTTTCGACGGCCACATCGAGGGGGGGCTGATCGCGCGCTCGCTCTTCGGGACCGGGGAGGCCCACAACGAGCTGTTCGCCGGTGTTCTTCCCGCGAAACCGATTCCGGAGCCGGCGACGGTGGCCCTGCTGGGGGTCGGGCTCTTCGTCCTGGGCGCCCTGAGGCGGCGTATCCTTTGATCCCGAAACGCTCCTCTTCCTTTTCGGGAAAGCCGCGGCGTTCGGCCGCGGCTTTCCTCTTTTAGCCCATGTCCCCTTGCCGCCACCTGGTGTTGATCGGCATGCCCGCCGCCGGGAAAAGCACCGTCGGCGTTCTGCTCGCCAAGCGGCTCAACTTCTCCTTTCTCGACACCGATCTCGTCATCCAGCGCCGCGAAGGCAAGAGCCTTCAGGAGCTGATCCGCATGCACGGCCTCGAGGGTTTCTGCCGGATCGAAGAGCGCCATGTGCTTTCGCTTTCCTTCGACGGCTGTGTGGTCGCCCCCGGCGGATCCGTCATCTACCGCGAGGCGGCGATGCGCCATCTCAAGGAAGGCGGGATCGCCCTCTATCTGGCGCTCGAGCTCCGCCGCCTCCAAGAGAGGCTCGCCGATCTCGATGCCCGCGGGGTCGTGATCGCCCCCGGCCGGGGGCTCGCGGATCTTTACGCCGAGCGCGATCCCCTTTATCGCCGGGCGGCCGATCTCGTGATCCCCACCGACGGCCTCACCCCCGACCAGGTCGTCGGCCGCGTCCTTGCGGCCCTGGGGACGGCGTCGTCTCCTCCTTGAGGCTTGCGCGGACGACCGCTCCTTCCCCGAAACGCTCCTCGATCGCGGCGATCGTCCGGTCGATCCGCTCCCATGCCCTCATCGGCTCGGCGGCGAAAAGCGGCCGCTGACCGGCCGATTTTTCCGGGACGAGGCCGGTGGCGGCGATCCCGATCAGCCGGATCGGCTGTCCGATCCGGAACCCCTCGAGCAGAACGAGCGCCCGACGATGGAGTTCGCGCGAGCCGCTAGCGGGCTCCTCCCAGGTGCGCCGCCGCGTGTTGAGGGAGAAGTCGGCCAGACGGATTTTCAAAACCACCGTGCGGGCGCGAACCCCCGCCGCCCGGAGATCCCCCGCCACGGCCTGCGCGTGTTCGAGCAAAAGCCGGCGAAGAAGGTCCCGGTCCCGGGTGTCGCGGGCGAGGGTGCACTCGCTGCCGAAGGAGCGCGGGGAGGAACCGGGGGTGAGGGGGGTAGAATCCATGCCCCGGGCGAGTTCGCAGAGCCGCCTTCCGGCCCGGCCGAGATGGGCCGCGAGCTCGATTTCGGGAATGCGGGCGATTTCCCCCAGGAAGCGCACCCCGAAGCGGGAGAGCCGCTGCCGCATCCGGGGGCCGACCCCGGGGGCCTTTTCAAGCGGCAGGGCGGCGAGAAAGGAGGCGACCTCGCCGGGGGCGATCACGGTCAGGCCGTCGGGTTTGCGGAAATCGGAGGCCGCCTTGGCGAGAAAACGGTTGGGGGCGATGCCGACCGAGCAGGTGAGCCCGACCGCGGCGAAGATCCGCTCTTTGAGTTGCCTTCCCGCGGCTTCGGGCGGGCCGTGAAGGCGCTCCGTTCCGGCGAGGTCCAGGAAGGCCTCGTCGATCGAGACGGGCTCGACGACCGGGCTGAAGCCGGCGAGCACCTCGCGGATGCGGCGGGCGACCTCGCGATAGCGCTCCCCCCGGGGCGGCAGAAAGACGGCCTGCGGGCAGAGCCGACGCGCCTCGGCCATGGGCATCGCCGAGCGCACCCCGAAGGCGCGCGCCTCGTAGCTCGCCGCCGCCACCACCCCGCGGCCTCCGGTGCCGCCGACGACAACCGGAAGGCCGCGAAGCTCCGGCCGGTCGCGCTGCTCGACCGCGGCGTAGAAGGCGTCCATGTCGACGTGCAGGATCACCGCTGCCCTTTCCTTGCGCCGCCCCTTGCCGGAAAAGCGCCGCTCGGGTATTCTAAAACAAAATTGTCAAAAACACTCTCACAGGATTCAAATCGGTCATGAAAATCGACCGCATCGAACATGTCACCCTGCTCTACGAGATCTCGAAAGCCTTAAACGAACACCTCGACCTGCGCCGCTCGCTCTACAAGGTCCTCGACATCCTTTCGGCCTCCATGAACATGGTGCGGGGAACGATCACGCTGCTCGACCCCTTGAAGGAGGAAATCCGCATCGAAGTCGCCCACGGCATCGCACCGGCGGCGATCGAGCGCGTGCGCTACAAGCTGGGCGAAGGGGTGACCGGCGAGGTGATTCAAACCGGCAAGGCGATCGCCGTGGCGCGGATCAGCGAGGAGCCGCGCTTTCTCGACCGCACGGCGAGCCGCCGCGGCAAGAAGACGGCCGAGCTCTCCTTCTTTTGCGTTCCCATCAAGAAGGGCAGTCAGGTGATCGGCGCTCTGAGCGTCGATCGGCCCTTCGATCCGGATTTTTCCCTCGAGGAGGGCCGGCGGCTGCTCACGGTCATCGCCACGATGCTGGCGAGCCACGTGAGCAAGCTGGAGACCATCCGCCTCGAGCACGAGCGGCTGCGCGAGGAGAATCGGCGGCTGCAATCCGAGCTCCAGAACAAGTACAGCTTCGGCCACATCATCGGGAGCTCCAACCGCATGCGCGAGGTCTTCCAGATGATCTCCCGGGTCTGCCGCAGCAACGCGACCGTCCTCATCCGCGGCGAGAGCGGCACGGGAAAGGAGCTCGTCGCGAATTCCATCCACTACAACAGCCCGCGGGCGAACGGCCCTTTCATCAAAGTGAACTGCGCGGCGCTTCCCCAGAACCTGATCGAAAGCGAGCTCTTCGGGCACGAGAAAGGCGCCTTCACCGGCGCGATCCGCCAGAAGATCGGCAAATTCGAGCTCGCCCACCGCGGCACGATCTTTCTCGACGAGATCGGCTCCCTCAACCTCGACGTGCAGGCGAACCTGCTGCGGATCCTGCAGGAAAAAGAGTTCGACCGCGTGGGCGGCCAGCGCACGATCCGGGTCGACGTGCGCGTGATCGCGGCGACGAACTCGAACCTCGAGCAGGCGGTGGAAAAAGGGGATTTCCGCGGGGACCTCTACTATCGGCTGAACGTCTTTCCGATCTACATGCCGCCGCTGCGCGAGCGCAAGACGGATATCCTGCTTCTCGCCGACTACTTTCTCGAAAAGTACGCCCGCGAAAACGGAAAGGACATCCGCCGCTTTTCGACCCCGGCGATCGACATGCTCATGCAATACCACTGGCCGGGAAACGTCCGCGAGCTCGAAAACTGCATCGAGCGCGCCGTGCTCCTGTGCGAGGAGGGCGTGATCCACAGCTACCACTTGCCCCCCACGCTGCAGACCGGCACCGAGTCCGGAACCCTTCCCGCGATCTCGCTCGAGGAGGCGGTCGCCAAGCTCGAACGCGAGATGCTGATCGACGCCCTCAAGAACACCCGCGGCAACATCACCGCCGCGGCGGCGCTTTTGCGCACGACGGTGCGCAAGTTCGCCTACAAGGCGCGCCGCTACGGGATCGACTACCGCGCCTACCGGCCCTGACCGCGCCCGGCGCCCCTCCGCCGCGGCCGAAGGGCGCCGCTGCCGGCTCTTGGCCCCCGATCCCCGGAAAGAATAAGGACGGCCGGGCGGGAGCTCTCCGCCCGGCCGTCCCGGGGGCGGCGGCGATGCGGCCTGCGGGCGGTTCAGATGTCGAAATAGAGGAAGAACTCGTGGGGGTGCGGGCGCAGCCGCACGGCGTCCACCTCGGCCTTGGTCTTGTATTCGATCCACATCTCGAGCGCATCCCGCGTGAAGACGTCGCCCTTGAGCAAAAAGTCGTGGTCGGCCCGCAGACAGGCGAGCGCCTCATCGAGGGATCCCGGCGCCGAGGGCACCTGGGCGAGCTCCTCGGGCGGCAGGTCGTAGATGTTCTTGTCGAGAGGATCCCCCGGGTCGATCTTGTTCTGGATGCCGTCGAGGATGGCCATCAGGATCGCACTGAAGGCGAGGTAGCCGTTGCAGGACGGGTCGGGGGTGCGGAATTCGATCCGCTTCGCCTTGGGCGAGGTCGAGTACATCGGGATGCGGATCGCCGCGCTGCGGTTGCGGCTGGAGTAGGCGAGGTTGACGGGCGCCTCATAGCCCGGGACCAGCCGCTTGTAGGAGTTGGTCGTCGGGTTGGTGATCGCGCACAGCGCGCGGCAGTGCTTGAGAATCCCGCCGATGGCGTAAAGCGTCATCGGCGAGACCCCGGCGTACTTGTCGCCGGCGAAGAGGTTTTTGCCGTCCTTCCAGAGGCTCACGTGGGTGTGCATGCCCGAGCCGTTGTCGCCGAAGAGCGGCTTGGGCATGAAGGTCACGGTGTGATTGCGGCGGTAGGCCACGTTCTTGAGCACGTACTTGAACCACATGAGCTGGTCGGCCATCTGGAGCAGCGGCTTGAATTTCATGTCGATCTCCGCCTGACCGGCGGTGGCCACCTCGTGGTGCTGGGCCTCGACCTCGATGCCCAGCCGCTCGAGCTCCATGACCATCTCCGTACGCAGATCCTGGAACTTGTCCATCGGCGGCACGGGGAAATAGCCCTCCTTGGGCCGCGGCTTGTATCCCAGGTTCGGTCCCTCATCGCGTCCCGTGTTCCAGGTCCCCTCGATCGAGTCGATTTCGTAGAAAGCGCCGTAAGAGGTCGATTCGTAGCGGATGTCGTCGAAAATGAAAAACTCGGCCTCCGGACCCATGAAGGCGACGTCGGCGATGCCCGTGCTCTTGAGGTAAGCCTCGGCCTTCTTGGCGATGTTGCGCGGATCCCGCGTATAGGGCGCGCGGGTGACCGGGTCGACGATGTCGCAGATCATGACCAACGTGGGTTCCTGGGTGAAGGGATCCATGCGCGCGGTCGCCGGATCCGGAATGACGAGCATGTCGCTCGCGTTGATCGGCTGCCAGCCGCGGATGCTCGAGCCGTCGAAGCCGAATCCGTCTTCGAAGCTTCCCTCGTCGAGCTGGTGCAGGGGGACGGAGAAGTGCTGCCAGAGGCCGGGAAAGTCCATGAAGCGCAGATCGAGCATGCGGGCGCCGTGTTCCTTGGCGAAAGCCAGAACTTCCTTGGGTTTCATCGCGAATCCTCCTCGAATGGGGTTGAAGTTCCTCTCGGACGGGGTTTCAGATGGCGTCGGTTCCCGTTTCTCCGGTGCGCACGCGGATCGCCTGCTCGACCGGGGTGACGAAAATCTTGCCGTCGCCGATTTTGCCGGTCAGGGCCGCCTCGCGGATGCGGGCGACCGCCTGGTCGACGAGTTCGGCGGCGACGACGATCTCGAGTTTCAATTTGGGGATGAAGTCGACCACGTACTCGGCGCCCCGGTAGACTTCCTTGTGGCCCTTCTGGCGGCCGTAGCCCTTGACCTCGGAGACGGTCATGCCCTGGATCCCGATGGCGTTCAGGGCCTCCTTGACGTCGTCAAGCTTGAACGGCTTGATGATGGCTTCGATTTTTTTGATCATGATCTCCTCCTTCCCGACCGGTCTTCCGGCTCATTCGATTTCAAAGGCCCGTTCCCCGTGAAGCGCGCTGTCCAGGCCGATGCGTTCGTTTTCCTCCTCCACCCGGAGACCCCCGGTCAGAAGACCCGTGAACCCCGCCAACAGGAGGGTCGCGACGGCGGTGTAGATCGCCGTGGCGGCGACGGAAAGCGCCTGGATCCCCAGCTGGCCGGGGTGGCCGAAGAAGAGCCCCGTCCCCGCCGGGTTCACGGCCGGGTCGGCGAAGAGGCCGGTGGCGAGCGCGCCCAGCGCACCGCAAAGGCCATGCACCCCGAAGGCATCCAGCGCGTCGTCGTAGCCCAGGCGGGGCTTGAGCCGGGCGACGGCGAAGAAGCCGAGCCCCCCCGCCGCCGCACCGATCCCGATCGCCGCCCCCAGGCCGACGAAGCCCGCCGCGGGCGTGATGGCGACCAGCCCGGCCACGACGCCCGAGGCGATCCCCAACACCGTCGGTTTGCGGTTGACGGCCCACTCGACGAACATCCAGGCGAGTGCGGCCGCCGCCGCCGAGGTGTTGGTCACCAGAAAGGCCGACCCCGCCAGCCCGTCGGCCACGAGCGCGCTGCCGGCGTTGAAGCCGAACCAGCCAAACCAGAGAAGCGCCGCACCCAGGGCCGTGAGCGCGATGCTCGAAGGGAACATCGCCTCCCGGCGGTAGCCGACCCGGGGGCCGAGCCGCAGGGCGAGCACGAGCCCGGCGACTCCGGCGTTGATGTGGACGACGGTGCCGCCGGCGAAGTCGAGCGCCCCCAATTCGGCCATCCAGCCCTTGCCCCACACCCAGTGCGCGACCGGACAGTAGACGAGGCTCACCCACAAAGCGCAGAAAACGAGCCAGGCCGAGAATTTCATGCGGTCCACGACGGAGCCGAGAACCAAAGCGACCGTGATGGCGGCGAAGGTCATCTGGAAAAGGGCGAAGACGTTGGCGGGGATCGTTCCTTCCAGACTGCCGGGGGTGATCCCGGAGAGCAGGAGGGCCGTCGGTCCGCCGATCAGGCCGCCGACATCCGGACCGAAGGCGAGGCTGTAGCCCCAGGCGACCCAGACCAAGCTGGCCAGGCAGTAGGCGGCGAACGTCATGGCTACGGTGTTCAACAGGTTCTTGTAGCGCGACATCCCGCCGTAAAACAAGGCCAACCCGGCGGGGGTCATCACCATCACGAGGGCGGTCGCCACGATCATCCAGGCCGTGTCGCCGCTGTTCAGTACCGGCTCGGCGGCCGAGGCGGAGGACGCCGCGACGAGGAGGAGGACGGCGGCCGCGGTTCGGAGGATCCGCGCCCGGGTCATGGGTTCGATTCTCCTTTCCGGGGGAGATGGGGGGAGGCCAGCCGCTCGAGAATTCCCTGTTCGAGCGCGGCGATCCGTTCGGGTTCGAGGATTTTTTCGCCCGCGAGATCGCGGACGTAGAAGACGTCCACCACCTGGTCGACCTGAGTGGCGATCTTCGCCACGCGGATGTCGAGGCCGTGGCGGTAGAGCGTATCGGCGATGCAGTAAAGCAAGCCGGGGAAGTCGTGGGTGAAAACCTCCACGATCGTAAAAAAGCTGGAGCTCGCGTTGTCGATCTGCACGCGGTGAGGTTTTCGCCCGGCGCGGGGTCGGGCCGCCGCCCGGGCGGCTTCGAGCCGCGGGGCGAGCACGGCCGCCAGATCGAGCTTTCCCGCCAGGACCGCCTCGAGATGCTCGGCGGCGCGCTGCCAGCGCTCCTCCTCGAAGATCGGGTCGGGCGGGGGACTCAGTTCGAAGCGGTCGAGCGCGAGCCCGTTTCTCCAGGTGAAGACGAGCACATCGAGGATGTCGACCCCGTTCAAGGTGAAGACCCCTGCGAGGCTCGCCATCAAACCGGGGCGGTCCTGGGCGCAGACGGTGAGCCGACGGGTTTTGCCCCCGGCCGCGGGCTGAACGTCCCAGACGAAGGCACGCTCGCCCAGCCGGCGGGAAAGGGCGATGTGGTCGGCGATCTCGGAGGGATCCATGGCGAGAAGATAGCGGGGACTGAGGAAGGGAAAGATCTCCGCCGACCGCCGGCGCTCGGCCTCCGATGCCGCGCCGGCGAGAAGGGCGATGCGCTTGCTTTCGATCGCCTCCACGGTGCGGCGGCTGGCGAGATCGCCCTCTTCGATGACGTGCAGGACTTTCAGGAAGAACTCCTGCAGCAGGTGCGCGGTCCAGTCGGACCAGGCCGCCGGCCCCGTCGCCCGGGCGTCGGCGACGGTGAGGAGGTAGAGCATCTTGAGGGCTTCCGGGCCGGGGATGCGCCGCGCGCAGGCGAGCGCGGTCTCCTCGTCGTGGATGTCGCGGCGGGTGGCGGTCTGGATGAGCAGCAGGTGCTCGCGCACGAGAAAGGCCGCTTTTTCTTGCTCCTCCGGGGAAAAGCCCCGCGCGGCGAGAATGCCGCGCACGCGTTCGGCGCCGCGCGCGGCGTGACCCGGCGCGGGGTCCGCTTTGCCGATGTCGTGCAAGAGCGCCGCCCAGTGGAGCAGCGCCTTGCGCGGAAGTTCCCGGTAAATCCGCGCCGGCAGATCCTCGGTTTCTCCGGCGGGGCGCTGGGCGAGTTGTTGCAGGACGGCCACCGTATGCAGCAGGTGCCGGTCGACGGGGTAAACGTGGTATTCGTCGTACTGAATGCGGTGGGCGACCCCCCGGAATTCGGGGATCAGGGCCTCGAGCAGTCCCGAGGCGAGAAGCTCGTCGAGCAAGGTTTCGCCGGCCTGCGGGTGGACGAGCAGCGACTCCAGAGCGCGCACCACCGCGGGCGCCGTGCGCAGGGGCCCGTCGACGAGATGCAGAAATTCGCGGACCAGCCGCCGGGCCTCGCCGGCGAGCGGCAAGCCCAACCGGGCGCTCTCGGTGAAGATGCGGATCAGCAGTTCGGGGCGTTTCAGGATCGCCTCGGCGTCCTCGAAGCGGAGAAAACCCTCGGGGGTGGCGACAATCCCCTCGGGCAGGGACGGGGCCGGGATCCGCCGCTTCTTTTTCGGGGCGGTGAGCTCGCGCATGCAGGCGAGATGCAACCGCTTGATCGCGTCCATGTGGCGGTGCAGTTCGCCGAGGAAACGCTCGACCGGTTGCTGACCGTCCTCGGCGCCGTATTCCAGCCGGTCGGCGATGATGATCTGGTGTTCGAAATACAGCCGATCGACCCGGCGGCGGCAGATCTCGTGCAGGTGATCGCGCACCGTCCAGATGAACTGCAGCGCGCTCCAAAGCGTTGCGAATTCCCCGTGGGAGAGCAAACCCGTGTATTCGAGGTCCCGGGGTTGCAGCACCTCGTGGTCGAGGCGCGCGGCCCAGCGCAGGCAGTGATAGTCCCGCAGGCCCCCCTGACCTTCCTTGAGGTGCGGTTCGAGGAGGTGGGCGGAGTCGCCGAAGCGCTCGTGCCGCAGACGGGTGTGTTCGCCGAGCCTCTCGATCACCCAGCCGCGGCGGCGGTTCAGTTCGACGCGCAGTCCCTCGAGCAGCTCGGAGTAGAGCGCCGAGACCCCGCAGACGAAACGGGCGTCGAGAAGCGGGGTGAGGATCTGGAAATCGCTCGACGCTAGCGCAAGGCAGTCCCGAAGCGACCGCAGGGCATAGCCCACCTCGAGACCCAGGTCCCACAGGGGGTAGATCATCTCCCGGACGAGAGCCTCCACGCCGGCAGGGACCGCGCGCCGGAAGAGAAACAGCAGGTCGATGTCCGAGCGCAGGTTGAGCTCCTCGCGGCCGTAGCCCCCGAGGGCGATGATGGCGTAGGGGTTGCGGTTGATTTCGAGGAAAGGCCCACTCGGGCTGTCCGCGAAGGCTTCCTCGAAGTATTCGTCCACCGCCGGGCTGATCGGGGAAAGCCCCTCCTGCGGCCGGCGCTTTCGGAGGGCGGCGTGGATCTCCTGGAGCTTCTCCTTCAAGGCGGAGGCGGCGTTGCGGCGGCTTTCGGCGGCGTTTGGCATCGGCGCGGCTTTCACCTCCGAGATCTCCTCGGGGATGCGGAGAAGCAAGGAAAGTGCCAGCAGCCTTCGGCCCGGTTTCTCTAATACCGGGAGGGGTACGGGCTTGAGGCGAGATCCCCACGAGCCGAAAAAAGGACAATAATGAAATTTTTTGCCTTTTTGATACTACAGATTTGTATCTTTTTCTGAAAGCCCGTCGGGAAAGACACGGGCCCAGATCTGCTGCACGCGGGAGCGCAGCAGGGCGAAGCGTTCCGCGGGCACGCGGGGGGGGGCTTCCTGAAGGGCCAGGCGGTGGGCGGCCGCGCGGTAGATCAGGTAGGCGTGCTTGAGCACGTGGGCCTCGATTTCGCCGAGGATCCGGTAAGTGTTGAGGGTCTGGATCAACCGCACGGTGTCGGTCCAGGCGCAGAGTTCCGGCACGCGCCGAGCGTGGCGCAACGTGAGCAGCTGCACCAGAAACTCGATGTCCACGATGCCCCCGGGATCCTGCTTGAGATCGAACTCCCCCTCGGAGCCCCTCGGCGCGCTGCGCCGCATGCGCTCGCGCATCGTCGACACCTCCCGGCGCAGCTCCTCAGGGGGGCGCGGCAGGGCGAGGACCTCCCGGCGCACCTTTTGGAATCGTGCGGCTACGGCGGGATCCCCCGCCACCGGCCGGGCCTTGATCAGCGCCTGGTGCTCCCAGGTCCAGGCCTCGTGCCGCAGGTAGTCGCGGAAGGCGTCGACGTGCTGGACGAGGATTCCCGCGATCCCGCTCGCCCGCAGGCGGGTGTCGATCTCGTAGAGTCGACCCGCGCGGGTGTGAGCGGTCAGGATGTGAATCACCCGCTGGCCTAAACGGTTGTAGAATTGCGCCGGATCGATCGGTTGGGGGCCGCCGCGCGTCGCCTCCCCGGCGCCCGCGTGCAGGAAAACCAGATCAAGATCGGAGCCGTAGCCGAGCTCGAGCCCGCCCAACTTTCCATAGGCGACGACCGCAAACCCCCGGCGGCAGGGCACACCGTCCAGGGAGGCCTCGGGGACGCCGTGGCGGGCGACCAGGTGGCCCCAGGCGAGATCGATCACGGCCGTGAGCACGGCCTCGGCGATATCGGAAAGGACATCACTGACCCGCATCAGGGCGAGCTGCCCACTGACGTCGGCGGCGGCCGCCTTGAGGATCTGGGTTTGCTGGAAAACGCACAACCCCTCGATCTGGGCTTCCAGGTCCTCGGGGTCGATCCGCGACAGCCGGCCGCGAAGCTCGGCGAGCAGCGCTTCGCGGACGGGTGCGCGGTAGAAGCCCTCGGGGCCGAGCAGTTCGTCCAAGACAACCGGGTGGCGGGCGATGAAGGAGGCGAGAAAGGGACTGGCCCCGGCGAGGGTGACAAGACGCTCGAGCGCCGCGGGGGATTCGAGGAGCAGGGCGAGGTAGGTCGTGCGGCGCTCGATCGCCCGCAGGATGTCGCCGCTGCGGCGCAGGGCCTCGCGGGGATCGGCCGCGCGTCCCGCCGCGATCACGATCCGGGGTACGAGACGGTCCAGGCGCCTGCGCCCGGCGGCGCTCAGGGCCCGCGTTTCGGGGTCCTCCTGCAGGGCCCGCAGGACCTCCCGGGCCTCCGGGGCGTCCGTGTGGCCCGCACGGCGCAAAAGCGCCTCGGCCTCGGGCGAGGAAAGGCGCATATCCCACAGGGCGGCGAGTTCCGCTTCCAGAGCGCCGCCCGGCTCCCCGCCCTCCGCCGGCCCCAGGAGCAGGCGGAACTGTCCGTGCACCGCTTCGCGGTGGCGGCCGAACGCCGCGAGCAGCTGCCCCGGCTCGGCATGGCCCATCCCCGCGGCGAGCAGGCGCAATTCCCGGGGGTCCCCGGGGATCTCATGAGTCTGGCGGTCGAAGCGCTGTTGCAGGCGGTGCTCGAGGGTTCGCAGAAAGACGTAGGCCTCGTCGAGAAGGCGGCGGGTCGCCTCGTCGAGCAGACCGAGCCCGACGAGGGTGCCCAGGACCTTGCGGATCGCGCGCTCCCGCAGCGCCGGCTCCAGGCCGCCGCGGAGCAGCTGGAACGATTGGCCGAAGAACTCGATTTCGCGGATTCCCCCCCGGCCGAGCTTGACGTTGCGCTCGAGTCCGCGGCGGGCGACTTCCCGGGTGATCCGGCCTTTCATCTCGCGCAGCGCCTCGAAGGCCCCGTAGTCCAGGTAACGCCGGTAGACGAAGGGTTGCAGACGCCGCAGCAGCTCCTCGCCCGCCGCCCGGTCCCCGGCCGCCGGCCGGGCCTTGATCCAGGCATAGCGCTCCCATTCGCGGCCCTGTTCCTGGTAGTAGTGTTCGAGGGCGTCGAAGCTCATGACGAGCGGCCCGGATTCGCCGAAAGGCCTCAGCCGCAGATCCACCCGGAAGACGATGCCCTCGGCGGTGGGCAAATCGAGCAGCCGGACCAGCCGGCGCGCAAGGCGGGTGAAGAACTCCCCGTGCGGCAGGGAGGTGCCGCCGCCCCGGGTTTCGCCCTCGGCGGCGTAGGCGAACAGAAGGTCGACGTCGGAGGAAAAGTTGAGCTCCCGGCCCCCGAGCTTGCCGAGGGCGATGACGGTGAGCCCCAGCGGGGTCCCCCCCGGCCCTTCGGGGACGCCCGCCTCGCGGCAGAGCCTTTCGTGGAGCCAGCCGAGGCCGTGATGCAGGCACGCGTCGGCCAAATCGGAGAGCTCGCCGACCGTCTCCTCAAGATCCGCCAGGCCCGCCAGGTCGCGCCAGGCGATGCGGCAGAGCTCCCGGCGACGAAGCCGGCGAAGCCTGCGGCCGGCCTCCTCCTCGTCGGCGGCCCGGGCGAGCGCCTCCTGGACCCGGGCCCCGGTTTCCTCCGCCGTGTGCGGGCGATCGTCTGGTCCCGGCTGCAGAATCGAGGGCAGGGCGAGGGGATCGGCGAGCAGGGATTCGTAAAGAAAATCGCTCAGGACCAGCGCGCGGGCGAGCGAGGCTTCGCAAGCGGGATCCGGCGCTCCGCCCGCACCCGCCGCTTCCGCGGCCTGCCGGAGCGCCCGCAGCCGCTCCTGGGCCGTCGCGGCGAGATCGGCGGGCAGGGGATCCAGGGCATGCACGTTGCGAAAAAGGCCTCCTCGGCCGACGCCCAAGGCTCGCCGGGGGCTGGCGCGTTCAGCGCAGATATCCCCATTCGCGCAGCCGCTGGGCGGCATGCTGGGCGTAAGGGCCCTGACGAACTTGTTGCAGGTAGCGGCGGTACTCCTGAGCCGCCTCGTTTCGGCGGTTCAGGCCCTCGTAGGCGTAGCCGGTGAAAAAGACGCTCGTGGGATTTCCGGGCAGGATGCGCCGGTAAGTCTGAAAATCCACGAGGGCGGCGTCGAAACGCTTGAGCTGCAGGGCGGCGACTCCGCCCAAAAAGTGGCCTTGGGCTTCCTGGGGGTAAGCGGCGACCGCATCGCGGGCGTAACGTTCGCCCTCGGCGAATTTTTTCTGCAGCAGCAGGCACCGGGACAGGGAAAGAAGACCGGCGTAATCCCCCGGGGCTTGGCGGAGCGCGGTGCGGAAATGGGACTCCGCCTGGTCGTAGTTCTTCTTGCCGAGCGCGGCGTCGCCCTTCTGCATCTCTTCGATCGCCGGGCCGACGGCCCGCAGACGGGCGGTTTCGTCCAGGAAGCGCTCCCGGTGGAGCGGGTTGGGGCGCGCCGCGGTGTACTCGCCGCGGGCCACCTGCACGGCGGTGCGGTAGCGCTCCTCGCTCATCGGATGCGTGGAGAACATGAGTTCGATCGCGTTCGGCCGCGCCTTGTTCAGGCCGTTCAGCATCTCCATCAGCCCGACCATGCCCTCGGGGCTGTAGCCGGCGCGCACGCTGTAGGCGGTGCCCAAAGCATCGGCTTCCCGCTCGTTGTCGCGGCTGTAGCTCGCCAGAAAGGCGCCCGCTCCGAGACCGCCCAGCGTCGAGGCCACCTGGCCGAGACCCGGGGCCGTCAAGTCGGCCAAGATCGAAAGGCCGCCGACCACGAGGTTGGAGAGCTGTCCTTTGGAGAGCTGCTGCGCGGTATGGCGGGCGGAGACGTGGCCGATCTCGTGGCCGAGCAACGCGGCGAGCTCGGCTTCGTTGTTGAGCTTGAGCAGGATGCCGCGGGTGCAGGCGATGCTGCCGCCGGGAAAGGCGTAGGCGTTGAGGTAGGTCGCGTTCACCACGCGGAAGGAGAAGGGCATCTGCGGCCGATGACTGCGGGAGGCGAGAGCGCGGCCGACGCGTTCCACGTAGGCGTTCAGGCCGGCGTCCTGGGTTGTGCCGTAATCCTCCGAGAACTGGCGCGGCGCATATTGCCGGTCGATCTGGACCTCCTCGTCTTCGGAGACGGTCATGAACTGGCTTCGACCGGTGACGGGGTTGGTGGCGCAGCCGGCGAGGAGACCGGCGGCGGCGAGGCCGCTGACTTGAAGAAAACGGCGACGGGTCCAGCCGTCGCCCGGATCGGCAAACACAGGTGAGGCCACCATGGCGGGCTCCTGAAAATGAGGTGAAAGCGGCGAGGCGACCGCCGACTCGGAAAGCATAAAAAAACGCCTGGAGCCTGTCAAACGCCTGCGGTGCAGGCGGTTGCCGCGGCGAGGCCGCTTCGTTTTTCGGACAGTTTTGTCGGTCGAAAAAGCCCGGGGCGTTGCGACCCTGTGGGACAGGCTTGACCTGCGGGTTTTTTTTCTCCATAGATTGAGGACACCGTTGCTGCCTCCGCTTGCCGCTTCTCCGCGCCGCCGAGGCCGGATGGCCGGATACGGCAGGCCGTGACGCAACCCCCTCGGCACGGCTTTTGCTCTGTTGACGGGGCGGGGGGATGGCCGCCTGCGGCACCGGCGTCGCATCGATCGCGTTTTCCTCCGACGGGCCCGCAGTTCTTCGAACCCGATCGCGTCCGCCGTTTACCGCTCTTCCGTCATGCGGCCCCCGGGCCTTGCTTCCGTCCTGCGGAAGGATGAGGCGAAAAGGAGTCTCAGGATGTGTCGACTGTTTGCCGTCACCAGTCGGGAGCCCGTTTCCCCCATGATGGCGATTCAGGCGTTGGAAGTCATGCGTGAGGGTCATGACGGCTCCGGCGTCGGGCTGCTGCTGCGCGATCTGAGCGGTCCTTTCGAGGAATTGAAGGAGGCCCCCATTCTTTCGGGGATCTTCAGCGAGGCGGGCTTGAAGCGCCTGGACGCCACGATGATGGATCTGGGCTTCATGACCAAGTACAAAATCTCGATCAAGGTCCCCAAGACCCCGCCTCCGGGGGTGCCGCGGCGCGACATCTATCTGATCCGGGCCTACGAGCTGCCCGAGGAGTGGGACGGACTCTCGCGGCAGGAGATCGAGCACCGGCTGATGATGGTCCGCCTGCGGCTGCGGGCCATGGGGGAGGAGGCGCAGGACATGATCGTCTTCTCCTTCTGGCCCGACGTGATTTTGATCAAAGAAATCGGGGACCCGCTTTCGGTCGCCCGTCACCTGCAGCTTGACCGCAAGGAGCTCCGGGCGCGGATCCTCCTCGCCCAGGGGCGACAGAACACCAACTACAGCATCGACCTCTACGCCTGCCATCCCTTCTTCCTGCAGGGCTTTGCGACGATGACCAACGGCGAAAACACCGCCTTCGTCCCCATCCGCGTCTTTCTCGAATCCCGCGGCTTTCCGGGCTACACGGGGTATCGCTCGGATTCCGAGGTGTTCACCCACATCCTGCATTACACCCAGCGGGTGCTCGGCCTGGGCATCGAGGCTTACAAGCACGTGATCACCCCGCTGCCCGACGAGGAGATCGCCCAGCACCCCAACGGCCCCTCGCTGCGGCGGCTCAAGCAGAGCTGCCGGCCCTTGATCATCGACGGCCCGAACTGCGTGATCGGCTGTCTGCCCGACGGGACCCTGTTTCTCGTTCAAGACCGCAAGAAGCTTCGCCCCGGGGTGGTCGGCGGCAAGCCCGGCCTGTTCGCCTTTTCCTCCGAGATCTGCGGCCTGGACGCGGCGATTCCGCTGCGGGACAAGAGCCGCGATGTGCAACCGATGAACCTGGAGACCGCCGTGGTCGACCCCGAGCGGCGCGAGATCCGCCTATGCCATCAGAAAGACCCCTGGCCCCTTCCACACTGAGCGTCAAGGATCTGCCCTGGCAGATCGTCTGGAGCCGCGAGGCTTGCACCCTTTGCGGTCGCTGCACGGCCGTCTGTCCGGTGCATGCGATCGAGCTGGCGGTCTTCCGTAAGCGGCTGCTCGAGCCGCCCGCCGATTTCGGCACGGTCACGGCCGGGGCGACCCGATCCTTCTACGGGATCCGGCAGCGAACCGACCCGGCCTACGCCTGCGTCGGCTGTGCCATGTGCAATCTCGTCTGCCCCAACAACGCCCTCCGGCCGGTGCGGACCGACGAGGCCGACAAGCTGCGTTTCCACGTCGACCGCGGCGGCCAGCCGCGGCGCCGCGGCGGCCGCCGCAACGTGCCCGGTACGGTGCTCGACCGCATCAAGTTCATCCGCATCTCCATGCTGACGGACCCGGCGCTCGACGCCGGCCGTCACGAGTTCGAACTGCGCACGCTTCTCGGTCGGGTGCTGCCGCCCGAAGCGGCGCTGCGGCACGAGCGCGAGCACGGATGGGTGCCGCCGGTGCGCGAGATCTACCCCTTGGTGATCGGCGGGATGTCCTTCGGCGCTCTTTCCCCGAACATGTGGGAGGGGCTGCAGCTCGGGGTCGCTTATTTGAACGAGGAACTGGGGATGCCCGTGCGCATCTCGACCGGCGAGGGAGGCTGCCCGCCGCGGCTCTTGCGCTCGCGCTTCCTCCAGTACGTCATCCTCCAGATCGCCAGCGGCTACTTCGGCTGGGACGAAATCCTGCACGCCATTCCAAAGATGAAGGTCGACCCCTGCGCCATCGAGATCAAGTACGGCCAGGGGGCCAAACCCGGCGACGGCGGCCTGCTCATGGGGCACAAGGTGAACCGACTGATCGCCGCGATCCGCGGCGTTCCCCCCGGCGTGAGCCTGCCCAGCCCGCCGACCCACCAGACGCAGTACTCGATCGAGGAGTCGGTGGCGAAGATGATCCAATCGATGTCCATGGCCTGGGGGTTCCGCGTGCCGGTCTACCCGAAAATCTCGGGCACCTCGACCGCGCTGGCGGTCCTGAACAATCTCACGCGCAACCCCTATGCCGCAGGGCTGGCCATCGACGGCGAGGACGGCGGCACCGGGGCGGCCTACAACGTCTCCATGAACCATATGGGCCACCCCATCGCCTCGAACATCCGCGACGCCTACCTCACCCTCGTGCGGCTGGGCATGCAAAACGAGCTGCCGCTCTTCGCCGGCGGCGGAGTGGGCAAGACCGGCAATCTCGCGGCCAACGCCGCCGCCCTCATCATGCTCGGGGCGAGCGGGGTCCAGGTCGGCAAATACCTGATGCAGGCCGCCGCCGGTTGCCTGGGATCCGAGTCCGACCGCTGCAACATCTGCAACATCGGGCTGTGCCCGAAGGGAATCACCTCCCAGGATCCGCGTCTTTACCGCCGCCTGGACGTGGACGACGTCGCCCAGCGGGTGGTCGATTGCTTCGTCTCCTTCGACACCGAGCTCAAGAAGATCGTCGCCCCCTTGGGCCGCTCCACCTCGCTTCCCATCGGCATGTCCGACGCCTTGGGCGTCGACGATCCCCGCATCGCCGAAAGGCTCAAGATCGCCCATGTCGTGTGATTCCGATGCAGGACCGGCTCCGCGGGAGTCCTTCCCGGGGGACGGCAAGGACGGCATTCCATGAGCGACATCCCGCAACCCGGATCCGAGGCCTTCCACCGCATCTCCGGCCGCTTGCAGGGGGAGCGGATCTCTTCGCGTCTCCTCGAGGAGGCGATCCAACGCGCCGTCGCCGAAGGGCACCGCCGACTGCACGTCGAGGCCTTCGGCCAGCACGGCATCGGCGGGCGGCTGCGCAGCGCCGACGGCACCCCGGTGCTCGTGCACGTGAGCGGGCACCCCGGGCAGCGTCTGGGCGGTATGGGGTTTCCCGGAACGCGGATCGAGGTGGACGGACCGGCTTCGGACGACGTCGGCTGGCTCAACGCCGGCGCCGAGATCATCGTTTGCGGCAACGCGGGAAACGGGGTGGCCAATGCCATGGCGCAGGGGCGGATCTACATCGGCGGAAACCTCGGCGCCCGCGCCATGACCATGACCAAACACAACCCGCGCTTCGAGCCCCCGGAACTCTGGGTTCTGGGCTCGGTCGGGGACTACTTCGGCGAGTTCATGGCCGGGGGGATCGCCGTCGTTTGCGGCCACGAGGCCCAGCGACCCGACAACGTCCTCGGCCACCGGCCGCTCGTCGGCATGGTGGGCGGCAAGGTCTTCTTCCGCGGGCCGCACGGCGGCTACAGCACGGCCGACGCCCGGCCGGCGCCGATCGACGACCCCGACTGGCGGTGGCTCGAGGAAGGCCTCGCCCGCTTTCTGCGGGCTGTGGGCCGAAGCGAGCTTTTGCGCCGGCTGGCGGTGCGCGAAGATTGGCAACTGCTCGTCGCCCGACGGCCGTCCGAGAAAAAAACCCTCTCCGTGCGCGGGATCCGCGAATTCCACCGCGAGTGCTGGGATGCCGAGCTCGGCGCGGGAGGGCTGATCGGGGATTTGAGCTCCGCCGACCGCGGCCGCATCCCCGTGATCACGACGGGCGAGCTGCGGCGCTTCGTTCCCGTGTGGGAAAACCGGGTCTACGCCGCGCCTTGCGAGGCGAGCTGCCCGACGGGCATCCCCGTGCAGCGGCGCTGGCAGTTGATCCGGGAGGGCCGGATCGACGAGGCCGTGGACCTCGCGCTCGCCTACACGCCCTTTCCCGCCGCGGTCTGCGGTTACCTCTGTCCCCATCTCTGCATGCAATCCTGCACCCGGGGAGCGTTCGGCCTGGCGCCGGTCGATACGACCAAGCTCGGCCAGGCGAGCTTGCGCGCGCGCCCGCCCGAGCTTCCGCCGCTCGCGGGGGGGCGCGTGGCCGTCGTCGGCGGGGGACCGGCGGGAATCTCGGTCGCCTGGCAGCTTCGCCGCCGCGGCATCGAGGCCGTCCTCTACGAGCTCCAGGGACGGCTCGGCGGCAAGTTCACGCGGGTCATCCCCGAAAGCCGCATTCCCCGTGAAGTGATCGAAACCGAGCTCGAACGCGTGCGCCGCATTCTCCCGCAGGTGGCGCTGCAGCAGCCGCTCGGTCGCGAAGAGTTTCTGCGCCTGCGCGAGGAGTTCGACGCCGTCGTCGTCGCCGTCGGCGCGCGCAAGCCCCGGAGCCTGCCGTTTCCCGGGATCGAACGCGCGGTTCCGGCGCTGGCCTTTCTCGAGGAGGCGAAGGACGGCCGAGCCGCGGTCGGCCGGCGGGTCGTCGTGATCGGCGCGGGAAACGTCGGCTGCGACACCGCCACCGAAGCGTTCCGGCTGGGAGCCCGGGAGGTCACGCTGCTCGATGTTCAGCGGCCCGCCGCTTTCGGCAAGGAACGTCGGGCGGCCGAGGCGGCGGGGGCGCGTTTCCGCTGGCCGGTGCGGATCCGGGAGATCAGCGCCTCCGGCCTACGTCTGGAGGGCGGCGAAGAGATCCCCGCGGACACGGTGATCGTCGCCGTCGGCGACTTGCCGGAGCTCGGCTTTCTTCCCGAGTCCGTGGCCGTGGATCGGGGCTACATCCGCGTGGACGAGAATTTCCGCACGAGCGATCCCCGGATCTACGCGATCGGCGACGCCGTCCGGCCGGGGCTCTTGACCGAGGCGATCGGCGCCGGCAGGAAGGCCGCCGAGGCCATCGCGGCGGCGTTTTCGGGCCGGCCGCCGGAGACCGAGCGGCGGCCGATGATCGACCGTCAGCGGGTCACCGCCGAGTACTTCGACCCGCGGATCGTGGAATTCGCCGATGTGAACCAATGCGGCAGCCAGTGCCTTTCCTGCGGCGCCTGCCGGGACTGCGGAACCTGTGTCGCCGTCTGTCCGCGGGGGGCGATCCGCAGAAAGGGGCTCGAGGGCGACCGCTATGCCTACGAGGTCGAGGATGCGCTGTGCATCGGCTGCGGCTTCTGTGCCGGCGCCTGTCCTTGCGGGGTCTGGAGCTTGCGGGAAAATGACCCGATGGCCTGAACCCGACGCCGCCTTGGGGGTCCCGGAGACGGGCGACGAAGAAGGCCGGCCGCGGGAATCCTGCGGGGTCTTCGGCATCTGCGGCCATCCCGACGCCGCCGCGCTCACCTATTTCGGGCTTTACGCCCTGCAGCACCGGGGTCAGGAAAGCGCCGGGATCGCCGCCGTGAACGAGGGCTGCCTCACCGCCCACCGCGGCATGGGCCTCGTCCACGAGGTTTTCGACGTCGACCATCTGGAGGAACTCCAGGGCCCCTGCGCCATCGGCCACGTGCGCTACTCCACGACGGGCAGCTCGATCCTCATGAACGCCCAGCCCTTCGTGGTGCGCCACCGCCGCAAATCCTACGCCGTCGCCCACAACGGCAACATCACCAACGCCCCGGCCTTGAAGGAGGAGCTCGAGCAGGCGGGTTCGATCTTTCAGTCCACCATGGACAGCGAGATCATGCTCCACCTCTTCGTGAAGAACCTCCGGCACGGCTTTGAGGAGGCGCTGCGGCGCACCGTGCAGCGGCTGGAAGGGGCCTTCTGCTTCGTCATGCTCACCAGCCGCGGCGAGCTCGTCGGCATCCGCGACCCTTTCGGATTCCGGCCGCTCTGCCTGGGACGGCTGAACGGGCATTTCGTGCTCGCCAGCGAATCCTGCGCGCTCGACCTCGTGCAGGCCGAATTCGTGCGCGAGATCGAGCCCGGCGAGATCGTGATCCTCGACGGGGAGGGGATCCGCAGCCTGCGCGTTCCGCCCGCCCCCCGCCGGGCGCTTTGCATCTTCGAATTCATCTATTTCGCCCGGCCCGACAGCCGGCTCGACGGACGCACCGTCTACCTCGTGCGCAAGGCCTTCGGCCGCAAGCTCGCCGAGGAGGCGCCGGCGGAAGCCGATTTCGTCATGCCCTTTCCGGATTCCGGCACCTACGCCGCGATCGGCTACGCCCAGGCCGCGCGACTCCCCTTTGAGCTCGGCATGATCCGCAACCACTACGTCGGGCGGACCTTCATTCAGCCCACCCAGAGCATGCGCGACTTCGGCTCGCGCGTGAAGTTGAACCCCGTAAAGGAGCTGCTCCAAGGCAAGGAGATCGTGATCGTCGACGATTCGATCATCCGCGGCACCACCGTGAAGACCCGGGTGCGGGCGCTGCGGGAGCTCGGCGTCCGGCGCGTCCACATGCGCATCTCCGGGCCGCCGCATCGCTTTCCCTGTCACTACGGGATCGACTTCTCCACCCGCGGCGAGCTGGTCGCCGCGGGCCGCAGCGAGGAGGAGCTGCGTCGGCTGCTCGGCCTCGACAGCCTGCACTACCTCACGATCGAGGGGTTGCTCGCCGCAACCGGCGATCCCCGGCCGGAGGAGCGTTTCTGCAAAGCCTGCTTCGACGGCAACTACCCCGTGCCTTTCGAGTCCGCCCTGTCCAAGGGATGCCTCGAAGACCGCTGAGACCGCCTTGCCGGCCCGCGGCAGCCGCGGTAGAATTCCCAAGGAAACCGCAAGGCGCAAAAAGGGGCGGCCGTGATCGAATCGAAATACCTCCAGGACAACATCGAGAACATCCGCCGACTGCTCGAGCTGCCGACGCTGCGCCGTTTCGAGACGCGCAGCCTCGGAAGGCTTCTCAAACTGAGCCGCATCCGCGAGTATGGCGACGGCGAGGAGATCATCCGCGAAGGCGACCGCGATCCCTGGCTCTACGTGCTGCTCTCCGGTCGGGTGCGCATCCTCAAGAAAGGCCAAGAGATCGGCCGGGTGGAAACGAAGGGCGAACTCTTCGGCGAGATGCGTTTGATCGACGCCGGTCGGCGCTCGGCCTCGGCCGTGGCGTTCGGCCGTACGGTGTGCCTGGCGGTCAACACCGCGGCCCGGGAGCGGATCGTTGAGGAGGGAAGCGAAGAGGAACGCCTGGATTTTCTGCTCCTGCTCCACCGCATTTTCGCCGAGTACCTCGCCATGCGCCTGCGCGTGGCGAACGAGGAACTCGCCGCGGCGAAAAAACGAATCCGCGAACTCCATGCCCGGCTCGACGGTTGACTTCTCGGCGCGCGCCGCCAACGTCTTTTTCCATGTCCTCACGCGCTGCAACCTGCGCTGCCGCTACTGCTACATCAACCCCGAAGCCCACGGAAGACGGCGGCTGCCGATCGAGGCGATCGAGCGCTGGCTCGCCCTTCTGGCCCGGCGCTCTCCGGGGGCGAATCTCGTGCTCCTGGGAGGCGAGCCCACGCTCCACCCGGACCTGCCGCGCGCCGTCCGCGCCGCGCGCCGCCTGGGCTACGCGAGCGTCACGATCGACACGAACGGCTACCTGTTTCATCGGATCCTCGAAAAGCTGGCCCCCGGCGAGGTGGACGCCTTCAGCTTCAGCCTGGACGGGGCCGCCCCGGAGACGAACGACCGCCTGCGGGGAAAGGGCGCTTATGCCGCCTGCCTCGAGGGCATCCGCCGCGCCCGGGCGCGCGGTTTCGCCGTCAGCCTCATCTACACCGTCTCGGCCGCGAACGCCGCCGAGCTCGAGCTTCTGGGGCCGCTGCTGAGCGGGCTGGGGGTCGAGCGCCTTTTCCTCCAGGTGCTGGGGCTGCGCGGCCGGGCCGCCGCGGCCGGCGAGGCGGGCTTGCGGCTTTCGCCGGAGGCGTGGCGGGCGAAAATCCCCGCCGCGGCCGCGGCGATCGCCGGCCGCGGCATCCGCGTGGTCGCCCCCCGGGTGTTCCTCGAGCCGGGCGAGCCCTTCGTCTGCGCCGGCCGCACGGCCGACAACTATTTCGTCTTCCCCAACGGCCGCGTTTACCGCTGTCCCCTCTGCGAGGACCACCCGATCCACAGCCTCGCTTTCGCGGGGGAGAGGCTCACCGAGCGGCCGCCGTTGACCGAGCGGGAGCTTTTTGCACTCGAGATCCCCGAGGGCTGCGTGATGAACCGCCTGGTGCAACCCGACACCCTGCGCTACACCCCGGAGGGCCCGCCCGCCTACCGCATCGGCTGCTGCCTGATCAAGGAGGAAATCCCCCCGCGCGGGGACTGCGGCCGGGGGGTAGAGCCATGGAGCCGCTGACCCTGCGGCGCCGGATCCTGGGGATGCTCCGCGAGCAGGAGATGGACGCGCGCGAGCTCTCCCGCGCGCTCGGCATCCGCGAGGCCGAGGTCTTCGCTCACCTCGAGCACGTCGCGCGGACGGCGGCGGGGGCGGGGGAGCGCTTCACGCTCATCCCCGGCCGCTGCCTGCTCTGCGGTTTCGTCTTCACGGAGCGCCGGCGGCTCACCCGCCCCGGCCGTTGCCCCCGTTGCCGGCGCTCGCGCATCGAGCCGCCGCGCTACGTGATTCGTTAGCACCGAAAACCGCGCGGGCGATCACGGCCGCCGCGGCCGGGGGGACCGCCGTGCTCCGGCCCGCAAGAGAATCGCCCGGGAACGGAGCGGAAGGCATCTGCGCAAGGTTTCGCCCGGAGGCCGGGGGGGCGGCGAGAGCGGATAAAGGAAGGGGCGGGGGAGGGGAACGAGGGTTGCCCCCCGCGCTCACATCGCGTAAAGCTCGGCCCCCTCGATCACCCGGATGCCGGCTGCGGCGAGCGCCTGCAGGGCGTTCGGAATGTCGTCGAAGCGGAAGATCATGACGGCGTTGCGGCCGCTCTGGCGCACGAAGGCGTACATGTATTCCACGTTGATCCCGCGGCGGGCGAGCACGGTCAGGATGCGATGCAGCCCGCCGGGGCGGTCCTCGACCTCGACCGCCACCACCTCGGTCACTCCCACGGCATAGCCGTGGTCCTTGAGCAGCTCCCGGGCCTTTTCGTTGTCGTTGACGATCAGCCGCAGGATGCCGAACTCGGAGGTGTCGGCGAGGGCGAGCGCCCGGATGTTGATCCCGCCCTCTTCGAAGATGCGGGTCACCTCGGCCAGGCGACCGGGCTGGTTTTCGAGGAAGATCGAGATTTGCTCCACGTTCATGGGGGCCTCCCTGCGGCGGATCGGCTCACCGCCGGCGCTTGTCGATCACCCGCGCGGCCTTGCCCTCGCTGCGCTGGAGACTCTTCGGCTCGACCAAGCGCACGCGCACCGTGACCCCGAGCGTCTCCCGGATGGCGTCCTCGAGCTCGCGCTCGACGGCCTGCAGGTTCTTGATCGCATCGGAAAAGAGCTCCGGGTGCATTTCCACCAGGACCGTGAGCTGGTCGAGGTTTTCGACGCGCTCGACCACGAGCTGATAGTGGGGCGTGAAGCGCCGTGTTTCCAGGATCACGCTCTCGATCTGCGAGGGAAAGACGTTCACCCCGCGGATGATCAGCATGTCGTCGCTTCTTCCCTGCACGCGGGACATGCGCACGAGCGTTCGGCCGCAGCGGCAGGGCTCGGGGTGGAGCGAGGAGAGATCGCGCGTGCGGTAGCGGATGAGCGGAAAGGCCTCTTTGGTGATCGTCGTGAAGACGAGCTCCCCCGGCGTGCCCCAAGGCAGGGGGTCTCCCGTCTCGGGGTGGATGATCTCGGCGATGAAATGGTCCTCGAAGATGTGCAGGCCGTTCTGCGCCTCCAGGCATTCGACCGCCACCCCCGGACCCATGATTTCGCTCAGACCGTAGATGTCCATGGCCTTGAGGTGGAGCCGCGCCTCGATCTCCGCCCGCATCTGCTCGGACCAGGGCTCGGCCCCGAAGAGGCCGGATTGGAACTTCAGGTCCCGGAAGCTCACCCCCATCTCTTCGGCGACCTCGGCGAGATGGAGCGCGTAGCTCGGCGTGCAGGTGAGAACGGTCGGCCCGAAGTCCCTCATGATCAGGATCTGCCGTCGCGTGTTCCCGCCGGAGACGGGGATGACCGAGGCGCCCAGTTTTTCGGCGCCGTAGTGGACGCCGAGCCCGCCGGTGAAGAGCCCGTAGCCGTAAGCGTTGTGAACGATGTCGGACTTGCTTGCGCCGGCGGCGGTGAGCGAGCGCGCCATGAGCTCGGCCCAGGTCTGGACGTCGCGGGCGGTGTAGCCCACGACGGTCGGCTTGCCGGTCGTCCCCGAGGAAGCGTGGATGCGGGTCACGTTGTCGAGAGGGACGGCGAAGAGCCCGTAGGGGTAGTTGTCGCGAAGGTCGGCTTTCGTGGTGAAGGGAAGCCGGGCGAGATCCGCAAGCGAGCCGATGTCCTCAGGCTTCACGCCGGTCTCGTCGAAGCGGCGGCGGTAGAAGGGGACGGCGCGGTAGACCCGGGCGAGGGTCGCCTGCAGGCGCCGCAGCTGGATCGCCTCGAGCGCCTCGCGCGGCAGGGTCTCGAATTCCTCGTTGTAGATCATCGCCGCTCGCGTCCTCCCGAATCCAAGATCTCCGCCCGGTTCACGGGGTGGGCAGGCGCTCGGCCTTGAGGATCATCACCGGGTCGACGGGGACATCCTGATGGCCGCCGCGGGTTGCCGTCTTCACGCGGGCGATCGCCGCGACGACCTCCATTCCTTCCACGACCTGGCCGAACACGGCGTAGCCCCATCCCTGGACGGTCTTGCTCTTAAAGTCGAGAAAATCGTTGTCCACGGTGTTGATGAAGAACTGGGCCGTCGCGCTGTCGGGGACTTGCGTGCGCGCCATGGCGACCGCTCCGCGGCGGTTTTTCAGGCCGTTGTCGGCCTCGTTCTTGATCGGCGGCCGGGTAGGCTTTTCCTTCATGGACACGGTGAGCCCGCCGCCCTGGATCATGAAGTCGGGGATCACGCGGTGAAAGATGGTGCCGTGGTAATGGCCGGCATCCACGTAGCCGAGGAAGTTTTGCACGGTGCGCGGGGCCTTGTCGGGATAGAGCTCGATCACGATGCGGCCCTTGTCGGTTTCGAGCGCGACGCGGGGCGCTTCACCGGCGACGGCGGGCGTCACCGCGGCCAGTATGCCGAGAGCGGAAAGCCAGGAGCGATTCATCGATGGGGACCTCCTTGGGAATCGGAAAATCGCGGCAGCATAGCCGAACGGCAAGGAATGTCAAGGCCGTTCTTGACAGTCGATCCGTATCGGCCTTATAGTCGAACTATCTTCACCACCCGCTCTTTTGCCGGATGTCCTCCACCGCCGGGCATGCGGGGTCGGCCCTTCCTCTTCACGCAAGGAATCTTCCACTCATGAAAGCGCTTCTCGTCTATCCTACGTTTCCCCCCACCTTCTGGAGTTTCGCCTACGCCTTGCCTTTCGTGCGCAAGAAGGCGGCTCTGCCTCCGCTGGGGCTGCTCACGGTCGCCGCCATGCTGCCGGCGGAGTGGCCGAAACGGCTCGTCGATCTCAACGTCGAGGAACTGAGGGAGGAGGACCTCGCCTGGGCCGATCTCGTCTTCATCGGGGCCATGTCCGTGCAGCGCCGCTCGACCGAGGAGGTCATCGAGCGCTGCCATCGGGCCGGCAAGCGGGTGGTCTGCGGCGGGCCGCTGTTCACGGTCGAGCCGGAGTCCTTTCCGCAGGCGGACCATCTCGTTCTGGGGGAGGCCGAGGCGACGCTGCCGCCCTTTCTCGAGGATTTGGCGCGCGGGGTGGCCAGGCGGGTCTACCCTCCGCCGGAGGGTTTCCCCTCCCTCGAGGCCACGCCGGTCCCGGCCTGGGAGCTGATCGATCCGCGGCGATATGCGACCCTGAGCATCCAATTTTCCCGGGGCTGTCCCTTTTCCTGCGAGTTCTGCAACGTGACCGCGCTCTTCGGCCACCGGCCGCGGCAGAAGAGCGCCGCCCAGATCCTCGCCGAGCTGGACGAACTCGTCCGCCGCGGCTGGCGGGGGCAAGTCTTCTTCGTGGACGACAACCTCATCGGCAACCGCGCCTCGCTGCGCTCCAGCCTCCTTCCCGCCCTGATCGCCTGGCGTCGGGGCAAAAAGGGCCTCCCTTTCAACACCGAGGTGTCGATCGATCTCGCCGACGACCCGGAGCTGATGGAGCTCCTGGTGCGCGCCGGCTTCAACACCGTCTTCGTCGGCATCGAAACCCCGGCCGACGAAAGCCTGCGGGAGTGCCGCAAGACCCAGAACCGCCGCGATCTGCTGGCCAGTGTCAAGCGGATGCAGCGTGCGGGCCTCCAGGTCCAAGGGGGGTTCATCGTGGGCTTCGACAGCGATCCCCTCTCCATCTTTCAGCGGCAGATCGACTTCATTCAGCGAAGCGGCATCGTGACCGCGATGGTGGGGCTGCTCCAGGCGCCGCCGGGAACGAAACTCTTCGAGCGGCTCAAGCGCGAAAACCGGCTGATCGGCCGGCTCTCGGGCGACAACACCGACGGCAGCACGAACATCCTGCCGCGGATGGGGCTGGAGACGCTGCTCGAGGGCTACCGGGCCATTCTGCGGCAGATCTACTCGCCGCGCGGCTACTACCGGCGGGTGCTCACCTTCCTGCGGGAGTACCGCGACGCGGGGATCGACACCCCGCTCGACTGGCAGCGCTTCCTCGCCTTTTTCCGATCCCTATTGCGCCTGGGCGTGCTCGGCCGGGAGCGGCTGCATTATTGGCGCCTTCTCGTCTGGACGATGCTCCGCCGTCCGCGGCTCTTGACCCTCGCCATGACGCTCGCCGTCCAGGGCTACCACTTCCGCAAGGTGTGCGAGCCTCTCCTCAGGCCCGCCGCGGTTCGCGATCCCCGGCGCTGAAGGTTTGCCGGGGTCTACCCTTTTCCACACCGACGGACCCGATCGCCTCCAGAGCGCACCCGCTCGATCTCCGAGGCCGGGCAGGGCCGCCGCAGGAAGGAGCTGCGGGTCATGCCGGCACCGACCGAGTCGTAGAGGATCCAGCGCGCCCGGCGCAACGCCTCGAGATTGCGGTTGACGGCGAATCCTTGGATCGTGTCCGGCCGGAGGGCGCCGCGCTCGAGGTCGTAGGGCAGCCGCTGCATACAGACCACCGAGCAGTTGCCGCGCTCGTGGATGTTGACCACCATGCGCTCGGCGAGAAAGCGCGCCACGGCCTCCGCCGGGGACGGCCTGCCGTCGGCGAAGAGCTGCTCCAGGGTGAGCGGGAGCATGGCGAAGTTCGCCTGATGCTCGATCAGGAGATCGATGTCCTCGAGGCCGAGACCCTGCGGGGCGAGAAGCGCATCGAGGTGGGGCTTCGCCCCGCGCGTGGCGTAGAGAAAGACGCCCTTGCCGTCCAGGAAGCCGAAGACCCCCTCTTCGTCGCAGCGCGCCTCGATGAAGCCCGCAAAACAGCCGTGCGTGCGGGTGAGCGCATCGACCACGCCGCAGGCGGGGGCGGAAACCTCCGGACCGCTTTCGGCCTCGACGAGCGCCAGGCGTACGGAGGTTCCGGGATGCAGCAACACCGCCGCCAGACGGCGATAGCGCCCCGAGGCCGTGTAAGCGCAGGCCAGGCGCCGGAGGACCCCCGGATCGCCGGAGGCGGACATGATATCGAAGGCGAAACTTCGCCCGTAGCGTTCGTACAGTTCGAAGGCCGCGCGGAAATTGCGGAACTCGCCGGCCGCGGCCTCGCGGGGGAAGAGCTCCGCCATCAGGGCCTGCTGGATGCGCGCCGCGGTGGCCGGAACGCGGCATTCGATCCGACCCAGGTGGTTGTCGACGAGGATGCCGTCGAGGCCCGCCTCGCGCGCCCAGGGAAGCAGCGCGCGGGCGATCTCGGCGACCGGACCGCCTTGGACCTCCAGGGTTTTTTCCGCAACGACGCGGCCGGCGCGGGATGAGCCGGCCGCCGGGCCGACGGCGAGCGCGGTCGCCACGGCATCGTCGCCGAAGATGAGGTTCGCCGTGTCGAGGGGCTTGAAGGCCCGCGCGCGGTGAACGTTTTCGGCGCCCACGACGACGGCGAGATCCCCGCAGGAGAGCTCGCCGGCGAGCGCGAGCTGGAAGAGCGCCTCGACGGCGACGTTGAACCCCGGGCAGCCGGCATAGACATCGAAGGCGAGGAGGTCCTTGCGGCGCGGCGCGATCCGCTCGAGAAGCGCCCGGCTGGCCGGGCCGGGATCGAACTTGTCCTCGCCGATGTTGGTCGCGGCGATGAGCACGCGGATGCGGGCGGGGTCGATCGCGGGGTTCCCGAGCAGGTCCGCGAGGGCGATCTCCCCGATGCGGACATCCTCGGGGGCGGCCATCCGCGTGCGCACGCCGATGCGCTCCTCGATCGTCTGTTCCGTGACCGGGATGCCGCCTTTGAAAACCATGCCGCGGCCTGCGTAGACGGCGTTGCCGATCGGCACGCCGCCGTCCCAGGCCCCGTGGGCGATGATGTCGAGCACGAAGGGGCGAGGTTCCATCGATCTCCGGATCAGACGTTGAAGCGGATGGTGATCACATCTCCGTCTTCGACGACATACGTCTTGCCTTCCAGGCGCAGCGTTCCTCGGCGGCGGGCCTCGGCGAGCGAGCCGGCGGCGATCAGCTCCGAGGCCGCGATCACCTCGGCGCGGATGAAGCCTTTCTGGAGATCGCTGTGGATCGTGCCGGCGGCTTCGAGGGCGGTCTCGCCGCGGCGCAGCGTCCAGGCGCGGACCTCGTCGGCGCCGACGGTGAAGAAGGAGATCAGACCCAGAATCTCGTAGGCGGCGCGGATCAGGCGGTCCATCGCCGAGGCGGAGATGCGGTAGGCGGCGAGGAATTCGGCCCTCTCCTGCTCGGAGAGGCGCGCGAGCTCCTGCTCGAGTTTTCCCCGGAGCGCCAGGCAGCGCTCTTTGCCGTCGAGCCCGCCCGCGTCGGGAATCTCCGCGTCGGCATCCTCGTTGTTGAACACGATCAGCGTGGGTTTCGCCGAGAGCAGGCCGAATCCGCGCAGTACTTTGGCGGCGGTGAGCTCGGGGCGGCGGCGCAGGGGGGTCTCGGCTTCGAGCAACGCACGGCAGGAGCGGAGCGTCTCGAGCTCTTCGGCGGGCGCTGACCGGCCGCGACGGCGGTCGGCCTCCAGGCGCTCCAGGCGCTTTTCGACCTGCAGGAGATCGGCGAGCATCATCTCTTGGTCGAGGGCGAGAAAGTCCTCGAGCGGCCGGCGGTCGGGACCGTGGTTTCTGACGACGTGCAGCAGGGCGTCGCAGTCTTTGACCGCCTGCCCGGGCCCCCCCTCGCGCTTCAGGCGCCCGGCTCCGGGCAGGAAAACCTCGATTGTGGCGTAGAGAGTCCGGCGCGGTCGGAAAATCGCGCTCAGGCGATCCACACGCTCGTCGGGAACGCGGATCACGGCCAGCCGGTCCTCGCCGTGCGCGGCGGTTTCCGTCGCCTGGCGGGTCAGGGCTTCGAAGAGGGTCGCGCGGCCGGAGCCGGGAAGGCCGAGGATGCCGAGCTTCATGCCGGGATCTCCGCGGCGGGCGGTCGCGCCCGTCCGATCCAGCGGTTGACGAGAAAGACGGTGACGACGGGGACGACCAGCCCGATCAGGCTCGCCGTGATCATCAGCGCACCCAATTCCTCGTAGCGCCCGCGCTCGACGACGAAGAGCAGGTTCAGATAACGGGTTCCGAGCTGGGCCCCGGAGAGGGCAAGGTTGGTGAAGGCGGCCATCACCGCGAAGTAGGTCGCCTTCTGGTTTTCGGGCGCCTCGCGGGCGATCCAGGCGAGCATCGGCACCATGGCCACCTGGCCGAGCGGCGAGTCGGCCATGGTATCGATCAGCGCGATCGTGCGGGCGCCGAAGCCGAAGGCTTTCTCCGTCCACTCGTGCAGGCCGTAGTACATGCCGATGAAGGGTGCGGTCATCACGGTTCCGTAAACCGAAAGGAAGACGACGAGGTAGGGAATGGGCCGCCGGCTCATCCAGCCGCGCAGGGCGAACATCCCGAGGATGGCGAGAATCGAGGAGATCTGGCGCAGGGTCCCGAAAAAGGCCTCGTCGAAGCCGAGAACGTCGATCTGCCACCAGCCGCCCCCCGCCCCGGTTCCGGGCATTGCCCGGAACACGAACACGATGATGGCGATGCCCACGATCTCACGCCGCTTTTCCGGGCGCATCGGCTGCAGGAGCTGGCGCATGAGGTAGGCGATGATGGCGAGCGAGGTGAGGAAGATGACCTCCATCTTGGCCGGAAGGTCCGACAGGCCGAGCCCCAGACTCGCCGCGAGAAAGGCGGCGCTGCCGCCCAGGATGCCCCAGTTGGGGGCGAGGGCGGGCATTTCGCCGTGCAGCATGCGCCGGATGTCCGCTTCCGCAAACCCCCGGCGGCGGTAGCGCCGCCGGCGCAGAAAGCGCTGGAGGTCCCCCAGGGTCACCCCCAACACCGAGATCAGCGGGATGACGAGCGACAGGCAGTACATGACGAAGTAGGAAAGCACATGGGCGAGCCATCCCCCCAGGCCGGCCACCAGGGCCGCGCCGCCGACGATCGCGATGCGGCCCAGCGTCTGCATCGTGATGTGCATGCGCTTGAGCTCGGCCTCGGCGACGGGCTCGCCGGACTCGGTGTAGCGCGGCACGGCCTCGACCGTCATCGCGTCGGCGACCACGTCTTGGAAAACGAACCCGATGGGGGACAGAAGCACCGAAATCACATACCAAACCTCGACCGGCAGCAGCGCCGCCATGGCCTCGCGGTACCCGGTCAACCCCACCATGATGAACAGCGAAGCCGCCATCAGCAGGGCCCCGAGGTAAACGAAGGCCGACTTCCAGCGCCAGAAAAGGTCCACCAAGTGGCCGAAAGGCATCTTGAGCGCCCAGGGAAGCCCAGCCCAGAATCCCAGGCCGGCCAGAAAGGCGGCCGACAGGCCGAGCTGGTCCTTGACGAAGAAGCTCTCGATGATGCCCGTGAACCCGGACACCCCCGCGGCCAGGTAGACCATGAGCGGCGGCAGATAGCTGAACCGCATCTCCCGGACGATGCCGAGGACGTCGACGGCCAACCAGCGCAAGGCGCGGCCGAACCTCCCCGCCTCCCCGGCGGGGGGGCGCGAGGATGAAGCGTTCGGATCGAGACGCGAAATCATGGCCATAATCAACCGAACCCGAGGAAAACGGCGGTCAGGGCGATCAGCACCAGCAAAAATCCCAAGCCGGCCGCAGGGCCTCCGAACCGTGAGGCTTCCCACGTTTGAATCCACACGGGCGCCTGCGCTTTCCAGACCGGAATCCTGCGTCCCCGCGGCTCGGTCAGGGAAGAAAAGCTGCGCCGGCGCCGCAGCAGGCTGGCAGCGCCATCCACGGCCCAGGTTCCGATAACGAGCAGGTCCCCCGGCGGAATCTCCGGCAGGGGACCGAGCCGGCCGCGGCTTCGCGCCGCGGCGGCCCCCGCCGCGAGCAAGACGGCGGCGCCGATCGGCCAAAGCGCGGCGAGCCCGTTTTTTCCGACCGTCGCAACGGCCGGGAGACCATACATCCAACCGGCGACCGCGGCAAGGAGAAGCATCCAGGAAAGCGCCATGGGCCAGGTCGTCTTTCCCGCCGTCGGCGGAGGACGGAGCAGCCGGAAAAAGCGGCACAAAAGCAGCGTGGTGGCCGACGAGGAAAGAGGAAGGAGAAACGAGAAGATCCTGCTCTGCTCCGCGGGCAAAACGGCGAGCCGCTCCTCGAGCAGACCCTTCAAAAAAAAGCCGCTCGTCCCGGGGGCGCCGGCGAGCGCAAGGGCGGGAAGGAGCAGCGCGGCCAGGGCGAGCCGGCGGGCGAGCCCGCCGGCGGGAAGCCCGGCCAGGAGGCCGACCCCCAGAAAGAGGGCGGCTTTGGCCATCCCGTGGTGCGCGGCCAGGAGGCCGACCAGCCGGATCCCGTCGGTCTGCGCTGCGGCCTCCCCATAGCAGGTCCCGAGGGCGATGGTGATCAGGCCCATCTGGCTGACGCTCGAATAGGCGAGGACGCTTTTCGGCTGCCGTTGCATCCAGCCCGCGGCGGCGGCGTAGAACGTGGCCGCCGCTCCGGCGAAAAGAAAGATCCCGCCGACCTCGCCGCCCGGCTGCGGGCCGGGGGGCAGAAAACGCAACCATCCCAGCAGACCCGCCTTGATCATGGCTCCGCTCAGCACCGCGCTGGCCGGTGTGAGCGCGGCCGCGTGGGCGGGAGGCAGCCAGAGGTGGACGGGAAGGGCGCCCGCCTTGACGCCCAGTCCCAGCAGCAGCAGGTACACGGCCCCCCGGGGAGCGGCCGCCGCGGGGATCGCGGCGAACTCGAGCGAGCCGGCGGCGCCGGCGAGAAGCGCCATCGCCGAGAAGAGGCCGAGCTCGCCCAGGACGACGAAAAGGAGATAGACGCGACCGGCCGCGAGGGCCGCTTCCGTCCGCGGGTGGATGACGAGCCCGTAGGCGGCGAAGCTCATCAGCGCAAAGGCGGTGCAGAAGCCCACCATGTCGCGGGCGAGGATCAGCGCGAGGTTTCCGGCGCACGAAAGACAAAAGAAGAAGAAAAACCGGCCGCGCCGGGGATCGCTCGCCGGGTCCGCCGCGGCGAAGAGTCCGGAGGCAAACCACAAGAGGGCGGTGAAGGCGAGGAAGGGGCGGCTCCAGGCGTCGATCCCGAAGCGCAGACCGAACAGGACCGAAGGAAGAAGCACTTCGGTTCCGTCCGGCACGAAAACGGCGGCCAGAAAGGCCGGCAGAAGCGAGGCGGGAACGAGGCCCGCAAGGAGACCGCGTCCCCCCGGCCAGGCGAAGCCGAGCGCGCAACCCAGAGGGGCGAGCACCGTGACGACCAGCAGGGGAAGGGCGGGGAAGAGGGCTTCGGCCGTCATGGCAGGTACTCCCGCTGGACGATCAGCCGGCTCCAGCCGAGCGGACTCCAAGAGGCGGCGGCGAACAGCCCCGAGAGGAGCGCAAGCAGCGCGGTCAGCAGGGGGGGCAGAAGGAGCATCCAGGCGGTTTCCCGCTTGCCGTGCTTTGCGGCAGGCGATCCGGGGGTCACGGGATCCCGGAACCAGACGGCATACACGAGGGGCAGGAAGTAGGCCGCATTCAGGGCGGTGCTGGCCGCGAGCACGGCGATGACCCATGGCTCGCCGGCCGCGGCCGCGCCCGTGCCGAGAAACCACTTGCTCACGAACCCGGCGAGCGGCGGGACGCCGATCATGCCGAAGGCGGCCAGCGTGAAGGCCCCCATCGTGAGCGGCATCCGACGTCCGACGCCCGCAAGCCTGCGGATCGAGTGGATTCCCAGCTCCTCGGCGAGATTTCCGGCGCAGAAGAAGAGGGTCCCCTTCATGAGTCCTTGGTGGACCAGATGGACCGTTCCGCCCAGCGTGGCCAGCGGCCCCAGGATCCCGGCGCCGAGGGCGATGTAGGAGACCTGGCTCACCGTGGAGTAGGCGAGCCGCTTTTTGAGATCTTCCTGGAACAGGGCGCAGAGGGAGCCGTAAACCACGGTCGCGGCGGCCCACAAGGCGAGCGGCCGGAGGAGGCCCACCTCCGCTTTCCTTCCAGGGCCACCGAGACGGTGCCGGGCAGCAGACTCGCCGTTGCGGCGCAGAGGAGCCGCGCGGCGGGCGGCTCGAGCCCCAACCGGCGGGTCACGAAGCCGGGACGAAGCGGCAGGCGCGGGTGGAACGCGCGGAGGATGACGTCGACCCCCCCGGCCAGGAAGGCGCGGAGGAAAAAGAGCGCGAACCGGACGCCTCCGGCGACGGAGAAGGCCGTTCCTTCGGGGGGCGCCGTCCGCCAGCGTACCGCGAGCGCCGCCGCGATCGCCGGAAGCCCGATGACCCCCGAGAAGGGTTCAGCGGCGAAAAACAGCCCCCACAGGGCGGACAGCAAGACCCCCACCGCCGCGACCCGCGCGGTGTTGCGGCTTTTTCGAACGGTCAGCGACATTGCGGAAAACCTTAGGACAGCCGCGCGCGCAAATCAAGAAAGGGTCCCCCGGGGGACGATGCCGCGGGGGCGGTTCAAGGCGACGCCGGATGGGACGGGGCCGGCGAAAAGGCAAACGCGCCTTCGCTCGCGAACGGAAGAAAAGCGGGCCCTCCGTCCGCCTCCGTCCGCAGGCGGCCCTTCAAGCGGTAGCGCGGCGTTTCGTGGCGCGGAAGCGTAAGGAGCGTGCGGAAGAGGTCGATGACCGAGGAGTGCATCACCAGGGAGAGGGTCTCGGAGCCGAAGGGCGGCACCACGATCGAGGCGGCGGATGCCCCGTGGGCGAAGGTCCGGTCGTTCAACTCGAGGTCGGCATGCACTCCCCGGATGTCCAGGGCGGTGTCGTTGGGGTTGGTGACCCGCAGGACGACCTCGATGGCGGTTTCGAGCGTCCGGGATTCGTGAACGCGTAGATCGGCGAGGCTGATCCGCGGCGCTTCGAGCGGCCTTCCCCATCCGGCGCAGCCGAGCGCGACCAGGCAGAGCAGCGCCGCCCCCGTCCGTCCGGGAGGGCAGGCAAGAATCGTCTTCACGGGTCCTCCGCGGGGCCCGGGCTTGCGCCGGGCCGGGCAAGGGTGTGTCACGGCCGCGTCGGGGAGAGCCTGCGCAGCAGATCGCGTCCTTTTTCCTGAAGGGGGGTTGTCCCCCCGGGGGCGGCCGGATCGAGCGCCTTGCGGATCTCTTCTCCGACCATGGATTTCAGATCGGGCCGGAATTGCGGGTTGTCGAAGGTCCCGCTCACGAGAATCGGCACCGCAAGTCCGCTGCGCTCTTTCTGGTCCCCCTGGCCTTTGAGGGTACCGACGATCTTCGGCTCCAGCCGGAAATCGAGACTTTCGCGCACGAGGTCGGCGCGGCCTGCGGCCTGGAGTCGGAACAGGGGGGATTTCATCTCCGTCTGGGTCGTCTGGAAGAGTCCGTTTTCGATCGTGAACGGGACGGTCAGCTCGGCGAAGTCGGTCCGCGGCTTGGGTCCGGAAGCGGCGCCGCCGGCGAAGAACGCCTTGGCCGAGCGGGCGACATCGGCGATGTCGACGCCGACGATCGCCCCGTCCTCGACGCGCAGCCGCCCGGATCCGGTGAGGCTTTGCTTGATCCGCACCGCATCGGCCCCCTGCATCGTGAGCGCCGCCTCGGCCTGAGCGGTTCCTTCGAGAAAATCCTTTCCCGCCGTGTCTTTCAGAAGCGGGAGCATTCGCAGTCCGGAGGCCTCGAAGCGCGCCTCGATCCGGGGGGTTTCGCCCGCCACGTTGGCCACGGTCCTCCCGGAGACTTTGCCCTCGTAGGCGGCAAGCGAAAAGGGATCGACCGTCAACACTCCGTCCCGGGCGCGGATGCGGGCCTGGAGGGTATCGAGACGCGCCCCGGCGACGGTGAGACGGCCGATCTCCACCGTCGCTTCCAGCATCAGCCGGCGGAGCGCTTTGAAATCGGGCGGGGGTTCGGGAGCCGGACTCGTCGCCGCGGGAGGCGGCGGCCCGGGTGCCCCCCCCCCGGAGGCCGGAGCTTTCGGGGGAAGGTAGCGGTCGAGGTCCAGCGCATCGAGGTTCAGCCGGGCCTCGATCCGGGGCTTTCCGAACTCGGAGACGCGGGCTTCGAAGGCGGCCTTCGTGTCGTCGAGGACGAGCTGCCCTCCGGAGATCGCCGCGGATGCCGCGTCGGCCTGGAGATCGGCCTTGAGGGCCACCTTCTCGAGGACCCGCGGGTCCCGGGTCGCCGGAGCCGCAAGCTTCAGCTCGGAGAGCAACCCCCGGGCGGAGAACTCCGCAATCTCGAGGGAGAGGGCGGCCCGGGGGGCTTGGAGCGGCTCTTCGATCCGGCCCCGCACGGAGGCGTTCAGCCGGCCGAGAGCCGAGAGTCGCAACTCGAGCGGCAGCGCGCCCGGGCGGGAAAGATCCCCCAGCGGTCCCAGTCTCCCTTCCAGCGCGAGCGGTTTTCCTTCCCAGTCGGCGGAGAGGGAGAGGCGCAGCGGCTTTTCCGCCGCGACATCGAGGATCGAAAGATCGAGCCGCCGGATCGTCCGTTCGGTTTTGGCGCGCTGATCGACCAGGCGGATCGTGCCGTTGCGGATGCGGATTTCTTCGGCGGTGAGCGAACGCAGGGGAAAAGCCGCATCGGAGGCCGTCTCCTTCGCAGGAGGGGCGGGAGCAGCCCCTGGTCGCCGGAACTCCCAGTTCACGCGGCTGTCGGCGAGGGTGACCAGGGCCAGCTGAGGCTCCTCGATCACGAGACGTCCGACCTGCACCTCGCGGAAAAGAAGCGGCCACAGTTTCAGACGCACCTCGAAGGCCTTCACCTGAAGAAATCCGGGATCCGGAAACCCGGCGGGATTTCCGAGCGCGAGATCGGAGAACGACACCCCGATCCAGGGGAACAGGCTCAAGCGGACCTCACCGCCCACCCGCAGAGTGCGGCCGGTTTTCTCCGCGACAAGCTTCTCGAGTTGGGGCTTGTAGTCGTTCGGATCGATCACCCGCGAGGCGATCAACACGGCAGCCGACAAGAGGAGCACCACCGCCGCGGCGGCGACGAGCGTCCAGAGCAGAACCCGTTTCATGGGCCGTTCCTTTCCTTTCCGGGGTGGGGGGGTCGGCTGCGCCGCCTGCGCGCCGGGCAGGCAGGCGGCGGGGCGAACGGGAAAAAAGGATGGCCGGAGGAAGCCCGCCCCGGCCGGCGGGCCGGGGCGGAGGAAAAGAGCGTCAGGAGGCGGCCGGATTTCTTCCCGCGAGGGCCTGCTTCAATTTTTCGCCCAGAGCCCCAAGCCGTTCCGCCGCGGCCGGGGACTCGCCGAAAGAACGCCATTCGGTCTCCTCGTCTTCGAAGGCCGGAGCAAGCGAAATGCGGCGCTTTTCGACCTGCACTTCCGCGATCTCGACCCGCAAGGGAGAGCCTTCGCGCAGGGGTTCCAACTCGGGCGCCCGGGAATGGCGCCGCAGCACCCCGATCGGCAGGAGTCCCGTGACCCCCGGCGCCAGCCGGACGAACCAACCGAAGGACTCCTTCTTCTCGAGCACGCCCTCGACGCGTCGTCCCACGGCGAAGCGTGCGGGTACCTCGGCCCAAGGGTCGCCTTCGGCTTCCCGCAGGCTGAGGGCGATGCGCCTTTTTTCCGGTTCGAGGCTCTTGACCACCACCGCGACCGTATCCCCCGGAGAAACGACGTCCGTGCTGTTCACGACGCGGCGGGTGTAACTCATTTCGCTCACGTGCACCATGCCCTCGATGCCGGGGGCGATCTCGACGAAAGCCCCGAAGGGGGCGCAGCGCGTGACCCGGCCGGGAATGAGATCCCCGGGGCGGAAGCGTTCTCCGACCCGGAGCCAGGGGTCTTCTTCGAGCCGGCGGATCGAAAGGGCGATCCGCGGCTGGCCTTTTTTCCCGGAAGGCTCGACCTGCAGGACCTTGACCCGCACGCGCTGACCGGGCCGGATCGCCTCCTCGGGATGGTTCACGCGTGACCAGCCGATTTCCGAGACGTGCACCATGCCCTCGATGCCGGGGGCGATCTCGACGAAAGCCCCGAAGGGGGCCAGACGTGTCACCGTCCCTTCGAGGACATCCTCCGGCTGGAGACCTTGGAGAAATTCCCGCTGCTGGGCTTCGCGTTCGCGGGCGAGCAGCTCGCGCCGGGAGACGACGATGTTGCGTCCCCGATCCTCGAGGCGCGTGATCAGGAAGTGGTAGGTCGCGCCGAGATGCGCCACGGGGTCGGTGCCCGGGCTGAGGTCGATCTGGCTCAAGGGGCAGAAGGCGCGGCGGTGGAGGATTTCGACTTGGAAGCCGCCCTTGCACAGCTCGCGAACGCGGCCCTCCACGGGAGCGCCTTGGCGAAAGGCCTCCCGCAGCATCTGCGCCCCGCCCGCGCCGGCGATCGCACGCGAGAGCCGGATTTCCTGCTCGCCCACCCGGGTCACGTAGAGCTCCAGTTCGTCCCCCTCGGCGCAGGTGAGGTTGCCTTGCTCGTCGGTGAGCTCGGCGCGTTCGACCACGGCGTCGATTTTCATGCCGGCGTCGATGAAGACGAGTTCCTTGCCGACGGCGAGGACCTTGCCGCGGACGCGCTCGCCGGGACGAATTTCGCGCCGGTCGGCGGGGAAAAAGTTGTCCAACATGGCGGCGAAGTTCTCCTCGCCCGCCGGGGGAGAAGCGGGGGCATCGGTCATAGGGGTTGAGCTCCTTGCGGGGGATTTGGGGGATAAAGAAATCCTATAGCAGAATCCGACCGGGGGAACAAGCGGACGGCGCCGCCCGGCATCGCCGGGCTTGCGCACCCGAAGACCCTCAGGGCATGCGCGTCAAGCGCTTGAGGAATTTCTGGAAGGGCTGCTCGGCGTCGAAGGTCCGCACGATCCAGAGATGGTATTGCTTTTCGGCGGCCAGTCCCGCCGCCGCCGCGAACGTCTCCGGAAAAACGAGGGCCACGATCTCCTCGAGACCGGCGCGTTTTGCCGCGGCCCGAAGCGCCGTGTTCAACGTTTTCTCCCCGAGTCCTTCGGCATCGACCACGACAACCGTCAGGCAATGGGTCAGCTCGGAGAAATTGAGACCGATGTCGGAGACGTGGGCCGCGATCAGCGCTTTCAGCCGGCTCCCACGGCGCAGGGCGAAAAGCAGACGGCGGCGACGCAGACCCAGGCGGCCGAAGAGCGCGGAGAGTTCCTCGTCCTGCCGCCGCTCTGTCCCCAGATCGAACGCCTCGGCCATCAGGCCCCCGGAGGCGTGATCGTAGAAGCGGCGACTTTCGAGCAGATCGGCCTCCCCGGCCTCGAGGAGTTCCCAGCCCGCGGGCAGGGGCTCCTCTTCCGCAGGGGTCTCCCCGAGCGTGAGGTAGGCGAGGGGGTCGACGGAGCAGACCCGGCGATCGGCCGTTTCCTCGGCGAAGCCGCCGAAGACGCGCCGCGGGAAGCGGTTCTGGGGCCGGTAGTAGCAGGCGAGATGATCCATTTGCAGGCTGCGCAGGCGCAACCCGTCGTGGATGAAACGGCAGAGCTGGTCGAGCACGTTCAGCCCCGCGCGGTAGAGAGCCGACTTGCGTGCGGCGTGGTGGTGGATCAGCCAGGTGGAAGGCCAGAAGCGGATCATCGCCAGGTGCCCGAGGATCACACCGCCTTTCTGGTAGAGGAAGGTCCGGGCGATCTCCGGGCTGCGGGTGTAAAGCTTGACGCAGGTTTCCCGGATCTCCCGCTTGCGCTTCTCGATCAAGGCGTACTTTTTGGGGTAGATGAAGCCCGTCTCGAAGAAGAAATCCCAGAGGGCCTCGGGGTCGAGTTCCTTGCAGAGGTAGGCGTTGCGGTCCCGGCTCTGGTTGAGCAGCGCGATCAATTTCACGTGATCGCCGGGCGGCATGTCGATCAGCGCCAGGCCGCAGCGCACGGAGCCCTGGGCCTCGTCCTGGCCAAGGACGCGCTGAAAGACGACCTGGGCGCTCAGACGGATCTCGAAGCTGCCCGCAAAATCGAGTTTCGCCTCGGGCAGAATCAGGCCGGGGAGCAGGACGGCGCGGGCGATTTCTTCCTCCACGGCGAATCCCGACCCCGAAAGATCGGTGACCTTGAGCTCGACGCGCTGCTCGGTGAGGGGATGGGAAAAGACGAGGTTCGGGGAAGGGACGAGCATCAGCCGCTGACTGCGGACCTCATCGCGCCGAAAGCGCCGGCTTTCGCGGTGAACGGGCTCGAGGACATAGCTGCGGCAGGAGGCTCCTTGCTCGGTGCGGGTGATACGGCATTCGCCGGCGAAAAAGGTCTGCGCCTCCCGGAAGAGGAGCGCGTGAACGGGCTGCTCCGGGTCGATCCAGGCGAAACTCTGCGGCCCGTCCGCCGCGAGCTCCACGCGGAAGGAGAAGGCGTTGAAATCGAGCAGCCGCCCGGGGAAAGAGCCGGAATTCTGGAGGAGCCGGACCGCGACCTCCCGGCCGGGAAAGCGGTCGATGCGGCGCTCGTTGACTTCGACGGCCGTCTCGGGGAGCTCGAAACGGATTTTCCCGGCGTCGACGGCGAGCACGCGGGCTTCGGCGCGGATGCGGCGCTGACCGCGGGGGACGAGCAGTGCCGTAGGTTCGTGGGAAGAAAGCAGGGCGGCCGCTTGCTCGGGTTCCGACCACAGGCACTCGAGGATCCGGCCGTCCACGGGCCGGGGACGGGCCGCGAGGCGCTCGGTGCTTCCGAAGCGCCGGTGGGTGAGTTCGATCTCCAGGAGCTGATCCCGGAAGTGGACCAGGTGGATGCGATTGACGAGCAGTTCCCGACCGATCCGCGAGCGCGTCCCGCCCGGCTCCGTTTCGGCCGCGGGCCGGGGCGGCATGAGCAGCAGTTGCTTCTCCTCCGGCGTGACCTCAAGATCAAGGGACCGGGGTGCGGGATCCTTCTCTTGGTCTTCCTCGAAACCGAAACCGCCCCGCGTCATACGATCTTCACCCCCCGGGAAGCCCAAAGCGTGTGCCGGTTTCTTCAAGGCCGCAGGTGAAACGACCGTCGCCCACCCCAGGTTTCTTCGCTTGAACCTGGAAAAAATGTTTTTATTTTATGAAGTGGTATTCCTATCAGGCCCCTTGACTCCAGGCAAGCGAAATCTCTGTAAAAAGAAAGTTCTAACAATTATCCCCTCGGCGTGGAGCGGAAAGGGGGGATGAGGGATTGCGCTCCGGCCGCGGGCGACAAGAGGCGGGTTGACAGCAGGCTTTTCCGGCATGATGGTTTCGGGTAATCCATGTCAATTTCAGCGGTTCGATATCCAGGGGGTGGATTGAATGGACAACCGGATGCGCACGACACTGCTTCTCGGACTGCTCACCGGCCTGATCCTGGTGATCGGCCAGATGCTCGGCGGCCGGGAGGGAATGATGGTGGCGCTCGTGGCCGCCGCCGGGATGAACTTTTTCAGCTATTGGTTCTCCGACCGCATCGTCCTGCGGATGTATGGGGCCCGCGAGGTCGGCCCCGCGGAGGCGCCGGAGCTCTATCGCATGGTTCAGGAGCTCTCTCGTCGGGCCGGACTCCCCATGCCCCGGGTCTATCTGATCCCCTCCGAGGCGCCGAACGCCTTCGCCACCGGCAGAAACCCCGAACACGCGGCCGTCGCCGTCACCGAGGGGTTGCTGCGCGTGATGAACCGCGAGGAGCTGGCCGGCGTACTCGCCCACGAGCTGGCGCACGTCCGCAACCGCGACATCCTGATCGGCAGCATCGCGGCCACGCTGGCGGGGGCGATCCTCATGCTCGCCCATCTGGCGCGCTGGAGCGCCCTCTTCGGCGGCGGCCGCCGCGATGAGGAGGGCGGCGGCGGGGGCGGCTTGGGGCTCATCCTGACGGCGCTGCTCGCCCCGATCGGTGCGGTGCTTATCCAGATGGCCATCTCGCGCTCGCGCGAGTATTTGGCCGACGCCACCGGCGCCGCCTTTGCCGGGTCGCCCGAGGGGCTCGCGCGGGCGCTCGAGAAGCTCGGGGCCTTTGCGCAGCGAATCCCCATGAACGCCGAGCCGGCGACGGCTCACATGTTCATCGTCAACCCGCTCTCGGGCCGCAGCCTGATGAGTCTGTTTTCCACCCATCCCCCGCTCGAAGACCGGATCGCGCGACTCCGCGGCCTGCAGAGCCTGTCGCCGCCCGGCGGTGGAGGTTTCCCCGCGACCGGGGATCCCCAGGCCGCGGCCCGCGATCTCTGGGAGCGGCTCAGCGGAAAGCGTTAATTCCCCCTCATCCCCCCTCAACCCCCTGCGGACCCTGCGGGCGGTCTCTCTTCCCGGCCGCCCGCTCCGCGTCGCCCTCGTCCGGCACCCTGCGGCGGGATTGCCGCAAGCAAAGCGCGCAGCGGTCAGGGCTGCAGAATCCGCAGGAAAAACAGTCGCGGCAGGGGTGCTTGCGACGGCCGCAGCCCTCGGGGCGGTAGCATCGACCCGGAACGCCGGGGATCTTCTCAAAGGCCATGCAGCGCCTTTCCTTTCCGGGCCGCAAACGGCTCCCGCAGCAGATCTCCGAAGGCGGCGCACAGCAGACCGAAGGGGAGGTAGCCCAGATAGCCGAGAAGCGGCATTTCGAAGATGCGGAAGCGATCGACGCCGGGGATGTGGTAGACCCAGCGCAGCAGACTGTAAGCATTCCACATTTCCCAGAAAAATCCGCAGACGAGCCCGGCCAGCGCGGCGGATGCCGGTGCGGTCCAGTCGCTTCCGAGAAAGGCGGCGAGGATCTGGGGTCGGCCGCGGCGGGCGCGCAGGGCACAGAGGAGGATCAGGGGGGCAAGCCAGAGCAGCGGATAGCCCCAGGACGGCCAAGCGGCGGTCGCAGCCAGCATCAGCGCGCCGAGCAGCAATGCCGCCCCGGGCGGCAGGCGGGCGAATCGCGGGGAGAGGGCAGGGAGGTTGCCGAAGGAGCGACGGACGCCCCGGAGGGAGAGCAGCAACTCGCGGGTGCTCAAGACCGCGGGGAGAACGGTCGAGAAACACAGCGAGGCGAGTCCCGCATAGCCCCAGGGAGTGAAGAATTCCCCCCGGTAGCTCCAGTTGCCGACAAACCGGTTCAGGTACTCGAAGGTCCACCAGAAAAGGGAGCTCGCGGGAAAGAGGAAGAGGAAAAAAGCGGGCTCCCGCGTGAGCAGCGAGCTTCCCGTGCGCCGGACACACAAGGCGTTCACGACCAGAATGTAGGCGATCCACAGGGGCGTGAAACTGTAGGCCCGAAGCGGATTCAAGGCCGGCAGTTCGCCCCAGGCGACGGCCCAAAAGAGTGCTCCCAGAACGATCGCTCCCCCGCCCCAGGGCGGGAAAGCCCACGCCCTGCCGGGGGGGGCGGCGCGCCCGGGGCTGGCGCGGCAGGATCGGGCGACGCCCCGGAGGAAAGGGAAGAGGCTCACGGCGCCAAGGGCCCCGAGGAAGAGAAAGGCCCCCCAGGAGAAGGAGGCTTCCGCCGTCTGCTCCGGCGGGCGGGGGGGAAAGGCGAGCAAGCCGTCGTGCCACCTGCCGGCGGCCAGGGCTCCGAGAGGCGGGACGGCGAAAAGGAGCCCGGCCCATGGTCCCAAAACCGCAAGAAGCTCGCGGAGCGGCTGTCGTGCGCTCACCATGGGCATCCGAAAACGGTCGTCGGCGGATCCGGGGATCGGCAGCCTCCGACGGGCGGCCGCTCAGCGGCGGCCGGCTTCTTCGGGTACGGCGCAGACGCCGGAGGCCTTGCGGGCTTCCACGTAGTGCGCGGCCGCGAGCGCCGCGGTGCAGCCGTCGGCCGCGGCGATCACGATCTGACGGGCGTACTTGTGGCGCAGGTCCCCCACGGCGTAAATCCCCGGGATGTTCGTCGCACAGGCTTCATCGGTGATCACGTAGCCCTCGGCGCTCATGCGGGCGCCGGCGGGGACGAGGGCGTTGTTGGGCTCGAAGCCGATGAAGACGAAGAGCCCGTCCACGGCGAGGTCCCGTCGCGCCCCACTCTGCCGGTTTTCGACTTCCACGGCGCGTACCCCGGAGGCGTCGGCGCGGATCGCGGTCACCTGCGAGTTCCAGACGAACTCGATCTTGCACTCGGCCCGTGCGCGTTGCTGCAGGATCATGCTGGCGCGCAGCTGGTCCCGCCGGTGAACGAGATAAACGTGCCGCGCAAGCTTGGCGAGGTAGAGCGCCTCCTCGACCGCCGAATCGCCTCCGCCCACGACGGCGACGCTTTTCCCGCGGAAGAAGAAGCCGTCGCAGACGGCGCAGTAGGACACCCCCTTGCCGTAATATTCGAGTTCGCCGGGCACGCCGAGCTTGCGCGGGCTGCCCCCGGTGGCGAGAATAACCGCGTGGGTGCGGATTTCCTCTCCGCCGGCCAGCCGAACGGTGTGACATTCCAGGCCCGGCTCCACGGCGACGACCTCCGCATCGCGGATTTCCAGGCCGTATTGGCGGGCGTGCTCCAGCATCTTCAGCGCGAGCTCTCCTCCCCCGATGTGGGGTTCGCCCGGCCAGTTCTCGACCGCCTCGGAGAGGTTCACCTGCCCGCCGGGCACGGCCCGCTCGACAAGAAGGGTGTGCATCGCCGCCCGCATGGCGTAGATCCCCGCCGTCAGTCCCGCGGGTCCGCCGCCGACGATGACCAGATCGATCCGATCTTCGCTGCTCATGGGGTTCCTCCGCCGGCGAGCGCGCGGGTGAAGGCGGCGAAGGCCTCCATCAGGGCCCGCGTGCGCGGACCCGGCTTGCCGGAGCCGATGCGGTCGTCGTCCACGCGGACGATGGGGACGAGGAGGCGGTTCGAGGAGGTGATGAAGACCTCCTCGGCCCGGGCGAGCTCCTCGCGGAAGAGGTCCCGGATTTCGAGCCGGTGGCGATCCCGGGCGAGCTCGAGGACCTTGCTGCGGGTGATCCCCTGGAGAATGCCCTCCCCCGGCGTGACGAGACGGTCGCCGAGAAAGCAGAACAGGTTGCTCGTCGTCCCTTCGCGCACGCGCCGACGGGAGTCCACGTACACGGCCTCGATCGCCCCCTTGCGCCGCGCTTCGGCGAGGGCGAGGATGGCCCGCACGTAGTCGAGGGTCTTGGCCTCCGGGATCGCGCGCTCGTAGTCGACGGTGATGACCCCCGCCCCCTCTTCGTACCAGGAAGCCGGGTAGGAGGCGAGAGGCTGGACCAGGATGATCAGCCGGGGCTTTCCCTGGGGGGTGATGAAGTCGGGGCTCGGGCCCCCGGTGACGAGCAGGCGCACGCTCGCCTCCCCCGGCGGGTTGCGCCGCAAGGTTTCCTCGACCAACGCGGCGAGGTCCTCGTCGCTGTAAGGGAGCTCGATGCCGAGCCGACCGGCGGAGCGTTTCAGCCGGCGGATATGGTCGTGCAGGAAAATGACCTTGCCCCCGTAGGTGCGCATGAAATCGAAGCACCCATAGCCCCGCAACAGGGCAAGATCGTTCACCGGAAGCCGGGCCTCGGCTTCGGAAACAAAGGCGCCGTCGATCCAGTAGACGTTGGCCATCGATCGCCTCCTCCCGTTCCGCGCCGGCGCGGCGCGGAAATACGTAACTTGTCATTATAGGCCGCATGCCTCCCGACTGGCAAGCCGCCTAAAGACTTCATCGCCGCCGGCCGATAGCCCCGAAGAGGAAGGCCGGAGCCGGAATCCGGTTTGCCGCCCTTCCTCGAGGCTCCGCTTCGACCCAGGGGGGACGCGTGAACGAAACCACGGCCCGGCGGAGCCGGCGGGAGGAAGAACCGCCGGCCTCCGGCGACCCGGCGCCCTTCGACATCGTGGAGCGGCTGATCGAAAGCGGGCGGGTGTCCCGCGAGCAGGTCTCCTACGCCCGTCGCGTGCAGGCCAAACTCGAGACCCCGCGGGCGCTGATGGAAATTCTCCAGGAGCTGCGCTTCGTCGACGAGCAGGAGATCCGGGAGCTGATCCGCACCCCGGGCGCGGCCCCCGATGTGGGGGAGCTGCTCGTCGAGCTGGGGCTCCTGCCGCGGGAAGACCTCGAGACCGCCCGAGCCGTCCAACGCGAGTCGCGTCCGAAGCGCCGGCTGGCGGACATCCTGGTCGAGCGTCGCCTGATCGAGGAACGCACCTTGATCGAGGTCCTCTCCCGGCGGTTGGGCTACCCTTTCGTCGAACCCGATTTCGCCGAGATCGATTCCCGGCTCTTCCAGCGGATGCCTGCGGACCTGGCCGCCGCTCCGGGTTTCGTCCCCTTGCGGCTGGAGAACGGGATCCCGCGGGTCGCTTTTGTGGATCCCCTGGATGCGGGCGATCTCGCCAACGCCCGCGAACTCTTCGGCCCGCAGCTGAGCGTGGCCGTCGCCCGGCGCGGGGCCGTGGAGCGCGCCGTCCGACGGGCGCGCTCGTCCCGCCAACGCGAGAGGGTCTCGGCCTCCGACGAGCAGGGGATCGTCGCGCTCGTGAACCGGATCCTCGGCTCCGCCGTCGACCGCGGGGCAAGCGACGTGCACATCGAACCCTTCGCCGAACACGTGCGCGTGCGCTTTCGCGAGGACGGGGTGCTCGTGCCCGTCGAGGATTTCCCCGCCTCGCTGATGGGGGCGGTCACCAACCGGCTCAAGGTGATGTGCGAGGTCGACATCACGGAGAAGCGCCGCCATCAGGGGGGGAGGTTCACCTTCGAACACCGCGGCAGGGCCCTCGATCTGCGGGCCTCGTTCTACGTGACGGTCCACGGGGAAAAGATCGTCCTGCGCCTGCTCAACCGCCGCGGAACCCTGATTCCGCTCGAGGATCTCGGGCTCGCCCCGCGGCAGCTCGAGCGCTTCCGCGAGGAGGCCCTCCACCTGCCGAGCGGAGTGATTCTGGTGACCGGGCCGACCGGCTCCGGCAAGACGACGACGGTCTACAGCTGCATCCGGCACCTGAACGATCCCCAGGTCAGCATCCTCACGGCCGAGGAGCCCGTCGAGGCGCTGATCGACGGGATCTGCCAGTGCTCGATCAACCCGCGCATCCAGCTCACCTACGAGGAAACCCTGCGCCATATCGTGCGCCAGGACCCCGACGTCCTCTTCCTCGGCGAAGTGCGCGATGCCTTTTCCGCCGAAACCGCGGTGCAGGCCGCCCTCACCGGGCACCAGGTGCTCACCACCTTCCATGCCGAGGACACGATCGGGGGTCTGATCCGGCTGCTGCACCTGAACCTCGAAGCCTATCTCGTCGCCTCGACGGTGAGCGCCCTTCTCGCCCAGCGGCTGCTGCGGCGGGTCTGCCCGGAGTGCGCGGTCTCCGAGCGTCCCGCGGCCGTCGAGCTGCGCCGGCTGGGGCTCGGCCCCGAGGCGCTCGCCGGAGCCGCCTTCCGGCGCGGACGCGGCTGCCCCCGTTGCCGCTACAGCGGCTATCAGGGGCGGGTGGGCGTGTTTGAACTGTTGGTCCTGAACGAAGAGATCCGCGGCGCGGTGATCGAGCGCCGCGGAGCGCCGGAGCTGCGTCGGAGGGCGCTCGAAACCGCCGGTCTGGTCACCCTTTTCGAGGACGGCCTGCTCAAAGCGGCCCGCGGCATCACGACGCTCGAGGAAGTCCTGCGCTGCCTGCCGCGGCTGTGCCGGCCGCGGCCGCTGTCGGAACTGAGCCGCCTGCTGGAGGTCTGAGCATGCCTCAACCCCCCTCCCTCGTCGAACGGATCTCCCAGTGCATCGTCTCGGGGGAAGCCCGCCTGCCGGTCTTCCACGCCGTCGCGGCCCGTGTCCAACAGGAGATTTCCCGGGAAGAGCCCGATCCGCGGCGCATCGAGCAGCTCGTCGGCAGCGACCAAGCCCTCACGGCGGAGGTGCTGCGCTTATCGAATTCGGCTTTTTACAAGGGCCTGAACCAGGTGACGACGGTGCGCAACGCGATCGTGCGCCTCGGCGTGAACGAGGTGGCCAACATCGTGATGACCGTCACCCACGAGAGCCAGTTCCGCTCCCGGGATCCCGTGCTGCACGGGGTTTTGCGCCGACTCTGGCGGCATGCGCTGGCGACGGCCGTCGCCGCGCACTGGCTGGCGCGGAACGGCGGAATGCCGGCTCTGGTGCATGAGGCGTTTTTCGCCGGCCTGCTGCACGATGTGGGCAAACTGTTCGTGGTGACGGTGATCGAGGATCTGCCCCGCCGGGTCCCTCAGGCGGCCGTCGTTTCCACGGCGATTCTGGAGGAGGCCATGGACCGGCTGCACGCCGCGGAGGGGTATCGTTTGATGAAGCACTGGGAGCTGCCCGAAACCTACGCGGAGATCGTCCGGGATCACCACCGGCCTGCGGGGGAGGGCGATCCGGCGCTGTTGCGGATCGTGCGACTCGCCGACCGGGTGTGCAACAAGGCGGGATTCGGCCTTTCCGCCCCACCGCCGGAGTCCGTCGCGGCGAGTCCCGAGGCGCGGGCGCTGCGCATCGGGGAGGTCGATCTCGCCCGTCTGGAGATCGAACTCGAAGACTCGCCCCTTCTGGGATCGGGATCCAAGAAGTGATGGAAGAGCTCCGGGATCCAGCCGCTCCGGCCGCCGGGCCGTGGGTCATCACCGAACCGCGCCGGATCGAGTTCGACGTGCAAGCCTTCGACCCCGAGGCCGACCCGGTCCCGGGCAAGGCCTATCGCGTCTCCGCCCTCGGCCGCTACCTGTTGCACCCCGGACCGATCGAGATTCGAAAACGCCTGATCGGTGCGGAAATCCACGCGACCTCCCCCTCCCGCCGGGGCCTGCGGGTCTTCCGGCGGCTCGGGCGGCGGCCCAACGCCGGAGAGCTTCTCCTTTCCGGCCTGCGCCTGCGGCTTCCGAGGTTTCGCGATCCCGCCCTCGGGGCCCATTTCGATCGACTTGCCGACGCGCTGCGGCATTACGATCCCTTCCAGCGCCGGCTCGCGCGGCTCGACCCGCGGCGCATCGCCCATGTCGTCGGCGTCTGCGAAGACCCCGGGCACGGCTACACCTACCTGAAGCTTTTGGGGACGACCGAGGAAAGGCTCCGCTACCTTGCCGCGAACGTCGGCCGCGAGGTCCGCGTCACCGTCCACCGCGCCCACAGCGTGCCGGACACCTTCGATCTGCGGGCCTGCCCGCCCGAAGCCTTCGGGCCGGAGGGGTGGGTTCCGTTGCTCACTTACAGCCGCGCGGGACGGCCGTCGGCCTGTGTGCTCACGGCCGCGGGAAGGTTGGAGTTCCGCCTCGTGGCGCCCGAGGAGCTGCGCTACCTCATGCTCTTCGAGACGAGCCTGCGGCAGTGCCGCGAAATGCAGCGCGCCCTTCTTTCCTTCCGTCAGGGCGCGCTGCGGCCGCTCCGGCTCACCTTCGAGCCGGCCGGCGATGCGGGGGAGGCCGAAGGCGGGATCCCGCCGATTTTCCGCGAGCTTCTCCCTCCCGAGGCGGGGGGCTCCCGTTTCGGCAGCCTGATCCGCCCGGCGCTTCGGACGATGCGCACGACGGTGACCCTGAGCGGGCTTCGACCCTCCGAAAACGGCGGGGAGGAGCTCCTGTTCATCCGCTGCGTGCTGCACGATCTGCGGGCGCTCGAGCCGCTGCGCAAGACGCTTCCTGCCGTGTACGCCGAGATCCGCCGCCGGGCGGTCCCGACCGACGCGGGACGCTTCTACGTGCTGGAAGAGACGACGGGGACCGGCCATGTCGACTGACTACCGCCCCAGCGACTACGCCTGGATCCGCGAGTTGCTCGATTACCCGCGGGCCCTTGAGGGGCGTCTCGGTTTCTTCGAGGACACCTCGGAGGTGCCGATCCCCGCGGACCCGATCGAGCGCGTGATCTTCCAGGAGCGGGCGAAGGCCGCCATCCGTAAGGTAGCCCAGAACCGCGGCCACTTGCTCCTGGTCGGCCGTCCCGGCACGGGAAAGTCGCTTTTGGCGGAGATGTTCGAGGAGGTGCTCGACCGGTCGCTCGGCGATTATCTCCGGCCGCGGGAGTCGATCGTCGCCTTCCCCGGCAAAGACCGCAACCACGTCCGGATCGCTTACGAAACCCCCGAGACCCTCGACCGCGCGCTCGCCGAAATCCGCCGTGCGGTCGAGACCGCTCAGGGGAGCGTGGAGGAGTTCAGCCTCGAGGACACGGGCCGGGCGGTGCGCCGCGTGCGCCGCGGGATGCTGGTCGGAGGGCTTGCGGCCGCGGGGCTGGGGTTTTTCTTCCCCGCGGCCTGGATCGCGGCCGGCCTGGCCGGCATCGGCGCGGTCTTTCTCTACCTGCAGGAGGTCCAGATCCGGGTCCAGGAGCGGATCCAGCGCGACAACGGCGGGGCGGGGCGCGTCGATCTCAAGCAGCTGGCCGACCAGATTCCCGAGGTCCTCTACGACCCGCGCCAGGAACGCGCGCTGATGGCGCGGGTCGCCGAGCCGAGCGCGCGCAACATGAAGGGCGGCTTTCGCCACGACCCCTACCAGTCCGGGAACCTGCAGACCCCCTGCCACAAGCGGGCCTTTCTCGGCGCGCACGCGACTTCCCCCATCCTCTACATCGATGAGCTGAAGACCCTCGTGCGCACGGGCTACATGGCCGAGCTGCTCGAGGTGATGCAGAACCGCAAGTACATCCTCGAAGGCGGCCGCCAGTCGGGCAGCGGCGCCGCCGACCGTTCGGAGAATCCGCTGCGGGCCGAGAACATCCTGATCGCCTGCTGCAACTACGACACGCTGGCCGCCCTGCAGCAGGAAGGGGACGGAGCGTTTCTGTCGCGCATCGAGGACAAGGGCGAAATCGTCCACATGGAAAGCGCCGTCCCCGAAACCCCACAGACGATCCGGGCGGTCGCCCAGTACGTGGCCCAGGAGGTCCGGCGGCTGGGCGAGGAGTTCCGGCGCTGCTGGGGAGAGGTGCTCGCCGCCGAGGGGCCCGCCGGGGTGCGGCGGCGCTCCGAGCACATTTTCGGCCGCCGGCTTCCGGAGGAATTCCGCCTTGAGGCCCGGCCGCTCTCCCGCGCCGCGGTGATGGAGATCGTCCGCGAGCTGCGTTGCCGCGCCTCCGACGGCAAACTCAGCGCGATCCTGCGGCCGATCAACGGCATTGTCCTCGCCGCGGAGTTCGCCGCCCTCTTCGAAAACGCCCCCCGCGTCGAGCCGCCGCACGTCCGGCGGGCGCTGGAGGAGCATTTGAGCCTGGAGGTGGGTCTCGCCCGCGAGCTGCTCGAGCACCGCAAGTACCTGAAGAAATACATCGCCGCCCTCAGCGACTCGATCGGCTATGTCGTGGGGCTGGCGGTCATCCACAGCGCGGCGAGCGGGCAGATGTTCGGACAGCCCCTTCCGATCCACGGCCAGGTGACCGCCGGCGGGGCCGACAAGATGACCGCGCCGGGCCGCATGGGGGAGATCGCCAAGGCGGCCGCCCAGAACGTGCGCGCCTCGATCAAGCGGGTGCTCGACGCCTTGGGGGCCGCCGGGGTCGGCTACGAGATGCACGTCGAGTACATCCAGGCCCACGACGGCGTGGAAGGGGATTCCGCCTCGGTGGCGATGGACATCGCGCTCGTCTCGGACTTCATTCGCCAGCCCGTCAATCCGCGCTACGGGGTGACGGGATCGCTCACCGGCGACATCATCCTGGCGGTCGGCGGGGTGGCCGAAAAGATCCGCTCGATCCTCGACCCCGACCTCGGCATGGAGGGGGCCTGTGTCCCCTGGTTGAACAAGCACGACATCGAGCCGCTGCTCGTGAACGCCGAAGCCGAGTTCATCCGCCGGGGCGATGTGCCGGGCATCCGCATCTATCGCGGGGCGGAGCGCGGCCTGCCCTTCGACATCTTCTTCTGCAAGACGAAGTACAACGCTTACGAAATCCTCATGGGGATCGACCGTGAGGCGCTCGAGGCGCGCATGGCCGAGCGCATCCGACGGGATCTCGCCTCGCTTGCGCGCCGGCCCGCCGCCGGCTGACTACTCCCGGGCGAGCTCCGCGAGGAGCGCGGCGAGAAATTCCTCCAGCCGGGCGAGCGACGGGACATGGAGCCGCTCGTGCGGCGAGTGCGCGTTTTCCGTGGTCGGCCCGACGGAGATCATGTCCATCCCCGGATAAAGGGCGCCGATCAGGGCGCACTCGAGGCCGGCGTGGATCGCGCGCACCTGCGGCTCGGCGCCGAAACGGCGGCGATAGACGCGTCGGCACAGGGCGAGCAGCGGAGAGTCGGGATCGGGCGTCCAAGGCGGGTACTCGGATTCGAGACGCACCCGGGCCTGGGCGAGCTCGGCGACGGCGCGGATGCACGCCACGGTCTCCTCGAGCCCCTCGCGCGAGAGGCTGCGCTCGCTGGTGACGACCGTGAGCGATTCCGCGCCGGTCTCCACGACGGCCAGGTTCGCCGAGCTGTGGACGAGACCCTCGAAGCGCTCATCCGGCAGAAGCGGCCCGTGGGGCAGGGCGAGCAGCAGATCGAGCACCCGTCGCAGACAGCGGGGGGAAAAAGCTCCGCCGGCTGCCGCCGGAGGGGGGCTTTCGCGCAGCTCGCAGAACAGGCCCGCTTCCCCGGGATAGAGGGCGCGCAGCCGTTCGGCCGCCTGTGCGATGCGCTCCGCGGTCTCCCCTTCCCGCTCGGGGCGGCAGGCGATGTCGGCCCAGGCGTCCCGCGCGATGGCGTTGCGGCGGCTTCCGCCGGAAACGGCGAAAACCGCCGTGTCCGGGAAATCGCCGATCTCGCCGAGCAGCCGGGCGAGGATGCGGATCGCGTTCGCCCGAGGGCGGTGGATGTCGATTCCGGAGTGCCCCCCGTGAAGCCCCCCGACGACGAGCCGCCGCGGAACGAGGCCCGTCGGCGGTTTCCCGCGCTCGAGCGCGAGTTCGATCCGGCTCTCGACGCCCCCCGCGCAGCCGATGGTGAAGACGCCCTCGGTCTCGGAGTCGAGGTTGATCAGGACCCGGCCGGCGACGAAGCCGGGCTCCAGGCGCTTGGCTCCGGTCAAGCCGGTCTCCTCGTCTACCGTCAGAAGCAGCTCGAGCGGCGGTCGAGGGACATCCGTGCGCTCGACGAGGGCGGCGGCGAGCGCCAGACCCGCACCGTTGTCGGCGCCGAGGGTCGTGCCCTCGGCGCGAAGCCAGTCGCCCTCGCGTACGAGACAGAGCGGGTCGCGGCGGAAGTCGTGAGGCGATTCCGGGGTTTTTTCGCACACCATGTCGAGGTGCGCCTGGAGGATGACCGCCGGCGCACCCTCACAGCCGGCCGACGGGGGAACGCGGATCAGGCGGTTCCCCGCGGCGTCCCGGCGGCAGGGAAAGCCGTGCGCCGCGGCCCAGCGCTCGAACCAGCGCGCCGCCTCCTCCTCGTTTCCCGAGCAACGGGGAATGCGGCTGATTTCCGCGAAGATCCGCAGGGTGTTCCGGGGTTCGATCATGCAGGGCCTCCTCGCGTGCGCCGCCGTGCCGGCGCAACCGCGGCATGATGCGACGGCCCGCGCCGGCCGTCAAGGGCCGCAGCGCGTGCGGCGTTGACTTCCTCCCGGCCTTTGGCCTATTGCGAAACCCCGGGGAGCGATCAGCCGCCGCATCCCTGTCGCCAACCGCAGGTCGGGAAGAGCAAGGGGCGAACCGCCCCGCCGGGGAACCGAAGGGGGAGATCCGGCACGGGCCCAAGCCTCATGCCGTCCGCCTTCGCGCACGCTCCCGCCGGTGATGGGGTACACGCTTCCCCGCGGCGGCACTCTCGCCGGGGGGAGAGCCTCGTGGAAATCGGAATCCCCCGCATCTTTCGGCTCGGCCTCCGGGGCGGCCGTTCTTCGTCGGCGCGCTTTCGCGGAAGAGGGCCGATCGCGACGCGGCCGGTTCGTAGAGGGGGTGTCGGATGGCGCTCTTCGACCTGAACGAGTTCTTCCAGCTCTCCGCGGTGCTCCATTACAACCTGAGCGCCGCCTCGCTCAACCGGGTCAATGTCGTCGCCTACATCCTTGCGGGCAAACGGCTCGATGCTTCGAGGGAGGTCGATCGCGCCGGACGAGCGCTGCTCCTGGAGGCGCTCGAATATCTTTACCGGGCTTACAGCCACAAGCGCCGACGGCTCGGGCCTCTGGCCGTCCTGCACCCCCTGCGGGCCTGCGCCCTGCTGGCCCGCGCACAGGAACCCCCCCGCCTCGAAAGCCTGCTCGGCGTGCTCTTCCACGACATCCAGGAGGACGTGAAGCCGGTCGATTTCGAGCCCCGCGAATGGCGGGCGCTCGAGGAGATGCTCTACGAGATGCTCGACCGGCTGCCCCCCGGCGAGGAGGCGGGGCTCGTCCGCCGCCTGCAGGGGCTGACACGGATCGCCGAGGAGCCCTATACGGCCTACATCGGCCGGCTGCTCGAGAGCGCCTCCGCGGGGTGCCCCGATCTGGTCGAGGTGAAGCTGGCCGACCGTCTGGACAACACCCTCGACATGCGCATCGACCTCGAGGATCCGCTCGCCGGCATCGACTGCTTCCAGCATCTCTTCGAGCTGCTCTTCGTCCCCCACTATCCCGGCTACCGGCCGCAGGCGGAGCACACCCCGGCGACGGTGATGAACGGCGCCCGCCGGCTCCACCAGCTCTTCAAGAACGCGGTCCTGCTCTCCCTGATCCGTCAGGCGGGGGCACTTCCGGAAAGCGCAGGGCGCAGCGTGCTCTTCGACGCCCTCGCCCAGGCGAGCCTGCGCGAGGCCCAGCGCTCCCTCATGCACCTGCTCGGCTACCATCTGAAGGATCTGGGCCGGCAACGGGCGCTGGTTCTGGAAGCGATGGAATACTGCCACAGCGGCCGCAGCGATTTCGTGACCCGGCCTGATGGCCGGTGCATGCTGGACGGACTCTTCACGATCTACTTCGCCCCCGCCGACGGAGCCCGGCTCCGGCAGCAGCTCGAGCTGCTTTACGCGAACAAGCCCCTCATGATCCAGGGGTGCATCGCCTTCCTGGTCATCTTCCTGAGCTTTCTCCACGATCCGGGCTATTACGTGCGCGGCATCCGGGCCGCAGGCATCGAAGCGGCTTGAAGCCCGTTTCCCTCGCTTGCTTTTCGCTCCGCCCGGTCTTAGCCTCCTCGTTCAGCACCGCTTCCGGCACCGTGGAGACGGGATCGCGGGTCTTCGCCGCGCCGGAAGCGACGGGTTCCGTTCCGCACCCCCGGCGAAGAGGAGGCTCCCATGACAGGCTCTCGATTTCGCGTTGCGGCGCTCGCCGCCGCGGCGGTCGTGCTCAGCGGCTGCTGCCTCAAATTCAACGACCTTTCGGCCGGCACCCAGTACCCGGTGGGGGCCGGGTTCACGACCGGCGGCAAGACGGTTCAGGTCGAGCCCTTCCAATGGGCGAACGGCACCTGGACGCAAAACGGTTACGCCCGGGTCGACGCCTCGCGGTTTGCCGGCGGAGACGTTCCCGAAGTGCGCACGAACAACGCCAACCTCAACTTTCGGCTGAACTATCCCTTGAACCGGCTCTCCTTCCGCTTCGCCGATTTCGGCGGAAACGAGAACCTCAAGATCAACAACGACTTCCGCAACGTGGGCAATTTTCTCGGACTGCACAACACCACCGTCGGCGGGGTCCAGGTCAAGGTCACGGCCGTGCAGGACGTGAGCAGCATCCGCGGCGAGATGGTGCTGGAGGGACCGATCCAGGGATTCAGCGTCGGCGGCCAGGAATTCTGGATCGACGATGTCTGCACCGACCGCTGAGCCTCCGCGGCGGGAAAGTCACGATCGCCGGCTCGCTTCCCCGAGCCGGCGTTTTTTTTCAAGCCGAAAGCCGAAAGACCGGCGAGGGCTTCTCCTGGCGCGCGGCGGCGAGGCCGACGGGCAGCCCCTCCAAAAAAGGGGCGACGCCGGCGAGAGCCCGCTCGGGGGTGTTGTTCGTCTCGCTCAGGTGGGCGAGGATCACCTGTTCGAGGCCGGGATGGAGCAGTGCTGCGAGCAGCCGACCGGTCTCGCCGTTGGCGAGATGGCCGCGGGCGCCGGCGATGCGCTGTTTGAGAAAAGCCGGATAGGGGCCCTCCTGCAGCATCCCGGGATCGTGGTTCGCTTCCAGGACGAGCAGGCGGCAGCCGCGCAGGTGCTCGCGGACGGAGTCGGTCACAGAACCCAGATCGGTGGCGATGCCGATCCGCCCGGCGGCGGCGGTGATCGTGAAGCCCACCGGCTCGCAGGCGTCGTGGGAGACGGAAAAGGCCTCCACCGTGAGGGTGCCGATGCGCAGGGGGACGCCGCAGGCGACAAGCATCACCTCCGGCAAATCGTGCAGGCCGGGAGCGGCTTTCCAGGTCCCCGCGGTCAGGTAAACGGGCATGCGACGGCGGCGCACGAGCCGCTCCGCCCCCTGGAGATGATCGCGATGCTCGTGGGTGATCAGCAGCGCGTCGACCCCCGCGAAATCCAGTCCCCGTGTTTCCAGGCGGCGGATCGTCTCCCGGGCGCTCAGCCCGGCGTCGATCAGCAGCGAGGTGCGGCCGTCGGAGACGAAGAGGGCGTTGCCGCGGCTGCCGCTGCCGAGGACGCAGACCGAAAAAGTCTCCCCTTCGTTGTCGGCCGCCTCCGCTTTCCGACCTGCCTCCATCGGCCGGATTTCTCCTTTCAGCGGCCCGTGTGGCCGAAGCCGCCGTCCTGCCGCTCGGTGGGGCGGAGGGCCGGCACCTCTTCGAGACGCACGCGGCAGACCGGCTGAACGACCATCTGGGCGATGCGGTCGCCGCGCCGCACCACGTAAGGCCGCCCGCCCAGGTTGATCAGGGCGATCCGGATCTCGCCGCGGTAATCGGCGTCGATCGTTCCGGGGGAGTTGATCAGGCCGATCCCGTGCCGCGCGGCCAGTCCGCTTCGGGGCCGGATCTGCGCCTCGTAGCCGACGGGCAGTTCGATGGCGAAACCGGTCGGGACGATCGCGATCGCCCCGGGTTCGATCGGCAGATCCTCATCGAGTGCGGCGCAGAGGTCCATCCCGGCGGCGGCGGGGGTGAGATAGCGGGGAAGCGGCAGGTCGGCGTCTTCCCGGGGCCTGAGGCGCTGGATGCGGACGGGAACTTCCATCATCAATTGCCGAGCGGTGCCAACAGCGCCTCGAGGCGCGCGGGCGGCTCCGCGACCGGACCGAGGACGGTGAGCGCGGTTTTCTCTCGGCGGAACAGGCTGCAGGCGAGCTCCTGCAGCTGCCGGGCGGAGACGGCGGCGATCTCCTCGAGCACCCGCTCGAGGGGGAGTTCTTCGCCGAAGTGCAGCTCGTTTTGGGCGATGCGCATCATCTGGGCGTCGGTGCTTTCGGCGGCAAGGAGCAGGCTGCCCCGAAGATACTCGATTGCGGCCGAGCGTTCCGCCTCCTCGACCGGCTCGCCGCGCAGGCGCTCCAGCGCGGCGACGACGCAGGCCAGCGCTTCGGCGACGTTTTCCGGAGCGACGGCGAGATAGACGCCGAACATCCCCGCGTCCGCATGGGCATGGACGAAGGAGTAGACCGAATAGGCGAGGCCTCGTTTTTCCCGGATCTCCTGGAAGAGCCGCGAGCTCATGTTGCCGCCGAGAATCGTGTTCAGCAGGGCCAGCGCGTAGCGGCGGGGATCGCGGACCGGGAGTCCCGCGGCGGCGAGCACGAGGTGGACCTGCTCCAGGTCGCGGGGCTGCACGGTGAGCTGCGCGCGGGGCACCGGCGGGATGCGTGCGGGGAAGGCCTCCCCGCGGTCGATCGAGGCGAAGGGCGGCCCCACGAGGTCGAGGAGCCGATCCGGTTCCAGGCGCCCGGCCGCGGCGACCACGATACGCTCGGGTCGGTAACGCCGCTCAAAAAAACGGCGGATCGCGGCCGAGTCCACCGCGGAAACGGTCTCCCGCGTTCCCAGAATCGAGCGGCCCAAGGGATGGCCGTCCCAGAAGCGGCTTCCGGCGAGAACATGGATCAGCTCCTCCGGGATGTCCTCCATCATGCCGATTTCCTGGAGGATCACGGGCCTCTCGCGCTCCACTTCCCCGGGGTCGAACACGGAATGCAGGAAAATGTCGCTCAGGATATCGACCATCCGCTCGAGCTGGCGGTCGAGGACGCGCGCGTGGTAGCAGGTGTGCTCCGGGGAGGTGAAGGCGTTCGTCTGTCCCCCGATCGCATCGAATTCGCGTGCGATCTGGTAGGCGCTGCGACGCGCCGTCCCTTTGAAGATCATGTGTTCGATGAAATGGGAGATGCCGCTTTCGGCGTCGGACTCGTCGCGCGCCCCGACATCCACCCAGACTCCCAGGGAAACCGAGCGGGCGTGGGGCATCGGTCGGGCGAGCAGGCGCACGCCGTTGTCGAGCACGGTTTTAACGACCGGGCCGTCCATGCTCTTCCTCGAGGGCGGCCTTGTGGCTCAAGCGGATCTTGCCGTCACGGCCGACTTCGAGGACCTTCACCTTGATGCGGTCGCCTTCCTTGACGATGTCGGAGACCTTGGTGACGCGGCGGTTGGCGAGCTGCGAGATGTGCACCAAACCGTCGGTTCCGGGCAGGATGTTCACGAAGGCGCCGAAGTCGGTGATTTTGACCACGGTCCCCTCGTACACCGCTCCGACCTCGGGGTCCGAGGTGATCTGCTGAATGAGGGAAACCGCTTTGTCGGCATCCTGTTTGGAAAAGGCGGCGATCTTGACGGCCCCCGAGTCCTCGATTTCGATCGTCGTGTTCGTCTCGCTTTGGATGGCGCGGATGACCTTGCCGCCCGGGCCGATCACCTCGCGGATCTTCTCGGGGGCGATGGTGATCGTGGTGATCGTGGGCGCGAAGGGGGAGATCTCCTTGCGCGGGGCGGGGAGCGCCTCCAGCATCTTTTCCAGGATGAAGAGCCGGCCGCGGCGGGCCTGTTCCAGGGCGCGCTCCAGGACCTCGCGCGAGAGCTCGTGGATCTTGATGTCCATCTGCAGCGCGGTGACGCCGTCGCGGGTTCCCGCCACCTTGAAATCCATGTCGCCGCAGTGGTCTTCATCGCCCAGGATGTCGGAGAGGACGACCGTGCGCTCGCCTTCGGTGATCAGCCCCATGGCGATGCCCGCCACGGGCGCCCGGATCGGCACCCCCCCGTCCATCAGGGCCAGGCAGCAGGAGCAGACCGTTCCCATGGAGGAGGAGCCGTTCGATTCGAGCACCTCGGAGACGAGGCGGATCGTGTAGTCGAAGGTTTCCTTGGGCGGCAGGATTTTTTCGAGCGCCCGGGTCGACAGCCCCCCGTGACCGATGTCGCGCCGCGAAGGGCCCGCGATGCGCTTGACCTCGCCGACCGAGAAAGGCGGGAAGTTGTAATGCAGCATGAAGGGCCGCATCTCCTCGCCGTAGAGGGTCTCGACCCGCTGTTCGTCTTGGGAGGAGCCCAGGGTGAGCACGCCCAGCACCTGGGTTTCCCCGCGGGTGAAGAGCGCGCTGCCGTGCGTGCGGGGCAGAACGGCCACTTCGCAGCTGATCGGCCGGATCTCCTCGGGCCCGCGGCCGTCGACCCGGCGGCCCTCTTCCAGAACGAGCCGCCGCAGTTCGCGGCGTTTCAAGTCGTCGAAAATCTCGAAGACCTCCTCGCGTCGGCCCTCCGCCTCGGGGCCGAGGCCGGAGAACACCTCCTCGCGCAGCGCCCGCAGGGCCTGCTGGCGTTGCGTCTTCTGGGGGGTGAGCAGCGCCTGGCGCAGCCGGTCTTCGGCCGCGGCCGCGACCCGGGAGGCGAGCGCGGCGTCCTTTTCGCGGGGCCGGAGGGACCGTTTGGGTACGCCCACCATCTCCCGCAGCTTGATCTGCATGTCGATCAGCGGCTGCATGGCGCGGTGGCCGAAAAAGATCGCCTCGAGCATGTCCCGCTCGGGTACGATGGCGCCCCCCCCCTCCACCATGACGACCCCTGTTTTGGATCCGGCGACGATGATGTTGATGTCGCAGCGCTCCCAGTCCTGGATGGGGGGGTTGACCTTGAACTGGCCGTTCAGCCGGCCGACGCGTACGGCGGCGATGGGGCCGGCGAAGGGCACATCGGAAAGGTGCAGCGCGGCGGAGGCCCCGACCATGGCGAGCACGTCGGGATCGTTTTCCTGGTCCATCGAGAGCACGGTGGCGATCACCTGGGTCTCGCAGCGGTAATCCTTGGGAAAGAGCGGCCGCAGCGGCCGGTCGATCAGGCGCGAGGTCAGGGTTTCCTTTTCGCTGGGACGGCCGATTTCGCGCCGGAAATAGTTGCCCGGGATGCGGCCCGCCGCATAGATCTTTTCCTGGTATTCGACCTGCAGCGGCACGAAGTCCGCCGCCCGCTCTTCGCGGGCGGAGACGACCGTCACCAACACCATCGTGTCCCCGTAGCGCACGACCGCGGCGCCGGAGGCCTGCTTGGCGACCTTTCCCGTCTGGATGCTCCAGGTCTTGCCTCCAATATCTTCTTTCAACAGGATTTCCATCGGTTTCTCCCCGGCATGCGTGGCAGGAGCGGCCCGAACGGATCTCCGTTCCGGCCCTCGGCGGCTGCCGCCCTTGCGGAAGGCTCCGGCGAAAGACGCCCCCAACCCTCCCGCAAGCCTTATTTTTTCAGTCCCAAAGAATCGAGGATGGCCCGGTAGCGGGCGATATCCTTGTATTTCATGTAGTTGAGGAGCCTTCGGCGGCGTCCGACGAGCATCAGCAAACCGCGGCGGGAATGGTGGTCCTTTTTATGGATTTTCAGGTGTTCGGTCAACGAGTCGATGCGGCGTGTGAGCAGGCTGATCTGGACTTCCGGAGAACCGGTGTCGGTATCGTGAAGTTTGTGCTGTTCGATCACCTGTTTCTTTTCCTGCGCAGAGAGCGTCACCTTGCCTGATCCTCCTTGCCTCGGTCATGACGGCCGTTCTTGAACAAAACCGTAATCATGCAAATTAGAGCAACCCGCCGTAGAGTGCAATAAAAATCAGCGCGCACGGCCCGCCGCCGCGACGAACACCCCGCGATAGGCGAGCCGCGGCGACATCGCGGCGGCCTCGAGCAGGGCGATCAGTTCGCCTTGCCGGTCGAAGACCTGCAGCAAACCGGCCTCCGGCGCCCGACCCGGCGCGAGATCCTGCCGCCGGATCGCCCCGCCGCGAAGGATGCGCAGGGCGAGATCCTCCTCGACCGTGACCGCGGGGATTCCCCTCAGGGCATGGGCCATGGGGACGATCAGCGGCCGCAAATCTTCCCCCCGCCGGGCGCGATCTTCGAGATCTTTCAGCCGGCAGGCCTCTTCCAGACGAAATCCGGCGCACTCCGTGCGCGTCAGCGCGCTCAGGTGACCGCCGCAGCCCAGCGCATCGCCGATGTCGGCGGCCAGGGTGCGGACGTAGGTCCCGGCCGAACAGCGCACCTCGAAATGCACCCCTCGCGGCTCGAGCGAAAGCAGCCGCAGGGAGTACACCGTGATCGGGCGGGGCGGCTTGCGGATGATCCGCCCGCGCCGCGCGTGGGCGTAAAGCGGCAGCCCCTCGTGCTTCAGCGCCGAGTAGGCCGGAGGCGTCTGGAGAATTTCCCCGGTGAAGCGCGCGAAGACCTCCTCGACGGCCCGCGGGCTGAGCTCCGGGACCGGCCGCTCGGCGACGGGGCGTCCGGAGGCGTCCTGGGTGTCGGTCGCAACGCCGAGCGTGAGCACGGCTTCGTAAGTCTTCGGTCGCGTAAGCAGCACCGACGCCAGGCGCGTGGCCCGTCCCAGGCAGCAGACCAACACCCCGCGGGCCTGCGGATCGAGCGTTCCGGAGTGGCCGGCTTTGCGGGCCCCCAGGCAGGCGCGGACCCGGGCCGTCGCCTGTGCCGAGGAGAAGCCTTCGGGCTTGTCCAGCACGAGGAGCCCCTCCGGCGGGGGGGCGGGCCGGGGAACCGGCGGCCGGGTCATCCCAGCCGCTCCGCCCACACGAGCAGGCGGGCCTTGATTTCCGCGAGGCCCTCCTCGGCGTAGAAGCCGGCCGCGCGGCGGTGGCCTCCCCCGCCGAAGGCCGCCGCGTACTCGGCGACATCCACGCTGCCGTCGGAGCGCAGGCTCACGTGAAGCCGCGGCCGGTCGCCGCCGGCGCCGTTCGGCGGCTGCTCCTGGATCAGCGCCGCAACCCGGACATCCTTGATCCGCCGCGCGTAGTTGATCAGCCCGTCGGCGTCCTCCGGCTGCGTGCGGGTCTCGGCAAGCATGGCGCGGGTCACGGTCATCATCGAGAGCTTCCCGTTGGGGGAGATTTCGATCGAGTCGAGCGCGAGATTGAGCAATTTGATCCGGCCGAGCGAATAGGAGCCGTAGACGTGCTGGGCGACCTCGTAGGGATTGACCCCGCGCCGGAGGAGATCCAGGCTGATGGCGAAAGCGGCCTCGTTGGTGTTCGAAAAACGAAACGAGCCCGTGTCCGTGAGAATGCCCGTGTAGAGGCAGGTCGCGATCCGCCGGTCCGGCTCGATCCCCAGCGCGCCGATCAGGCGGAAGACGATCTCCGCCGTCGCACAGGCGGTCTCGTCGATCAGGCAGACGGTGCCGAAACCCGTGTTCGAGGCATGGTGGTCGATGTTGATCACGCAGGGCATCCGGGCGATTTTCTCCGCGGCGCTTCCCACGCGGTCCAGACCCGCGCAGTCGAGCAGGATCGTCGCCTCCGGCGCCGCGGCGTCCCCGAGCTCGCCGCGGATCCGCTCCACGCCGGGAAGAAACCGGTAGACCGCCGGGATCGGGCTTTCGTTGTAGTAGACGATCTCCCGGCCGGTCCGCTCGAGCGCAAGCCCCAAGCCGAGCATCGAGCCCACGGCGTCGCCGTCGGGTTCGGCATGCGCGGTCACCAGCAATCGCCGGGCGGATTCAATCTTTTCGAGGATCTTCTTCATGGCCCATCGGATCCCGGGCGCGAAGCAGCCGGTCGATCCGCGCCTCCGCATCGTAGGTCTCGTCGATCCGGAATTCGAGATCGGGCATGTAGCGCAATCCGAGCACGGGGCCGAGGCGCCGTTTGATGAACCCGGCCGCGCTCTGGAATCCCCGGACCGCCTCCGCCGCGGCTTCGCTTCCGCCGGCGGCGCCGGTGAAATAGACCCGGGCCAGACGCAGATCGCGCGTCATCCGCACCCGCGTCACCGTCGCCCGCCTGAGGCGCGGATCGTGGATCTCCCGCAGCAGCAGTTCCGCCAGCGTCTCCTGGATGAGGACCCCGACCCGGTCGGCGCGCGAGGGGCGCTTCACAGCGTGATGATCTCCATCTCCGAATCGATCACCTCGGCCAGCCCCAACTCGTCGACGAAGTTGAACATCATGTCGAGCTTCGAATTGATCAGGCCGCGGTCGTTGCCCACCAGCGAAAAGCCCAGCGCCGCGCGCTGGAGGAGGTCGTTGTCGGCGACCTCGGCCACGGAAGCGTTGAAATGGTTGCGCATCCGCGCGATCACGGACTTCACCACGCGCCGTTTCTCCTTGAGCGAGTGGCACGCGTGCAGCCGAAGGGTGATCCGGCCGATGCCGACGACCATGGAATCCGGCCTCCCGAGGCGCTCAGGCGATTTCGGGCTTGATCTCCTCGACGGTGTAGAACTCGATCCGGTCGCCCACCTTGATGTCGTTGAAATTCTCGATGCCGATGCCGCACTCGTAGCCGCTGGCGACCTCCTTGACGTCGTCCTTGAAGCGGCGCAGGGAGGCGTTGCGGCCTTCGAAGACCACCACCCCGTCACGGATCAGCCGCACGTTGCGGCCGCGCTCCACGCGGCCGTCGGTGACGTAGCAGCCCGCCACCGCCCCCACCTTGGGGATCATGAACACCTCGCGCACCTCCGCCGAGCCGAGGATGCGCTCCTCGAAGCGCGAGGCCATCAGCCCCGTCAAGGCGGCCTTGACGTCGTGGATCACGTCGTAGATCACGTTGTAATAGCGCAGATCGATCCGTTCCTCGGCGGCGAGCGCCTGCACTTTCGGCGTCGGCCGGACGTTGAAGCCGATGACGATCGCCTGCGAGACGGCGGCGAGCGAAATGTCGGATTCGCTGATCGTTCCCGGGGCGGCGTGGACGATGTTCACCCGCACCTCGTCGTTGGAGAGCCGGGTGAGCGATTCGGAGAGGGCCTCGATCGACCCCTGGACGTCGGCCTTGAGAATCAGGTTCAGCTCCTTCGCCTCGCCCGCTTTCATCCGCTCGAAGAGGCTCTCCAGGCTGGGCCGCGCGGCCTGCTGCAGATCCCGCGTGCGCTGCTTCTGCATGCGGTGCAGGCTGATCTGCTTGGCGGCCTTCTCGTCGGCCACGACCGCCAGTTCGTCGCCCGCCTCGGGAACGCCGGAAAGGCCGAGGATTTCCACCGGGATCGAGGGGCCGGCCTCTTCCACGGGCTGACCGCGGTCGTCGAGCATCGCCCGGACCTTGCCGAAGTGGACGCCGCAAACCACGGGATCGCCCACGCGGAGGGTTCCCTCGCTCACGAGCACCGTCGCCACCGGGCCGCGCCCGGAGTCGATCTTCGCCTCGACCACGTGGCCGCGGGCCGGCTTGTTCGGGTTGGCCCGCAACTCCATCAGCTCCGCCTGGAGCAGGATCATCTCGAGCAACTGGTCGATGCCGATGTTCTGCTTGGCCGAGACGTTCACGAAGATCGTATCCCCGCCCCACTCCTCGGGGGTAAGGCCGTGTTCGACGAGCGCGCGCCGCACGCGGTCCGGGTCGGCCCCGGGCTTGTCGATCTTGTTCACGGCGACGAGGATCGGAACGTTGGCCGCGCGCGCGTGGCGGATGGCCTCCACCGTCTGCGGCATGACGCCGTCGTCGGCCGCGACCACGAGAATCACGATGTCGGTGACCTTCGCGCCGCGGGCGCGCATGGCCGTGAAAGCCTCGTGGCCGGGGGTGTCGAGGAAGGCGACCGCCCCCCGGGGCGTGCGCACGTGATAGGCTCCGATGTGCTGCGTGATGCCCCCCGCCTCGGAGTCGGCGATCCGGCTGTTGCGGATGCTGTCGAGAAGCGAGGTCTTCCCGTGATCCACGTGGCCCATGATCGTGACGACGGGGGGGCGGGGCGCGAGGGCGTCGGGATCGTCCGCGGCGGCGGCCTTGAGGTAGGTTTCCTCCTCGAAGGCGGCCCGTTCCACCTCGTAGTTGAACTCCTGGGCGAGCAGGGAGGCGGTTTCGAAGTCCAGCGACTGGTTCACGGTCGCCATGACGCCCATGCCCATGAGGACCTTGATCAGTTCACCGGCCTTGACCCCCATGCGCTTGGCGAGATCGGAGAGCGGAATCGTTTCGTCCATTTTGATGCGTCGCTTGATGGCTTTGGCGGGGGCGGCCGTGGTCGGGGCGAGCGCCGCGTCGCGTTTCCCCCGGGCGCCCTTGCGGGCTTTGCGGGCGCGCAGATCGTCGTAGAGCTCTTCGGCTTCGATCACCGACTTTTTGCGGAAGGTGATCTTTTTCTTGATGAATTTCTTTTCGGCCTCGGCTTCTTCGGCCTTCGTTTTCTTCTTCTTGCGCTTGGCCTCGCGCTCGATCTCCTCGGCGGTCATGGGCGCCGGGGCGGGCTTCTCGGCCGGCCGCACGATCGCGGTCGCGGCGGGCTCGGCCCGCCGCCGCAGGACCTCGGCCGTCGGAGCGGTCGGCAACTTGATGATCCGCGCGGGTTCTTCCCGGCGCATTTTGCGCACCGTCTTCGGTTCGGCCGCCGGCGGGGGGGCCGGCGCCGGCACGGCGGGCTCGGCTCCGGCGGGGGCCTGGGGTTCCGCCGCGGTTGCGGGGGCCGGCTCCGGGGCGGGCTCCGGCGTCGGAGCCGCCGGGGGAACCGGGCTCGGTCCCGGGGGGCTCGGCGCGGCTTCGGGGGACGGCGCGGGGCCGGCGGCTTCGACGGGCGCTGCGGGTTCGGCCGGAGCTTCCACGGGCTCCGCTGGGGCCGCGGTCACCGGGGGTGCTCCGGTTTCGGCCGGCGCTGCGGCTTCCGGCGGGGCCTCCGGGCGGCGGCGTCGGCGGATGACCGTCGGCTTCACGCGGGTGTCCTGCACCGCGGCGCCTTTTTTGCCGAAAATCGCCGCTTTCACCCGGGCGACGGCTTCATCGTCGAGCGAGCTCATGTGGCTGCCGACGCGGATGCCCAAGTGTTCCAGTTTGTCCATCAGCGATTTGTTGGTCAGGCTGAGTTCTCGCGCCAGCTCGTAGACCCGGATTTTCGCCATGTCCCCCCCTCATTCGTCCCGGCCGCCGATTTCCCCCGCCCATTTCAGGCCTCGGCCGGCGAAGCCTTTTCCGAGCCCTCGGTCGCAGGCGGCGCAACCGGTTCGGCAGACGGCTCCGCCGTCGGGCCGGCTTCCGGCTCCGCCGCGGCGGACGCGGCGGGTTCCGAGGACGTTTCCGCCTCCGCGCTTTCTTCCGCCGCCCCCTGGGCCTCCTCCGTTTCGGCGCTCGCCTGCTCGGCTTCCTCCTGCTGCTTCCGGGCGGCTTCGATCAAGCCGCGGGCCGTTTCCTCTTCCATACCCCGGATCTGCAAGAGGTCCTCCACGGCGGCTTTGGCGATCTCGCCGGCGGAGTAGAAGCCCTTTTCGTAGAGCGCGTCGGCCAGGCTGATCGTCATGCCGGGAAGGGCCATGAGCGAGTTGTAGCCGGATTGCATGGCCTGGTTGTAAGCGCTTTCGCTCTTCACATCGAGATGCCAGCCGGTCAGCTTGGAGGCGAGCCGCACGTTCTGCCCCTTCTTGCCGATGGCGATCGAGAGGTACTCGTCGGGGACGATGACTTCCATCGATTTGTTTTCCTCGTCGATGATCACCCGCGAGATTTCCGCCGGCGAGAGAGCGTTGCAGACGAACTTGGCGGGGTCGAGGTGCCAGGGGATGATGTCGATCTTTTCCCCGCGCAGCTCCTGGACCACGTTCTGGACGCGGCTGCCCTTCATGCCGACACAGGCCCCGACGGGGTCGATGTCGGAATTGTTCGAGGCGACGGCGATCTTGGAGCGCACCCCCGGCTCCCGGGCGGCGCCCATGATGGAGACGATCCCCTCGCTGATCTCGGGGACCTCGGTGCGGAACAGCACGGTGAGAAACTGGGGATGGGTCCGTGAAAGCACCACCTGGGGCCCGCGCGCGTCGGGGAGCACATCGAGGATCAACGCGCGGATGCGGTCGCCGCGCCGGTAGGTTTCCCGCGGCGCCTGTTCGCGCACCGGCAGCACCCCCTCGGTTTGCCCGAGGTTGACGATGATGTCCCCCCGGTCGATCCGCTGGACGATGCCGTTGATGATTTCGCCCTTGCGGTCGATGAAGTTGCGGTAGACCGCCTCTTTCTCCGCGTCCTTGAGCTTCTGGATGATCACCTGTTTGGCGGACTGGGCGGCGATGCGGCCGAAGGTCGCCGTGTCCATCTTCGTGCCCAGGCTGTCGCCGATTTCGCACTCCTCGTCGAGCAGGCGCCCTTCCTCGAGGCTGATCTGCAGCATGGGGTTTTCGACGGTTTCGGTGACCTCTTTGAACTGAAAAACCTCCAGTTCGCCGCTCTCCTCGTTGTAGCGGACCTCGATGTCGATCTGCGGCCCGTATTTCTTGCGCGCGGCGGACTTGAGGGCTTCTTCGAGCGCCTCGATCAGCACCTTGCGGTCGATGCCTTTGTCGCGGCTGACCTGGTCGATGACTCGTTTGATTTCCGTCATCAGCATGGAGCGTCTCCTCGGTGAGTGCGGAGTGCGCCGCCGGCGGGGGCGGAGGGCTCCGAATCGACGAGATGGGCTTTGGCGATGGCCTCGAGCGGAAATCCCCGGCTCCCGCCTTCGGCCTCCAGACGGACGGTCCCCTCGGGGGAGAGTCCGGCGAGGACGCCGCTGAACGTGCGCCGGCCCTCGAGAGCCCGGCGCAGCTGGATGCGGATCCGCCGGCCCCGGAAGCGTTCAAAATCCCCGGCTCGGCTCAGACGGCGCTGCGGTCCGGGAGAAGAGACTTCCAGGCGGTAGGCGGGCAGCTCGGGGAGCGAGGCGTCGAGCAGGTCGCCCAGCTCACGGCTTACGGCGGCGCAGTCTTCGAGGCTGATCCCGCCCGGCTTGTCGAGGATGATGCGCAGCAGGCGGCCTCCGGGAGCACGCAGGCATTCGACATGAACGAGCTCGACGCCCTGGGCTTCGCAGAGCGGCTCGGCGACGGCCCACACCCGACCGGCGAGGGGCTCCCCCCAGGCAAAAGGCTTCGTCCCGCCCGCTTCTGCGGAGAAGCGGGCGGCCCCGTTGGCGGAAGGTTTCCGGTTCACGGCGTTGCGTTTTGTATCCTTCATGGAAATAAAAAACGGGCACGATGCCCGTTTTCTCCCGTCTGGGTGGAACGCCTGCGCTGGATCGGAAAAGTTATCCGGTCATGGAGTCATTGGGGTTCCCTGGCATCCGCGTCGCACCACGCCCCTACCCAAACCGCTCGAGCAAACGGCGAAAAGGATGGAGCGGGCAACGAGATTCGAACTCGCGACACCAAGCTTGGGAAGCTTGTACTCTACCAGCTGAGCTATGCCCGCTCATCCGGGGTGGTTTCTTACGTCAAGCGCCGCGCCTTGTCAACAGGATTTTGCAGGAAACGTCCCTTTTCCCGGATCCGACGGGGGGGGATCCTCGAGCAGACGACGCAGGCCGAGGAGCTCGGCGCGGATTTCTTCGAGCAGCGGGCGGGGATCTTCGGCGGATTCGAAGTCTTCCTCCGCCCACCGCCCGCGAAGCGCGCGCCGCGCGCCCTCGAGCGTGTAGCGCCGGCGGTAGAGCAGGTCCTTGAGCTCGAGGATCCGCTCCAGGTCGCGGCGGCTGTAGCGCCGCCGGCCGGAGGGGGTGCGTCGGGGGGCGATTTGGGGGATCGCGGTTTCCCAGAAACGCAGCACATGGGGCGGCACCCGGGCGATGCGGCTTGCTTCGCCGATGCCGAAGTAGAGCTTGTCGGGGATCTCCACGCCCGATACGGGCGACCCTGGCTTCATGCGCCCCTTCCCCCGCGGCCGGCGCCGCGCGGCGCTCAGCCCGGCAACCGGCCTCCGAAGCGCGCGAGCACGCGGGCGGTCATCTCCGCGTGGGCCGCGTTGACGGCGGCATCCTCCAGGGTGCGTTCCTCGGAACGGTAGGTGATGCGGAAGGTGAGGCTGCGCTGCCCCGGCGGGATCGGGGGGCCGCTGAAGACATCGATCAGCACCGCCCGTTCCATCCAGGAGGGGCCTTCCTGAAGGAGGGTTTCGCGGACCGCCTGCGCCTCGATGCCCGCATCCAGGATCACCGTCAGGTCGCGCACCGCGGCCGGGAAGCGCGGCACCCGCTGGCGGTGCCGGAGTCCGCCGAGGTGCCCTTCGAGAATCTCGAGATCGATCTCGAAGACGAAAGCCTCCGGCTTCAGGTCGAAGGCCGAACGGACCCGGGGGTGGATTTCCCCCACGATGCCGAGCGGCTCGCCGGCGGCGACAATCGCGGCCGAGCGGCCCGGCCGCGTGACGTCGCAGGCGGCGTCGGCGAGGGCGGCGAAGCGGACCTCCGGAATGTGGAGCGCATCCAGCAGGGCCTCGAGCGTCCCCTTGAGGTCGAAGAAATCGCAGGGGGTTTCCCGCTCGTGCCAGGAGAGGATCGCACGCGGCCCGCTCCAGAGGCCGGCCAGACGTTCGGGCTCCGCGGGAAGCTCGGCCCCCTGCCGGGGCAGGAAGACCTTGCCCACTTCGAAGATCTTGACCCGCCGGTTCTGCTGGTCGAGGTTGAAACGCAGCGTGTGGAGCAGACCCGGCAGCAGGCTCGTCCGCAAGACCGACTGGTCTTCGGCGATCGGGTTGAGCAGCGCGACGGGGTGGCGGCGCGGGTCCTGCGCGGGCAGCCCCAGGCGCTCGCCGTCGCGGGCGTCGATGAAGCTGTAGGTGATCACCTCGGAGAAGCCCAGCCCGTTCAGGATCTCGCGCAGCCGTCGGCGCAGCTCCTCGCGCGCGAAGGGACGAACCCCGGCGGCGGGAAGAACCGGCAAGGTGACCGGGATCTCGTCGAAACCGGCCAAACGGGCGATTTCCTCGGCCAGATCCTCGGGGCGGGCGATATCGGGCCGGAAAGGCGGCGGGGTCACCTGCAGCTCCCGGCGCGAGGCCCCGGGGGCGACCTCGAAGCCGATGGCCCGCAGCAGACCGCGGATGCGCGATTTGGGGAAGGCGACGCCGAGAAAGCGCGCCGTGCGTTCGAGATCGAGCCGGATCGGCTGCGGCCTCCAGGGGCGGGGATGGACGTCGATCACCCCCCGGGCGATCCGGCCGCCGGCGATCTCGGCCATCAGCTGGGCGGCCCGGTCGGCGGCGCGCACCGTTTCCGTGGGGTCGACCCCCTTTTCGAAGCGCCGGGAGGCTTCGGTCGGAAGGCCGAGTCGCTTGGAGGTGCGGCGCACGCTTCCCGCCTCGAAGCAGGCGCTCTCGATCAGCACGCGGGTCGTCTCGCCCCGGATCTCGGAGTCGAGACCGCCCATGACGCCGGCTACGGCCACCGGCGCCCGTCCGTCGCAGATGAGCAACATGCCCTCTTCGAGCGTGCGTTCCTTGCCGTCAAGGGTGACGAAGCGCTCGCCGGCCCGCGCCGTACGCACGACGATGCGGCTTGCGGCGAGCCGGTCGAGATCGAACGCGTGCAGCGGCTGCCCGCATTCGAGCATCACGAAGTTGGTGACGTCGACGATGTTGTTGATCGGCCGCATGCCGACCGAGAGCAGCCGTTCCTGCAGCCAGAACGGCGAGGGGCCCACCGTCACCCCCTCGACCACGCGGGCGACGTAGCGCGGACAGGCTAGCGGGGCCTCGATGGCGACCGCGGCGCATTCCGTGACCGGAGGGCCGGTTTCGGTGAGGCGCACCCGAGGGAGGCGCAGGCGGGTCCCCTGGAGGGCCGCCACTTCGCGCGCGACTCCGATCAGGCTCAAGCAGTCCCCCCGGTTCGGGGTGAGGTCGAGTTCGAAAACGGGGTCCGAAAGTCCCAGCGCCCGGTGGAGCGCCTCTCCCACGGGCAGGCCGGCGGGCAACTCGAGCAGGCCGTCGCGGTCGGCGCCGAGGCCGAGTTCGCCCGCGCTGCAGAGCATGCCCTCGGAGGGCACCCCGCGCACGGAGGTCTCCGCGATCGGCGTGCCGTCGGGGAGAACGGTGCCCGGCAGGGCCGCGGGGGCGAGCAGACCGATGCGGAGGCGGGGGGCGCCGCAGACGATCGTGCGCGGCCGGTCTTCGCCGGTTTCGACCCGGCAGACGGTGAGCCGCGGGGCGCTCGGGTGCGGGGAAAGTTCCACGATCCGGCCGACGCGCACGCTGTCCAGATAGCCGAAACGGTCGACGACCGCATCCACGGCGATCCCCGCCCGGGTCAGCCCCTCGGCGATCTCCGGCGGCGACTTGCGGATCGCGGTGTATTGCGAAAGCCAGCTCAGGCTGATTTTCATGTCGCGTTCGCCTGCGCCCTCAGAACTGTGCGAGAAAGCGCAGATCGTTTTCGAAGAACCGGCGCAGATCGTCGATGCCGTATTTGAGCATCGCCACCCGCTCCACCCCCAGCCCGAAGGCGAACCCGGAGTAGCGGCCCGATTCGTAGCCCACGTTTTCGAAGACCGCCGGATGGACCATCCCCGATCCCAGGATCTCCAGCCAGCCCGTTTCCTTGCAGACCCGGCAGCCCGCACCGCGGCAGATCACGCAGCGGATATCCACCTCGGCGCTCGGCTCGGTGAAGGGGAAAAAGCTCGGCCGGAAGCGCAGGGCCGTCTCCTCGTCGAACATGCGTCGGACGAAGGCCGTGAGGGTCCCTTTGAGGTCGCCGAAGGAGACCGACTCGTCCACCCAGAGCCCCTCGACCTGGTGGAACATGGGAGTGTGCGTCTGGTCGGAATCGCGGCGGAAGACCCGGCCCGGGGCGATCACCCGCACGGGGGGGCGGCGCCGTTCCATCGTGCGGACCTGGAGCGGCGAGGTGTGGGTGCGCAGGACGACGTCGGCGGAGACGAAGAAGGTGTCCTGCATGTCGCGCGCGGGGTGGTTCTTGGGGATGTTCAGGGCTTCAAAATTGTAATAATCCTTCTCCACCTCGGGCCCCTCCACGCGCTCGAAGCCCATCTGGGAAAAGATGGCGCAGATCTCCTCGGTGACGCGGGTGATGGGGTGCAGCCGCCCGCGAGGCTCCATGCGTCCCGGCAGCGTGACGTCGATCCGCTCCGCAGGCCGGGCCGCCGCTTCGCAGTCGCGCAGCGCGGCCTCGAGCGCGGAGGCGAGGCGCTCCTTCACGCGGTTCGCCTCCCGTCCCGCCTCGGGACGCTTTTCCGGGGCAAGCGCGGCGATCGAACGCAAAAGCTGGGTGAGCAGGCCCTTCCTTCCCAGCACCCGGACCTGAAGCGCCTGCAACGCTTCCCGGTTGCCGCGGGCGGCCTCGATCTCCTTTAGGGTTTCCTGCTCGATCCCGCGCAGCTCGGCGTCCAACCGCTCTTCTCCTCTCCGAGTCCTTTCCGGCTCCCGATTCCGCACGCGGAGGGGGAGAGAATCAGACCTGCGGCGCCGCGATCCGGACCAACTGGGCGAACCCGGCGGGGTCGGAGACCGCCAGATCGGCCAGAACCTTGCGGTCGAGGGCGACGCCGGCCTGCTTCAAGCCGTGGATGAAGCGGCTGTAAGAGAGGTCGTGCATCCGCACGGCCGCGTTGAGACGGATGATCCACAACGACCGCAGGTCGCGCTTGCGCACTTTGCGGTCCCGGTAGGCGTAGCGCAGGGCGCGATCGACGGTTCCCGCCGCCGTGCGGAACAGCTTGCTGCGGGCGCCGCGGTACCCCTTGGCGAGCTTGAGAACCTTCTGGCGCCGGTGTCTGGCCTTGAACCCGCGTTTGACTCGCATGATCCGTTTCCTTTCCCGAAATCGCCGCTCCGTCCGTGAAGGGGCCGGCGCTTCATCCGTTCGGAAGCAGCAGCCGCAGCGTGCGCAGGTTGCTGCGGTGCACCACGGGGTTCTTGCGCAGAGCGCGTTTGCGCTTGCGGCTCTTCGTGCTCAGGATGTGACTGCCGAACGACTTGTGGTAGCGGTACTGGCCCGTTCCCGTGCGCTTGAAGCGTTTGGCCGCGGAGCGGTTGGTCTTGATCTTCAACTTGGGCATCGCTCGTTCTCCCCTCGGAAAGGGTGAAGGTCGGTCCGGTGATGTCAAAACAGATGGCGCGGGCACGGCAAGCGGCCCACGCCATCCGGGCTTCTCCCTGGAATCGGGTGTCGGGTTCGGCCTCTACCTGCCCTGCGGTCCTTGCCGCATCGGGAGGCCGCCGGCCCTCATTTCGGGGCGAGCACCATGAAAAGCGTGCGGTTGTCGAACTTCGGCGTCTGCTCGACCGCGGCCACGTCTTCGAGAGAGGCGGCGATCTTCTGCAGGAGGTCCATCCCCATCTGCGTGAGGGAGATCTCCCGGCCGCGGAACATCACCGTAACCTTCACCTTGTCCTTCTTCGCCAGGAATTCCCGGATGCGCCCCGTCTTGACCTCGAGGTCGTGCGGGCCGGTCTTGGGCCGCACCTTGATTTCCTTGAGCTTGAAGGACGATTGTTTCTTTTTGGCTTCCTGTTTCTTCTTGGTCTGCTCGTAGCGGTACCGGCCGTAGTCCATGATTTTGCAGACCGGCGGGTCCGCGTTGGGGGAAACCTCCACCAGGTCCAGGCCGAATTCGGCCGCCGCCGCGAGCGCCTGTTCGATCGGCAGAATGCCGAGCTGGCGACCTTCCGGATCGATGGTCCGCACCTGCCGCGCCCGGATCTCCTGGTTGATGTGGGTGCGATCCCCCGTTCGGGTCGGACGCATGGGTCGATGGATGAGTGCTATGCCGGCACCTCCTCGTGGATTCGTTTTTCGCCCGGGACCGCCGGATATCCGTCCCCCTCCGTCTTGGAGATCCGCGAGGGGTCGCCCGCCGGTCACACCCGTTCAACGAGCGCCTTCTATCCGACAACGCAAGGAAATGCAAGTCGAAAATGCGGGGCGGGCGGGCGGCGGTTATCCGGGTTGGGACAGAATGTGCGCCGCAAGCAGGCTTCCCCGCCAATAGGCATGGGCCGGATCGCGGTAAAACGCCTGCAGCAGCCGCAGGCTCTCGGTCCGCCTCAGCCCCCCCTGCACCCGCAGCGGCCGTTCGCGGTAGAGCGGGGCAAGGCGCGAGCGGTCGATCCGCGCCGCTCCCCCCATCACGTCTTCGAAAGCGAAGACGATCTCGCTTGTGCCGTGAAGGAGCAGGGCCGCGAAGCACATCAGACAGGGTTCCAGGGTGACGAAGGCCCGCAGCGGCGCCGAGGTCTCCTCCCCCCCGGGGAGCCCCTGCAGGGCGAGGAGCTCCGCGTGCCCGAGCTCGCCTCCACCCGCCGCGCGGCTTCCCCTCCGGGCGCCCGCAGCGACGATGCGCTCGCCGCGGACCAGAACGCAGCCCACGGGGAATTCGCCCCCGGCGAGCGCCGCTGCGGCGTGCCGCAAGGCCTCGTCCATGAACCGCTCCTCGGCCGTCACGGCGGATCTCCTGGAGGGCCCTTCGCCCCCGGTGCGGGATCGAGGCGGCAGATCGTGTCGTCGCAAGGGCAAGCCCCGTCGACCTCATAACAATAGGCGATCCGCGCTTCGCGCTCGGCCCGCTCGGGGGGGATCGGCACGGGGGGGGTGGCCTCGAGGATGCGGGCGAGCTCCGCGCGCGAAGGGATGGCCGCCAGCCCGCGGCCGAGAAGTCGTCCCGTCGCGCCGTCCAGGATCGCGGCGTCTTCGCCGTTGGTGGCGACCGCCACCGGCGTCTGGACGGGGGCGACGAGCCGGGAGAAAGAAAGCGCCGGCCGCTCGCGGGAGACGATGGAGCCCGGACCGAAGCGGATCACCATGGCGGGCCGGTCCGCCAGCACGATCAAGAAATCGAGGCGCACGAGCGCGCGGCGGTCGCCGGCGCGCAACAGCACCTCCACGCGGGGGCGGATCTCCTCCAAGCGGAACCCCAGAGGGTCGATCAGAAGATCGGCGAGACGCTGGCGGTAGCGCTCGTCGAGGGTGTCTTCGAGCGTCTCGCCGGTGATGCGGTCGGTGAGGGTCCCCAAGACCAGGTGGTGGCCGGCCATGAAAGCATCCTATCCCAGCAAGAGCGTGTTCGGCAAGCGCGACGCGGCGGAGCGCTTTACAAAAGTCGGCCGCAGCCGCTAAGATGGCGGAAAACGCCCGCTCGGCCTCGATCGGCCGGTAACGCTTCCGGGAGCGGCGAGGAGGCAAGGATCGCCTTGTCCATCCGCGAAGAGTTCGAACAGCGCGAGCTCTCCTTTCTTTCCCCGTTTGCCTGCCCGAGTTCGCGCTCGCGGGGAAGGAGCCGGGCCGAAAACCTCTGCCCCGTGCGCACGGTGTTCCAGGTCGATCGCGACCGCATCGTCTACAGCAACGCCTTCCGCCGTCTCAAGCACAAGACCCAGGTCTTTCTCTCGCCCCTGATCGACGAGACCCGCACCCGGCTCACGCACACCCTGGAGGTGTCCCAGATGGCGCGGGCCATCGCGCGGGCCCTGCGACTGAACGAGGATTTGACCGAGGCGATCGCTCTGGGGCACGACCTGGGCCATACCCCGTTCGGGCACAGCGGCGAGGCCGTGCTCAAGGAGATCTACTCCGCCGATTTCACCCACAGCGAGCAAAGCCTGCGGGTGGTGACCCGGCTCGAAAACCGGGGCCGGGGCTTGAATCTGACGCAGGAGGTGCTGGACGGGATCCTCAAGCATTCGAAGGGCTACGGCCGGGTGCTGCCCGACGACCCCGCGGAGCTCGCCTCGACCTACGAGGGGCGCGTCGTGCGCATCGCGGATTTCATGGCTTATCTGAACCACGATCTCGAGGACGCGATCCGCAGCGGGATCGTCCGCGCCTCCGAGGTGCCGCGCGGCTGCCTGCGGGTGCTGGGCGAGACCCATTCCGAGCGCGCCACGACGATGATCCGCGATCTCATCTCCTCGAGCCGGGTCGAGGACGGCAAGCTCTCGCTCTCGCCCAGCCCCGAAGTCCGGGAGGCCATGGCGGATCTCCGCCGCTTTCTCTTCGAGCGGGTCTACCGCTCGCCCCGGCTCGAGCGCGATTTCGAGAAGTCGAAGAAGATCCTCTCCGAGCTCTACCGCCATCTCCTGGAGGACCCTTTCCTTCTCGAGCGCGGCCTGGCCGATCTCCAGATGGCCGAGGCGTCCCGCGACGGCGAGTCCCGGGAGCGGCAGGTTTGCGATTTCATCGCCAGCATGACCGACCGCTACGCCCTCGACCTGTATGCGACGCTGTTCTTTCCTTCCCCTTTCGCCCGGAAACTCGCCTGATGCCCGACCGGCTGCCGCCCGCGCTTGCCGCCGCCCTGGAGAAGCTCTATGCCGCCATGGATGCGGACTACGCCGCGGCCGCCGCCGCCGCGGGCTTCGTCTGCCGGGGATGCGACGACACCTGCTGCCGCTCGCGCTTCGAGCACCGCACCTGGATCGAGTTTCTCTACCTGCGTCAGGCCTTCGAAAAGCTGCCCGCGGAGCGGACCGCCGCGCTCCGGCGGCGGGCCCGATCCGTGCTCGACGACCGCCGAGGCGCCCCGGATCCCGCCCCGGCCTGTCCGCTGCTGGAAGAGGACCGCTGCCTCCTCTATGCCGCCCGCCCCATGCTCTGCCGGCTGCACGGCGTCCCCCACCGCTTTCGGCTGCCGGACGGGACCTGGCGGGAGGGTCCGGGCTGCGCCGTGTTCGACCGCCGGCATCCCGCCCCCGGCGGCGCGCCGCTCGACCGCACCCCGCATTACGCCCGGCTCGCCCGTCTCGAGGAAGCATGCCGCCGGGCGCTCGGCCTCCGCGGCGGCCTGCGGCGGACGATCGCCGCCATGCTCGTCGCCGGGCCGGAGGAGGGGACCTGAGATGAAACTCTGCGATCCCGAAGAGGCCCGCCGTGTGCCGGGAAGGCGCCTGAGGTTTGGCGAACGTTTCCGTTTCCGCTGTCACCCGCAGATCGACTGCTTCAACCGTTGCTGCCGAAATCTCCGGCTGCTTCTCTATCCCTACGACGTCCTGCGCCTGAAAGGCGCCCTGGCGATCTCCTCGGAGGAGTTTCTCGACCGCCATGCGGAGATCGAGCTTGCCCCCGGAGGGCTCTTTCCCGAGGTGCGGCTGCGGATGGCGGAAAACGAGGAGCGAAGCTGCCCCTTCCTCGGCGAGGCGGGCTGTCGGGTCTACCCCGACCGGCCGGACACCTGCCGCAGCTTTCCCCTGGAGCAGGGACTGCTTTACGAGGCGGCGACGGGACGCGACGAGCCGGTTTTCTTCTTCCGCCCCCCCCCGTTCTGCCGGGGGCCGCGCGAGCCGGCCGAGTGGACGATCGAAACCTGGCGGGCCGACCAGCAGGCCGAGGTCTACCACCGCATGACGGTGCGCTGGGCGCGGCTGTGGCGCCGCTTCCAGGAAAACCCCTGGGGACGGGAGGGACCCGAGGGCCGCCGCGGGCGCATGGCCTTCATGGCCGCCTACAACCTGGACCGCTTCCGCGAGTTCGTCTTCGAGAGCAGTTTTCTCGAACGCTTCCGACTGCCGCCCTCCGTGCGCGAGGCGATCGGCGAAGACGACGAGGCTTTGCTTTCCTTCGGCCTCGCGTGGATCGAATTTTTTCTCTGGGGGGAGAAAAACGGACCCTTCCGCGCCGCCGGACCCCGTGCCTGAAGGGGTTCAGGAGGCGGCGTCGAGCACCCCTTTCGGCATCGGCGGGACCCTCTCGCCGCCCAGCACGTAGCCGCCGTCCAGGCGCAGCAAGGCCCCGGTCATGAAAGGCGCATCCCGCAGCAGAAAGACCGCCGCCGCCGCGACCTCCTCGGGCGTCCCCGTGCGGCCGAGAAGGGTGTGATCGACAATGGCGCGTTGCTGCTGCGCGGAGAGCACCCCCCAGCCCCGGGTGCCCGGGCCGTGGCGCGTGTCGATGAAGCCGACCATGATCTCGTTCACCCGCACCTCGGGGGCCGCCTCGCGCGCCCAGGTCTCGGTGAGCAGCGAGACGGCGCGGTTGGCCGCGGCGTAGCCGTCGTTGAAGACCGCCGCGGCCGGCCCCGCGCGGCCGATGAGCCCGGCGATCGAGGAGAGGTTGATCACCGCGCCGTCGCCCGTCGCCTTGAGGTGGGGCAGGGCGGCGGCGAAGAGCCAGCGCTTGGCGCGAAGCGTGGTTTCCAGCTCCAGATCCCACTGGCTGGCGATGTAAGGACCGTGAACCGCGGGCCACCCGCCGCGCTCGATGTTGTTGACGAGGATGTCGAGGCGGCCGAAGGCTTCGACCGCCGCGGCGACGAGCCGCGGCGCCGCCTCCACCTGCCGCAGGTCTGCGCGGAGCAGGAGAGCGGGACGATCCTGCCGGCGAAGATCGGCTTCCAGCCGAGAGAACTCCCCTTCGTCGCCGTCGAACACGCCGGCCGCGACCGCGACCCCCTCCCGGCGGAGGCGGAGGGCGATCGCCCTGCCGATTCCGCGGCTGGCCCCGACGACGAGCGCCGCTTTGCCTTCCAGCTTCACGGCGGGCCCTCCTGCAAGAGCGCTGCGGCGGCCGCGATTCCGGCCCGAAGCAGGGGGAGCCCCTCGCCGGCCCGCGCCCCGGGATTGCGATCGAGAATCTCCGCCGCACCGGGGATGCGTCCGGCTTCCAGCTCCCGGCGCAGGGTGCCCGGCTCGTAGAGCGCCCCGGCGATCCGGGCTGCAAGCCCGCGCGGCAGGGGGCCGGGGTGAAGGCGCCGTTTCATCCCCAGCAGCGGGAGCAGGCGGTCGTTTTCGCGGTTGTACTCGTTCAACCCCTGGGCTTCGGCCCAGGACGCCGGGGTCCAGCGCCGAGGGGACGAAAAGCCCCGGCAGTGGGGTTCGCGCAGGAGAAACCAGGCTTCGCGCACCGGACCGCCCTCCTCCGGGAGGCCGGCCGCGCGCAGGAGGGGATAGGCGCGGCAGGAGGAGGGGCGGTCGGCGTAGACTCGGCAGCCCGCCTCCGTGACGAAGGGGCAGCGTCCGTCCCGCGCGGCGAGCGTGAGCACGGGCAGCCCCGTGGCCGGGCCGGGGTGAAGCCGGGTGTAGCGCTCCCGGAAGCGCTCGACCGAAAGACCCAAGCCTTGCGCCAGGCGCAGGGCGTCGTAAGGGGTCACGGCCTGCACGAGGTCGCGGCAGCAGCGGTTGAAGCAGGGGGTCTCGGGCGAACAGGCGAAGCAGAAACCTTCGTCTTCCCCGAGCGGGGTGATTTCGGCTTCCATGGGTCTCTTTCCGGGGAGCAGGCCTTCCGGGTTTGGGGGGCCCCGGGGCCGATCTCCTTTTCAAAGTGGGCGATTTTCCCGCCGCTGTCAACGACGCCTCGCGCTTGCGCCGCAGGGCCGCTAAAATTATTGACAAGCCCGGAGCCGCTTTGATAGAGGGAAACTTCCTCAACGTTTGGATCCTCTCTTGATTTCTCGTGTCGCGTGTCAGGATGGTCTTTCCCGGGGCGGGTTGCGCCCCGCCCCGCAGGTGCCTGAGGGGCACGAGGTCTCGTTTGTGGACGTCCCGCTGCGGCGTGATTTCAGATTCCCCACGAAGGGAGGTGCATGCGTCGATAGCGACCGGCAATGAATCCAGATTTCGTTGAGGCATCCGATTTCCCCATTCTCCCAAGGAGGTATCCACATGCCGAGTTTCGTCATTCAGGAAAAATGTGATGGCTGCAAGGGCGGCGAGAAGACCGCCTGCATGTACATCTGCCCGAACGACCTGATGGTCCTCGACCCCGTGGCGATGAAGGCCTACAACCAGGAACCCGATCAGTGCTGGGAGTGCTTTTCCTGCGTGAAGATCTGCCCCACCCAGGCGATCGAGGTCCGCGGGTACGCCGACTTCGTGCCCCTCGGAAGCAGCATCATGCCGATGCTCGGCACCGAGGACATCATGTGGACCTGCAAGTTCCGCAACGGGCTGATCAAGCGCTTCAAGTTCCCCATCCGGACCACCCCCGAGGGCGCGGCCAACGCCTACGATTCGCTGAAGGGCAAGGACCTCGAAAGCCCGATGCTGGCGACCGAAGAAGCCGAAAACCGCGTCATCCCGAGGCCCAAAGAGCTCGTGAAGTAAGACGGGAGCCGGCGCGCCGCGGCGTGCCGCGAAGCCAAACGCAGCCAACCCCATCCGAAATTCCGAAGGAGGAGATCATATGGCATTGCCGAACAAACCGAAGGGCGAGCTGAAGGCCGTCAAGGACCCCGACGTGGTCGAAAAGGAAGTCGACATCCTCATCATCGGCGGCGGCATGGCCGCTTGCGGCGCGGCCTTCGAGGTGCGCAAGTGGATGGAGCCGAACCAGACGGTGCTCCTGGTGGACAAGGCCGCCCTGGAGCGCTCCGGCGCGGTGGCGCAGGGTCTCTCGGCGATCAACACCTACATCGGCGAGAACACCCCCGACGACTACGTGCGCATGGTCCGCAACGACCTCATGGGCATCGTGCGCGAGGACCTCATCTTCGACCTGGGCTGCCACGTCGACGACTCCGTGTGGCTTTTCGAGGAGTGGGGCCTGCCCATCTGGAAGAAGGACGAGGCGGGCAAGACCCTCGACGGCAAGAAGGGGCTCAAGATGGGCACCCTGAAGCAGGGGGCCAAACCGGTGCGCACCGGCAAGTGGCAGATCATGATCAACGGCGAGTCCTACAAGCGGATCGTCGCCGAAGCCGCCAAGAAGGCGATCGGGGACACGAACATCCTCGAGCGCGTCTTCGTGGTCGAGCTCTTCCTGGACAAGAACAAGCCCAATCAGATCGCCGGCGCGGCCGGGTTCTCGGTGCGCGAAAACAAGGTCTACATCTTCAAGTGCAAGAGCTGCCTGATCGCCTGCGGCGGTGCGGTCAACATCTACCAGCCGCGGTCGGTCGGTGAGGGCAAGGGCCGCGCGTGGTACCCGGTGTGGAACTCGGGCTCCACCTACTACCTCGGCATGAAGGTCGGCGCCGAGCTTTCCATGATGGAAAACCGCTTCACGCCGGCGCGGTTCAAGGACGGCTACGGCCCGGTCGGCGCCTGGTATCTGCTCTTCAAGGCGAAATCCCTGAACGGTCTGGGCGAGAACTACGCGGCTTCCGAGGCGGCGAAGAAGGAGCTCCAGAAGTACGCCCCCTACGGCACGGCGGCCATCACCCCGACCTGCCTGCGCAACCACCTCATGCTCTTCGAGATGAAGGAAGGCCGCGGGCCGATCATTATGGACACCGTGACCGCGCTCGCCGAGCTGGCCAAGACCATGGACAAGAAGGACCTCAAGCACCTCGAGTCCGAGGCCTGGGAGGACTTCCTCGACATGACCTGCGGCCAGGCGAACCTCTGGTGCGCCACCAACACCGAGCCCGAGAAGAAGAACTCCGAGATCATGCCCACCGAGCCTTATCTGCTCGGCTCGCACTCCGGCTGCTGCGGCTTCTGGGTCTCGGGTCCGGACTTCGACTGGGTGCCCGACGCTTACAAGATCAAGGCCGACAACGGCAAGGTCTACAACCGCATGACGACCGTCTTCGGCCTCTTCACGGCGGGCGACGGGGTCGGCTGCTCCGGCCACAAGTTCTCCTCCGGCTCCCACGCCGAGGGGCGGATCGCGGCCAAGCAGCTCGTGCGCTACGCGAAAGACCACGCGGACTTCAAGCCCGAACTGCCCCTGAGCAAAGAGCAGATCGTGGACATGGTCTACAAGCCGGTCCGCACCTACCTGCAGTTCGCCGGTTACACCACGGCCGACGACATCAACCCCAACTACATCAAGCCGAACGGCATGATGTACCGCATGATGAAGGCGACCCACGAGTACGGCGCCGGGACGGCCACCTTCTACACCACCAACAACAAGAACCTCGAGATCGTCATGGAGATGCTCCAGATGATGCGCGAGGACTGCGAGAAGCTCGCCGCCGGCGACCTCCACGAACTGATGCGCGCCTGGGAGATCATCCACCGCATCTGGACCGTCGAGTCGCACCTGCGCCACATCCAATTCCGCAAGGAGACCCGCTACCCGGGCTTCTACTATCAGATGGATTATCCGGGCCAGGACGACGCGAACTGGTTCTGCTTCGTGAACTCGAAGTACGATCCGAAGGCGGGCAAGTGGGACATTTTCAAGAAGGACTACATCAAGCTCATCCCGTAAGGATCCCGCCGGTGAGCCCGATCCGCGGAAGTTGAACCTCAGCCCAAACCTCCAGGTGCCCGAGGGCACCTGGAGGTTTTTTTCGCCGCCCCTGCGGCGAGGTTCCCCCGGATGCGCAAGCCTACCGCCCTTGGTCTTGAGGTAGGCTTGCGCATCCGGACGAACCCCGGGCGGCCGGCGCCCGGTCGAACCCCATTCCCGGGAACATTCCCGGGCCCTGGACGGAGGAACGGCATGAGTGAGGAAAAACCAGCCCCGGCAAGCGGCAGCATTCTGGTCGTCGGCGGCGGCATCAGCGGGCTCACCACCGCGCTCGAGGCCGCCGAGGTCGGCTACGAGGTCTTCCTGGTCGAGAAGAACCCCTACTTGGGAGGCCGGGTCGCCCAGTTGAACCAGTATTTCCCCAAACTCTGCCCGCCGACCTGCGGGCTGGAGATCAACTTCCGGCGCATCAAGGACAACCCGAAGATCCACGTGCTGACGATGGCCGAGGTGGAGCGGATCGAGGGAAAAGCCGGCGATTACACCGTCGCGGTCCGGGTGAACCCCCGCTACGTGAACGAGAAGTGCACCTGCTGCGGGGCGTGCGCCGAGGTCTGCCGGACGGAGATCCCGAGCGAATTCGACTTCGGGATGAAGACGGTGAAGGCGGCCCATCTCCCCTTCGCCATGGCCTTTCCCGCGCGCTACGTGATCGACCCGCGGATTCTCGGCACCGAGGACGCCGAGCGGGTGAAGGCGGCCTGCCGCTACGACGCCGTCGACCTCGAGATGAAGCCGAAGAGCCTGCAGTTGAACGTGGGGGCCGTGGTCTGGGCCACGGGCTGGCTGCCCTACGACGCCAAGAAGATCGACAACCTGGGCTTCGGCCGACACAAGAACGTGGTGACGAACATGATGCTGGAGCGCATGGCCTCGCTGAACGGCCCGACCGCGGGGGCGATCGTTCGCCCCTCGGACGGCAAGCCGCCGGCGAGCGTCGCCTTCGTCCAATGCGCCGGCTCGCGCGACGAGAACCACCTCGCCTACTGTTCCTACATCTGCTGCATGGCGAGCCTGAAGCAGGCGACCTATGTGCGCGAAAAATGCCCCGCGGCCGAGATCTACGTCTTCTACATCGACCTGCGCGCCCCGGGTTACCGCTACGAGCGCTTCTACGACCGGATCAAGCAGGATCCGCGGGTCCACTTCATCAAAGGCAAGGTGGCCCAGCTCTCCGAAGACCCGCAAACGGGCGATCTGACCGTGGTCGCGGAGAACGCCGTGACCGGCGAAAAGATCGAACAGAAGGTCGGGCTCGTCGTGCTGGCGACCGGCATGCAGCCGACCGCCTCCGTGCACCGGCCGCCGGCCGCGGTCCAGACGACCCCCGAGGGCTTCATCCGCCATGCGCCCGAGGCCGGTTTCTTCGCGGCGGGCTGCGCCGCGAAACCGGCCGACGTCGTCTCCTCGAACCAGAATGCGACCGGGATGGCGCTCAAAGCGATCCAGACCGTGGTGCGACGGTAGGAGGTCGATCATGAACAAAAAATACGGTGTGTACATCTGCCAGGGCTGCGGCATCGCCGAGGCCCTCGACATCGAGAAGCTGAGCGCGGTCGCCTCCGAGGAAGGCTATGCCGTCAAGACCTCGCCCGTTCTCTGCGGCCGCGAGGGGATCGACATGCTCCGGGCGGAGGTCGCCTCGGGGGTGAACACGCTCGTGATCGCGGCCTGCTCGCCGCGCGTGCTCCACGACACCTTCCGCTTCGAGGGCTGCATCGTCGAGCGGGTGAACCTGCGCGAGCACGTGGTCTGGTCCCACCCGCGCACGGTGTGGCCGGCGCCGACGCCGGAGCAGAAGGACGACGAGAGCTTCATCGACCACGTCCAGATGATGGCCGCCGACTATCTCAAGATGGCGCTCGCCAAGGTCGAGAAGATCCAGCCCCCCGAGCCCTACAAGCTGGAGACCCTGAACCGGCGGATCCTCGTGATCGGCGGCGGCCTGACCGGCATCACGGCCGCGCTGGAGGCGGCGCGCGCCGGCTACGAGGTGGTCGTGGTCGAAAAGGAGGACGCCCTCGGCGGGCATGCGCGCCGCTGGCGCAAGCAGCTTCCCCTCGAATACCCCTACGAGAAGCCGATCGCCCCGGTGCTGCAGGCCAAGCTCCGCGAGCTCGAGGCCGAACCGCGGATCACGGTGCGCACGAGCACGGTGGTCGCGCGCATCGCGGGCCAGCCCGGGGATTTCACCGTGACCTTCAAGAAACCCGGCGAGCAGATCGAGTTCGACGTGCCCTATCCCCTGCCCCCCGAGATGCGCGTCGACGAGAACGGCAAGGAGCTCGAGGCCGACCAGCTCCTCGAGCGCTACAAGGAATACAACCAGGGCAAGGTCGACATCCTCACCTTCGACCCGAACGGCGAGAAATTCGGGGCGGTGGTGCTCGCGGCCGGCTGGCGCCCCTACCGGCCGGCCGAAGGGGAGTTCGCCCATCTCGGTTTCGGGACGCTTGCCGACGTCGTCACCAACGAGCGGTTCGAGGAGCTCGCCGCCCAGGGGAAGATCAAACGCCCGAGCGACGGCCGGGAGGCGAAATCCGTGGTCTTCATCCAGAGCCCGGGGGCGGGCGGGGACCGGGATTTCCCTTACGCCGCCTCGGTCACCAGCCTCGTCGCCCTGAAGCAGGCGACCTACGTGCGCGAGGACTACGCCGACGGCAAGGCCTACATCCTCTACCAGCACATGCGCACGCCCGGGCTGACCGAGAATTTTTACAAGGCGGTGCAGCAGGATCCCGGCGTCTTCCTCACCAAGGCGAACGTCACCCGCGTGGCCGGAAACGGCAAGGGCCTCGTGGTCGAGGCCGAGGACACGCTTCTGGGACAGCCGATCCAGATCCCGGCGGATCTCGTCGTGCTGGCGACCGGCATGGTCCCGGCGACCAAGGACGACCCGGTGATCAACCTCGCCTACCGGCAGGGGCCGGGCTTCCGGGACAACGCGATCTTCGACGACTACGCCGACTCGAACTACATCTGCTTCCCCTACGAGACCCAGCGGACGGGCATTTACGCCGCGGGCGGGGTGCGGCGCAGCATGACCGTGGAGGAGGCGATGGAAGATGCCACGGGGGCGGCGCTCAAGGCCATCCAGTGCCTGGAGTCGGTCCACCGCGGAGTCTCGGTCCACCCGCGCTCCGGGGACATGAGCTACCCCGACTTCTTCTTTCAGCGCTGCACCCAGTGCAAGCGCTGCACCCAGGAATGTCCCTTCGGCGCGCTCGACGACGACGAGCGGGGTACCCCCAAGCCCAATCCCACCCGCTGCCGCCGCTGCGGCACCTGCATGGGGGCCTGCCCGGAGCGGATCATCAACTTCGCCAACTACAGCATCGACTCGGTGAGCTCGATGGTCAAGGCGATCAAGGTGCCCTCGACCGACGACTTCGACGAGCCGCCGCTGCGCATCCTGGGGCTGGTCTGCGAAAACGACGCCTATCCCGCCCTCGACATCGCGGCGCTGAACCGGCTTTCCTGGAGCGCCGACGTGCGCTTCATTCCGGTGCGCTGCCTGGGCTCGGTGAATGTGATCTGGATCAAGGATGCGCTCTCCCAGGGCATGGACGGGGTCTTCCTGCTGGGCTGCAAGCACGGGGACGACTACCAGTGCCATTTCGTCAAGGGCAGCGAACTCGCCGAGATCCGGGTCAAGAAAATCGGAGAGGCCCTGGCGAGCCTCGCCCTCGAGGTCGAGCGCGTCGCCCAGTTCCAGGTGGCGATCGACGAGTATGACAAGATCCCGCAGATGATCCAGGAGTTCGTCGGCACGATCGAGGGCCTGGGGCCGAACCCCTTCAAGGGATTCTGAAGACGGGCCGAAGCGACAGAGGAGGTTCAGGAAATGACCGCAAGACTCGTGGTGGAACCGGACCTGGAGTTCATCCGGGAGGTGGGGATCCTCGGCGGCGAGGATCTCAAGAAATGTTACCAGTGCGCCACCTGTTCGGTGGTGTGCCCGATTTCGCCCCAGAACCGGCCCTTCCCGCGCAAGGAGATGATCGCCGCCTCCTGGGGGTTGAAGGACAAGTTGGTGAAGAGCGCCGACCCCTGGCTGTGCCACAACTGCGGCGACTGCTCGACCCGCTGCCCGCGGAAGGCCAAGCCGGCCGACGTCCTGGCCGCGATCCGCGCGCGGACGGTGGAGGAGTACGCCGCACCCCGGGTCCTCGCTCGGGCGATGAACACCCCGGCGATGCTCCCCGTGCTGCTCCTCGTGCCGGCGGTCTATCTCGTCGTCATGGGCTATCTGATGGAAAAGATCTTCGGGACGACGTTTCTCAACTTCAGCCCCGAGGGGGCGATCGTGCACGCGAAGATGGTTTCCACCTGGCTCGTCGACGTGGTGATGCTTTCGGCCGCGGCTTTCGCCGTCGCCGTCTTTGCGCAGGGCGTGAAGCGCTTCCTCGCCGACATCCACCGCAACGCCCTCGCCGAGGGGAAGACGGCGAAGGAGACGATCGACGCCGCGGGGTTCTTCCAGGCGCTCCTGCGCACGATCCCGGTGATCCTCCGGCACGCCAAATTCAACGAGTGCACCGAGAACCGCGAGCGGGCGATCTCGCACCTGCTGGTCCTGCTTTCCTTCATCGGGCTCTTCATCGTGACCTCGATCTTCTTCGTGGCCATCTACGTCTTCCAGCAGCACGGCCCGTACTCGCAGCTCAACCCGGTCAAGTGGCTCGCCAACGTGAGCGGGGTCGCCCTGATCATCGGCAGCCTCCTCCTCATCCGCCAGCGACGCGCCAAGCCCGACCAAAAATCGGTCTACAAAGACTGGTTGCTGCTCGGCCTCGTCCTCGGTCTGGGGGTGACCGGCATGGGGGCGCAGCTTTCGCGGCTTGCCGGCTGGGCGGGGGTTTCCTACACCGTCTATTTCATCCACCTGATGCTCGTGTGGTTCACGTTCGCCTATCTTCCCTTTTCCAAACTCGCCCACCTCGTCTACCGCACGGTCGCCATGGCCTATGCGGAGTACGCGGAAAGGCGATGACCCGCGGCGTCGCCGCAAGACGAAACCGGCATGCCGGCTCAAGGGCGGCATGCCGGTTTTTGCGGCCTCGCGCGGACCCTCGAGCGGCCGGAAAAGCTTGCCTTTTTCCGGCGGGCGGGGTAGATAGCCCCTTCCCCCCCGAACGAGCAGCCCCGTGCCCCGCGGCACGCGATTCGGAAAACGAAACCCCGAGAAAGGAGGAACGCACGGTATGGCCGAAATCGGACATGGCGGCAAGGAGATCAAGGAGAGGATCCTCGAACCGGCGGAGGCCAAGAAGCGCATTCAGGGCCTGAAGCAGTACCCGATCCGCAGCCAGCTCGCCAACGAGGTCATCGGCATCGCTTACGGCTTTTTCAGCCCCCTCGAGGGCTTCATGGGCAAGGCGGACGTCGAGGCGGTGTGCAAGAAGATGCGCTTGAAGGACGGCAAAACCGTCTGGAGCATTCCCATCGTCTTCGACATGTCGAACGAGGAAATCGCCCAGTACGGGGTGAAGCCCGGGGCCTCGATCGTGCTCACCTACACCGGCAACCCCATGGCGCTGTTCGAGATCGAGGAGGTCTACGAGTACGACAAGAAATCCCTCGCCAAGGACGTCTACGGGACCGACGAGGCGAAGCACCCCGGCTGCGCGCGCACTTACGCCTACAAGGACAAGTTCGTCGGCGGCAAGATCACGCTCGTCAACCGGCCCAAGATCAACGAGCCCTTCACCCCCTACTTCCTTCCCCCCTTGCAGCTGCGCAAGATCTTCAAGGAGAAGGGTTGGAAGCGCATCGTCGCCCACCAGACGCGCAACGTCCCGCACACCGGCCACGAGTGGCTGATGAAGGGCGCCTGGTTCCAGACTTACGGCGAGCTGCCGATGGACAAGCCCTATGTCGGAGTGCTCGTCAACGCGATCATCGGCGAAAAGCGCAAGGGCGACTACATCGACGAGGCGATCATCCTCACCCAGGACGAGCTGCGCAAGTCGGGCTACTTCGGCGACCACAACCATTTGACCTCCCTCACCTTCTGGGACATGCGCTATGCCGGACCGCGCGAGGCCGTTTTCCACGCGGCGTTGCGCACCAACCTCGGCCTTACCCACCACATGTTCGGCCGGGATCACGCCGGGGTCGGCACCTACTACGGCCCCTATGACGCCCATCGCCTGCTCGAGAGCCTGCAGGGCGAGATCAACATCGTCCCCGTCTATTCCGAAAACTGGCTCTATTGCCCGCACTGCGGCGAGATCACCTCCGAGAGCCTTTGCAACCACAAGAAAGAATGGCAGAAATTCTCGGGCACGCTGATCCGCAGCATCGTGCAGGACGGGGTTAAGCCGCCGCGGCTGATCTTCCGGCCCGAGGTCTTCGACCTGGTGCTGGAATGCGCGGAGAAGTACGGTTTCGGCTCGCCCTTCGTCGATGAGGAGTACCTGAAGAAACGCACGCCGGTGTTCGTCATGCCGCCGCTGGCCTAGGGGAGGTGACCGATATGTCCGAGAAATATCCGATCAATCTGTGGGTGAACGAAGAGCGTTACGAGAAACTGCAGAAGGCGGGCCTGGCCGCGATGTGCCAGGAGATGCTGGCCGGCCTCAAGTGCATCCAGGTCTATTGCAACGAAGCCCAGAAGGACAAGATCCTCAAGGTCTTCCCGACCGCCAAGTTCGACAGCGCGACGACCAAGAGCATCGAGCTCTTGCCGCGCCAGGTCAAGGACAAGATCTTCGACCTCGTCGTTCAGAAGCAGTCGATCGACATCATGGACGAGTTCCTCAAAAGCTGTTGAACCGCGAAAGCCCTCTCCGGTTTTTCCACGCCAGGGCCGCCCCGCGGGGCGGCCCTGGCCTTTTCGGGCGGCGCAAATTCGGGGGCTGACGTTTCCCCGCGGGGCCGTTGACAACGACGCCGCGGGTGGGAAATGTTTGCCATGGAAGGACATTGCGGGTTGAAGTCCTCATCCCGATCCAAGGAGATCGCCATGAGATCCGGTTATCGAAACGCTGCGATCGTCGTCTGGATTTTTGCCGGAGCGGTCTTGGGCTGTTCGACCGCCTACGTCGCCAAGCCGATGCCCTTCCGGGCACCCTCCGCGTACCCGAACGCCGTCGAGGTCGCCGGCGCGGCCGTGGCCGCGGAGTCCTACGCCGACCCCGCCCAGGCGCGGGAGGCCTTCGGCTTCGACATCCGCGAGGCCGGGATGCTCCCGGTGCAGGTCGTCTTCGACCACCGCGGCTTGAGCCCGATCGAGATCGTCTCCGCGCAGACCTTCCTCGAGGACGGGCAGGGCAACATCTGGCCGCTGCTCGACCGCGACACGGCCTACGAGCGGGCCACGCGCTACGCGCAGACCCAGGAAATCGCGAAGGAAGGCGCCTACCATGCCGTCTTGGGGGCGGCGGCCGGAGCGATCATCGGGGCGGCCGTGGGCATCGTCACGGGCGAAAACGTGGCCGTCGCCACCGGCAAGGGCGCGGCGGTGGGCGGCGCCGCCGGGGCGACGCTGGGGGGCGCCAAGGGTTACACCTCGGATGAGGCCCGCCGCAAGATCATCCAGGATCTCAACCGCAAATCGCTCGAAACGCGCGCCGTCGAGCCCCAGGGCCTTTCCTTCGGGTTCCTGTTCTTTCCCGGCGAGGCGGCCTCGGCGGACACCCTGCGGCTGCAGCTCCGCGAGACGGACACCGGCCGCGTGCACGCGCTGCGGATGAAGCTCTGAGGCCCGGGGGCGAACGGAGAGCAGAGGAGGGGTGGCGGAGAGACCGGGATTCGAACCCGGGATACCCCTTTCGGAGTATACTCGCTTAGCAGGCGAGCGCCTTCGACCTACTCGGCCATCTCTCCGTGCGGATCCCTTGCTGGCGGAGGGAGTAGGATTCGAACCTACGTCCCGTTTCCGGGAAGCGGTTTTCAAGACCGCCGCTTTCGACCGCTCAGCCATCCCTCCGGTGGAATTTTCTCTTCTACCATCCTCCTCTCCGTCCGGTCAAGGAGCTCCTCGCCGCTTTCGGCGTCCGCTTCCCGGATCGCGGCCTCCTCCGCGAAGCGCCCGCCGGGTTCCTTGTTGACAGCCCGAGGGGAAGGGTATAGAAGACGCTTGCATTCCTCCGCATTCCCGACATACAGGCAGCCAGAAGGAAACCGCGCGCATGAAGCAGAAGTACGAGATTTTGAAGGACGACGACTCCCGCCGTTTCATCATCCGCGAGTTCGCCGAGCTCGACAAGGACGTGATGTCGCTCCTTTGCGAGGAAACCTACGACCGCAAAACCCTCAAGGCGGCCCAGGCGGCCGGTCGCGATGCCCTGATCCGCGCCCTGCGCACGAAAAACCTCTTCCCGCCGTTTCTTTACGCCTCCCGGATTGCGGACCAGGTGGCGGAAATGCTCGGCGCCCGCGGGCCGGCCAACGCCGAGCTCGTCTTCGACGATCTCGAGTTCCTCTCCCGCGCGCCCGACACCCTCGAGGCGGCCGTCGTTTACGAGACCGAGGCGCCCGAGATCGACGAGCTTCTGGATGCCGGCCTCGAGGAGGAGAAGTTCGAGGAGGGCGAAGAGGTGCAAAAGATCGACTCTTCGCTCAAGATCGAGGACGACGAGTTCGTCGACATCGACGACGAGAGCTGAAACGGCGAAACGCCCGGCTCCGGCCGGGCGTTTCGTTCGGCGCCTCGCCGGGGTGCGGCAGGCGCCGGGTTCCTCCCCAGCGAACATGCGGGCCTCTTCGGATCCACCATCGTCCGGAAGGCCGAAACGATCCGGCCGCAGCCGGGACCGGGGTACGATCCACAAGCGCATCAAGGAGGTGCAAATGGTCAACCAGGAGAAAGCGTTCTACGACAGGCTGGCACAGAAGGGCGTCACCCGGCGGGACTTCATGAAGTTTTGCACCTTTCTCACGGCGACGATGGGCCTTTCCTCCTCGTTCATCCCCAAGGTCGCCGAAGTTTTCGCCGCCCCGGCGAAGCGGCCGACGGTGGTCTGGCTGCACTTGGGGGAATGCACGGGATGCTCCGAGGCTCTGCTGCGCAGCATGTACCCTTGGATCGACGAGCTGGTCCTCGAAGTCCTGGACGTCGCCTATCACGAGACGATCATGGCCGCGGCCGGCCATCAGGCGGAAGAGGTCTTGCACGAGGCGGTCCAGAAGAACAAGGGCAAGTTCATCTGCGTGGTCGAAGGGGCGGTGGCGACCAAATACAACGGCGGCTACGGCAAGGTGGGCGGCAAGAGCTTTCTGCAGATCGCCAAGGAAATCTGCCCCCAGGCGGCCGGCGTGATCTGCATCGGCAGCTGCTCGGCCTTCGGCAACATCCCGGCGGCGAAGCCCAACCCCGGCGGCTACAAGGGGGTCGGCGAGGCGCTCGGCATCAAGACCGTGAACATCGCCGGCTGTCCGCCCAACCCGATCAATTTCGTGGGCACGGTCGTGAACTACCTCCTGTTGGGCAAGCTGCCCGCGGTGGATGACCTGGGCCGGCCGCTGTTCGCTTACGGTCAGACGATCCACGACAACTGCGCGCGGCGGGGACACTTCGAGAACGGAGAGTTCGTCGAGGAATTCGGCTCCAAGGAGGCCGCCCTCGGCTACTGCCTCTACAAGGTCGGCTGCCGCGGCCCCGAGACCTACAACAACTGCGGCATCGTGAAATTCAACAGCGGCTGCAGCTGGCCGGTTCAGGCCGGAGCCCCCTGCATCGGTTGCAGCCAGCCGGAATTCTGGGACAAGTTCACGCCTTTTTACCAGGAACTCTAATCCGCCGGACGGCGATCCGAACATCTTCAAGGAGGAGATCGTATGGCAGAGCGTATCATCGTCGATCCGATCACCCGTATCGAGGGGCACCTGCGCATCGAGGTCGAAGTGTCCGGCGGCAAGGTCGTGAACGCCTGGAGCTCCGGGCAGATGTTCCGCGGGATCGAGGTCATCCTGCAGGGCCGGGATCCCCGGGACGCCCACCACTTCGTCCAGCGCTCCTGCGGGGTTTGCACCTACGTGCACTCCATCGCCTCCGTGCGGGCGGTGGACGACGCCGTGAAGGTGAAGATTCCCAAGAACGCGCGCCTCATCCGCAACCTGCTTCTCGGCGCGCAGTTCCAGCACGACCACATCGTCCATTTCTACCATCTCCACGCGCTCGATTGGGTGGACGTGGTGAGCGCGCTCAAGGCCGATCCGGCCAAAACGGCCGCCCTGTCCGACAACGTGAGCAACGCGCCCTGGGGCGGAACGAATTACTTCAAGAACGTCCAGCAGCGGCTGAAGACCTTCGTGGAAAGCGGACAGCTCGGGCCCTTCGCGAACGCCTACTGGGGCCATCCGGCCTACAAACTGCCGCCGGAAGCGAATCTTCTGGCCGCCGCGCATTACATCGAAGCCCTGCGTCTGCAGGCCAAGGCCGCCCGCATGCACGCCATCTTCGGCGGCAAGAACCCGCATCCGCAGTCGCTGGTCGCCGGCGGCGTCACCTGTGCGGCGGATCTCACCGCCGAGCGCATCGCCGAATTCCTTTATATCACCAAGGAAACCCATGAGTTCGTGAAGAACGTCTACATTCCCGACCTGCTGGCCGTGGCCTCGTTCTACAAGGACTGGGGCGGAATCGGACGCACGACGAACTTCCTCGCCTGGGGCGATTTCCCGCTGACCGAGAAGGAGCCGGAGAGCCTCTTCATGCCGCGCGGGGTGATCTTCAAGCGCAACCTGGAGAAGCCGATCATGGCCGATCCCGGAAAAGTCACCGAGCACGTCGCCCGTTCCTGGTACGAGGGCACCCAGGCCCGCCATCCCTACCAGGGCGAGACCAAGCCGTTCGCGGGCGATCCCAAATACGACACGGACGCGAAAGACGGTCGCTACTCCTGGCTCAAGGCCCCGCGCTACGAGGGCGAGCCCTGCGAGGTCGGCCCGCTCGCCCACGTGCTCGTGGGCTATGCCTACGGCCAGAAGGAGTGGAAGCAGCCCGTCGATCATGTTCTCAAGACCCTGAACATCCCCGCCGAGGCGCTCTTCTCGACGCTCGGCCGCACCGCGGCCCGGGGCATCGAAACGCTGGTCATCGGCGAGGCGATGCAGGGCTGGGTGATGGAGCTCGTCGAGAACATCAAGAAAGGGGACACCCAAACCTACGAACCCTTCGAGATGCCCGACAAGGCCCAGGGCGTGGGGCTGAACGACGTGCCCCGCGGCGCGCTCGGCCACTGGATCGTGATCGAAAACAAGAAGATCAAAAATTACCAGTATGTCGTCCCCTCCACCTGGAACCTGGCGCCGCGGTGCGCCGCCGGCAAGCTCAGCCCCGTGGAGGAGGCCCTGATCGGCACTCCGATCGCCGATCCCAAGCGGCCGCTCGAGATCCTGCGCACGGTCCATTCCTACGATCCCTGCATCGCCTGCGCCGTGCACGTGATCGATCCGGACTCGAACGAAGTCTACAAGGTCCGCGCCGCCTGAGCCGGACCGCGACCGGCCTCCGCGCCGCCCGCTTTCCGGGCGGCCGGAGGCTTTTTTTCATCGACGATGGCCGGTTTGTCCGAAAACCCCTTCGACGCCGAAAACGCCCCCGAGATTCTCGTCCTGGGGATCGGCTCGCTGTTGTTCTCCGACGACGGCTTCGGGATCCACGTGGTGCGGAGACTCGAGGCGGAGTACGCCTTCCCCGAGCGCGTGCACGTGGTCGACGGCGGAGTGCTCGGCGTCAACCTTCTGGGGGTGATCTCCAAACCGCGGCACCTGATCGTGGTCGACGCGGTGCGCAATCGGGGAAAACCCGGCGATCTGCACCGCATCGACCCCGAGGAGATCCCGGCGCGCATCCGCGCCAAGAATTCGCTTCACCAGGTCGATTTCCTCGAGGCCTTGACCCTTTGCCAGGCCCTCGACCACGTGCCGCGGACGGTGATTCTGGGCGTCGAGCCGCTCGATGTCGAAACCCTCGGGCTGGAGCTCTCGGCCCCGGTGGCCGCGCAGATCGAACCCATGATCCGGCTCGTCCTGGCCGAGCTCGAGCGGCTCGGGGTCTCTTGGAGCCGGAAAGATGCGGTGACCGATGTGTCTGGCGATCCCTTCACGCATCGTTGACCTCCGGGACGGCAAGGCCGTGATCGACGTGGACGGCGTGCGCCGCGAGTGCAGCCTGCTTCTCCTCGAAGACGCCGCCGTCGGTGACTGGGTCATCGTGCACGCCGGATTCGCGATCTCGCGCCTCGACGAGGAGGCGGCGCGCGAGACGCTCGCCCTGCTGCGCGAGGCCGCCGCCCGCCTCGAGGGCCGCCGCTCCGGCGGGGAAACGCCCCCCGGGGAGTGAGGCCATGGACGCGCGGATCGCGGCGCGCCGGCTGCGGGTGAACGGCATCGTCCAGGGCGTGGGCTTCCGCCCCTTCGTCTATCAGCTGGCGTTGCGCCACGGCCTGAAAGGCGAGGTCGGAAACACCTCCGAAGGCGTGCTGATCGACATCGAGGGCGACCCCGAACAGCTGGAGGCCTTCGAAGCCGAGCTCGTCGCCCACACCCCCCCGCTCGCCCGCATCACCGAGCTCCGGGCGAGCGACCGGGAACCGCGCGGGCTGCAAACCTTCCGGATCGTGGAGAGCCGGCACGGCGCCTCCATGCAGACCTTGATCCCGCCCGACGTCGCCGTCTGCGGGGACTGTCTGGCCGAACTCTTCGACCCCGCCGACCGCCGCTTCCGCTACCCGTTCATCAACTGCACCCATTGCGGACCGCGCTACACGATCATCGCGGATATCCCCTACGACCGCCCGAAGACCTCGATGCGCGACTTCGCGATGTGCGCGGCCTGTCGCGCCGAGTACGAAAATCCCGCCGACCGCCGCTTCCACGCCCAGCCGAACGCCTGCCCGGTCTGCGGGCCGCGGCTCGAGCTGCGAGACGCCGCGGGCGAACGGCTCGAGGCCTCCGATCCGATCGCCGCCGCGGCCGCCCGGCTGCGGCAGGGCGCGATTGTCGCCGTGAAGGGCCTGGGGGGCTTTCATCTCGCGGTCGACGCCCGGAACGCCCGGGCGGTCGCGCGGCTGCGCGAGCGCAAGCACCGCGAGGAAAAGCCGCTGGCCGTCATGTCGCCCGATCTGGCCGCCGTGGGCACCTACGCCTTCGTCGACGAGGCAGAAGCCCGGTTGCTCTCCCGCCCCGAGCGGCCGATCGTCCTCTTGCGCAAGCGACCCGAAAGCCCCCTTGCGCCGGGGATCTCTCCGCGCAACCGCCGCGTGGGGGCGTTTTTGCCCTACACGCCGCTTCATCACCTGCTTTTGGCCGAGGGGTTCCCCGCGCTCGTCATGACCAGCGGCAACCGGAGCGAGGAGCCGATCGCCGCGGGAAACGAAGAGGCGCTGGCGCGGCTCTCCGGGATCGCCGACGTCTTCCTGCTCCACGACCGCGAAATCCTCCGGCGCTGCGACGATTCGGTCGTGCAGCGGGTCGCCGGGAAAACGCGCTTGCTGCGCCGGGCGCGGGGCTATGTGCCGCAGCCGGTCTTTCTTTCCCGCAGGCTCCCGGCGCTTCTCGCCGTGGGCGCGGAACTCAAAAACACGGTCTGCCTCGTGAAAGGCGACCGCGCTTTTCTCAGCCCGCACATCGGCGATCTCGAAAACCTCGCGACCTACGAGGTGTTCTGCGAGACGATCGCGCATCTCGAGCGCGTCCTCGACATCCGTCCCGAGATCCTCGCCTGCGACCTCCACCCCGATTACCTGAGCACCCGCTGGGCCGAAGAGCAGCCGGAGGGGGTTCTGCGGCGCGTGCAGCACCACCACGCCCACGTCGCCGCCTGCATGGCCGAGCACCGCCTCGAGGGTCCGGTGATCGGGATCGCCTGCGACGGCACGGGCTACGGCCCCGACGGGACGGTCTGGGGCGGGGAGGTCCTCGCCGCCGACGCCGCGGGCTTCGAGCGCCTGGCGCATCTCGCCTGCGTTCCCATGCCGGGCGGGGCGGCCGCGATCCGCGAGCCCTGGCGCATGGCCGTCAGCCACCTGCAGGCCGCCTTCGGCGCCGAGTGGTCCCGCCTGGAGCTCGCCTTCCTGCGGGAGACCGGCGAGGAAAAGCTCCGCACGGTTGCGGCGTTGGCGGCCTCCGGGATCAACGCCCCGCTGACCTCCAGCCTCGGGCGGCTCTTCGACGCCGTCGCCGCGATCGTGGGGCTGCGCCGCCGGGTGGCCTTCGAAGGCCAGGCGGCGATGGAGCTGGAGATGGAGGCGGCCGAGGGCGTCGCGGAAGCCTACGAGACCGAATGGGAGGAGGGATCCCCGCGGCGGATCCTTCCGGGCCCGATCCTGCGCGGGGTGGTGGCGGACGTGATCCGCGGCCGTCCCGTCTGCGAGATCAGCGCCCGTTTCCACAACGGCCTCGTCCGGGTCTTCGTACGCCTTTGCCGACGCCTCCGTGAGGAACGCGGCCTTTCCCGCGTGGTGCTGAGCGGGGGGGTGTTTCAGAATGCCCGCCTGCTCGAGGACTTGAGCCGAGGGCTTGCCGCGGCGGGCTTTGCGGTGTACAGCCACGCGCAGGTTCCGACGAACGACGGCGGCATCGCCCTCGGCCAGGCGCTGGTCGCGGCTTCCGCCGCCTGAGGCCGGAGAGGCGCCGCTTCTTTCACTTTCGAGGGGACACCGCGTCCATGGTCACCCGCCGCAACGACGAATACCGCGACGCCACGCTCGTCGGCGAACTCGCCGCGCGCATCCGGCGTCTCAGCCGACGGCCGTTGCGCATCATGGAGGTCTGCGGCACGCATACCGTTTCGATCTTCCGCCACGGCATCCGCAGTCTCTTGCCGGAGACGATCACGCTGCTCTCCGGGCCCGGATGCCCGGTCTGCGTGACCGACACCGCGGAGATCGACGCCTGCATCGCGCTCGCCCGCCGGCCCGAGATCCTCGTCGCCACCTTCGGCGATCTCCTGCGCGTGCCCGGCAGCCGCTCCTCGCTCGAGCGCGAGCGGGCGAGCGGGGCCGACGTGCGCGTCGTCTATTCCGCGCTGGATGCCGTCGAGCTCGCCCGGCGTCACCCCGGCCGCGAGGTCGTCTTTCTCGGGATCGGCTTCGAGACGACCGCACCCACCGTGGCCGCGGCCGTGCTCGCCGCGCACCGCTCGGGGATCGAAAACTTCAGCGTGCTCTGTCTGCACAAGACCGTGCCCCCGGCGCTCGAAGCGCTCACCGCGCTCGGCGACCTGCGGATCGACGCTTTTCTTCTGCCGGGACATGTCTCCGTCGTCATCGGCCGCCGGGCCTATCTCCCCTTTTTCGAGCGCACGCGGCTTCCCTGCGCCATCGCCGGCTTCGAGCCGGTCGACATCCTGCAGGCCGTGGCCGCGATCGTCGGCCAGGCCGAAAACGGAAAGCCGGCTTTGGAGAACGCCTACCGCCGGGCGGTCGCCGAGGAGGGGAACCCGGCCGCGCAGCGGGTGCTGGCGCAGGTCTTCGCGCCCGCCGATGCGCGCTGGCGCGGCTTGGGGGTCATCCCCGCCAGCGGCCTGGCCGTCCGGGCGGCTTGGGCGGCTTTCGATGCGGCGCGGCGTTTTTCCCTGACCGCAACGCCGGTGCCCGAGCCGCGGGGCTGCTCCTGCGGGGAAATCCTCACCGCACGCAAGACCCCTCCCGAATGCCCGCTCTACGGGAGCCGCTGCACGCCGGGGGATCCGGTCGGCCCCTGCATGGTCTCGAGCGAGGGGACCTGTGCCGCCTACTTCCGCTATCACGACGCCTCCGCCGGAGGATGAACGCATGGATCCCGTGAGCCGGATTCTGCTCGACCATGGAAGCGGGGGCCGCATCGCCCACCGCCTGCTGCGCGACCGGGTGCTCCCGGTCTTCGACCATCCCGCCCTGGCCGAGCTGAACGACGGGGCGATCCTCGAGATGGAAGGGGTCCGGTTTGCCTTCTCGACGGATTCCTACACGGTCGACCCCCTGTTCTTCCCGGGGGGAAACATCGGGGAGCTCGCCGTGAACGGCACCGTGAACGATCTGGCCATGTGCGGGGCGCGGCCGCTTTTCCTGAGCGCGGCCTTCATCCTCGAGGAGGGCTTTCCCCTTGCGGACTTCCAGCGCATCCTCGACTCCATGGCGCAGGCGGCGAAAGCGGCCGGGGTGGCGATCGTCACCGGGGATACGAAGGTCGTTCCCCGGGGGGCGGCCGACCGCCTGTTCATCAACACCTCGGGCGTCGGCCTCATCCCTCCGGGGATCCGGGTGGCGAGCCGCCGGGCGCAGGCCGGAGACCGCGTGCTCTTGAGCGGCAGCCTCGCCGATCACGGCGTGAGCGTGCTTGCCGGCCGCGAGGGACTCGCCTTCGAGACGAGCGTGCAAAGCGACACCGCCCCCCTTCACCGCATGGTCGCGGCGATGCTCGAAGCCGGGGGCGAGGCCGTGCACGCGCTGCGCGACCCCACGCGCGGCGGACTGGGGACGGCGCTCAAGGAGATCGCCGAGAGCTCGGCCGTGAGCGTCGTCATCCACGAGGAGAAGATCCCCCTCAAGCCCGAGGTGGCCGGTCTGTGCGAACTGCTCGGCTTCGACCCGCTCTACCTCGCCAACGAGGGCAAGCTCGTCGCCTTCGTGCACCCGGAGGCCGCGGAGGCCGTGCTCCGCGCCGTGCGCTCCGACCCGGCGGGAAAAGATGCGGCCTGGATCGGCGAGGTCCTCCCCGGGCCTCCCGGCCGGGTGGTGATGCAGACCCGCATCGGCGGCCAACGGATCGTCGACATGCTCGCCGGGGAGCAGTTTCCCCGCATCTGCTGAAGCCCGCTTCCATGCCTCGACGTTTTCGCCCCGGATCCCTGATGTTCCTCGTCCTGTTGCTGGGTGCCGCGGCGACCTCCGGCTGCGATTCCCGCACCGAGCATGTCCTTGCCGGCCGCACCATGGGGACCACCTACACCGTCAAGCTGGTCGGCCGGCCCTGGAGCGCAACGGAGAGCCTGAAGAAAAAGATCGATCGTCGGCTCGAGGAGCTGAACCGCATCTTTTCCCCTTACCGGGCCGACAGCGAGATTTCCCGCTTCAACCGTTTCGCCGTCGCCGGGGAGGCCTTTTCCGTCTCCGCGGACTTCCGGCGCGTCTTCGAAGTCTCCCTGCAGGTCTACGGCTGGTCCCGGGGCGCCTTCGATCCCACCGTGGGGCCGCTGGTCGATCTGTGGGGCTTCGGCCGGGGGCCGGCGCGGCGGGCCCCGCCTGCGGAGGAAGAGATCGCCGCGGCGCGCGCCGCGATCGGCCTGTCGCGGATTGCGCTTCGCGGCGAACAGGGGCTGATGAAAGAGGACCCCGGTGTGACGCTCGATTTCTCGGCCATCGCCAAGGGCTACGGCGTCGACGAGGTGGCCCGTCTGCTCCGGGAGGCCGGCTGGCGCGATTTTCTGGTCGAGATCGGCGGCGAGGTCTACGCCTCCGGTCGCCGTGCGGACGGCTCCCTCTGGCGGATCGGAATCGCTCGTCCCGAGAGCCGCGCCCGGCCCGAAGAGGTGCACCGGGTGGTGGCGTTGCGCGATGCGGCGCTCGCCACGAGCGGGGATTACCGCCAGTTTTTTCTCTTCGAAGGCCGGCGCCATTCCCACATCATCGATCCCACGACCGGCCGGCCGGTCGCCAACGGCGTCGTCAGCGCCACCGTTCTGGCTCCCGACTGCACGACGGCCGACGCTCTGGCGACGGCCGTCATGGTCCTGGGCGCGGAGGAGGGACTGGCCCTGCTCGAGAGGCTGGAACGGATCGAGGGTCTCCTTGTGGTGGAGACCGACACGGGGGGCTTCCTGGACCGGCCGACCTCCGGCTTTCCCCAGGCGGAAGGCGTCCCGCTCATTGACAGCAAACGGCCTCCTCCTTAACCTCAATCTTGATGAATCGGTGCAGCGCCTTGCGGATGCCGCACCGGATTCCGGAGCCGCTCGCGCTCATGTCCCCCCCCGCTCCTCAGCCGCGCCGTGGCGACCTGCCGGGCACCCTTTGCCTGGTCAGCCTGGGGTGCGCCAAGAACCAGGTGGACAGCGAGCTCATGCTGGGGAAGCTGCGGCAGGCGGGCTGGAGGCTGACCGATCGTCCCGAAGAGGCCCAGGTGATCGTCGTCAACACCTGCAGCTTCATCGAGGATGCGGCGCAGGAGTCGATCGAGACCATTCTGGAGCTCGCCCGATTCAAGAAGAGCGGCTCCTGCCGTCGGCTCGTCGTCACCGGCTGCCTTCCCGAGCGTTACCGCGAAAAGATCGTCCCCGAGCTCCCCGAGGTGGATCTCTTTCTCGGGACCGGGGCGCTCGAGCGCATCGTGGAGGCCGTGGCCGGCCGCCGCGGCCGGGGCAAGGCCCTCCTTCCCGATCCCGACAGCCTCCCCGTCGGCGCCTTCAACGCCGAGCGGGTGCTGACGACGCCGCATACGGCCTACCTCAAGATCGCCGAGGGCTGCGAGCGGCGCTGCACCTTCTGCATCATCCCCCGCCTGCGCGGCCGCCAGCGAAGCCGACCCCCCGAGGACATCCTCGCCGAGGCGCGCGACCTGGTCGAGCGCGGCGTGAAGGAGTTGAACCTCGTCGCCCAGGACAGCACCCATTACGGCCGGGACCTCCGGCCGCCCGTCCCGCTCGCCGTGCTGCTGCATCATCTCGCCGGGGCTTGCGGGGCGCCCGGCCGGAAGGAACCCTGGATCCGCGTGCTCTACGGCCACCCCGAGAGCATCGACGAGGAGTTCATCCGCGCCGTGGCCGATCTGCCCCAGCTCTGCCCCTACTTCGATCTGCCCATTCAGCACGCCAGCGACGCCGTGCTCCGGCGCATGGGACGAGGTTACACCCGCGAGGGGCTGCGCCGCCTTTTCCGGCGTATCCGCGAAATCGTCCCCGAGGCCTGCCTGCGGACCACGGTGATCACCGGTTTTCCGGGGGAAACCGAGCGCGATTTTCAGACGGTCCTCGACTTCGCCGAGGAAATCCGCTTTGACCATCTGGGCGCCTTCGTCTATTCTGACGCCGAGGATCTGCCCTCCCACCGGCTTCCGGACCCCGTGCCGCGGGAGGTCGCGCAGGAGCGCTACGACCGGCTGCTTTCGCTGCAAATGGACATCGCCGCCGAAAAAAACCAGCGCCACATCGGCCGCGTGCTGCCGGTGCTGATCGAGGAGGATCTGGGAAACCGCATGTTCTCCGGTCGCACGATGCTGCAGGCCCCGGAGGTCGACGGGGTCACCTACGTGCAGGCCCGCCCCGGGGGGCGGCTGCCGCTCGGGGCCTTCGTTCCGGCGCGGATCACCGACGTGATGGAATACGATCTGCTGGGGGAGGCGCCGTGAGCGGCCTGAGGGCGCGGATCCTCCGGGCGGTCGAGGCCGATCTGCAGGCGATCGAGGCCGCGCTGGTCGCCAACCTGACGCCCCATCTCGATCTCGTGCGCGAGGTGGCGGGTTACATCCTCTTCAACGGCGGCAAGCGGATGCGGCCCCTGTTGCTCGTGCTTTCCGCGCGGCTTTGCGGCTACCGCGGGACCTACGACGTCGTCTTCTCGAGCGCGCTCGAATACCTGCACGCGGCGACCCTCTTGCACGACGACCTCGTCGACGGCGCGGCGACACGGCGCCGCAAGCCCGCCGCGCACCGCATCTGGGGAAACGCGATCGCCGTGCTCGTGGGCGATTTCCTGCTCGCCCGCGCGCTTTCGATCACCGCGGCCACGGGAAACCCGAAGATCGTGGCCGTGCTCGCGCGGCTGACCGAGGAGATGTCCCAGGGCGAGGTCCACCAGCTGCAGCGCAAGGGGGACCCGGCACTCACCGAGGAGGAATACTTCGAAGTCATCCGCCGCAAGACGGCCGTTCTCTTCGAGACGGCCTGCCGCGTGAGCGCCCTGCTCGCCGAGGCCCCCGCGGCGGCCGAAGAGGCGCTGTGCGCCTACGGCCTCGGCCTGGGTTACGCCTTCCAGATCGCCGACGACCTTCTCGACTACACGGCCGATTCGGCGCGCATCGGCAAGGACGTGGGCAGCGACCTGCGCGAGGGCAAGATGACGCTGCCCCTGATCCGGGGGCTCGCCCTGGCCGGAGGTGAGGATCGCGCGCGGATGATCGCCATGATCCGCGAGCCCGGTTTTACGGAAGCGGATTTCGCCTGGCTGCGCGGCCGGCTGGAGGAAAGCGGGGCGCTCGCCTACGCCCGGCGGGCGGCCGAAACGCGGATCGCGGCGGCCAAGAGACACCTGGCGCTCTTTCCCGACTCGCCCGCGCGGCGAACGCTCGAGGACCTGGCCGACTATGCTTTGGAGCGGACGCTGTAAGCGCACCCATTCGAAAGGGGGCTCGCCGATGTCGTCTTTTCTGCGGCGGGGGGGGCGAAGGGTTTTCGCGCTCGTCCTGGTCGGGCTGGTTTGCGTTTCGCCGGGCCGGGCGCAGAAGGCCGAGGAGCGGCGAAGCCTCATGACCGTCGGGGTCGCTCCGCTTTCGGCGTCGCCTTCGGCCGCCCGCGAGGCGGCGATCGCCGACGGGATCCTCCGCGCCGTGGCCGCGGCGGCGCTCGAGTTTCTCCCGCCGGAGCGCATCGCCGAGAACTTCCGGCGGGTGAACGAAGAGGTACTTTCGCGTCCCAGCGATCTGATTCAGGATTACCGTCTGCTGTCCGAGACCTCCTTCGGCCGCGAAACCCGCGTGCTGCTCCAGGTCACCGTGAACGAGCCGCTTCTGCGGGAACGGCTGCTCGCCTCGGGGATCGGCCCCGCGGAAGACTCCCCGGCCGCGGCCCTGCGGCAGATCCCGATGAGCGTCGAGGGGGGAGCGGCGCTCGCCCACGTCGTCCGTTTCCGCCGGGCGCTGCTCGAGCTCCCCGGCGTCGAAGCGATCCAGGTGCAGGAGATCCGCGGCCCCGAGACCGCGCTCGTCGTCAGCTTTCGCGGCGAAGCCGAGGAACTCGCGCGCCGGCTGGCCGCGAAATCCTTTGAGGCCTTCTCCGTCGCGGTCAGCGGCAGGCCCGACGGGGGGCTGCGGGCCGTGCTCACCCCCCGCTGACCGACCCGGGAAAGAAGGCGGCCGACCCGGCGGGGGGCGCGAAGAAGAAATGCGACGCACCGTCAGCTTGCCCAACCTGATCACGGTCCTGAGGATCTTTCTCACTCCGCTTTTCGTCATTTTGCTCATTCGCGGGGAGATCCCCGGAGCGCTCGCCGTCTTTCTCGCCGCCGGCGTGAGCGACGGCCTGGACGGTCTGCTCGCGCGGCTCCTCAATCAGCGCAGTACGCTCGGCGCGGTGCTCGACCCGATCGCCGACAAGCTGCTGCTCACCGCGGCCTTCATCTGTCTTGCCCTCCTTCACGGGATCCCGCCCTGGGTGGCGGTCGTCGTCATCAGCCGCGACGTCCTGATCGTCATCGGCGTCGCCGTGCTCGCTTTTGCGAACATCGCCTTCGAGATCCGGCCATCGATCCTGAGCAAGTGGACGACCGTCTGTCAGGTGGTCCTGGTCGCCTCCGCCCTGCTCGCCCTGCAGGTTTCCGGCCTCGGCCGGGCCGTCCTGCCGCTCTGTTGGATCGCGGTCGTCCTGACGGTCCTCTCCGGGCTGCACTACACCTGGATCGGGCTGCACCTGCTGCAGAGCGGGTTTGCCAACGCCGCGAAAAAGGCCGGCGAACCCCCCCGGGGGTGAAGTCTGCGGCGGGCGCCGTCTTCTTGACAGCGGATGGGGCGAATGTTACAGATTTTCCCGTTTTCAGGCACGTAGCTCAGGGGGAGAGCACTACCCTGACACGGTAGGGGTCACGAGTTCAAATCTCGTCGTGCCTACCAGGAAAGGCAAGGGGTTGCGGATCAAACCGCAGCCCCTTTTCGTTTTCTTCGGGATCGTCCCGGAAGACCGGGATCACGAACCGTTTCCGGCTGCAGGAACGCACCGCTCGGAGGGGAGGGCGGAGGCGACGGCCGTCGTCCAAGGCCGAGGGGGAGCAGGGCGACGAGCTGGGCGAGGAGGAAGGCCGTCGCCGCCCCGAGGTGCACGAGGTCGACGGCGATCACCGCCGTATCGGAGAGGAAGACCCCGGGGAAATTCTTGAGCACGATCAGGCCGCCGGAGAGGACGAGCACGGTGAGAACCCCCGCCCGCAGGGACCCCGAGCGGGAGAGGCGGCGTCGCGGCCGAGGTGAAAAGAGGTAGAGCGCCGCTCGGTGCGCGAGCAGCCCGAGGAACAGGACGGCGGCTGCGTAGTGGACGAAGCGCGTCGCCCAGTAGTCGGCGAGCCAGCCGAATCCGGGAAGGTCGCTCAGGTAGTAGCGGTTGTAGATCGGAAGTTGCCCGAAACCCGTCAGGGCCAGGACGAAGACCAGACCCCCAAAAACAAAGCGTGCGGGACTTCGCGGCGTTATCCGGATCGCAGGGCGCAGGGCGTCAGTCGCCATGGGTTTTCTCCCTCCTTTCTTGCCCCCGCGAGGCCAGACGCAGAAAAGCTCCCGCCATTCCCGCGAAGGGGGCGATGAGCAGAGCGGAAGCGAGGCGGTTCGCCTCATCCATGGCGTCGGGGACGGACTCGAGGTGCGGACGGCCGTCGCCCGTTTCGATTCCGCGGTTCAGCTCCTCGAAGGGGACGGGGGAGACGTAGATCGTGTTCGTTCCGCCGTTTTCCGTCTCGCCGTAGAGGCAGCCCCCGATCTCTCGGGCGATCGCATGGGCCCGGGCGATGATCTCCTCCCGGGGGCCGATCGTCTGCACCCCCTCGGGACAGGCTTCGATGCAGGCGGGAAGCTGGCCCGCCGCCACCCGCTCCCCGCAACGGTCGCACTTGTACATCACCCCGTTGCCGGCAAAGGAGGGCGCGAGCTTCAGGTACAGCCCCACCCCCGTCTGCCGCTGCGGGATATCCCAAGGGCAGACGCTCTTGCACTTCGAGCCCCCGAGGCAGATCTCGGGGTCGATGCGCGAGATGCCGTTCGGCGACTGCTTCGCCGCACCCCAGGGGCAGAGCTTGACGCAGGGCGGGTTGACGCAATGCATGCAGCGCCGCGGCAGCGTAAGCTCCCTTTCGCGACCGTCGATCACGACCCGGGCATGCTGGATGAAGAGCCAGTTGTAGGGGGTGAGGCGGTCGTCCACCTCGCGCCGCTCCGACCAGTCCGAGACCTTGACCCGCGAGGGGAACATCTTGGGAAAAGGTTTTTGCGGCTCGGGGAACTTCGCGGCGTTCGCCTCGCGGCAGGCCTCGACACAGGCTCCGCAGCCGACGCACTTGCGGATGTCGATCAGCGTGGCGAGAGAAGCCTCGCCTGCGGCGGAGGCTTCGGGAGCCGCGGCGGCGGCGAGCGCCGCGGCGGCGGTCAGGGTCCCTTTGAGAAAGACGCGACGGGAAACCGCCATGGCTCCTCCAGAAGAAAGCGCGTGAACCTGTCCTGAGGAGCCGTCGGTCGGAAAAAGGTTACAAACGAGTTCCGCCTCCGGCTTGCATCCGCCGGCGGGCTTTGTTAGGGGGATGAACCGGGGGACGCGGGAGGACTCGAGCCATGTACGGACAGCAGCTCACGGTGCTCACGGGAAACAGCGCCCGGGATGTCGGGCGGGTTTTTTCGCTTTTGGGCGAGGCCGGAATCGACGTGCGCGCCCATTGTCTCGTCGACAACGGCGAAATCCACGCCAAACTGCGGCTGATCGTCTCCGAGCCGGAGCGGGCGGTGGCGGCGCTCGCCGCGGGGAAACTCACCGCGGTCTTGAACGACGTCGTGGTGATCGAAGCCGAGGACCGTCCCGGCGCTCTGGGGCGCATTCTGGAGGCGCTCACGGGCGAATCCATCGCCCTCGCCTACACCTACACCGCGGTCAGCCCCCGGCCCGGAACGGCCGTGATGGTTTTCCGTTTTTCCGACAATCTTCGGGCCGAAGAAGTGCTGCGAAGCCGGGGGATTCGGACCCTTTCGGCGGCGTAGGTCATTCGCCCGCCTGCTGAATCCCCTCGAGCTTCCAGAAGGTGTCCCCGCCTTTCGCGTCGCGGCTGAAGTGCCACAGCTCGCGCACCGGCCGGGCGGCCGCGGAGGTCTCCTCGCGCAGCATCGCATCGTAGAGCACCGAGACCACGATCTTGCCTTCGATCTCGCGCACTTCCTGGATCTCGGGGTGGACGAGCAGGATGTCGGTTTTCCCCGGACGCGGGTCTTCTTGCGCCTGGCGTTGGATTTCCGCAAAGACCTCGGGGGTGGTGAAGGAGCGGATATCCTCGAGATCGCGTCGATCCCACGAAGCCTGCAGGCGGTTGTAAATCAGGCGCGCGCCTTGCAGAAATTCCTCGGGGTCGAACCCTTCGGGGTAGGCGGGTGTCGTCTGCGGCGCCCCGGCGGCGGCGCCTCCCCCGATGCCCCAGGGGTCCGGTTCCCCGCGGCTGAAGGCCGGGGGGGCGGTCAGACCGACCCCCGCGGGCGCGGGGCGCCGGGCCCGCAGCAGGCGCAGGAGCAGAAAGATCCCGCCTCCGAAGACGAGGAGGTCGAGCAGCCCCGGGCCGCCCCAGGCGTGCCCGCCCCCGAAGAGCAGCGAGCCGATCAGCCCGCCCATGAGCATTCCCCCGAGCATGCCGCCGAAGCCGCCGAAGGCGGGCCGCGGGGAGACCGCAGGCGGCGCGGTGGCAGGCTTCGGGGCGGTCGGGGAGGGCGAAGGCGAGGGCAAGGGGGCGCTTCGCTGATAGCTCGGGCGGCTGCCGAAGGATTTGCCGCCGCCCAGCCGGGCGGCTTCGGCCGTCTGTTCCAGAAGGAAAAAGAAGGAGACGGAAAAGACGGCGACAACCAGCGGGAGAAGATTTGGGTTGCGTTTCATCGGCACTCCAGTTCCTTTGCGGACATATTTTATGTGATCGCTTGTTTACATCATGAATAACACGACTTGCCCCGCTCGTCAATCCCCCGCGACCTGCGCCGGTGCCGTTGCGCGAGGGGAACGCAACGACACGGCCCGAGACGTCCCCCGGGGGGGCCACGGCGCGGGCGTTCCTCAGCGGGGGGCGAGCAGCGGCAAGAGGCGGTCGAGGACGGCTTCGGCGACCTCGCGCTTGGCGAGCAGCGGCAGCGTTTCCACCCCGCCGCGGGGATCGAGGATGGCCACGCGGTTCGTCTCCGTCTCGAAGCCGCTTTCCGGGGCGGAGACGTCGTTGGCGACGATCAAATCGAGCCCCTTTTTCTCGAGTTTTTCGCGCGCATGGCGCAGGAGCTCTTCGGTCTCGGCGGCGAAGCCCACGACGACGGCCGGTCCCGCCCCGCCGCGGCGGCGCTCGGCCACCAGCGCGAGGATGTCCTCGGTGCGCACGAGTTCGAGGCGCGCCGCTTCGGCTTCCTTCTTGATTTTCTGCTCCGCCGCGACCCGCGGCCGGTAGTCGGCGACCGCCGCGGCCATGAGCAGGACATCGGCGCGGTCGCTCACCTCGAGCACCGCTTCCTTCATCTGCGCCGCGGAGGCGACGGCCACGGTATCCACCCCGTAAGGGGCTTCCAGGGCGACCGGACCGTGGATCAAGGTCACCGCGGCCCCGCGGTCGCGCGCCGCGCGGGCGAGCGCGAAGCCCATCCGGCCGCTGCTGCGGTTGCCGATGAAACGCACGGGGTCGATCGGCTCGCGGGTCCCCCCCGCGGTTACCACCACCCGCTTGCCGGCGAGCGGCCCGCCGCGGCCGAGCACCCAGCAGGCCGCCTCCAGGATGGTTCCGGGCTCGGCCATGCGGCCTTCGCCGACGCCGCCCGAGGCGAGCCGACCCGTTTCCGGACCCACGACGAAGGCGCCGCGGCCGACGAGGGTCTCGAGGTTGGCGCGCGTCGCCGGGTGGTGCCACATGCCGGACTCCATGGCCGGGGCCAGAAGGAGCGGGCCGCGGCAGGCGAGCGCCGTGGTGACGAGCAGGTTGTCGGCCAACCCGTTGGCGAGCCGGGCGAGCGTGTTCGCCGTCGCCGGGGCGACGATCATGAGCGCCGCGCGTTGCCCGAGGGCGACATGGCCGATCTCGCGGTCCTGGAGGAGCGAGAACATTTCGGTCGCCACCGGCCGGTGGGTGAGGGCCTGGAAGGTGAGCGGCCGCACGAACTCGGATGCCGCCGGGGTCATGACCACTTCCAAGGCGGCTCCGGCCCGGACAAGGCGGCTTGCCAGATCGGCCGCCTTGTAGGCGGCGATCCCCCCGCTTACCCCGAGGACGAGGCAGCGTTTCTCCAGCACCGGGATTCTCGTGTCCATGGGGCTCCTTCCGGACGGATCGGGCTCAGCGGTTCATCTCGTAGACCATCCGCAGTCCCTCGAGGGTGAGCATCGGGTCCACCTTCTCGATCACGGGGGCGTGCTCGGCGAGCAGGGCGGCCATGCCGCCGGTGGCGACGACGCGGGCTGCGCCTCCGAGCTCGGCGCGCAGGCGCGCCACCAGCCCGTCGATCAGGCCGACATAGCCGAGCACCAGACCCGATTGCATGGCGTGTACGGTGTTGCGGCCGATCGCGGCCGGCGGGGCCGTCAGCTCGATGCGCGGCAGCTTGGCCGTGCGGGAAAAAAGGGCTTCGGCGGCGATTCCGAGCCCCGGAGCGATCGCGCCGCCCACGTATTCGCCCTCGCGGGAAAGGGCGTCGAAGGTGGTCGCCGTGCCGAAGTCCACCACGATGCAGGGGCAGCCGTAGAGACGCTTGGCGGCCACGGCGTTCAGGATGCGGTCGGCGCCGAGCTCCGCGGGGTAGTCGATCCGGATCTCGACCCCGGTGCGCAGGCGGTGGGAGACGACGAGGGGCTCGTGGCCGAGGTAGCGGCGGCTGAGCTCGACGAAGACCGGCGTGACCGGGGGCACGACGCTGGCGAGGGCGACCGCGGAGAGCTGCGACCAGGAAAGGCCGCGGAATTCGAAGAAGCTGCGCAGCAGCATGGCGTGCTCGTCGGCCAGCCGCGCGCGATCCGTGGCGACCCGCCAGTGGGCGAGCCAGCCCGACCCCTCGCCGTGTACGCCGAAGGAGGTGTTCGTGTTGTTCACGTTGACGGCGAGCAGCATGGAGGTTTTCTATCCGCGCCGCACCGGGATTGCAACCCCGCCGTTCAACCGGTAGGGCTGTGCCGGTGGGGTCGGTCCCCCAGGCGGTGGGCGTGGACGTGCCGGTGAAGGGCCTCCCCGTCCACCTCGCGGATGCGCCCCGCCTCGAGGGTGAGCAGCCGATCGCAAAGCGCCGTCAGCAGATCGATGTCGTGCGAGATGATCGCCTGGGGGATCGCCAGCCCCTCCAGGACCTCGACCAGCCGCAGGCGCGTGCGGGAATCCAGGCCGTTTTCCGGCTCGTCGAGCAGCAGCGCCTCGGGCTCCATGGCGAGCACGGCGGCGAGCGAGACCAGCCGCTTTTCGCCGCCGGAGAGCTGGAAGCCGATCCGGTCCTCGAAGGCCTCCAGTCCCAGCGCGGCGAGCGCGCGCCGCGCCGCGGCCACGGCCTCCTTTCGCGATCGGCCGAGGTTGAGAGGACCGAAGGCCACGTCCTCGATCACCGTGGGGCAGAAGAGCTGGTCCTCGGGGTCTTGGAAGACCAGCCCGATCCGGCGGCGGACCTCGAGAAAGTCGGCCTCCACGCGACGGGGTTTTCCGAAGACGAGGATTTCGCCTCCCTGGGGCCGCAGCAGCCCCATGATCAACAGGAAAAGGGTCGTTTTGCCGCTGCCGTTCGGGGCGAGAATCCCGACGCGCTCGGCGGGCCCGAGCGCGAAGTCGAGCCCTGCGAGAATCGGCTCCGCCCCCGGGTAGCCGAAGCGGATGCCCCGCAGGGCGACGATCGGTTCTTGCGCGGCCATTTCCGGATCCTTCTTTCCTCAACCCCCGAATTCCAAAACGGCGCAAGCCGCGACCGCCGCCGCGACCGCCGCGGCGAAGCCGAGCGAGCGGCCGTTCAGACGGAACTCCTGCAGGCTGAAGAAGACGCCTTGAAAGCCGCGGCAGAGCATCGCCCGGCGCACGCGCTCGGCGCGGTCCACGGCGCGAACGAGAAGCATGCCGAGCAGCCAGGCGAAGGTGCGATAGGTGTGCAGATCGGTCCGCGGTCGAAAACCCCGCAGCGCGGCGGCCCGCCGCAGCCTGCCGAATTCCTGCTCCAGGAGCGCGAGGTAGCGCCAGGTGAGCAAAAGAAGCTGCACGAATTTTCCCGGGACCCCCAGGCGGTGGAGCGCGTGTCCGGCGCTCGGAAAGGGAAGGGGGGCGACGAGCGCCAGCAGCGCGAGCAGCAGGGCGTTCGATTTGAGCGTGATGCGCAGCGCCAAAAGCAGCCCCTCGCGGCTCGCCGCCAGCGGCCCGAGCTGGAGCAGCGTCTCCCCCGGCAGGCTGAAGGGGAGGATCAACCACAGGAGCGCGAGCAAGCCGTTGACGGCGAAGAGGCGGCGCAGCACCGGCCCCGGCGCCAGGCGGAAGAACACCGCGAGGCCCAGGGCGAAGCCCAGGGCGGCGGCGATGCTCTCCGGCTTTTGCCAAACGGCGGTCGCACCGCTGTAGACCAGGGCGGCGGCCAGGCGCACCCGCGGGTCGATCCATCCTCGGGTCGCCTTCCCGGCGGCCACGGCGGGTTCGGGGAGCAAGGCGGGCGGTCTTTGCGCTTCAGGAGCCGAAGACGATGCGGTGCTCGACCAGATGCATCCGCTTGAGGGGCGCCCTCACGGTTTTCTGCTGGCCGAAGATGTTGACCAAAAGAAAGCTTCCGTCCGCTTGCGGTTCGACCCGGTCGACCGACTCGAGGAGAAGCTCCTCCCGGCCGTCCCGTTCCATGTAGGCGTGCGCTTCACACATCGGGCAACACCTCCTTCAGTTTCCGCTGCACGAGGCTCTGGACCAAGTGCGGCAGCGGCTCGGCGGAGAGCCCCACCAGGCTGACCGCTTCCTGGGTCAGGGGAAGAAAGAGCTTGGGCGCGGGGCTCGCCATGACCGCCTCCGCCATTCTCGGGGTGACCTCCCCCAGCATGGCGTGCGCCCAGCCGATCGAGATGGCACCCACGATCACATCCACCCGAGGGGCGGTCTGGACGATCGCGTTTTCGCCGCTTGCGGCGCGGTTCGCCCCGGCCTTGAGCATCTGGGCCGCGGCGATGGCGTTGGTGCCGAGCGCGATCAGCTCGACCGTCTCCCCGTAGGCTTCCTTGAGCGCCCGCAAAATGGCCGCGCCGATCCCTCCCCCCTGGCCGTCGATGACGCAGATGCGTTTCAAGAACGCCCTCTCCCTCCCTCAGCGTCGGTTTTTGAGCCAGGCCGCAAGACCGGCGAGCCCCAGGATCCAACCCAGCCCCCCGACGATGTCGGTCAGCCGGACGCGCGGCTCGTGGAGCTCGGAGAGCATTTTCACCACGGGGGCGAGCTTTCTGTCCAGGGCTTTTTCGAGCGCTTGCTCGAGGGCCGCGGCCGGAACGGCGGCGGCGGAAGCGGAGGCGGCCTCCGCGAGGCGGAATCCGGGTGGAGGGTCCGGGGCGGAGGCCGGCTCCCCCCCCAGCTCCTCCCGCGGAAGCGTCCAATCCGCGCGGTGGCCCATGCCCGCCTCGAGCACAATGGTGAGATCTTCCCGGCGGGGGATCGGAAACGAAAATTCGCCCCGCTCGTTCGTCTTGCCCTGCAGCAGCTCGCGGCCCGCGCCGTCGAGCACCCGGATCAGGCCTTCTTTGACGCGGGTTCCGTCGGGGTACTTGGACGCGGTGTGAACGGTGTCCCCCTCGACCCAGGCAAAGAGGTTCACCCGGTGGGCGAGCGCCTCTCGGGGCCCGAGACTGGAAAGGAGAAGGAGACTGAGGGAAAGAATCCAGGATGCGGCGTTCATCGAACCTCCACGGACGGCCGGCCGGGGAGCAGACCGGGCTGGACCCGGCGCAGAAAACCCACGCACAGGGCCGTCATCCCCCCTTCGAGGATCATCACCGGCAGGTGGGCGAGGATCAGGGCGAGGGCGACGTTCAAAAAATGCTCCCCGCTGAAGGTGAGCGCAAGCCCCGCCACGACCCCGCCGAGCAGCACGGCAAGAAAGCCGCAGCCGAAGGCGGCGGCGAGCGCCCCCGCCCTCGGCCCTTTGAGGAAACGGGAAAAAAGACCGTAGCCGATCACCGCCGGCAGGGCCATGATCAGCGTGTTCACCCCGAGGGCGGTCAGCCCGCCGAACTGAAAGAAAACCGCCTGCAAGATCAGCCCCACGAGGATCGCGGGAAAGGCCGGCCAGCCGAGCAGCAGCCCGACCAAGCCGTTCAAGAGCAGATGGACGCTCGTCGGCCCCAGGGGCACGTGAACGAGGGAGGCGACGAAGAAAGCCCCGGCGAGCATCGCCGTGCGGGCGATCTGATCGGGGGCGAGTTTTTTCAAGCCGACTCCCGTACCCGCCGCGGCGAGAGCGGCGCCGGCGAGCAGGACCGGCCCGGAGAGCACCCCTTCGGAGATGTGCATGGCTTCTCGACCTTCCCCGGGGGCGAACCCCCGAAAAGCCTTCTCAGAACCCGAACTCGGCGCGGACGGTCGTGGCGAAGACGGGGTCGTTGTCGGAGTCGCCGCCGGGGTTCCAGATATACTGGAAGTCGGGCGTGAAAGCGAGATGTTCGCTCACCGCGATCCGGTAGTAGACCTCCAGGTGCACCTCGGGATCGTCCTTGCGGTAGCGGCCGTCGGGAAAGAGCGCCGCCAGGCCCAAGCCGATTTCGTCCTCGGCCCGCCGGGGAAGCAACCCTTTCCGGTTCACCCCCCCGGAGGCCTCCCACTTCACCACGTAGACATCCTCGTTGTTGCGGCCCAGACGGCCGAAGAGGCCGATCGTCTCCGTCAGCCGCTGGTCGGCCGAGATCCCCACTCCCCAGCCTTTGGCCTTCCGGTCGGCGAGGAAGCCGCGATCGGCGTCGAGCTTGGCGTGGTCGTAGCCCGCCCGCCAACCGTAGAAACGGTAGTTTCCCTCCCGCCCGTTCCACGAAGGCGAAAAGGCGATTTGGGCGCCGAAGAAGGGCGTGCTGAAGACGTTGTCGTACTTGCTCTTCGCCGTGTCCTCGAGCGGAGTTCCCTCCACCTGCGGCCGCGAGCTCGAGGCCCCCACCAGGGAAAGCGAGAGAAACTCGAAGGGCTGAGCCTTCACCCCGAGAAGCGGGGTGTATTCGTTTTCGCCGTCGAGGACCGAGTTGTTCACGAAGGGCTTGCCGATGAACTGCTTGGCCTCGTCGTTCGCGAAAGCGTTGTCGTCCAGGAATCCGAGCGGCTCGCCTTTGCCGACGGTGATGCCGAGCTTCTCGTCGAAAACGTGGTGCGTGTAGTGCACCTCGAGCAGCCGGAGTGCGGTCTCGTCTTCGCCCTCGGTGTTGTCGTCGGCGATCGTGTTCAGATTCGCAAGCAGGACATCGGCCGGTTGGATCCGGCCGCCGCCGCGCCGGTCCGCCCCGCTTCCCGCTCCGGCATGGATGCGCACATAAAACTCTCCTTCCTCCAGGACCGGCACCGCGGGGGTCCAGGAAAGCTCGAGATCCGCCGCGAATCCCGCCCCGCTCGGGCTGCCGGCCCGGAGCCCTTCGAGCTCGTCGGCGCGTGCGTCTTGATAGTAGAGCAGCGCACCGCCGTGGAGAGAGAGCGTCCCGAAGCGCTCTTCGAGCGCCTCCCCGATTTTGTCCTCGAGTTCCTTTCCGGCCTTGAGCTCCCGGCGTTTGGCCAGTTGCTCCTGTTCCTCGAGCTTCTGCTCGAGCTCGGCGATCCGCTCTTTGAGCGCCTGGATCTCCTTCAATACCGTCGCCGTATCGGCGAGCGCCCCGCTGCCCGAAAGGATGCCGATCAGGCAAACCGCAAGCCCCAATCCCAACCAACGTTTCATTTTCCACCTCCGGATGCCTCAGCGCCGCCGCCGGGGAAGAAAAACCCGGCGACACGGAGCTCATTTTTCCTGCCAGGCGTGAAAGTAGACCCAGATCACGCCGCCGATTTCGACCGCCTTGTCCTTGCCGTCTTTTTTGAGCTTGAACTCGGCCGGCGCGAGGGCGGCGAAGCCCCACCAGCCCGGACGCGGCACGGCGTAGGTGAAGACGCCGTTTCTGTCGGCCTTGACGACCTGGGTGACCTGGTACTCGGTCGGCGGCACGGCCTTGCCCTCCCGGTTGTAGAACTCGATTTCGACCTCGGCGAAGGGGGCCGGCTTGCCGTTCTGTTTCACGATTCCCTGAAAGACGTTTCCGGCATAGAGGCCGAAGGGCCGCGTGAGGGGGACGATCTCGATCGGGTGGCCCACTTCGCGGTCCCAGCCTTCCTCCTCGCCGAAGGCGGGGACGACGACCTTGGGGTAATGGGCGATGAAGGAATCCTCGGCCGCCTCCCAGTAAGGCTCGGGAGTGAAATGGAAGATGTAGACCCCGGGGCGTTTGAAGGTGTAGGAGGCGCTCCAGGCCGCCTTGCCCATGACCTGGGCGGCTTTGAGGCCGGAGATCAAATCCTCCTGCGCCGTGCCGGCGAGCACGCCGAAGGCCTTCGGTTTGGCCATGTCCATGCCCACCCCCTCCATCGGATGGGAGAAGGAGAGCACAAGCTCGATCGTCTTGGGGTCGGCCTTCGAGATCGAAGGCTTTGCCGGGATGAGCATCCCGAAATGGGCCCACGCCGGCGCGACGCAGAGCAAGATCCCGCAACCCAGAGACAAGATGCGTTTTTTCATGAACGGCCTCCTCCTCGTCGGTTGTGCCGAAAAAAAAAGGCCGTGCGTTCCGGGCGCCTTCGGGCGCCCCGTTCGCACGGCCTCGTCACGGCCGGAAAAGAATGAAGGGTTTTTGCCTTCGCGGGCTTCGGCCCGCAGTTTGCCTCGACTCTTTACTGCCGGGGTTGCGGCCTGTCAAGGGCGGAGAGCGGCTGCTTGACTTGGTTCGGGAAACTCTCTAAGGAGTCCGAAATGGCGCGATCCCCCGGAGAAGGCGAAAAAAAGCCCTTTCTCAGCTTGAGCCGGGCGGCCTTCTGCGGCTGGGCGGCGGGGCTGTTTCTGGTCTCGGCCGGGATGTTCGTTCTGGGGGTGATGGTCGGCCGCGGCACGGCGCCGATCGAGTTCGACGTCACGCGTCTGCAGCGCGCTCTCGAGGCGGCCGCGCGGGGGGGCTCCGCGGAAAAAGCGGTTCCCGCCGCCCGCCCGGAGATGAAGAGCAAGGCCGAGCTCGGCTTTTACGACCAGCTGACCCGCGGGCCGGAGGAGAAGGTGGCGCTTCCCCGGGCCGCGCCGCCCGAAAAACCCCGCGAGCCCGAACCCCGGCCGAGGGAGGCTCCCCGGCCGGCCGAGGCGGAACGAAAGCCGCCGCCTCCGGCGGAGGCGACCGCCGGGCGCACCTTCACCGTCCAAGTGGCGGCCCTGCGCTCGGAGGAGGAGGCCCGGAGCCTTGCGGCGAGGCTCCGGCAGCGCGGCTACGCCGCCTACGTCGAGCCCGTGTCCTCGGCCGGGGGCGAGAAGATCTTCCGCGTGCGCATGGGCGAGTACCCCACGCGGGACTTCGCCCGCGGCCTCGTCGAGCGGCTGCGGCGGGAGGGGTTTTCCGCCGAGGCGGTCGCGAAATAAGACCGCGCCGGGCCGAACGTTAAGGAGCAACCCATGGGCGTCTCGAAAGAGGAAATCCTTCACGTCGTCGCGCTGGCGCGCCTGGAGATCGGGGAGCAGGAAATCGACGCCTTCGCCGGGCAGATCGGCGAGATCCTCTCCTACATCGACCGGCTGCGCGAGGTCGACACCTCCGGGGTGGCCGGGACGGCCTACGCGGGGTTCCTCCAAAACGCCTTCCGCGAGGACGAGGAGCGCTCCCACCTGCCGCGGCAGGAAGCGCTCGCCAACGCCCCCGAGGCCGACGGCGAGAGCTTCCTTGTGCCGCGGGTGATCTGAACGAACGCGCTCCGGCTCGGGAAAGGAAAGGGGCCTTGGAACTGCACGAACTGACGATCGCCGAGGCGCGCCGGCTGCTCGCGAAGCGGGAGATCTCGGCCCGCGAGCTGACCGCGGCCCATCTGTCGCGGATCGAGGCCCTCGACCCCGGCATCGGCGCCTTTCTCACCGTGACCGCCGAGGAGGCGCTCGCCGCCGCGGACGCATCCGACCAGAGGCTCGCCGCAGGCCGGGCCGGGCCCCTCGAGGGGATTCCGCTCGCCGTGAAGGATGTCCTGTGCACGCGCGGCGTGCGCACGAGCTGCGGCTCGCGCATCCTCGAAAACTTCGTCCCCCCCTACGATGCCACCGCGGTCGCGAGGCTTCGGCAGGCGGGGGCGGTCCTTTTGGGGAAGCTCAACATGGACGAGTTCGCCATGGGGTCCTCGACCGAGAACTCGGCCTTCCGGGTGACGCGCAACCCCTGGGACCCGGACCGTACGCCGGGCGGCTCGAGCGGGGGCTCGGCCGCGGCGGTCGCCGCGCGCCTCTGCCTGGGGGCCCTCGGCTCGGACACCGGCGGCTCGATCCGCCAGCCCGCCTCGCACTGCGGGGTGGTGGGGCTCAAGCCGACCTACGGCCGGGTTTCGCGCTACGGGCTCGTCGCCTTCGCCTCCTCGCTCGACCAGGTGGGGCCCTTCGGCCGGAGGGTCGAAGACGCCGCGCTCCTCCTCGAGGCGATCGCCGGGCACGACCCGGCCGATTCCACCTCGGCCCGCGAGCCCGTCCCCGCCTTCGCGGCCGGCCTGGAAAAAGGGATCCAAGGGCTCAAGATCGGGATCCCCGCCGAGTACCGGGCGGCCGAGGGACTCGACCCCGAGGTGGGGCGCGCGGTCGAGGAGGCGGTTTCCGACCTCGCGCGCCGGGGCGCGCAGCCGGTCGAGATCTCGTTGCCGCACATGCGCTACGCGGTTGCGGTCTATTATGTCATCGCCCCGGCCGAGGCGAGCTCGAATCTCGCGCGCTACGACGGGGTGAAATACGGCCGCCGCGCGCAGGACGAGGCGGAGCTGCTCTCCATGTACCGCAAAACGCGCGGCCGCCACTTCGGCCCCGAGGTCCGGCGGCGCATCGTGATCGGCACCTACTGCCTCTCGGCCGGTTACTACGACGCCTACTACGGCAAGGCCTCCCAGGTGCGCTCGCTCATCGTACGCGATTTCGCCGAGGCCTTCCGGCGATGCGACGCCATCGCCTGCCCGACCGCGCCCACCCCGGCCTTCCGCCTCGGGGAAAAGACCGCCGACCCGCTGACCCTTTACCTCGCCGACATCTTCACCATCCCGGCGAACCTGGCCGGGATCCCGGCGGTCTCGGTGCCTTGCGCCTTCTCCTCCGCGGGGCTTCCGATCGGGCTTCAGCTCATGGGAAAAGCCTTCGACGAGGAGACGATCCTGAGGCTGGCGGCGGCGCTCGAGGAGGAAAGAGGGCTTTTCCGACGCCGCCCCGGCTGAAGATGCGGCGCCGCCCCTGCCCCCGAAACCACGCCGAGAAAGGAGACGCACCATGGCCCCCATCCTTCCCCAGGGCGAAAACATCCGCCGCGCGGTCAAATGGATTTCCGAGGAGCGGCAAAGCGACCCCGCCCGGCCGATCGCCAGGCTGATCGACGAGGCGAGCGTGCGCTTCAACCTCTCGCCCGCCGACGGCGAGTTTCTGCACAAATTCTTCAAGGAACAGAAAGCCTGAAGATGCCGCCCCGCGTCCGCGTCCTTCCCCCCGAGGTCGCCTCGCGCATCGCGGCCGGCGAGGCGATCGAGCGGCCGGCCGCGGCGGTGAAGGAACTCGTGGAAAACGCCCTCGATGCGCAGGCGAAGAGGGTGGCGGTCGAGATCGAAGGGGGGGGGCTTGCCCTCATCCGCGTCGCCGACGACGGCTGCGGCATGGGAGGCGAGGATGCGCTGCTCGCCCTCGAGCGGCACGCGACGAGCAAGATCGCGGCCGCCGAGGATCTCTTCCGCCTGCGCACCTTAGGCTTCCGCGGCGAGGCGCTGCCCAGCATCGCCGCCGTCTCCCGCCTGCGGATCGTCACCTGCGAGCCGGGCGCCGCGGAGGGAACCGAGATCCGCCTCGAGGGCGGAAAACGGATCGGCGTCGCCGCGGCCGGGGCGCCCGCCGGGACGCTGGTCGAGGTGCGCGATCTCTTCTACAACACCCCGGCGCGGAGGAAGTTCCTGAAATCCCCCGCCGCCGAGGCGGCGCGCGCCTGCGAGGCCATCGCCGCGCTCGCCCTCGGCCACCCCGAAGTGCACTTCGAGCTTTCGCACAACGGGAAAAGCCTCAGGCGCTTTCCGGCGGCCGCCGACCCGCGGGAGCGGGCGCTTGCCGTGACCGGGCTCGAGCGGCCGGCGGATCTGCTTTCCGTCCAAGCCGCAGCCGAGGGCTACACCCTCTCGGGCTGGATCTGCCGCCCCGGTTGCGAGCGGCGCTCGCCGGAGGGGATCTTCTTTTTCGTCGGCCGCCGCGCGGTGCGCGACCGCATGCTGCAGCACGCCCTGCTGCAGGGCTACGCCGAAAGACTGGTCCGGGGCGAGTACCCGGTCGCCGTCCTTTTTCTGGAGGCCCCCGAGGGGGCGGTGGACGTGAACGTGCACCCGGCGAAAAGCGAGGTGCGCTTCGCCCGGCCGGGAGTGGTCCACGAGCTCGTCCGCCGGGCGACGGCCCAGGCCCTCTACGAGGCGGGGCTTTCGGCCTGGGGGGAAAGGGCGGCCATTGCCGCTTCGGCGGTCGAGGTCCGCGAGCGGCCTTCTTTCTTCGCCGCCGTCCCGGCGCGGCGGCCGCTTCCGATCCTCTTCCCGGAAGAGCCCCCCGCGGGCTACGGTTTTGGGCCGCCTCGGGAAGAGGCGGCCATGCCGGTCGTCCCCGCGATCGAGGTCCTCGAAAGAAAAGGCTTTTTTTCCCGGCTGCGCCTGCTCGGGCAGCTCGATGCCGCCTACATCGTCGGCGAGGCTTCCGAGGGGCTGGTTTTGATCGACCAGCACGCGGCCCACGAGCGCATCCTCTACGAAAAACTCGCCGCCCCGCAAGGGGAAAGGCAGGCGCTTCTGCTCCCGGAGACGGTCGAGCTCGGCGCCCGGGCGACGGCGGCGCTTTTGCCGCACCTTGAGGTGCTCCGTCAGGCGGGCTTCGAGGTCGAGCCCTTCGGCGAGGCGACGCTCAAGGTGACCGCGATTCCCGCCGTGCTGGCGGCCGGCGCCGCCGCCCCCCTCCTCGCCGAGTTCGCCGCCGCCCTCGGCGCGGCCGGGGGGGGGGTGGCGGCCTTCGAGCCCCAAGAGCGCCTGCGGCGCCTTGCCGCCTGCCACGGCGCCGTGCGCGCCGGGCAGGTGCTTTCCCTTTCCGAGATGCAGGCGCTTCTTTTCGCGCTCGACTCCTGCGGCAACCCCGGGACCTGCCCGCACGGCCGGCCGACCTTCCTCGCCTGGGGCAAGGAGACGATCGCGCGGGCCTTCAAGCGAGGCTAAATTTTCGGTTTTGATCGAAAAAAGAGAAAGCCCTTGACAGGGGGGGGCTCTCGGAATAAGATCGGCCCCGATTTTCGGTCCCAGGGCTCCGGGGGTTCTTCAGGCTTGCCCCCGGATCGAGGCCCAGGGCCGCCCGCTCCGGGGAAAAGGAGGTGCAGGAAGGATCGGGTTTTTCGGAAACGGTTTTCCCACAGCTTGTTCAAGGAGGATGGAAACGATGAAGAAACTGCTTGCGGTTTTTGCGGCGTTGTTGTTTGCCGCGCCGGCCATGGCCGCCGACTGGTCCTTCTTTGGCAGCCAGCGCATGGCGACCTTCTACATCCACGACGATTTCGGGGATCGCTTGGTAGCGGGCGACGACTCCGACTGGGGCCTGCGCTGGGATTTCCAGGGCAACTCGCGGCTCGGCGCGCGCGTGAAGGCCGACAAGGTGAGCGGCCTGATCGAGCTCGCCCTGCGCGCCCCCGGCGGCGGAAACGGCGGCGATGACACCGTCAACACCCGGCGCGCCGTCGGCTTCTGGAAGTTCTCCGACAACGCCACCCTGAAGGTCGGAAAGGACTACAGCCCGGTCACCCGCTCCCTCTCCGGCCAGGTGTTCGACACCGACAACTCGCTTTTCGGAAACGGCAACTTCTACGGCAAACGGCCGGCGATGCTCGGCTTGACCCTCGGCGCCTTCGACATCGCCCTGCTCACGAACGCTCTTTACACTAAAGGATCAAAGGATGATAAAGTTTCTTATGACATCGCCCCGGCGGGCAGCGATGTCGACTGGAACCTGCCCAAGCTCGAGGCCTCCTACCTCATGAAGTTCGGGACCTTCGATCTGCGCCCCTTCGGCGGTGTCCAGTACTTCAAGGTCGACAAGGGCAACGAGGCTACGAGCAAGCTCACCGATGATCTGGACATCTGGTCCTACGTCATCGGCATCGACAGCATGATCAACATCGGCGCCTTCTACCTCGCCCCGCAGCTCGCCTACGGCCAGAACTGGTCAAACGCCGGCTGGGCCGCCGGCCGCTCGGGCGACACTTACGCCCGCGCGACCATCAAGAAAACCAACGACGACACCAACGACGCCCAGAGCTGGTCGGCGATGCTGGTCGCGGGCCTCAAGTTCAGCGATACCCTCAAGTTCGAGGCGGGCTTCGGCTACCGCAACGACGATGCGGACCGCAAGGGCGTGGACGACGCGGTGGCCTGGGAAACCTACCTCCAGGCCGTGATCACGCTCGCCAAGGGCGTCTCCCTCATCCCCGAAATCGGCTACATCGACTTCGGCGACGACCCCGCCACGGATGCCGATGTCGGCTACCGCTGGTATGCCGGCGCGAAGTGGCAGATCGATTTCTGATCGCGCCGCTTCTTCTCCCCCCGATTCTCCTGCACGCAAAAACCCGGGGCTTCGGCCCCGGGTTTTTCATTTCCCAAGAAGCGGAAGCATCCCGCGGCCGGGAACAAGACCCGTTTTCCTTCCTTGGATGAGATTTCCGGGGGCGCGGGAAAGCCTTGCCCTGCCGGGAGCGAGACGACGGCCGGTTGCGGCAAGGGGCGGGCGGGCGCCTTGAAGCCGCCTGCTTTGCGCCCTCTATTTGAAATCGAGGGCGATCACCACACTCTTGGGCTCGGTGCCGATGACGTGGCCTTCCTCGAGGACGACCGCGGCGACCAACGTGCGGCGGCCCTCGTTTCCGAAGTCGCCCACGGCGAAGTCGCGGATCGCGCCGGTGATCTTTCTCGTCCGCCACTGCGGGGCGAGCCCCAGCCCGTCCCAAGAGAAAGAGAAGATCTGGCTTTCGCGCAGGAAGCGCATGCGCTCCAGGCGCCGGCCCGCCCAGTCGTGGTTGCGCACCACGAGCAGGCGGCCCTTGCCCTCCTCCTCCCAGGGCAGAAGCCGCATGGGAAGATAGATCGGGTTTTCGATGTCCCCCTGGTCGGCGCGCTCGGCGGCGAAATAGAGGGTGCTGCCGCCGTACTTCTCGGCGCTTTTCCACTCCTCGGCCCCCCCCGGCTCGAAGACGCGGATGAAGTCCTCGCGGTCGAAGGCGACGGTCGACTCCTTGGGGCCCTCGCCCAGCCGGGCGAAGGTCAGGCCGAGGACGTTCAGCGCGATCGGCACGGAAACCCGCGCTTCCGCTTCGTAGCGGCCGTTTTTCCAGATCATCTCGTGGATGCGGGTCGAGTGCGGGCTTCCCGGCCGGTGCTCCTGGCCGAGGAGGATCGCGCCGCGCTCGGGCGTCCGGCACACGCGGAAATAGAAGGGCAGCCCCTCGGCGAGGCGGCGGAAGCCTTTGCCGTCGTGCTCGAGGACGTAGGAGGCGAGCGCGCGGCGGGTGGGGGTAAGCGCGGTGACGAAGATCTCGGGGCGGCCGTTGCCGTTCACGTCGGCCACGTCGACGGCGACGGGGATGCCCCGATTTTCCTTGCGCAGATCGTAGACCTGATGGAAGCGCCCCTGCTCCATGCGCTGGACGATCAGCCCTTCCTGGGTGGCGATCACGGTCTCGGTCTTTCCGTCCCCGTCCACATCGCCCAGGGCGAGCGCGTTGAAGAGCTGCTTGAAGGAGGCGCTTCGCCAGAACTTGGGCGAAAGCTCGATCCCCCCGCCTCCATCCTCGGAGACGAAAGGCGAGGGCCGGTCCTCGGGGGCAAGCCCCCCCTGGCGGCGGAAGAGCTTTTCGGGGTGGGCCTGGCCGTCGGCGGCGGGCGGGGCCGAGGGCGGCGAAGCCGCGGCTTGCGGGGAAGCGGCGGCCGGGGCTGCGGCCGGCCGGCCCAGAAGACTTGCTTGCATTTCGCCCGCCAGACGGTTGACCCGGGCGATGATCCCCCCGGGATCGGGGCTCTGCTCGGAGAAGGAAAGCGGCGGCCGGGCGCCTGCGGCGTCGATCGCCTGCACATCGAGGCTCACCCCCTCGCCGAGGACGGTGAGGCTTCCGAAAACGAGAACATCCGCCCCCAGGGCGCGGGCGGCCTCGGCGGCGCGCGCCTCGGAAAAGCCGCCGGGAAGAGCGGCGAGCCCCCGCTCGACCGCCGCCCGCGGCTTCACCTCGAGCTCGCCCGGGCGGTGCAAGCGCGTGCTCAGCATGTCGTAAATGCCCTCCGCCATGAAACGCACGTCCCGGTCGGCGTGAACCTTGAAAGGAACGATGGCGAGCGTCTTGGCGAAAAGAGCGGCCGGAAAGAGGGCGCAAAACAGGGCCGCGGCGAATGCGAGACGGTTTTTGCTCATGAACGCAAACTCCTTAAAGGCCCCGGCGCGGGGCAAGCCCCGGCGCCGCGGGAGGTTTTAGGATTTCAGAAGCCTGGCGAGGAGCTCGTTTGCGGTTTTGGGGTTCGCCCGGCCGCGGGTTTCCTTCATCAGCTCGCCCACGAAAAAGCCCATGAGCTTCTTCTTGCCGGCCCGGTAAGCTTCGACCTCCGCGGGACACCGGGCGAGAACCCCCCGGGCGATGGCCTCGAGGTCGGCCTCGGCGCTGATCTGGGAGAGGCCCCGGGCGGCGACGACCGCCTCCGGGGCGGCGCCGCTTTCGGCCATCTCGGCGAAGACTTCTTTCGCGCTCTTCGCGCTGATCGTTTCTTGCGCGACGAGCGCGAGCAGCCCGGCGAGCGCCTCCGGGGCGACCGGGGCGGCGTCGGCCTCGAGGCCGCGCTCGTTCAGCAGGGCGAGAAGCGGCCCCATCACCCAGTTGGCGACCGTTTTGGGCTGCGGGAAGCGGGAAAGAGCCGCCTCGAAGTAATCGGCCAGCGCCCGATCGGAGGTGAGCACCCCCGCGTCGTAGGGGGAAAGGCCCAAGCTCGCCGCGAAGCGCCGCCGCCGGGCCTCGGGAAGCTCGGGCAGATCGCGGCGCACGGCCTCGATCCAGGCTTCCTCGATCCGAAGCGGCGGCAGATCCGGCTCGGGGAAGTAGCGGTAGTCGTGCGCCTCTTCTTTGCCGCGCATGGAGACCGTGCGGTCGCGCTCGGGGTCGTAAAGCCGGGTCTCCTGGACGACCGCCCCCCCCTCGGTTAGAACCTCCCGCTGGCGCTCGATTTCGCGCTCGATCGCGCGCTCGACGAAGCGAAACGAGTTCAGGTTCTTGAGCTCGGTGCGGGTGCCGAGGACGGGGCTGCCTTGGGGCTTGAGGGAGACGTTCGCGTCGCAACGGAAGCTTCCCTCCTCGAGGTTTCCGTCGGAGATCCCGAGCCAGCGGACCAGCGCCCGCAGCGCCCGCAGGCAGGCCCCGGCCGCGGCCGGCGAGTCGAGGTCGGGCTCGCTCACGATCTCGACCAGGGGGACGCCGGCGCGGTTGAAATCGACCCGGCTCTTTCCCGGATGGGCGTCGTGCACGAGTTTTCCCGCATCCTCCTCCAGGTGGATTCTGCGGATGCGCACGGTGCGGGTGCCGGCCTCGGTTTCGATTTCCAGCCGGCCGTGCTCGGCGATCGGCAGCTCGTACTGCGAGATCTGGTAGCCCTTGGGAAGATCGGGGTAGAAGTAGTTCTTGCGCGCGAAGCGGCTCTCGCGGGCGATTTCGCAGGAGACGGCGAGCGCCAGGCGCAGGGCGAAGTCCACGACCTTCCGGTTCAGCACCGGCAGCACCCCGGGCAGTCCCAGGCACACCGGGCAGACCTGGGTGTTCGGCGGGGCGCCGAAGGCGGTCGCGCAGGAGCAGAAGATCTTGGTCCGCGTCTTGAGCTGGGCGTGAACTTCCAGCCCGATCACGGGCTCGAATTCCATGGTTTCTTCCTCCCGGCCGGGGCTCGGAGCCGGCGGGTCATTGTCGCGGAGAGCGCAACCCGAGTCAAGAGAGCCCCTCGTCCTCGACGGCGAAGGGCGCGCAGGGCTCCGCGGGGGCGTACCAGCGGAAGAAATGGTTCATGATGAACTTGACCGTCGCCTTGTCGACGTGGAAGTTCTCGCGGCCTTCGGCAAACCAGCTCTTGCCCACGATCGGCCGGTAGAGGGTCGCCATCTCGAAGGCCGGAAAGTAGAAGACGTTGTCGTGGCGGCCGACGAACTCGTCGGCCGCGGCCCGAAGCGTGCTCTTCGAGTTGCAGCTGGCGCTCAGCACATCGGCGTCGCGGCGGAAGGTCGCCCAGAGGTGGACCGGCGAGACGGTGACGAGGATGCGGCAGCCCGGGTTGTGGGCGGAAAGAAGGGCGTGGATGCGCTCGAGGTTTTCCAGGTTTTCCGCCACCCGGCTCACCGTGAATTCGTAGCGCGAAAGCTCTCCGCCCTCGTTCACGTAGGGCCCGCCGGGAAGACTGATCACGGAGCCGTCCTCGCGGTCGCGCCAGATCTCGGTCAGCCCCAGGGTGAGGATCAGCAGTTCGGCTTGCGCGAGCGCGCGGCGCGAGTGCCCGCGGTGGCGCGCGAAGTCGGCCTCGGCCTCCTCAAGCGTCTCGTAGAGCACGGCGCGGCGAAAGGGGTCCTGGATGCGAGCCGAGACCGGAGTCCGCCACCAGCGAAGGGCGGGGTTCCAGTCGCCGAAGCTGTACTCCACGATCTGGCGCATGCAAAAGGTGTTGTAGACCCGCTCCCAGGCCGCGCTCGCGTGCGCTGCGGCGGGGTGGTGGGCCTCCTCCTGGATGTAGGCGAAGCCGCGCTGCAGCAGCCGGCGCTTGATCTCGCGCGCAAAGCAGCTTCCCATGGAGGCGATCCGGGTGCGGCGCGTGATCGTGAAGCCCAGATCCGGGGGCCGGGGGAAGTCGCCGTCGGCGGCCGGATTGTCGTAGGAGCCGGGCCAGACCTGCCAGGGCTCGAAGCGGTGTACGGGATGAACCTCGGAGCGGGCCATGAATCCTCTGATTGGATGATGGAAACTCTCTTCCCCCGAAGGCCTACCCGGAAGGCCTGCGGAGAGGCCGACTATAGCATAACGAAGAGTCTCAGGGGAAGAGCGCGAATTGACAAGATCCCTCGAATTTCACTATAAAATCCCATTTTCGGCGCCTTTTCGAGCGGAGAGCCGCCCATGGCCCGCAACGCGACTTACAACATTCTCATGTACTCGCACGACACCTATGGGCTGGGCCACATCCGCCGCAGCCTGGCGATCGCCGTACACCTGCTCGCCCCGCGGCTGAACATCCTCATCCTGACCGGCTCGCCCATCGCCGGCCGCTTCAGCTTCCCCGAGCAGATCGATTTCGTGCGCATCCCCGGCATGATCAAGCGCACCAACGAGGAGTACCTTCCGCTTTCGATCAAGATCACCCCGCGCCACGCCCTCGACATCCGCAAGAGCATCATCACCGCCACGGTGAAGAGCTTCCAGCCCCAGCTGTTCATCGTGGACAAGGAGCCTCTGGGGCTCAAGCGCGAGGTGCTCTCCGCCCTGCAGTGGCTCAAGCGCTCGCGGCCGGGGACGCGCACGGTGCTCGGCCTGCGCGATATCATGGACGACGCCGCCACCACCCGGCGCGAGTGGCGCGAAAAGGGGGCCTACGCGGCGCTCGAGGAGCTCTACAGCGAGATCTGGGTCTACGGCGAACAAAACCTGTACGATCCCATCCGCGAGTACGCCATCCCCGAGAGCCTCGCCGCCCGCTTCCGCTTCACGGGCTACATCCCGCGGAAGGTCCCCTCGGCCGAGGCCGTGCAGGGGCTGCGGCGCGAGCATGGGATCGGGGAAGAGGAGCGCCTGGTGGTCGTGACCACGGGCGGGGGGGGGGACGGCTTTCCGGTGATGGACGCCTTTCTCTCCCTGCTCGAGGCGCAAGCCGGGGCGGCCCCCTTCCGCAGCATTCTGATCACCGGCCCCTTCATGCCCCGCGCCGAGCGCAAGGGGATCGCCCGTCGCGCGCGGAAGGTGGGCGCGCGCATGTACCACTTCTTCCGGCGCATGGAGACGCTCTTCGCCGCCGCCGATCTCGTCGTCTGCATGGGAGGCTACAACACCCTCTGCGAGCTCTTGAGCGTAGGGACGCCCGCCCTGGTCGTTCCGCGGGAGACCCCGCGCCGCGAGCAGGCGCTGCGGGCTGAGGCCTTCCGGGCGCGCGGCTTGATCGAGCTTCTCGCCTGGGAGGATCTCTCCCCCGAGCGCCTGCGGGAGCGGATCGACAAAATCCTCGAGGACCCCGCGCCCTTCCGCGAGGCGATCGCCCGCTTCCCCTTGACCGGAATCGAAGTCATGAGGGAGCGCCTGCGGGAGTTCCGGGGGCTCGCGGACTGACATGCCCGCCATCTCCGCTCTCTCCTCCGGCCCGCCGGTTCTGGGGATGATCCTCAAGGGCTACCCCCGGATTTCGGAAACCTTCATCGCCCACGAGATCCGCCTGCTCGAGGAGGCGGGGCTCGCGATCCGCATCCTCTCCATGCGCCCGGGCCGCGAGGCGATCGCGCATCCGGTGGTCCGGGCGATCCGCGCGCGGGTGGATTACCTGCCGGAGACCTTTCTTCCCCACGCCCCGCGGCTGCTTTTCCGCAACCTGATTCTCGGCCTGCGTCGCCCGCGGCGTTACGCGGCGGGTCTGGGGCTGGCCCTGAAACGGCTCCGGCGCAGCGGAAACCCGGCGAGCCTGAGGCACTTTCTCCAGGCGGGCTGGCTGGTCGAGCGGCTTCTTCCCGGAAGCGGGATCGTCCACCTGCACGCCCATTTCGCCCATTCGCCGGCCTCGGTCGCGCTTTACGCGGCCGCGCTCGCCGCTCTGCCCTTCAGCTTCACGGCGCACGCCAAAGACATCTACACCACGGATCCCGCGCAACTGCGCGAGAAGATCGCCCGCGCCCGCTTCGTCGTCACCTGCACGGACTACAACGCGCGCCACCTCGGGCGCATCGCCGCCGGGCTTCCCACCCCCATCCACCGCTTTTACCACGGGATCGACACGCGCTTTTTCGACTCCGGCCCGGAGCTGCGCTTCACGGTCCGTCCGCCCTACCGCATCCTTACCGTGGCGCGGCTGATCGCCAAGAAAGGGATCCCCACGATCCTCAAGGCGCTCGCCCGGCTGAAGGGCGAGGGGGTTTCGTTCGTCTACACGCTGGTCGGCGAGGGGCCCGAGCGGGAGAACCTGCAGCGGCTCTTGCGCGGGCTGGGCCTCGAGGGGGACTGCCGGCTGGCCGGAACGCTCGCCCACGAGGCCGTGCGCGAGGAATACCGCCGCGCCGACCTCTTCGTCCTGGCGAGCGAGGTCGCCCCCGACGGCGACCGCGACGGGATCCCCAACGTGCTCCTCGAGGCGATGGGCATGGGGGTTCCCGTGGCGGCGACCCGCGTCTCGGCGATCCCCGAGCTCGTGGAGGAGGGGAAAACGGGGCTGCTCGTCTCCCCGCAGGATGCGGCCGCGCTCGCCGCGGCCATGCGCCGGCTGCTGTCCGACGGGGAGCTGCGGCGGCGGATTCTTCCCGCGGCGCGCGAGCGGGTGCGCGCGGAGTTCGACAACCGCCGGCTCGTCGGGGCGCTGGCGCGGCTGCACCGGGAGGCCCTGGAGCGGGCCCCCCGGCGCCGTGACTGAAGCGCGGCTCAGGCCGCTTCGCCTCCCGTGCCCACGGCGAACCCCTTCGGGGTGAGCCCCGTGGAGGAGGGCGTGCCGGCGATCTTGGCGAGGAAGGTGTCGCCGAGCGTCTGGATGTGCTCGTCGACGTTGTCGAAGTAGTTGTAGTGGATCTGTTCCTCGGCGATGATCGTCTCGAAGAGCTTCATCGTGAGGCTGTCGCCGTTTTCGCGGCAGATTCCGGCGAAGCCGTTGTAGACATCGATGGTGTTGTCCTCGAGCCGGGCGTCGAAAGCGAAGAGCTGCTCGATCTTCTGGCCCTTCTGCACCTTGTGGCCGTGCTCGGTCACCGGCTCCCCGCCCAGCTCCTTGATGCGCTCGGCGAACATCTCGGCGTGGCGCATCTCGTCGATGGCGATCAGCTTGATCTTGCCCGCAAGCTCGCCGTAGTCCTTGTCGTCCAGGTTGTAGTGCTGGTTCATGTACTGGTGGATGGCGTGCAGCTCCATCGCGCGCGCCTGGTTGAGAACCTCGATCACCTTCTGCTTTCGTTCCTCGCGGGATTTCTGCGCCATGAGAACTCTCCTTTCGCTTTGCGGGGTGATGAAGGAGCGGAGGCGGGCGACGGCCCGGCCCCGCTTTTTTGCTTTCCGGTAGAGGGGTATCACATCCGGGCCGAGCGCTCAAACCCCGGGCCGGCGGCTTGACAGCTCCCGGCCCGGGCCCTACGATCGGCGGCCGTCATTTCCCGCCGGGAGGAACCCGCCGCATGCGCATCCTTTCCTTCTATTTCGGGCACGACGCCAACTTGACCCTCCTGGAGGAGGGGGAGGTGGTCTGCGTTCTCGAAAAAGAGCGCCTCACGCGCCGCAAGCACGACGCCGGCCCGATGGACCTCGCCGCGATCCTGGAGCGCTACGGCTGGACGCCGGCGTCGATCGATCTGGTGGTCTTCAACCCCTATCTGCGGCCGGCCAAGGACGGCGCGGTCTTGGCGCTCGAGATCGAGGGCGAACGCTACGACGAGCGGCCCGACTACAAGGAGGACGGCTGGTGCGGGCCGCCCGAGGGGCGCATGAGCCGCCACCGCATCCGGCTCTTCGGCCGCCGCTACGAGGCCCTCGCCGTGGACCATCACCTCGCCCACGCCGCGGGCGCGCTTTTCACCTCGCCCTTCGAGGAGGCGGGCATTCTCTCGGCCGACGGCAGCGGCGATCTGCGCGCCTGCGCCATGGCCTGGGGCGCGGGAAACCGCATCCACGAGATCGAGTACGGCTGGGGCTACGAGAAAAAGAGGATGCAGCTCAACATCGGGGCCGTCTGGGCCTCGCTCGGGGAGTACAACTTCGGAATGAAGCGGCTCGAGGGCGCCGGCAAACTCATGGGCCTGGCGAGCTACGGCACGCCGCGGGAGGAGATCGTGGAGGTCCTGCGCGAGCAGATGCTCTACTACCCCTACGCGCCCTTCCAGACGTTCCGCTTCGGCCGCGGCGACGAGCTCGCCCTCGATCCCGCGGACCCCTTCGCCCAGGACGTCTGCGCTTCGCTCCAGCGGCTCACGACCGATCTCTTTCTGGAGGCCGCCCGGCGCCTGAAGAAGCGCCGGCCGGTCGAGCACGTGGTCCTCACCGGCGGCTGCGCGATGAACTGCATCGCCAACACCGCCGTGCACCGAAGCGGCCTCTTCGCCTCCACCTGGGTTCCCGCCCAGCCCCACGACGGGGGCCTGAGCCTGGGTCAGGCGCTCTTCGTCTGGCACCATGTGCTCGGCCGTCCCCGCACCCCCCGGCCGCTTTCCCCCTACCTCGGCACCGACGTCGGGGGGATCCGGGGAGCGTGGGCCGGAGAGATCGTGCGCCATCTCCTCGAGGGCAAAAGCGTCGGCCTCTGCTACGGCCGCGCCGAGTCCGGCCCGCGCGCGCTCGGCCACCGCAGCATCCTGCTCGACCCGCGGATCGTCGACGGCAAGGAGCGGCTCAACCGCGAGGTGAAGCAACGCGAGTGGTACCGCCCCTACGCGCCCATGGTCCTCGGCGGCGACTGGGGGGTTCCCGGAAAGTACATGTCCTACATCGTCCCCGTCGCCGCGCACGGCGTCCCGGCCGTGACCCACGTGGACGGCACCACCCGGCCCCAGATCCTCGAGGAGGGCGACGACCCGTTTCTGCTCGCGCTGCTGCGGCTGTGGCGGGAGAAAACGGGCTGCGCGCTGCTGCTCAACACCTCCTTCAACTGCCAGGAACCCCTCGTGGACACAATCGAGCAGGCGCGCGCGACCTGGCGGCGGACGGGGCTCGATGTGCTCGTCACCCCGGAGGGGATCGAGGTCAAGGGCGCCGCGGGCGGTCAATAGCGGCGGGTGGTGAGGGCGGAGACGCGGCCCGAGTGGCGCTTGGCGCACTCGGGGCAGAAGCGGTGGTGTTCCTTCACGTCGGGGTGATGGTCGACCGCGCGGACGTGGGCCGCCTCCAGGAACTTCGGGGTGGCGAAGCGCCGACCGCAGCCCTCGCAGACGGCGAGGGGGTGGCGGCCGATCGTCTCGCCGCGGATCGAGATGACGCGCACGGCCTCCTCGTCGTGCACGTGGATCACCTGCGTCGGGCAGACATTGGCGCAGGTGCCGCAGCCGATGCAGCGGCCCTCGACCGGCTCGATGAGCCGGAGGCCTTCCCGCTTTCCCAGCCGCAGGGCGGCCGCCCCCACCACCTCGCGGCAGATGCGTTCGCAGAGCAGGCAGCGGATGCAGCCGTCGGGGGCGGGGTCGATGCGGATGCCGAACTCCGCGGCGAGGCGGATCAGCCGCTCGGCCTGCGGCGCCTGGCGCAAAAGCGCCCGCATCGCCTTCTCGCGCGCGGCCTGGACGGCGGCGCTCTCGGTGCGGACCTCCAGCGCCGGGGTCACCTTCAACAGGCAAGACCGCTTCGTCTGCGGGGGCTGGCCCGCGGCGCTCACCTCCACGGTGCACAGGCGGCACACCCCCGCCGCCTGGTGCAGGGCGGGGTGATGGCAGACATGGGGGATGCGCACGCCCGCCTCGAGCAGGGCCGTGAGCAGGGATCGCCCCGCGGGCAGCTCGAGGACGCGGTCGTTCACGCGGACGGGAATGCGGGGTTCGTCGTTCATCCTTCGAGCAACCGCAGGCAGTCTTGGGGGAAGCGGTGGGTCCCTTTGCCCTCGATCGACACCTCGATCAGGGCGTCGGGATCGTTCTTCGTCGTGTCCGGGTCGGTGATGACGCCGTGCCGGCCGATGTACTCCTCCATGTGCGGCCCCCAGCTCTCGTCCTTCGAGCGCCGGTAGATTTCGACTTTCTGCCCCTTGTGAAACGCCATGGCGGGCCTCCTCGTTTCCGTTCGTGCCGCCGTTCGCCGCTACGCCGGGTGGATCTCCGAGTGCACGCGCGCGGTTTCGCGCCGCGCGCACGCCTGGCACAGAAGCCTGCCGGTCAGCAGCGGGCCGACCGGGGCGGTGCGCTTCTGCAGGTATTCGAGGTAGCGTCGCGGGCCGAGCACCGCCCCGCAGCCCTCGCAAACCTCGAGCCGTTCGCGGTTCAGGACGGTGCCGCACCAGGATAACAGGCGCTCGCCGGCGCGGTCAACGAGGCGGATGGCGTCGTTCGGGCAGTTGGCCGCGCAGGCGCCGCAGAGGATGCAGCGCTCCGCCGTGACCCGGAGATCGGTCGGCCCGGGGCGGTCGAACGAGAGAAAGCCGAACTGCAGGGCGTCGATTCCCATGCGGTCGCGGCAGACCGTGACGCAGGTGCCGCAGCGCAGGCAGACATCACAGCGCAAACAGCGCCGGGCCTCTTCGCGCACGGCGTTCTCGGAATAGCCGAGCTCGACCTGCTGGAAGGTGGTCCGGCGACGCTCGAGGTTGAGCAAAGGCATCTCCGGCCGCTTGAGGGTCATTTTGGTGCTGGCCGGCACCTCGATCCAGGCCAGGCGCCGGCGGCGCACCGGGACCGGCGGCATCGTCGGCTGCGGGATGCCCGAGAGCCAGCGGTCGATCGCCTCGGCCGCGCGCTTGCCCGCCCCGATGGCCTCGACCACGGTCGCCGGCCCGGTCACCGCGTCCCCGCCGGCGAAGACGCCGGGAAGCGAGGTCTCCTGGGTCACGGCGCTCGCCTGGATCGTCTGCCGGCGGCTCCAAGCAAGGCCCTGGAGGTCGCGCAGGCAATCGAAATCGATGCGCTGGCCGATGGCCGAGACGATCGTGTCGGCGGCGATCGTGAAATCGCTGCCCTCGACGGGCACGGGAAAGAGCCGCGGCCCGTCGTCTTTCTTCACCATCTTCGCCCGCACGCAGGCAAGCCCCCGCACCGCGCCCGCCGCCCCGTGCACGGCCGTGGGGATGGTGAGAAAGCGGAAACGGACGCCCTCCTCTTCGGCCTGTTCCACCTCCTCCACGTCGGCCGGCATGTCCGCCCGGCTGCGGCGGTAGGCGATCGTCACCTCCTCGCAGCCCAGTCGCAGCAAGGTGCGCGCGGCGTCGATGGCGACGTTTCCTCCGCCCACGACCACCACGCGTTTTCCCGGGGCGCGGTGATCGCCGAGCGCCACGCGGCGCAACAGCGCGACCGCCTCGATCACCTGCGGGAAATCGCGCTCGCCGGGGATGTTCAGCTGGAAGGAGGCGTGGGCGCCGACGGCGAGAAAGACCGCGTCGTAGCCGCGGGACTTGAGCGTCGCCCAATCGACATCGCGACCGTAACGCGTCTGGAAGCGGAAGCGGACGCCGAGGTCCTCGAGCATGGCGACCTCACGGTCGATCACCTCGCGCGGCAGGCGGTAGCGGGGGATGCCGAGCATCATCATGCCGCCCGCCATCGGCAGGTCTTCGAAGACCGTGACGCCGTAGCCCTTGAGGGCGAGGTAGTAGGCCGCGGTCAGACCGCCGGGGCCCGCCCCGATCACCGCGATCCGCCGCCCCTTGTCGGCTTCGCGCGGCGGATTGCGGTAGCGGCGCTCGGAGAGGGCGCGCTCGGCGGCGAAGGCCTTGAGATGCTTGATCGCGATCGGTTTGTCGATCCGGCCGCGCACGCACATGAATTCGCAGGGCCGGGTGCAGACCAGGCCGCAGACCCAGGGGAAGGGGTTGTCGCGACGGATGACCTCGATCGCCTCGTCGTCCTGTCCCTGGGCGATCAGGTTCACGTAGGTCGGGACATCGATCCCCGCGGGGCAGGCCATCTGGCAGGGAGCGGGGACGAGACGCACGCAGTCGCCGCCGGCGCAGTTGTGGGTGTCGATGTGGCTCTGGAAGACCTCGCGCCTCCGGCTCAGGACGTCGAGCAGCAGGCGGGCGAGCGCGTCGGCGGCCGGGTGCTCGAGGTCGGAGGCCAACTCGTCGGCGAGCGAGGCGATCGCCCCCAGGTGGTCCCCCCCGGCGCGGCCCCAGGCGACGTCGTTCAGCAGATCGAGGATCTCCTCGGCGATCCGGCGGCTGCGGGGATGCGCGAGCTTTCCGGAATCGATCTCCTGGCGCACGCGCCGGATGGTCTCGTCGACCGGGCAGGGGTCGTTGGCGCTCATCGGCTCGGCTCCGGCGGACGGCCGCGAGGGCTCATCCGATCTGGTTCTCCAGGCTCGCGATGGTGCGCGCGTGGCGCTCGCGGCGGATGCGGGTCATCTCCTCCACGCGGCCGAAGTGCAGGCAGTGCGTGGTGCACACGGTCACGCAGGCGGGTTTGAGCCCCGCATCGAGCCGGTCCTTGCAGTAGTCGCACTTGACCGCCTTGCCGGTTTCCGGATTCCATTGCGGGGCGCCCCAGGGGCAGGCGGTGATGCAGGTCTTGCAGCCCACGCAAAGCTCGGCCTCGACGTAGACGATGCCGTCCCGGGGCCGCTTGCGCATCGCGCCGGTCGGGCAGGCGGCGACGCACCAGGGGTTCTGGCAGTGAAAGCAGGGCATGAAGACATAAGAGGCGCGCGGCTGACCGTTCACCAGGCGCGGGGCGACATGGATCACCTGGCAGGGCTTGGGCCCGATCGGCAGGCCCTTGTGGCTCTTGCAGACGATTTCGCAGGAATGGCAGCCGATGCAGTTCTTGGTGTCCTGAAAGAGATAATATTGGCTCATGGGCGGTTTCCCTCCTTGGCGTTCGGCTCAAACCGGCTGGACGGTCACGGTCGTGTCGTGCAGGGCGGGACTCCCGCCGACGCGGTCGGTGATGTTTTCCTCGAGCAGCGCATCCGAGACCCCGCGGCCGCAGGCGCGCGCGGCGAAGGCCGCCTCGTGGCCGAACCCGTGCAGCAGAAAGACGGCGTCGGGATGGATGTGCTCGGTCACCCGGGCGCGGATCTGCCCCGCGCCGACCTTGGAGGAAACCGTGACCAGCGCTCCGTCCTTCACCCCCAGGGCCGCGGCGCGCCGGGCGTTGATCCAGAGCTCGTTTTCGGGCAAAAGCTCGTGCAGATAGGGGTTGTTCTGGGTCGAGACGTGGGTGTGCAGCGCCGCCCGTCCGGTGATCAGTCGGAAGCGGTTTCCCTCGTAGGCCGCCACCGGTTCGTAGGGCGGAAAGGAGGCGAAGCCCGCGTTCTCGAGGAGCGAGGACTTGAGTTCGATCTTCTGCGAGGGGGTCTTGAGCTTGAGGCCCCCCAGCCGGTCCCAGAGGATCTGCTTGTCGGTATAGGCGACGAAGCCCGTCGGGTCGAAATCCTCGAGGCGGAAGCCGGTTCCCTCGAGCTGCCAGCGGACGAGCTCCTCGCTGTTCTGATAGGGGAAAAAGTCGCCGAGGCCCAAGCGCTCGGCGAGCTGTTTTACGATCACCGCCCAGTCGCGCGTGTCGTAGCGGGGGGGGACGGCCTGACGGCGCAGGAAAAGCTGGGGCTTCTGGCCGTTCGCCTGTTGCACGCAGTCGGTCCGCTCGAGGAAGACCGACTCCGGCAGCACGACGTCCGACCACCAGGCGATGTCGCTCCAGTTGATGTCGCAGCAGACGACGAGGTCGAGCTTCTGGAGGGCCTTTTTCGTGAGGTTCGTGTCCGGCATGGACATGAGGGGATCCATGCGGTAGGCGAAGAGGGCCTTCAAGGGGTAGGGGTCCTCGGTCAGGATCGCCTGCGGCAGCGTCTGGGGAACCCCGTGTTCCGGGTCGGGGAGCGGAAAATCCGGGGTCCCGACCTTGTCGGCGCGCGGCACCTGGATCGTCGGGAATTTCTGGTCGGTCAGCTTGCGCGCCGGCTTGCGGCCCACCTCGCCCGGCCCCTTCTTGAAGAAGAGCCCGCCCTTGGCCTCGACGCTGCCCATGAGGACGTTCAGGATCAGGATCGAGCGACGCAGATAGATCTCGTGCGCATGGTGCGCCCCGCGGTAGCCGTAGTGGAAGATCACCGCGGGCTTTTCCCGGCTCACCTCGCGGGCGAGCGTGACGATCTCCGCGGCGGGGATCCCGGTTTCCTTCTCCGCCCACTCCGGCGTGTAGGGCTGGACGAAATCCTGCAGCTCGTTCAGCCCCAGGACCCAGCGCTCGACATAGGCCGCGTCGTAGAGGCGCTCTTTCAGGATCACGTGGATCAGGGCGTAGTTCAGGGCGAGGTCGGTCCCCGGCCGGATCATCCAGTACCGCTGGGCCTTGGTGGCGGTGATGGAGACGCGCGGGTCGATGCAGGTCATCTTGGCCCCGGCTCCGAGGGCCTCGATCATCTGGTTCACCTCTTTCACGGCGATGGCCTCGAAGAGGTTGCGGCCGTAGAGCACGATGTGGCGCGTGTTCTTGTAGTCGATCCCGATCTGGGCGTCGGTGTAGCCGAAAAGCGAGCGGCAGGCGGTGTTGACCGATCCTTTGCAGAGGGCGTCGTGGGAGAAATAGTTGGGGGAGGCGATCGCCTTGAGAAAAGCCTTGCTCACGTGGCTGGCGAGGTTGGCGCGCTCGATCAGGGCGACGCTGTGGCCGCCGTGTTTCTTCACGATCGCCTTCATCTTTTCGGCGATGTAGTCGAGGGCCTCCTCCCAGCTCGCCTTGCGCCAGGAACCCGAGCCGCGCTCGCCGCTGCGGATCATCGGCGACTGCAGCCGCTGGGCGTCGTAGAGGAGCGCGATGCCCGCCGCACCCCGCGGGCAGAGGCTGCCCTCGATTCCGGGGACTTTGGGGTTGCCCTGGATGAAGGTCACCTGCCCGTCCTTGACCGTGACCTGGATCGGACAGCGCACCGAGCACATGAAGCACAGGCTGTAAACGGTTTTTTCCATCGGCCGCAAACCTCCCCCTGTTCGGTTTGTTCAAAAGGCGAAACGCGCGCCGTCCCCGCCGTTCGCGGCGCGGGGAGCGCACGCGAATCCTCATTCCTCAGGCGCGCAAGATTCCCTGCCGCCGGCTGCAGAAAGCTTCGACCTTCCGGCAGCGGGAGCTTCTAAGCAGTAAATCAAGCAATAAACATACCACAAGTCCCTGAACGGCCACGGTCCGCGCGGGGACTCCGGACGAAAAATAAAGTCAATTTTTCAGAATGGTTGAACACTGAGTTGTTTGGCTTTCATTTTCCCCTCGGGCGTCGACCATGGGAAGTGAGAGCAAAATTAATATTGCGGCGCATAATATTTTATGCGATTCGTTGCTCATAGATCCGCCGGTCGTCCCCGGTCTGGCCTATCCGGCGTCCTTACCCGCCGAGGCTCCATCTGCCGTCGTCGAGCGGCACAAGGACGATGATGTTATTTGATTTCGGCAGGTTTTCTCTATCCACGGCGATTTTATCTTCCCGCCGGCGATCCTTCCCGCCGGAGGACCGGCTCCGGGTGTGCGGGTTGATTCTGGTGGCATGAGGCTTGCTTAGCGGAGCGAAGGTTTGCCGCCATCTCAATCCGCCGGCCCACCGGCCGGTGCATCGCGAAAGGAGGAAGGATGAACAGGAAAGGATTTTTCCCGAAAGCAGTCGCCGTCCTCGTGCTGGCTGCAGCCGTCTTCGTCTTCGGGGCGGGGACGCTCTGGGCCCAGCAGCCCGCCGCTCAAGGCCAGCCGGCGACCGAGGCGCCCAAGCCTAAGCCCAAGGCTGTGGGCAGCGACCTCGGGCTTCCCGCCAAGCTCGGCCAGGAGATCGCCAAGGCGCCGGAGGGCAAGGGCAAGGGCCAGATCGACCCCACGGCGCCGCGCGGCGTATTCGGCGTGCCCGGGGCCCCGCAGGTGAGCTGGATTCTCGCGCTTCTGTGGGCCACCTGGGTGGGATGGATCTTTTCGACCGTCGGCGCTTTCGGCGGGATCATGGCCGGCGTGGGGCACATGACCGTCTACGGGCTGGGCGACTGGGTGCGCACCTTCCGCGAGACCGCCCCGGGCCTCAACAAGACGCTGACCGACAGCATCCGCACCTCGAACCAGTTCCTGGTCGGTCTTTCGGCCATCTTGAGCGTCATCAACTATTTCAAATCCCGCCGCATGTCCTGGCCGCTCGGACTCGCCCTCGGCATCGGCTCGATCGTCGGCGCCTATCTCTCGGCTTCGATCAGCGGCGGCCGCGTGAGCTTCAGCCAGTATCAGGGTTGGTTCGGGGTGTTCGTGCTGGTCGTGGGCTTCGTCCTGATCTACGAGCTCACCCCGAAGGGCCAGGAAAGCAAGAAGGCGGCCAAGGCCGCGGCGCAGGCCTTCGAGAAAACCGTACGCGAAAAAAAGGACATCGCCGCCGCGGGCGTCAGCCTGAAATCCTTCGGACTCACCAAGTCCACCATGACCTTCTTCGGAACCGACTTCACCTTCAACCCGGTCGCGGCTTTCTTCGGCGGGGTGGTCATCGCCGCGATTTCGGCCTTCATCGGGGTCGGCGGCGGTTTTCTTTACGTCCCCTATCTCACGAGCATCGTGGGGTTGCCCATGTTCGTCGTCGCCGGCACCTCGGCCTTGGCCGTGTTGCTCAGCATGATCACGGGCATCACGACCTACATCAAGGTGGCCGGCGCGGGGATGGACTGGACCTTGGTCGGCATCCAGCTGATCGGGATTTTCATCGGCTCGATGATCGGTCCGCGGACCGCGAAATACATCCCCGACAAGTGGTTGAAGCTCATCTTCATCGTCCTCGCCCTCTACGTGGGCGTCGGCTATCTGAGCAAGGGCTTCTTCGGCCGGGCCTGGGTGCCGATGTGACCGTTGCGCGGCGGAAGCTCACCCGTCAACCCGCCCGGACCGGAGATCCGGTCCGGGCGGCTTCCCCGCCGAACGCGTAAGGAAAGCGGCGACCATGACGCACCCGTTCGACCCTTGGATCGCCCCGCTCTTCGGCCTGACGGCCTCCGAGCCGGCGAACGCGGCGATCGGCACCTTTCTTCTCTCCTTGCTCGTCGTGCTGATCGGCGAGATCACCCTGCGCCTCGTCGCCCGGGTCAACCGCGATCACCTTTCCCGTCTCCAGGCGGAACTGAAAAAATACCAGCAGCTTTCGCAGGAGGCGGAGCGCCGCGGCGACGCCGCAAGCTACCGGGCCCTGAACCGCCAGGCGAACAGCGCTTTCGGGCATGTGTTCTTCAACCAGTTCGGCCTCTCGGCCGCCGCGCTCTGGCCCTGTTTTTTCGCCCTCGACTGGCTGCAGGCCCGTTTCGCACCCGAAGGTGTGCCCCTGCCCGGCAAACCCGAAGGGATGAACTATGGGGTCGCGTTTCTCGTCGCCTATCTGCTCGCGCGGCTGCTCGTCGGGCGGCTGCGCAGGCTTGTCCCCCGCCTGATCGCGCGCCTGCGGGCCCGCGACGGCATCGCCGCGGCGTAAGCCGGTCCCTCCCCGGGGATCGGTCGGGGACCTCTGCGGAGAGCCACCGGCGTATGCCTCCTTGCTTGAGACCCCGGAGCATCGCCCTTGCGATCGCCGCCCTGTGCGGGATGCTCTTCCTTTGGCCCGAGCCGGCCGGTGCGGTGCAGGAGCACGGGGCCCCCGAGGGTGTCGTCATCCACCAGGGGGCGCACCTCTTCTTCCTCGCCGCCATGGGGCTGCTCATCCTGCGCCTGCGGCAGCGGGGGCTGATCCGGGAGGCGGGCTGGCGTCGGATCCAGCTCGCCGCCTTCTTCTTCGCCCTGTGGAACGCGGACGCCTTTTTCGCCCACCTGCTCGATGAGCACTGGGGCATCGTGCAGACCTCCCGCATCGGCCCGGGCTGGCTGCGGATCGAGGCCGGTCTTTGGGGGGAGATCCTCGCCCCCCTCTACTACCTCGCCAAGCTCGATCACCTGCTTTGCGTTCCGGCGATGGCCTTTCTCTACGCCGGGCTGCGGGCGCTCCGCCGCCGAGCGGCGGATGCTTCGCCGGAGGAGACCGCCCCGTGACCGTGCCCTTCTGGCCGCTGTTCGCCGTGGACGTGGGCGGCGCGCTCGCCATGATCGTGCTCTCCTTTCTCAGCCTGGCGACGGCCGTAAAGCTCCGGCGCTCGGATCCCGAAAGCCTCCTGTGGATCTACCTCTTCTGGGTCTGCGTGGGGCTGGCCGGCTTTTCCCTTTCGCGCTCGGTGGGGCACATCGCGCGGCAGATGCTGCTTTTGGCCGACCGCGGCGATCTGTGGGAGGCCCTGCGGCCTTACAGCGGGGCGGTCAACACCTTCATGTTCATCGCCCTTGCCGCGGTCACGCTCTTTTTCGAGCGCGTCTGGAAGACGGCGGAACGGATCGCCCGCGACCGCCGGGCGCTCCGCCGGGCCCACGGCGAGCTGCTCGCGGTGAACCGCGATCTCGAGCGCCTCGCCGAAGAGCGGGCGCGGGCGCTCGCCTATTCCGAGCGGCAGTACCGCCGCATCTTCGAGGTCGCGCGCGACCCGATCGCCGTCCTCGACGCCGCCGGAGCGATCCGGGAGATCAACCCCGCCGGGGCGAAACTGCTGGGCGGAGGCGAAGACGCCGCGATCCGCCTGCGAGGCCGACCCCTGATGCGGTTTCTCGCCCGGCCCGACGCCTGGCGGGAAATCGCCGCGGCGATCGACAGCCGCGGGTTCGTCCAGAACCTGGAGCTCGAGCTCAAACGCCCCGACGGCACGACGTTTCCGGCGCTGATCAGCGCCGTGCGGGACCGCGAGGAGGCCCACGCAGGGGCCGCCGTCCATCTGATCGCCCGGGACATCGAGGAGCGCCGCCGGCTCCAGGAGCAGATGGCCCAGGCCGACCGGCTGGCCTCGATCGGGCAGCTCTCCGCGGGGATCGCCCACGAGATCAACAACCCCCTGGGGGTCATTTTGGGCTACACCCAGCTCCTGCTCCGCGGCGAGCCCCCCGGCTCGGACCGCTTTCGCGACCTCAAGACGATCGAAAAGCACGTGCGCCACTGCAAGTCGATCGTCGAGGACCTGCTCAAGTTCGCCCGGCGCTCCGAGCCGAAACAGGAAAAGGTGGACATCCACCGCACGATCGAGGAGGTGCTCCATTTCTTCGGTCAGAACGCGGGCGACGAGCGGGTCCGGCTGGAGGTGGATTTCGACCGCCGCATCCCCGAGGTGCGGGTGGACGACAAGAAGATCCGCCAGGTGCTCCTCAACCTGCTCATGAACGCGCGTCACGCCGTGGGCGGCGAGGGAACGATCCGGGTCACCACGCGCTGGCACGAGGCGGAAGGAAGACTCGCCGTCGCCGTGGCCGACGACGGCTGCGGGATCGAGGAGAAGGATCTCCCGTTCATCTTCGATCCCTTCTTCACGACCAAGCCGACCGGCGAAGGAACGGGGCTCGGCCTCTCGGTGAGCTACGGCATCGTGCGCCGACACGGGGGGGAGATCCGCGTGGAGAGCCGGCCCGGGGAAGGCGCGGTGTTCACCGTCCTGCTTCCGGTCGAGGGCCCCTCGCCCGAGGAGGAACCGTGAAACGGGCGATTCTGATCGTGGACGACGAAAAGGACCTGCTCGAACTGCTGCGGCGCAGCCTGGAGCCCGATCTCGACTGCCGGGTCGAGACCGCCGCCTCCGGGGAAGAGGCCCTGCGCCGGCTGTCCGCCGGGCGCTTCGACCTCGTGCTTGCCGACATCAAGATGCCCGGCATGGACGGGCTGGAACTCCTCGAGATCATCAAGCGCGAAACCCCCGAGCAGACGGTCGTGATGATGACCGCCTACGGCGAGATCGACACCGCGGTGCGCGCGATGCGCAGCGGCGCCTACGATTTCATCACCAAACCCTTCGAGCACGAGGCCCTGGTGGTGCGGCTGGAAAAGGCGCTCGAGCGCAGCAGCCTCATCCAGGAGAACCGGCGGCTGCAGCTCGCCTGTTCGCCGCTTTCCGCCTTCCAGGATCTCGTCGGCAAAAGCGCGGTCATGCAGCGCCTCTACGAGACGATCCGCATGGCCGCCCAGACCGACCTCACGGTGCTGATCACCGGGGAATCCGGCACCGGCAAGGATTTGACCGCCCACGCCCTGCACGCCCTCAGTCCGCGCCGCCGCGGCCCCTTTGTCGCCGTGAACTGCCCCACCGTTCCCGAGAACATCCTCGAAAGCGAGCTCTTCGGCTACCGCAAGGGGGCTTTCACCCACGCCACCGAGAACCGCCCCGGTCTCTTCCAGGAAGCGCACGGGGGGACGATCTTCCTCGACGAGATCGGCGACATCAGCCCCGCGATCCAGACCAAACTCCTGCGGGTGCTCCAGGAAAAGGAGATCAAGCCTCTCGGGGAGACGCGCTCGATCGTGGTCGATGTCCGGATCGTCGCCTCGACGAACCGGGATCTGCCGGCGAAGATCGCGGCGGGCTCCTTCCGCGAGGATTTCTTCTACCGGCTGAACGTCCTGCCCATTCGCCAGCCCAGCCTGCGCGAGCACCGCGAGGACATCCCGCTGATCGCCAACCACCTGCTCGAAAAGCACTGCGCGCTCCTCAACCGGCCCCTCAAGCGGATCTCTCCGGCGCTGATGAGCCAGTTCCTGCGCCACGAGTGGCGCGGCAACGTGCGCGAGCTCGAGAACGTGATCATGCGCGGCATCTCCTTCGCCGCCTCCGAGGAGATCGGACCGGCCGACGTGGGCTGGGCGGAGCAGGGGGAGAGGGTCTCCGGCGGGGAGTGCCTCGCCGTGCTGCCGGAGCCGGGCGAAGACTACCGACGCGCCAAGCAGGCGGTTCTCGAACAGTTCAACCGCCGTTTCCTCGGTCGGCTGCTCGCCGAAAGCGAAGGGAACGTCACCCAGGCGGGGCGCCGCTGCGGCCTGGAGCGTCAGGCGCTGCAGCAGATCCTGCGGCGCTACGGGATCCGCGCCGAGGAGTACCGCAAATGACCGTCCCGGCCGCGGCCGGGACGGGAAAGGAAAGGGCGGATCGAAACACCGCGGCCGTTCAGACGGTCTCGGTTCCGCTTTTCCACAGGCAGCTTTCTTCCGGGCAGAACACGTTCAGCCAGATGCCCTTGCCCTGGGTCGGTTCGACCCCCGCGGCTTCGAGAGCGATCTTGCCGTCCGCCCCCACGCAGGCCCCTCCGGGGCAGTGCACCTCGAGCCAGACCCCGGGGATACCCCCGCGGGCGGCCGCACGCCGCTTGTCCTCGGGCAGGGCCGCGATCTCGGCTTCGCTCAGGACCCGCGCCCGCGGAAAGAAAAACGCCAGTCGGTCTTTATCGTGATGGGCCATGGGAGCCTCCTTCGTGCATTCAGGGTCGGGGGCTGGAACTTGCGCCCCGTGGGGTGAAGCTAACGCTCTGCGGATCCTTGTCAACCGAAGGACGGACACGGAAGCGCCCCCCGGCCGCGGCGGCGATGCGGATGCGGTTTCAAAGGGGACCCAGACGGATCCAGATCGCCAGCAGGATCATCGAGAAGAGCGTCACCGGTACGCCCACGCGCACGTAGCTGCGGAAGGAGATCGTCACCCCGGCCGCGGCGGCCTGCTCGATGACGATCAGGTTGGCGATGCTGCCGATGGGGATGAGGTTTCCGGCGAAGGTGCTGGCCACGGCGAGGGTATACCAGGCCACGGGTTGGGCCGGATCGAGAAAACGCACCAGGAGCATCACCGCGGGCACGTTGCTGACCAGGTTGCTCAACAGGACCGTGACCGCCGCCAGCAGATCGGGCTCCTGGAGGTCCAAGCCCGCGCCCCGCAGGGCGGCCAGGATCGCCGCGGGAGTCCCGGTGAGCTCAAGGGCGTGGACGAGGATGAAGAGCGCGCCGAAGAGGGTCAGCAGGTGCCAGTCGACCAGCTGCAGCACGGCGCGCGAGCTCATCTTGCGGCTGCAAAGCAGAATCCCCGCCGCCCCGAGGGCGCTCACCTCGCGCGGCACGGGGGTGAAAAAGAAGGCGAGCAGGGCGACGACCACCGCCAGACCCTTCAGGCTCTGCCAGCGGTCGAAGCGCGGCAGCCGCTCCAGGAGATGGGCGGCGTCGGGGGCCTCGATCCGGCGGTGAAACTCGCCACGGAACGCCAGGCAGAGCAGCAGATAGGCGGCGAGCAGCGCGGCCGCCGCGGGCGGCGCGCACCAGAGAAAAAAACGGTCGAAGGCCAGCCGCCCCACCTGGCCGATCAGCATGTTCTGGGGATTGCCGATCAGGGTCGCCGCCGAGCCGATGTTGCTCGCCAACGCCAGCCCCAGCAGATAGGGAACCGGATTGCGCCGGGCCGAAAGAAGCGCCATCGTCAACACCGGCGTGAAGGCGAGACAGACGATGTCGTTGGCCAGGACGGCCGAGAGCACGGCGGCGGTCAGCATGGAGGCGAAGAGAAAAAATCGCGGATGGACGAGCAAGGAGGAGACGGCGAGCGCCGTCTGCGTGTAAAAGCCGCCCAGGCGGAGCTGGGCGGAGACGATCATCAGGGCGTAAAGCAGGACGAGCGTGGGGACATCGACCGCGGCTGCGGCTTCGGGCAGCGAGATCGCGCCGGCCAGAATCATGGCCATCGCCCCCAGAAGCGCAATCCCCGTGCGGTCGAGGGTCAACCCGGGGACATGGCCCAGAGCGATGCCGAGGTAGGCGGCGATGAAAATCCAGACCGGAGTCGTCATCTCCGACGGAAACGGCCGGCGGCGCAAAGGAGGGCGGGGGAACGGAGCTTGCCGCGGCGCCGGCCCTCCGGGCGCGTGGCTTCAGGCTTTTTTCAAGAGATCCCGGATCTCGATCAACAGCTCCTGGTCCTTGGTCAGCGGCGGGGGAAGCTTCTTTTCCTCCTGTTTCGACTTCATCAGCCAGCCCAGGAACTTCACGATGAAGAGAAACAGGGCGAGCGCCACGATCAGAAAATTCAGCACCTCGCCGAGGAACAACCCGTAAGGAATCTCCACGCCGTTCACCACCGCCTTCCAGCCGAGGTAGCCCTTTTCCCCCGGGGCGAGCAGGCTGATGAGCGGCATCAGGAGGTGCTTGACGAGGGAGTCGATGATCTTGCCGAAGGCCGCGCCGATGATCACGCCCACGGCGAGATCGATCACGTTGCCCTTGAAAGCGAATTTCTTGAACTCCGCGAGCAGCGAGAGCGCCTTTTGCGACGGATCAAACGACGCGCCGGTCATCCCCATTCTCCTTTCGTTTTTCGGGTTCGCCGCGAAGAACGGCCAGAACCTCGGGCAGAAGCTTCCGGCTGGTGCTGAGCGCCTCTCCGCCGTAGATGGTCTCGTGCCCCGACCAGTCGCCGAAGAAGCCGCCCGCCTCGCGCAGCAGGACCGGAAACGGGCCGCAGTCGTAGGGCTTCATCACGGGATCGAGCATGAGCTCGGCGCGGCCGCTGGCGACCAAGGCATGACCGTAGGCGTCCGACCCGCCGGCGCTGTAGGCGGCGCGCGCGAGAATGCGCCGCAAGGCTTCGTCGCGTCCCGCGCCGGGAAAAGCGGCGGCGTTCGTGAAACAGACCGCGGCCGCAGCGAGGCTCGCGGCGGGGCTTACCCGGCAGCGCCGGCCGTTCAGATAGCACCCTTCGCCCTCGGCCGCGTAGAGCATCTCGTCCAGCGCCGGAAAATAGGCCGCCCCCACGACGATGCGGCCTTCCACCTCGAAGCCGAGAAGAACGCCGTAGAGGGGAACCCCGCGGACGAAGGAGCGCGTCCCGTCGATCGGGTCGACCCACCAGCAGGGGGCGCCGGCTTGCGCCTGGCGCTCCCCGAACTCCTCGCCCACGATGCGGTGGCCGGGAAAGCGCGCCTCGATCCGCCGCCGGATGCACTCCTCGGCGCGGCGGTCGGCGATCGTGACCGGGCTGGCGTCGGCCTTGGTCTCGGTTTCGATCGCCGTGCGGAAAAAGCCCAGGGTGAGACGTCCCGCCTCCCAGGCGGTTTCCACGGCGAAGTCGAGATATTCCCGCAAGGGGGATGCGGCCATGGCGCTCACGGTTTCCGGCAGGCGGAGTCGCCCAGATTGGCGAACATGCGCGCGCGCCACAGCTCGGGCTTGACGACGCAGACGTCTCCGGGGTCCTCGCGGGTCGCGATCACGGTGCCGAACTCCTCGGGGGCGACCGCGGCGCAGGCCGTTCCCGTCCAGTGCGCGAAATCGGGCTTGACGGCGATGAAACGCTCCATGGCCGCCGCATCGACCGGGACGAAGCAGCCGATATCGGGGATGTAGATGGTGTCGCAGCCCTTTTTTTCGTCGTGCACGAAGTAGGCGATCATGGCCCCTCGGATCCTCCTTATCGCCGTTTGGGCGGACTATAACCCATTCACGACCGCTTGGCGAGGTCTTCGCCCGGGCGCACTCGAAAGACCCGCAGCCGGACCCCGCCGGCTGCCCCCCGCCCGAGCGCGGCGGTAAAGCGCCGGGGAGAGGGTTTTTTGGCGAAAGCCAGCAGATGCGCGCGGCAGCGGCCGTCGCTGGCCCCGAAGCGAGGGACGGGTACGGATGCCCCCGGAACCTGGGCGAGGAGAGCCGCCCAGCGATGCTCGTTCGAGGCTTCGGCCCCGGGCAGGCACCAGATTTCGCGGAGGGCGGCGGTCCGACGCAGGGAATCGATGTGCCAGCGAAGCGGTCCTGGGGACGCGAGATGGCGCCCCAGGCGGCCGCGCAGGCCCCCGGGGCCCCAGGCGCTGCCGACATAGACGTGCCCGCCGGCGGGAAAGCCCCTCCGGCCGAGGGCCCCGACCTCGATCTCCGTTGGCCCAAGGCAGTAGAGGAGCAGGCCATAGATCCCCGGCTGCGCCGGAAGCCGGGAGTACAGGTTCTCAGAGCGGCCCATAAAGACGGGCGGTGTTGGCGGCGATCGCGAGCGCGGTTTCTTCCTCGGAGAGCCCCTTCGCCTGCGCGACGGCCGCAAGCGCAAAGCGGAGATTGGCCGGTTCGTTTCTCCGCCCCGGCTCCGGCCCGAGAACCGGGCTGTCGGTTTCCACGAGCAAGCAATCGAGCGGCAGGCGGCGGAGCAGCTTCTGTTTCTGCGGAGAACGGGCGGCCGAGGGCGGGATCGAAAAGAAGTAGCCCGCCTCGAGCGCGGCCAGCGCGCTCTGCGGCCGGCCGTCGAAGGCGTGCAGCTGCACGCGGCGGGCGCCGCAGGCGAGCAGGCAGGCGATCGCCTCCCTCCCCGCCGCGCGCGAGTGCACGTTCAGCGGAAGATCGAGCTCGATCGCCAGCCGGATGAAAGCCGTGAAAATCTCCTTTTGCCGGCCGCGGCCGGTGTCGTCCTGGACCTTCCAGTGATCGAGCCCCACCTCGCCCACGGCGTGAAGGGCCTCGCGGTGCCTGCGGATGAAGCGGAGCAGCGCTTCGGCCTGATCGAAGTCGAGCTGCGTGGGATCGAGGCCTGCGGCGGGGCGCACCGGAGGGAAGGCGCGGGCGAGGTCGAGGGTTTTTTCGGCTTCGGCGAGCGTTTCCCCGACGGCGATCACCGCGACGACTCCGGCCGCGGCCGCGCGGGCGAGCACCGCCGCGCGATCGGGATCGAATGCGGCGGCGGCGAGATGGGCGTGGGTGTCGACGAGCGGCGGAAAGGCGGAAGCCATCTGCGGATCGAACGATCAGGATCCCGCACCGGGAGGGTTAAGCGCCGTCCGCGGCAGGCGCCCCGCGGCCGGTTTCCGCCGCCCAGCGCGCCAGCGAAAAGGCGACCTCGTCGTGCGGCTTGCGCGTGTTCGGCGACTCGATCGCCCGCAGATCCTCGGGCAGATGCGCGGGCGCGCCTCTTCGTCCCACGGCGACGGCGGCGAGCACATGCCAGTCCTCGGGCGTGACCCCGAGCACGCGGCAGGCTTCCTCCAGCCGGAATCCCGCCATGGCGTGGGCGTAGAGGCCGAGCCGACGCGCTTGGAGGGCCAGCGCCATCCAGGCCGCCCCGGCGTCGAAGGCGGCATGGCGGTTTTCACGGCCGTCCGCGCGGAAACGCCGGCGGCTCAAAATGAACAGCAGCAGCGGCGCGCGGCAGGCCCAGGTCTGGTTTTTGGGCACGAGGCACGCGCACAGCCGCTTGCGGTCCTCCTCGTCCGCCGCGTAGACGAAGACCCAAGGTTGCTCGTTGTAGCAGGAGGGGGCCCAGCGCGCGGCTTCGAAGAGGGTGTGGATTTCGCGCTCGCTGAGCGGCTCTGCGGCGAAGGCCCGCGGGGACCAGCGGTCGAGGAACTGGCTGTCGATGTCCCAGTCGGCGGAGCGGGGATTCGCGGGTTTGCCGTTCATGGTTCCGACCCGGCGGTCGAGAAGGCCGGCGCTCGGCGGAAAGCGGAGTTCCCGCCCGGGGATGCGGCGGTCTTCAGGCCGCCGCGGGTTCTTTCCGAGCTTTTGTCTTCTTCTTGGGACGGGCGTTGCCGTTCGTCCCACGCCAGATCTTGCCGCGTCGCGTGCGGCGGTCGCCTTTTCCCATTCGATCCTCCTCTGAGGTTCCGACGACGGTTTGGGGGGTTGCGGGGCGCTTATAGCACGATGGGCCCGCCCGGAGCAACCGCCGTCGAGGGGGCGAAAGCCCCCCGGCCGCCTGAGCCGTCTGCCCTCCCGTTGAAGCGTAACAATACCGCTTCGAGCCGTCTTTCGGCTTCCTGAAGCTCCGCGGCCGTCCGAAATCGCGAGCGCAGTTCGCCGAGCAGAGGCAAAAGAGGCGAAGGACGGGAGCCGGGAAAAGCGACGGCGGTGGGAGGCCGGCGGGGCGATCCGTCGTCGAACGGATCGCGGCCCGGATCGGCCTGCTGCGGATCGCGCCAGGGCCAGGCGATCGCCAGCGCGGCGAACTCGCGGAAAGCCGGCAGAGCGGCCGCTTCGTCCCTCTCCTCGAGGATGCGCCCGAGACGGGCTTCCACGATCCCGAAAAAGTTTCCGAGCAGGCGGTGTTCGGTGACGAGAATGCCGTAGCCGTACCAGTCGGCGGCCGCGGCGCGCAGGATGCGCTTCCAGGGGGCTTTCAGGGTGCGGTGGGCGGGACAGAAGTAATCGCGGCAGGCAAGCCCCCCGTAGAAGGACAGCCCGCGGTAGTCGACCCCCGCGTTGCCCTCCGAGCGGGGGTGGAGGAGGCAGCCCGGGGTGGCGGCGTTTGCCCCGGTGAAGCCGAGAAAAGGGCAGCGGTAGACCTCGGCCCAGCGAGGCGGTCCGAGCTCCCGACGTTCCTCCTCGCGGGCGTAAGCATCGATTGCCTCGGCCGTCCGCGGGACGGCGCGGAAGCGCTCCGTCCGCCGCGAAAGAATCTCCTGCAGCCGCGGCCGCGAAATCCCCCGGCGGTTGTAGAGCCCGCAGCAGGCGCCGCAGGAGACTCCTTCGCCGATCCGGCAGAGGTAGACGCCGCCGGGGGCGGCCGGGCCGGCGTCGCTCGCGGGAAGTCGGCTTTCCACGGCGGTCAGCCTTTCCGGCGGCGCCACTCGTAGAGGGCGACCGCCAGCGCGGCGGCGGCGTTCAGCGACTCGACGCCGGGCCGGATGGGAATGCGGACCGCGCGCCGGCGAAGTGCGCCGGGCAGCCCCGGGCCTTCCATTCCGGCGAGCAGGCCGAAGGCCTCGGGGAAAGCGACCGCCTCGAGGTCCTCCCCCTCGGCCGAGAGCACAACGAGCGGCAGCTCGGCCGGGAGGGCGGCGAGAGCGGGGCCGGAGCGGAGCGGAATTTCGAGCACCGTACCGGCCGAGGCGCGCAGGGCCTTGGGGTGAAACGGGTGCGCGCTTTCCTGCAAGAAAATGATCTGGTTGGCTCCCCAGGCCGCGGCCGAGCGCACCGCGGCCCCCACGTTCTCGGGGTCCTGAAAGGGAACCAAAACGCTCGCCCCCCGCGGGAAGCCCTCCGGGGGAGTCCAGGGCGCGATCGGCGGCACGTCGATCAACAGCAGCCCCCGACGGGTTCCGAAGCGGTCGAGCTCGGCGAACAGCGGGGGGGCGAGGCGGATCCACTCGAGTCCGACGGCGTTCTCCGGCGGCCACATCTCGGGGGTCCCGACCCAGGCGCGGCACAGGCGCGGATGCCGGGCGAGGATCTCGCGCACCGGCTTCTCCCCGGCGACCAGCGCGCGCCCGCTCTTGCGGATGCCGCGGGAGGCGAGCAGTTTTTTCAACTCCTTGAACCCCGGGTTTTGCGGGCTGGTGAGCGCAGGGGCCGGGTTGCGGCCGAGCGCCCGCGCCCGGCGTTCCGGAAAGGGCGCGTCGAGCCGGCGGAAGACGATGAGCCGGCGCGCGTGGGAAGTCCCGGGGATCGTGTAGGCACGGTCCTCGACCGGCGCGTATTGCTCCGCGAACCGCCGGCGTGCGGCGTCGATCTCGGCTTCGCCGTGCGGCCCTTTCATGAAAATCGCCAGCCCCCCTTGCGCCAGACAGCCCGCGATCCGCGCGAGCGTATCGACGATCGGCTCGACGGCGCGGGTGATCACGCCCTGGACCGGGGTTTCGAAGGCCGCGGTCAGGCGGCCGGGAACGACGCGGATCCCTTCCAGCCCGAGGCGGGCGATCGCCGTCTCGAGGAAGGCGACGCGCCGGGCGCGGGATTCGGCCAAAAGGACCTCGAGCCGCGGCCGGTAGATCTTGAGCGGAATCCCCGGCATGCCCGCCCCGGTCCCCAGGTCGAGCAGGGGCGAGGGCAACTCGAGCAGATCCGCCGGCAGCAGAGCGTCGGCGTAGAGCAGCAGGACCATGCGCCGGAAATTGCGCACCCGGGTCAGGTTCAGTTCGGGGTTGTGTTCCCGGATCAGGCTGTGGTAGGCCCAGAGCAGATCGAGTGCGGGCTCGGGCAACCGGATGCCGCAGCCGCGCAGGATCTCTCCCATCTCGCCGCGGCCGGGGTCCCGGCTGCGGGGGGGACGGATGGACGAAAGGGATTCCGAACCGCAGGGCTTCTTCATGGATTCGTTCTATCACCCCCGCTGGCCCGTCCTGCACCTCGACAACCACTTGCTCGCGCTCTACAAGCCGGCGGGTCTGCTCTCGCAGGGGGACGGCGGCGGGGAGACCAGCCTGCTCGATCTCGCCAAGGGCTGGGTGCGGGAGCGCTTCGGCAAGCCGGGCCGCGCCTTTCTCGGCCTCGTCCACCGCCTGGACCGGCCCGTGGCCGGGGTGATGATCTTCGCGCGCACCTCCAAGGCGGCGGCGCGGGTGAGCGAGCAGATCCGCAACCGCAGTCTGAAAAAGGCCTATCTCGCCGTCGTCGAGGGCCGCCCGCCGCGCGATGCCGGCCGGCTCCTCGATCGGCTTCCTTCCGCCGGCCGCGCCCTCGAAGCGGCCACGCGTCCCTCGCGGGAAGCCCGGCTTTCCTATCGTCTGATCGCCTCGCGCGGCGGCCGCAGCCTGGTCGCCGTCGCCCTCGAGACGGGACGCAAGCACCAGATCCGCCTGCAGCTGTCGCGCCTGGGATGCCCCGTGGTGGGGGATGTGCGCTACGGGGCGCGGCCTTCCCCCCCGCCCGGGGCGATCGCCCTTTTCGCCCAGGAGCTCGAGCTGCTCCATCCCACGCGCGGCGAACCCCTGCGCTTCCGCCTGCCGCCTCCCGTCGGCTGGCCCTGGCCGGGGCTGGTCACCCCGCAGTCCCCGCCCTGGACGCTCGGCGAGATCGCCTCGGCCATGCCCTGGGGCCTGGGGTTGCCTACCGGGTGAGCTGACGGTACTTGATGCGGTGGGGCTGATCCGCCTCGGCCCCGAGCCTCCGTTTGCGGTCGGCCTCGTACTCCGAGTAATTGCCCTCGAACCAGACGACCCGGCTGTCCCCCTCGAAAGCGAGGATGTGGGTGGCGATGCGGTCGAGGAACCAGCGGTCGTGGCTGATCACCACCGCGCAGCCGGCGAAGGCCTCGAGGGCCTCCTCGAGGGCGCGCAGGGTGTTCACGTCGAGGTCGTTGGTCGGCTCGTCGAGCAGCAGCACGTTCGCCCCCGATTTCAACATGCGCGCGAGATGCACGCGGTTGCGCTCGCCTCCCGAAAGCTGGCCCACCTTCTTCTGCTGGTCGGCGCCGGAGAAATTGAAGCGCGCGGCGTAGGCGCGGGACTTGATCTGGACCTTGCCGAGTTCGATCACGTCCCGGCCGTCGGCGATCGTCTCCCAGACCGTCTTCTCCGGGTCGAGGCTCTCGCGGCTCTGGTCCACGTAGGCGAGCTTCACCGTGTCGCCGATGCGGATCTCGCCGCGGTCGGGCTTTTCCTGGCCGGCGATCATGCGGAAGAGGGTGGTCTTGCCCGCGCCGTTCGGGCCGATCACGCCGACGATGCCGCCGGGCGGCAGGCGGAAGTTCACCCCTTCCATGAGCAGGCGGTCGCCGTAGGCTTTGCTCACCTCGCGTGCCTCGACGACGAGGTTTCCCAGCCGGGGGCCCGGCGGGATATAGATTTCGAGATCCTCCACCCGCCGGCCCGGCTCCTCGGAGAGCAGGGTTTCGTAAGCGGCGATGCGGGCTTTGGACTTGGCGTGCCGCGCCTTGGGCGCCATGCGGATCCACTCGAGCTCGCGCTCGAGCGTCTTGCGGCGCTTGCTTTCGGCCTTTTCCTCGAGCTCCAGGCGGGCCTGCTTTTGCTCGAGCCAGGAGGAGTAGTTGCCTTTCCAGGGAATGCCCCGGCCGCGGTCGAGCTCGAGGATCCAGCCCGCGACGTTGTCCAGGAAGTAGCGGTCGTGGGTGACCGCGATCACCGTTCCCGGATACTGCCGCAGATGCCGCTCGAGCCAGGCCACGGTTTCGGCGTCGAGGTGGTTGGTGGGCTCGTCGAGGAGCAGGATGTCCGGCTGCTGCAGCAGCAAGCGGCAGAGGGCGACACGGCGTCGCTCTCCGCCCGAGATCCGCTGCACCGGCGTCTCGGGCGGCGGGCAACGCAGGGCGTCCATCGCCATCTCCAGGCGGGCGTCGAGGTCCCAGGCGTCGAGGGCGTCGAGCTTTTCCTGGATCGCGCTCTGGCGGGCGAGCGTCTGCTCCAGCTCCTCCTCGGAGAGGGGCGTGGCGAGTTTCTCGTTGACGCGCTCGAACTCCGCGAGCAGGGAGACGGTTTCCTGGACGGCCTCCGCGACGACTTCGCGCACGGTCTTCGCGTCGTCGAGCCGAGGTTCCTGTTCCAGCAACCCCACGGTCAGGCCGGGGGAGATCACCGTCTGGCCGACGAACTCCCGGTCGACGCCGGCCAAGATGCGCAACAGCGAGCTCTTGCCCGCGCCGTTGAGACCCAGAACGCCGATCTTGGCGCCGTAAAAGTAGGACAGGGAGATGTCCTCGAGGACCGGGCGCTTGTCGTAGTATTTGCTCACCCGGATCATCGAGTAAATGATCTTGTTCGGTGCGTCCGTCATGGAAGATTCCGTTCGTCAACGGGGAAGGAAGCGCCGGAGCCCCGGGGAAGGCGCGGGACTCCGGCCGGGTTTCAACCGGGGAACCGGATCTTCACCTTGGCGGCGTCGCCCTCGGAGTCGATCTTGATCTTGAGTTCAAGGCTGTCGTTGCGGATCCCCAGAGCCAGGGGCGTCTTGCCCTTTTTCCCCTCGAGGTGCGTGATCTCGCGCACGGCGGCGAGAATCTTCTCCCCCACCTCGCGGCCCGGGGCGGGCAGCTCGGTCACGCGGTACTTGGCGAAGACCCGGAACGAGCCGTCCCGGTCCCGGCGCAGGGTGATCGACTCCGCGTTCTGGTTCACTCCGTGCAGGGCGGCGAGCGCCAGCCACTTGAGAGCGGCCTCCTCACGGTCCGCTTCGCGGTCGATCGCCGACATCTCGCGCAGGGGGTCGGTCGTGGCGTAGCAGTCGCAGAGTTCCTGAACCTTCAGGTGCGGATTGCGTTTCTCCTTCATGGGACCTCCTTTCGGTCGTCTATCCGCTTGCCGGCATCCGAAGCCAAAAAAAGTAGACGTCTTTGGCGGCTTTGGCAAGCGCCGCGCCTGGCGGCGCGGCTATTTCAGGATCTCGATCGGTTCGACTTCGAAGACGAGCAGTGCGTTGGGGCCGATCGCCCGCCCGGCCCCCTCGGCGCCGTAGGCGAGCTTCGAGGGGATCCACAGCCGGTACTTGCCCCCGGGCTTCATCCGCTGCAGCCCTTCCGCCCAGCCGGGGATGACGCCGGCGAGCTCGAAGACCGCCGGTTCCTCGCGGGCGTAGGAGCTGTCGAACTCGGTGCCGTCGAGGAGGCTTCCGCGGTAGTGGACCCGCACCCGATCGGTCGCCTGGGGGGCGGAGCCGCTTCCTTCGCGCAGCACCTGGATCTGCAGGCCGCTGGCCGTGGTGACGACTCCGGGCGCGGAACGGTTTTGTTCGAGGAAGGCCGCTTCCTCGCGGGCGTTCTTCTCGGCGAGCGCGATGGTGCGCCGGGCCTGTTCTTCCTGCATTTTCGCCGCGAAGGCGATCCGCACCTGCTGCTCCTCCTCGGCGGCGAGGCGCGAGGCGTTCTGGGCCATCGCGTCGCGCAGGCCCAGCAGAAAGGCATCCAGGTCCACCTCCACCGGGGAATCGCGCAGCCCCTGGCCGATTTCCCGGCCGAAGATGTAGCTGATCTTCCGCTCGAAACGAGTGAGATCCGAGGAGGGAGGGGCGGGGCTCTCGCCCGCGCAGGCGCTGAGGGCGACGGCGGCGACGATCGAGGCGACGATGCGAAGCGGAGGGTTCATGGTCGATCCTTTCCAGGTCTCGAAGGAGTCGAGAAAGGACCCGCGTCCGGCGCGGGATCCGGGGCCCGGCGGCCGTCAGCCCCCGGAGGGGCTTCTTCCGTCGGGAAGTATCGTGTGCTCGTCCTGAACGGCGGATTGCAGCTGCTCCGGCGAAAGCAGCGCGTCTTTCAAATTCGCCGCGCGCAGGTTCGCGCCGGCGAGATCGGCGCCGCGCAGGTCGGCGCGCCGCAGGTCCGCGCCGCGCAGGTAGGCGCGGAAGAGATGGGTGTGTTTCAGGTCCGCGGTTTGCAGTCGGGCGTGGCTGAGGTTGGCCATGATGAAATTCGCATGGCTCAGGTCGGCGTGGCTCAGCTCCGCCTGGCTCAGGTTGGCCTCGCGCAGGTCCGCGCCGCGCAGGTCGGCGCCGGTCAGATCGGCGCCTTTGAGATAGGTCCGGAAGAGGTTGGCGTCGCGTGCCGTCGCGTGGACGAGGGTGGCGCGGCTCAGATTGGCCATGATCAGGTTGGCGCGCGTGAGGTCGGCCTCGGTCAGGTCGGCCTCGCTCAAGTTGGCCTCGCGCAGGTCGGCGTCGCGCAGCTCGGCGCGCTGCAGGGCGGCTCCCGAGAGGTCGGCCTCGCGCAGGTCGGCGAGGTTGAGGCGGGCTTGGCGCAGGCGGGCCCGGCTGAGATCGGCGCGTCGCAAATCGGCCTCCTCGAGATTGGCGCCCTGGAGATGGGCGCCGCTCAAGGTCGCGCGGCGTCCCTGTTTCTGGCGCGAACCGTACCAGAGCTCGTGGGCGGCGAGGATTTTCGCCAAGCGGCGCGCCGAATAGCGCCGCCAGAAGGCGAGATGGTCCAGCAGGAAAAGCAGGATCTCCCGCAGACGGGAAAGAATTCCGCTGGAGCGCTGTCCGGAGGGGGGGGGGACGGCGGTCATGCGACGGACTCTCCCGGGGTTCAGAACGGGGACGGCGGGCTCGGCGCCCGTCCCCCCCGCCGCGCCTGCTCACGCCGGGCGGCGGTCGCTTCGAGGTTGGCGACGAAATAGATGTCGACCCGGTGGACCGACTGTCCGAATTGATCCGGGACGAAGGAAAGCACCAGCAGATCCTCCCCGCGCCGCCACAGCCAGGATTCCCCGGGCTCGTTCTTCCACGGCACGACTTCCGGCTCGCCGTAGCGTTCCCGGAGCGACGCCACGGTGCCGGCTTCGTCGCGCCGGAAGCGCATGCGGAAGAGAAGCGGTTTGCCGGTGGGGCCGTCGAAGATCAGGTCGACGAGATCGAAAGGCGCCCCGGCCTGCCGCGCGTAACGGAACATCAGACGCGTCACCTCGTGGTCGACGCGCTCGCCGGGGGGGTCGTTCAGGCGCCGCTGGAGGCGGTCGATTTCCGGCAGGTGATCGCGCAGAAAGCCCCGGGAGTGGATCTCCAGGTCGAGCAGGCTCCGGCGCTCGATCGCTTCGCGGCCGAGGAGCCGCGCGAGTTCCCGCCGCGTCGCCTCGCTGTAACGCGAGTCGCGGCCGATGCCGAAGAAGGAGATGCCTTCGCCCTCAACGGCCGGGGTCGGAGCGGAGGGTTCCCGGCCGTCGCCGCAGGCGACCCCCAACGCCAGAAGAAGCCACAGCGCCGGCAGACGGCCGGGACGGAGAAGCCACGCCGCATGACTCCGGATGCCCATCAACGGATCCCGTCCGGATGCGCCGCCGGCAGGATGTCGCCGATGGCGAAAGGAAAGCTTCCTCGGCGGCGGTCGCGGAAATAGGTTTTCAAGGTTTCGCCGATCACCGGAAAGGCGATGCGCTCCCAGGGGATCTCCTCCTCCGGGACCAGGCGCACCTCCAGGCTCTCCCGTCCCGGGCGGAAACCCTCCTCGAGCAGGCGGGCGCGGAAGAGGAGGTAAATTTGCCCGATGTGGGCGATGTTGAACATGAGATAGGGGGTGAGCTCCCCGATCCGGGCTCCCGCCTCCTCCCAGGTTTCCCGCACCGCCCCGGCGGCGAGGGTTTCCCCGCTTTCGAGATACCCCGCAGGGAGCGTCCACCAGCCGAGCCGCGGCTCGATCGCGCGCCGGCAGAGCAGGATGCGGTTTTCCCGCTCGACGATCGCTCCCACCACGACCCGGGGGTTCTGGTAGTGGACGGCGCCGCAGGCAGGGCAGGTGTGCCGCGGGCGGTCGTCGCCCGCGGGAACGGCGAGCTGTACGGGATGGCCGCAGGCGCTGCAATACCTCATTTCAGATCCAGAAGCAAAAAATCGCCGTCTTCGGGCTGCACGGTCGCGGGATCGAGGTGCCCCGGGACGGCGGGGAGGATCACCGCCGTCGCCATCCGGCTTCTTGCGGCGATTTGCCGCGGGACCGCCCCTTTGCGGGCGTGGGCGATTCCCGTCAGGATGACCATCGATCGCTCCGGATGGGCCTCGAGATGGGCGAGCGCATGGACGGCCATCGCCGCATCCCAGACCATCTGCGCCTCGCAGAAGAAGAGAAAATCTCCGCCGCCGTGTCCGTGCGCCCCGTGGGCGCGGCGCACGTAATCGAGGTAGGCGGGATCGAGTTCGCAGGTGACCCCCTCAAGAAGGCCGCGCTCCTGTTCGCTCAGCGAAGCAAAGCCGGACTGAGCCACCTTGCGGGTGATCTCGCGCGGAACGTTCAGGCCGACGAGCGGCACGCGGCGCTCGCGCGCCCAGAGGAAGATCGGGCGATAGGCGGACCAGGAATCGCCCCAGTTGTCCCGGAAAACCGCCTGAAATTCGCGCTCCGGAAGATCGCCCGCGACCCAGCGGTCGAGCGCCTCCTGGCGGTCGCGGCGGAACATCTCCAGCCCGACCGCCAGAGGTTTGCCCGAAGCGTGCAGGGCCTGAAGCACGTGGAGCTGGCCGCGCTGGATCGGCGGCCGGCCGTGAAGCTCGCCCACGAGAACGATCGGCGTGTCCCGCAACCGGTCGGCCAGCTCGCCGAGGCCGATCCGGCTGCCGTGGCGCACATCGTACGCGGCAGGCCCTTCCGCCGCGAAAAGCGGCGCCCCGCCGAGCAGAACCGTCGCGATCAGGAGGCGGAGCGTCCGCCGGCCGAAGGGGTCCATCGGTGGGTTCCTTTGGCATTGGCCGTCTCCCAGGTCCGCCGCTCGCGGACCCGTCCTTCCTGGAAGACGAGACGGCTGTAGCGCCCGTAGTGGGGCAGAAGCGCGGCCGCCCGATAGGCCCAGGGCGAGGCGGGGTCGGAAAAGAAGGCGACCACGCGATCCTCCGCCGCCGGGTGGGCGGAGACCAGAAAGAGGAGTTCCCCCGGGCCGGCGGCGAAAGGCGCCTGTGCGGAGAATTCGCCCCCTTCCGGGATGCGGGCGAGCCACCGCCCGTCGGCGGGGATCCCCAAAAAGATGACGTTCCAATCCCGCCAGGCGGCCGGGTCGGCGGGGGGGAGGGGAAGGAAACGCCCGTCGCGCAGTCCGAGCGCTTCGGCCAGCGTGCGGGCGAGGTCTTGGGATTCCGGCGGCCCGCAGAAAAGCGTCGCCGCCGGGCTTCCCCGCAGGCTGTTGACCGTGGAGGGGATTTCTTCGGGAGACAGCCGCCGCAGCGCGTGATATTCCGGATCGAGCCGCAGTTCGAGAGGCTCTCCGGACGCGTCGAAGGCGAATTCCGTTTCCCGGCCGCGAAGCGCGACGCGGTGCGTGCTCGCGCCGGACGCGGTGTACAGGACAAGCTCGAGATCCACGGGAAAGGGAACGCCCGACTGCACCAGACGGCCGGAAACCTTCCAGCCCTCCCCCGCCGTCGGGGTGCGCTCGACCCCTTGGAGCTCGATCTCCGGGGCCCCCCGCCGTCCCACCCAGGGATCGAAGAACCCGGCGAGCCCGACCCCGGCCCGCCTTTCAAAGGCTTCCCGGATGTGATCCCAGCCGGTCGGCTGGAAACGGCGGGCGGCGAAGAGGTCGCGCAGCGCCCCCCAGAAGACCTCCTCGCCGAGCTGCCGGTGGAGCATGTGAAAGACCATCATCGCCTTGTCGTAGCCGACCGCACGGGATACGGGGTCGTGGCGATGGGTGAAGCGCGCCAGCGGGAAATCCTTTTCCCGGGGGACGAGGGTGGCGAAGTTGCGCAGGCTCTGCAGGCGCGCCTCGCGCGCCTCCTCCTCGGAGCGGCGGGCGGCGAGCAGGTAGTCGGCGACGTAGGTCGTGAGCCCTTCGGACCAGTTTCCCTGCTCGGGATCGACGAGCACGCCGTTTCCCCACCAACAGTGGGCGATCTCGTGGGCGAGGCTTCGCTCGCGGATGAAAGGCAGGCGGAGAATGGACCCCCCGAGCAGGGTGAAAGAGGGGAAACCGTATCCCGTGGGGAAAAAATTCTCCACGACGGCGAACTGCGCAAAGGGGTAGGGCCCGAAGAGCTCCGCGTAAAGCCGCAGGAAACTCTCGACGGCTTCGAGGTAGGCCGGTGCGAGGTCGAGGTTCGCCTCCGTGAAATAGACGGCGGCCGAGACTTCGCCGACGGCCTTCGTGCGCAGCCGCCACCGGCCCGCCGCGAGGGCGAGACCGCGCGGCACCCCTTCGGCCTGCCAGCGGGAAACGCTCCTTTCCCCCTCTGCTTCGTGGCCGAGCGGGCGTCCCGAGGTTACGGCCAGCATCCCCCGCGGCGCCTGGATGCGGATGCGGGGAAAGCGGTCCCGGGCGTTGATCAGATCCGGGTACCATCCCGCGCCGGGGAGCAGAAACGCGCCCTCTTCCGTGATCAGGGCCGAGACCCCGAATCCCGGATTGTCGGCGGGAAAGGGGCCGAGCGGCGCGGGGTCGTCGAAGACGGCCTGATAAACGATGCGGACGTCGATGGCGGCGTCGCGCTCCTCGGGGGTGAGCGGGACTTCCAAGGAGGAGGCGCGGAACGTGAAGCTTCGCGGCCGACCGTTGACTTCCACGGCCAGATCCCGGGCCCGCTCGGAGAGCGAGAAGACGAGCTGGGCGCGCCCGTCGCCGGTGACGCGCAGCTCATCGCGGCCGACCAGAAGATGCTGTGCCGGATGGAGCTCGAGCTCCAGGCGATGCTCGACCTCCATCGGCCGGGCGGCCGAAAGCGCGACCTCCGGCGCCGCGGCCCCGGCGATCCCCAGGGCGGAACAAAGAAGGACGAGGATTTTCCTCATGGCGAAGAACATAACTATCACATCCGCCGCGTCAAAGACAGGCTTTTGCGGCGGTTGCGCCGCGGGCCCGCTTTACCTTTCGCGGTCGATCGGCTATGAGAGGACCGTCCACCGGGTCGCCCCCCGGACCTCCGGGGAGGCCGCCGCCCCCCGACGCGGAGAGAACCCGCCATGAACGCTGTTCGCCTTCCCCTTGCCTTGCGCTTCGCCGGGCCCCTGATCGTGGGCGCCCTGATCGGGAGCGGAGCCGTCGGCCTCTTCCTCGACGGAGGGGGTCCACGGCCCGCTTCCGCCGGATCCCCCGTCGGCAGCGGCCGGACGGTCGTGACCAAGCCGCTTCCTCCCCTTCCCGCATCGAGCCCCGCCGCCGCGGATGCCCGGGAGCCGATGGTCCGCGGCCGTCTGCCCGAGGCCCCGGCGGCGGCGCCTTCGGAGACCCCCGACGCTGCAGGGAAACTGCCGGAGGAAGCGGCCGCCCCGCCCCCACCGCCCCCGTCGGTCGTCCAGGACTCCGCCGCTTCCGCGGCTGCCGCGACGCGGGAGATCCCTTCGGCCGGCCCCCCGCCGCCGGAGTCCGCCCCGCCTGTCGTCGCGGCGCCGCCCGAGCCGCGGCCCTTTTCGCTGCTGGTCGAAAGCCTGCGCCGGCGGGAAAACGCGCTCGCCGCGCAGCGCTCCTGGCGGCAACGGGGCTTGAACCCCTACCTGGTCCAGGCCGAGCTGGGCGAGAAGGGCACGTGGTGGCGGCTTCTTCTCGGAGCCTACCGCAGCCTCCCCGAGGCGCTGGCGGCGCGCCGCGAGCTGGGGATCGGCGAGGCGGTTCCCGTGAAAACGCCTTTCGGGAATCTCGCGGGCGAGTTCTCCGACCCGCAGGAAGCCGCCCTCTTGCGCGAGCGGATCGCGGCTCGGGGATGGGATGCTTACCTCCTCGAGGACCCGGGAAGGCCGTTGCGGCTTGTGGTGGGCGCCTTCGCCGATGCGGCCTCGGCCGAAAAGCAGCGGCGGGAATTGGCGGCGCAGGGGATCGAAACCCGCACCGTGCGGCGTTGAGCCGCCCCGAAGGAGGATGCATGGCCCGGAAGAACATCCCCCCGCCCCCGGAAACCCGCGGCGGATCGCCGGAGGAAGGCAAATTCGTGCGTCAGGAAACGCTTTTTCTCGTTACCCTGGTTGCCCTTGCCGTGGGCTTCTTCGGCGGTGTCCTTTTCGGGGTCTGGCGCTCGGAGAGCGAAAACGGATCCGGGACTCCGACCGCCGCGGTTCCTTCCGCTCCGGCCATGGCCGAGCGCATCCGCGAGCTCGAAGCGCAGACCGCGAGCAACCCTGCCGGCCTTTCGGCCTGGGTCGAACTCGGCAACCTCTACTTCGACACCGACCAGCCCCGCAAGGCGATCGAAGCCTACCGCCGGGCGCTGGCGCTCGATCCGGACAACGCCGACGTCTGGACCGACATGGGGGTCATGTACCGCAGGGAGGGGAACCCGGAAGAGGCGGTGCGCTGCTTCGAGCGGGCCATGACGATCGACCCGCGCCACGAAATCTCGCGGTTGAACAAGGGGATCGTCCTCCTGCACGACCTGAAGGATGAGGCCGGGGCGATCCGCGCCTGGGAAGAGTTGCTCGCGATCAATCCCCTCGCCGCGGTGCCGGGCGGGATGACGGTCGACCGCATGGTGCAGGGGCTGAAGCAGAAATCCTCCGCCAAACCTTCCGGCTGATCCCCCGCCGCCCCTTCCTTCCGGGCCTTCAATTGTCGGGATAGCGGCTGCCGTAGATGCGGGCGATCTCCTCGCGGCCGAAGGGGTAGCGCGCGTTGCAGTTGCGACAGCGGATCTCGATCGGAAACGGGCCGTGGTCCCGCATCTCCTTGAGTTCCGAGATCGGAAGCAGGTGCAACAGGGACTCGATGCGCGCGCGGTGGCAGGGGCAGCGGAAGGCGACGGTGCGGGAGTCGAGAACAACGGGTTCCCAGGGCGCGAAGGCGCTCGCGACGATCGCCTCGGGGGGCTCGCCGCGGGCGAAGCGTTCCCCCAAGGACGGAAAGTCGGCGACGATCCGCTCCAGGTCGGCGAGCAGGCGGTCTATCGCCTCGGGCATCGCCTGCAGCATGAGTCCCCCCGCCCCCGGTACCGTCCCGTCGCGGTCCAGGGGAAGACTCAGGTTGAAGGCCGTGGGGATCTGTTCGGAGACCAGACAGTAGTGGGCGAGATCCAGGGCCAGGTTGCCGTAGGCCAGCTCGACCCTTCCGGTGAACGGCCGCCGGGCCCCTTCGATCACGCGGGTGACGGAGAGCAGCCCCGCGCCGAAGAAACGGCGGAGGTCCAGGTCCTCGAGGGGACCTTCGACGGGGATCGGGACCTGCTCGAGAAAGCCGCGGATTTCCCCGGAGGCGTTCGCCTCGACGCTCAACCCCCGGATCGGGCCGGTGCAGCGGATCTGCAACGCCAAGCGATCCTCCCCCTTCAGACCGGAAGACAGCAGGGCCAGCCCGAGGAAGGCGCGGCCCAAGACGACGGTTTCGAGGACCCCGAGCTCGTGCCGGCGTCGCATGTCCGCGACCAGCCGCGAGCCGTCCACCACGGCGCCGCGGACGCTTCCGCCGGCGAGCAGGAAACGCACGAGCCGGTCGCCGCCGCTCTCGCCCGGGGGCTTGGTCCCGGAGGGAAAGGCCGTGGGCGGCATCAGAATTCCAGGCTGCGCGGGGTGCGCGGAAAGGGGATCACGTCGCGGATGTTCGCGACCCCGGTCGCGAGCATCAGGAAACGCTCGAAACCCAGCCCGAAGCCGGCATGCGGAACCGTGCCGTAGCGCCGGATGTCGAGGTACCACCAGTAAGGCTCGCGCGGCAGCCCCGTCTCCTCCATGCGCCGTTCGAGGACCGCGAGCCGCTCCTCCCGCTGGCTGCCGCCGACGAGCTCGCCCACCCGCGGCACCAAAAGATCCATCGCCGCCACGGTGCGCCCGTCGTCGTTCACGCGCATGTAGAACGGCTTGATCTCCTTCGGGTAGTCGGTGACGAAAACCGGGCGGCCGACATGCCGCTCGCACAGGAAGCGCTCGTGTTCGGTCTGCAGGTCGGCGCCCGGCTGCACCGGGAATTCGAACGGTTCCCCGGCGGCCTGCAGGATGCGGACGGCTTCGGCGTAGGGGATGCGCGCGTAGGGGCGGGCGACGAGGTTCTCCAGTCGGGCCGGCAGTTCGGGGTCGACCCAGCGGGCGAAGAGCTCGAGGTCCTCGCGGCAGTGCTCCCGCAGGTGATGCACGAGCTGCTTCACGAGCGCTTCGGCCAGCTCCAGGTCGTCCTCGAGATCGGCGAAAGCCATCTCGGGCTCGATCATCCAGAACTCGGCCGCGTGGCGCGGGGTGTTCGAGTTCTCGGCCCGGAAGGTCGGCCCGAAGGTGTACACCCGGCCGAGCGCACAGGCGAAGAGCTCGGCCTCGAGCTGGCCGGAGACCGTGAGGTGGGCCTCGCGGCCGAAGAAATCCTCCGCCCAGGGGTTTTCGCCGCCCGCGGCGGGCGGCGGTTCCCTAAGCGTGGTGACCCGGAAGAGCTCGCCCGCCCCCTCGCAGTCGGATCCGGTGAGGATGGGGCTGTGCAGGTGGAAGAAGCCCCGCTCGCGGAAAAAACGGTGCACGGCGAAGGCGGCCTCGGAGCGGATGCGGAAGAGCGCGCCGTACTTGTTCGTGCGCGGCCGCAGATGGGCGATCCCGCGCAGAAACTCGTCGCGGTGACGCTTCTTTTGCAGCGGATAGCTCTCCGGGTCGGCCTCGCCCAGCACCTCCAGCCCTCGCGCCCGGAGCTCCCAACGTTGGCCGGCGGCCGGCGAGGCGACGAGCGCTCCCTCGACCGCCACCGCGCAGCCCGTGGTGAGGCGCTTGAGCAGCCCCTCCTCGGCCAGGGAGCCTTCGAGAATCACCTGCAGGTTCCGCAGGCAGGAGCCGTCGTTCAGCTCGAGAAAGGAGATCCCTTTGGCATCGCGGCGGGTGCGCACCCAGCCGCAGACACGCACGGCCTCGAGGCCGGCTTCGCGTTCCAAGAGCCGGCGGATGTCGGTTCGTTTCATGGCGTCGTTTCTTTCTGGGCGATCAAAGCCCGGAGCGTCTCCACCGTGTCGGCCTCCTCGGCCGGCTTGTCGCGTCGCAGGCGCGCGATGCGCGGAAAGCGGACCGCGACCCCGGACTTGTGGCGCTCCGAGCGGCGGATGTCTTCGAAGACGATCTCGAAGACGAGCTCCGGTTTCACCGCCCGCACCGGGCCGAAGCGCTCGCGGGCGTTGGCGCGGATGAAGCGGTCCACCGCGCGGATCTCGGCGGCGTCCAGCCCGGAGTAGGCTCGGGCGAAGGGGACGAGACGGTCTGCATCCCACACCGAAAAGGTGTAATCCGTATACAGCCCGGCGCGCAGGCCGTGACCCCGCCGGGCGTAGGTGAGCACGGCGTCGACCCGGTAGGGTTCCGCCTTCCATTTATACCAGATTCCCCGGGGCCTGCCCACGGCGTAAGGGGAATCGCGGCGCTTGAGCATCAGCCCCTCGGCTCCGCGGCCGCGGGCCTCGTGGCGTCGCCGGGCGACCTCCTCCCAGCCCGTGACGCGCAGCGCGGGGGAAAGCCGCAGCCGCGGATCGGCCGCCGCCGCGAGCCGCCTCGCGAGCGCCTCGCGGCGGGCGGCGAGCGGAAGCGACCGGCGGTCGCATCCCTCTTCCTCGAGCAGGTCGTAGCCCATCCAGACGACCGGGATCCGCGAAAGCAAGCGCTTGCCGGGATCCCGCCGGCCGAGACGGCGCTGCAGGAGCCCGAAATCGAGCGGGCGATCCCCGTCCCAGGCGAGGATCTCGCCGTCGAGCACGCAGTCCGCGGGGAGAAGCTCCGCCGCGGCCCGGATTTCCGGGAACGCCGCGGATATCCCCTCCTTGCCGCGCGACCAGAGCAGGGCTTCCCCGCCGCGGCGGACGATCTGGGCGCGGACGCCGTCCCACTTCCACTCGATCAGCCATTTTTCCGGTTCGCCCAGCGCCCCCAAAGGCAGGTCCAGGGGGTGCGCCAAGCAGAAAGGGTAGGGGCGCCCGGCATCGGAGGCGGCGTCGGCCGGCTGCAAAAGCGCCCGCCAGGCCTCGGCCGAAGGGCTCCAAGCGCCCAGGAGGCGGCGGTCGATCACCCCCTCGTCTACGCCCGAGAGCCGCGAGAGGGAGCGGATCACCTTGCGGCGGGAGACTCCCACGCGGAAGCCGCCGGTCACGAGCTTGTTCCACACCAGGCGCGCCGTGCGGTCGAGACCGTGCCAGGTTTCGAGAACGATGCGGCGTTGTCGTTCCTCCTCCAGGCCGTGCAGCGCGGGGAGCCGCTGCTCGAGCCAGACGTGGAGAGGGATCTCCTCGAGACCGCCGCCCTCGGGGAGCAGCAAGGTGATCGTCTCGGCGAGATCCCCCACCTGTTCGTAGCACGCTGCGAACAGCCAATCCGGAATGTTCGCCGCCGTTGCGGCGAAGCGCCGCAGGCGGGCGGTCGGGACGGCCTGCCGGGGTTTTCGCCCGATGAGCAGGCTGGCGGCCCAGGCGGCATCCTCGGGGGGAGCGGCGCGGAAGTAGGCCGAAAGCGCCGCGTCCTGATCGCGCGCCCGGCGTCGGCGGTCGAGCTCGGCGAAGAGTCGGGCGAAGGGCTTCACGGCGGGGCCTCGTCCTCTTCGCGTTCATGCTCGGCGGCCGAGGCCTCCGCCGCCAGGCCCGCCGCGCGCAGGGTGCGCGCCAGCTCCTCGGCGAAGCCGTGGACGAGGAACACCCGCTCCGCCCCCGATTGCCGGATCACCGCAAAGAGACCGGGCCAGTCGGCGTGGTCCGAGAGGACGAAGCCCGCCTCGAGCGCGCGGCGCCGCCGGAAGCCCCGGATCTGCATCCACCCCGAGGCGAAGGCGCGTCCGGCCGCGGCGAGCCGCCGCATCGCGGGGCTTTCCGACGCGGCGGGCGGGGCGAGGATGAGCGCACCGCGGAGGTTCTCCGGCGCCTCGGTCGCGGCGAGCCGCCGCGCCGCAGAAAGCCGCACACCGTCTTCGCGGTAGACCGCCGTCGGCGCCTCGAGGGCGCCGTGGAGAAACACGGGACCGGCATCCGGCGGGAGGGAGGCGAGGATCCGCTGGGATTTGCCGAGCGCGTAAGCGAAGAGCAGGCTCGGCCGGTCCTCTTCGGCGTTCTTGCGCCACCAGGCGAGCAGATCGGCGAAGACCGCGGCGGGATCGGGCCAGCGGAAGATCGGCAGGGCGAAGGTCGACTCGAGCACGAGACCGTGGCCGCGCACGGGTTCGTAGGGAAGGCAGGTGGGATCGGATGCGGTCTTGACATCCCCCGTGACCACCCAGACCTCTCCGGCGTGTTCCAGGCGGACCTGGGCCGCTCCCCGGATGTGGCCCGAGGGATGAAAGGAGAGACGCACCCCGTTCAGGACGAGAGTTCGCCCCCAGGCCAGCTCCTGCACGGGGATCGCCTCCCCCAGCCGGAGACGCAGCAGGCGGGCGGTTTCCGGCGTCGCCAGGTAGCGGCCGCATCCGGGCCGGGCGTGGTCGGCGTGGGCGTGGCTGACGACCGCGCGCGCGACCGGCCGCCGGGGGTCGATGTGGCAGCCGGCGGGGGCGCAGAACAACCCGCTTGCCGTCGCCTGCAGCCAAGGGGGGAGAATCATCTGGAAAACGGGGAAAGATGCGTTAGAATCGATGCCACCGGGCGCAGGGGGCGCGACCGGAGAATCCGGGGGGCGCACCGCCGGGCGCCGATCCCCTTTCGAGGAGGCCGCCTATGGAACGCAACGCGTCCTATCTCCGATTGCTTCTGGACGTGATTTCGTCGCTGACGGCCACGCTCGACGTGGACCGCCTTTTCCGGTTGATCGTGGAGCGCATGCCCGCCGTGTTCGGGGTCGACGCCGCCACCCTGCGCTTGCTCGACCCCGCCAGCGGCCGGCTGGTGCTGCGCGCCGCCCAGGGACTGAGCCAGGCCTATCTGCAGCGCGGTCCGGTGGATCAGGAGCCCGGGATGCTCGAAGTGCTCGAGGGGCGCCCCATCGCCGTGGAGGATGCGACCGCGGACCCGCGTATCGCCTACCACGAGGCGGCGAAGGCCGAGGGGGTCCGCAGCCTGCTGGCGGCCCCGATCCCGATCCGGGGCGAAGTCGGCGGCGTGCTCCGGTTGCTCAGCCGCTCCCCGCGGCGCTTCGACGCCGAAGAGCTCGAGTTCGCCGGGGCGCTCGGCGCGCAATGCGGGATCGCGATCGAAAACGCCCGTGCGTTCGCCGAGCGGGAGCGGCAGCTCAACTACTTCAAGGCCGTCTGCGAAATCGCCCGCGCGATCCACTCCGCCGAGCGGCTCGAGGAGATCGTGCAGCGCATCGTCCGTCGGCTGCCGGAGGTGATGGGGCTCAAGGCCTGTACGATCCGCCTTTTCGATCCGCGTGCGGGGCGGCTCGACCTGAAAGCCGCGCACGGGCTGAGTCAGGCTTATCTCGAGCGCGGCGCGCTCGACGAGGAACCCGCCACCTACTACCTCCTTCAGGGGGAGCCCGTCGTCATTCCGGACGCCACGGCCGACGTGCACACGCGCTACCACCGCGAAGCCGCGCAGGAGGGGATCCGGGGCATTCTCGCCGTCCCCATCGGCGTCGGCGAGGAGACGCTCGGCATCCTGCGCCTGCTTTCCGCGGAGGTGCGCTACTTCTCGGAGCATGACATCCAGTTCGCGCTCGCCGTCGCCGAACAGGCCGGAATCGCCGTGCGCAACGCCCTGGGGCGGGAGAAGGACGGCTGAGCGTTCAGGCCTCCTCTCCGTCTTCTTCGCCCGCGGCGCGGCGGCGCGGCTCCGCGAAGCCTTTGAGCCGGCGCTCGATCTCCCCGAAGAGGCTCCCCGCCGGATACCGCCCGCGCCGGTCCGGCCGGCCGGCGCGCACGCCCGTGAGGAGCTCGATGCCCTCCTCGACGGTGCGGATCGCCCAGACATGGAAGCGCCTGCGGCGCACGGCCTCGAGGACGTCGCGCCGCAGCATGAGGTGCCGCACGTTCGCCGCCGGCAGGATCACCCCTTGCGCGCCGTTCAGGCCCTTGTCGCGGCAGACGTCGAAAAAGCCCTCGATCTTCCGGTTGACTCCGCCGATCGCCTGGATCCCGCCCTTCTGGTCCACCGACCCGGTGACGGCGATCCCCTGGCGCAGGGGGAATCCCGACAGGCAGGAGAGGATCGCGAAGAGCTCCGCCGCCGAGGCGCTGTCCCCGTCGACCTCGTTGTAGTGTTGCTCGAAGGTCAGGCTGATCGTGAGATGCAGCGGGAAGGCGCGGGCGAAACGGCCGCCCAGAAACCCCGAGAGGATCAACACCCCTTTGTCGTGCGTGCGGCCGCTCAGCTCCACTTCGCGCTCGATGTTGATCACCCCGGCCTTGCCCCGGAAGGCCTCGGCCGTGATCCGGACCGGCCGGCCGAAGGCGTACTCGCCGATCGCGTAGAGGGCCAGCCCGTTGATCTGCCCCACCCGCTCCCCGGTCACCTCGAGGCGGATCACCCCTTCGCGGAAGGATTCGAGGACCTTCTGCTCGTAGAGACTGCAGCGGAAGCGGTGCTCGCGGAACGCCCGGGTGACGTGGCGGTCGGAGACGCGGCGGGCGCGTTGTCGCCGGGCCCAGTGGTCGGCTTCCTGGAGCAGCCCGAGCAGCACGCCGAAGCGCAGCGAGAGCTTGTTCTGGTGCTCGGCGAGTTTCTGGCCGAACTCCACGACGGCCGCCACGGCGCGCCGGTCGAAGGGGAGAAGCTTCTCCTCGCGGCAGACGCGGGCGATGAAGCGGGCGTAGAGCTGCTCGGTTTCGGCGGTGCGCTCGACCTCCTCGTCGAAGTCGGCCCGCACGCGGAAGATCTTGTTGAAGCGCGGGTCGAAGTTCTGCAGGAAGGCGAAGGTCTCGGCATTGCCGAGCAGGATGACCTTGACCGCCAGCGGGATCGGCTCGGGCCGCAGGGGGGTGACCGCGGGTGAGGACTCCTCGGAGAGCTCCTCGATGTCGGCCCTGCGCTCGAGCAGTGCGCGCTTGAGGGCCTCCCACGCCGCCGGCGCGCCGAGAAGCGGTTCGATCTCGAGGATGAGGTAGCCGCCGTTCGCCTGCAAGAGCGAACCGGCCAGCACACGCGTGAAATCCGTGCTCGGGCCGGCCGCGCCCATGCGCTTTTCGATCCGGCCGAAGAGATTGACGTAGGTCGGATGTCCCTCGTAGACGACGGGCGCGCCCCGCGGCGCGGGGCGATGCACGAGGACGTTCACCCGGTAGGGAAGCAGCGCGGGGCGCTCCGCGGGGGGGCCGCCCTCGGCACCGTCCTCCTTGCGCTCGGAGGGAAAGAAACGGTTGAAGTTTTCGACGATGTCCGCCTGGAGCGCCGCGAGGTAATCGAGGACGGCCTTGCGGCCGGAGTATTCCCGGCGCAGCGGGGCGAGCCTGCGGCGCAGGAGCTGGGAAACCGCCTGGTTCATCAGGCGCTCGATCCCGGCCTGCAACCGCCGCTTCGAGGCCTCCAGCTGCCGGGCGGATTTTTCGAGCTCGGCCTGCATGCGCCGCACGCGCTCGTCGATCTCCCGGCGCGTCGGCTCCGGCAGGGAGGAAAGCTCCTCCGGGGCGAGCGGCCGGCCGTCGAGAAGGGGGACGATGGGAAAGTCGCGGTTCTGCGAGTCGAGCTGCAAGTCCCACTCGGCGGCGCGGCGTTCGATCTTCTGCACCAGCGCCTGCTGGCGGGCCGCATGCCGGGACTTGAGTGCGGCGAGGCGCCGGCGGTGATCCTCGGTCTCGAAAGCGGCGGGGATCTCCCGCTTCAGGTCCTCGACGAGACGATGGATTTTCTTCGCGAACGCCGGGCCGCGCCCCGGCGGCAGCGCCACGGCGCGGGGGCGGAACTCGTCGGCGAAGTTGTTCACCAGACACCAGTCGTCGGGGGCGGGACGGGTGCGCGCCAGGCGCTGCACGAGGTCGCGCACGATGGTGTGGCGTCCCGTGCCCTCCGGGCCGCTCACGAAAATGTGGTAGCCCTCCCCGCGCAGGGTGAGGCCGAACTCGATCGCCAGGACCGCACGTTCCTGGCCGATGACGCGGTCGAGCGAGGGGATTTCCGAGGTGTCCTCGAAAGAAAACCGCGACGGCGTGCAGAAACGGCGCAGCTCGGCGGGCTTGAGTTCGAGGCGTCGGGGCATGAAACGGGCCTTCCCGGCGGGCGGGGGCGATGGCGGCGACGCCCGCCGGGTTGCGAATCTATCCGAATCCCCCGGCCCGGGCAAGCCCGCCGCTTAACTCCTCCGGGCCCGGCGCCGCGCCCGCGAGCCAGTCCTTCAGGCACCGCGCCGTGTGCGAGACCGCGGTCTTTCCCAGCAGCTCGGGCGGCGAGCCCTGGGCGACGATCCGCCCGCCTCCCTCGCCGCCTTCGGGGCCCAGATCGATCACCAGGTCGGCCTCGGCGACGACGGCGAGGTTGTGCTCGATCACCGCCACCGTGTGGCCGAGGTCGACCAGCGCCTGCAGCGCGTCGAGCAGGCGGCGCACGTCGGCCCGGTGCAGGCCCGTCGTGGGCTCGTCGAGGACAAAGAGCGCGGGGCCGTCGCCCGGTCGGCCGAGCTGCTCGGCGAGCTTGATCCGTTGCGCCTCGCCGCCCGAGAGGGTGGGGCTGGGCTGGCCGAGGCGCAGGTAATCCAGTCCCACCTCGCAGACGAAGCCGAGCGGCCGCCGCAGGGCGGGAACGGCCTCGAAAAGGGCGCGGGCCTCGGCGAAGGTCATCTCCAGCACCTCGGCGATCGTTTTGCCGCGGTAGCGGATCTCGAGCGTCTCGGCCCGATAGCGGCTGCCGCCGCAGACGGCGCACGGAACGTAGACCTCGGGCAGGAAGCTCATTTCCACCCGCGGCCGTCCCTGGCCCCGGCACGCCTCGCAGCGTCCGCCGGCGACGTTGAAGGAAAAGCGGGCCGCACGATAGCCCCGGGCGCGGGCCGCGGGGGTGGCGGCGAAGAGGCGGCGGATTTCGTCGAAAACCCCGAGGTAGGTCGCCGGGACGGAACGCGGCGTGCGACCGATGGGGCTGTGATCCACCTCGAGGACCCGGCGCAGGGCCTGCCAGCCCTCGATGCCGCGGCAAGCTCCGGCGGGCTCGCGCCGCCCGAGCAGCCGGTTGCGCAGGCCCCGGAAGAGGGTCTCTTGAAGAAGCGAGGATTTCCCCGAGCCGGAAACCCCGGTGACCGCGATCAACGTGCCCAGGGGGAAGACGGCGTCCACGGCCTTGAGGTTGTTCGCCGCCGCCCCGAGGACGCGGACCGCCGGCCGCCCGCGCCAGGGGCGCAGCCGCGAAGTGATCCGCCGCTCGGCGGAGGCGATCCAGGCGCCGGTCCGCGATTCCGGGGTGCTCCGGAGGTCCTCGATCGTTCCGCTGGCGACGATCCGCCCCCCGGCCGCGCCGGCCCCGGGGCCCAGGTCGACGATGAGATCCGCCGCGCGGATCGCCTCTTCGTCGTGTTCGACCACGATCACCGTGTTGCCGCGATCGCGCAGGGTGTGCAGCGCCTCCACGAGGAGCGTGCCGTCCCGCGGGTGAAGCCCGATCGTGGGCTCGTCGAGGACGTAGGTCACCCCCGACAGGTTGGAGCCGAGCTGAGCGGCGAGCCTTACGCGCTGCGCTTCGCCGCCCGAGAGCGTATCTCCGCTGCGGGAAAGCGCAAGGTAGCCCAGGCCGAGGCGCTCGAGCAGAGCGAGCCGGCCGTCGATTTCGGCGAGCAGGGGCGCGGCGATCGCCCGCGTGCGGGAGGGAAAGGAGAGCTTGCGCAGGGCGCGCCGCAGGCCGGCGGCCGGCATCTGCACCCAGTCCCCGATGGAGCGCTCCCCGACGCGCACGGCGAGCGCCAGCGGCTTGAGCCGGCTACCCTTGCAGGCGGCGCACGGCGGCGGAGACCCCGCATTTTCCTCCGGCTCCTCCGCGGCGGCCACGCCCAGCCCCTGGCAGACCGGGCAAGCGCCGCGCGGGCTGTTGAAGGAGAAGAGGCGGGGATCGGGAGGCTCGACGGCGATGCCGCAGCGAGGACAGATTCCGTGCAGGCTGTAGGATTCCTCGGTCCCGGTCTCGTCGACGACGAGGATGTGGCCCCCGCCTTCCCCGAGCGCGCGGCGCACGGTCGCCGGCAGGTTGCGGGCGGGCAGCCGGGCGATCACGAGCTCGATCGTGTGCTCGCGGTAACGGTCGAGCGCCAGAGCCGGGGCGATCGGGGTCCAGCGGCCGTCGATGCGGGCCTCGCTGTACCCCCGACGGCGGGCGCGCTCGAGCAACTCGCGATGAAATCCCTTGCGCCCCGCCACCTGGAGCGCGAGCAGGCGCGCCGGACGGCGGGCGAAACGCCGTCGGATCCGTGCGACGATCGCCTCCTCCGTCTGGGGGAGCAACGGGCGGCCGCACTCCGGGCAGTGCGGTGTGCCGAGCCGCGCGTAGAGCAGACGCAGGAAATGGTAGATTTCGGTGAGCGTCGCGACGGTGGAGCGACGGCCCGAATGGCTGATGCGCTGCTCGATCGCCACCGTGGGGGAAAGCCCGCGGGCGAGGTCGAGATCGGGCGGCTCGAGGATCTTCAGGAACTGGCGGACGTAGGGGGTGAGGCTTTCGAGGTAGCGCCGCTGGCCCTCGGCGAAGAGGACATCGAAGGCCAGGGTGGATTTGCCCGAACCCGAAACCCCCGTCAGGGCGATCAACCGGCCGTGGGGCAGGGTGAGGTTCAGGTTTTGCAGATTGTGCTCGCGTACGCCGCGCAGCTCGATGTGCGGCCGGGGGGATTTCCGACCCCAGGGGGCGGCGGCTTCGGCGACGGCCTGCGGCGCGGCGGAAACGGCCTCGCGCAGGAAAGCGCCGGTGGGAGAGCCGGGCGCGGCGGCGATCGCCTCGGGGGGGCCTTCGGCCACGATGCGTCCGCCGGCCTCCCCGCCCTCGGGCCCGAGGTCGATCACCCAGTCGGCGGCGCGGATCACCCCCAGGTGGTGCTCGACGACGAGGACCGTATGGCCGGCGTCGACGAGGCGCTGCAGGCAGGCGAGCAGCAGGCGCACGTCCTCCGGGTGCAGGCCGGTGGTGGGCTCGTCGAAGAGAAAGAGCGTCGGGCGCATCTCCTCTTCGCCCTCCGGCAGGTGACGGGCGAGCTTCAGGCGCTGGGCCTCCCCGCCGGAGAGGGTGTTCAAAGGCTGGCCGAGCCGGAGGTAGCCCAGACCCACCGCGGCCAAGGGGGCAAGCGGACGGCGGACGGCGGGCTCGTCGTCGAAGAAGGCGAGCGCCTCCTCGACCGTCATGTCCAGGATCTCCCCGACGGTGCGGCCCCGCAGGCGCACGGCCAGCACCTCGGAGCGGAAACGCCGGCCGCCGCAGTCCGGGCAGGGCAGACGGACGTCGGAGAGAAACTGCATCTCCACGGTTTCGAATCCCTCGCCGCGGCAGGTCTCGCAGCGGCCCCCGGGGACGTTGAAGGAGAAATGCGCCGGTCCCCAGCCCGCGCGCCGGGCGTCCTCGGTCGCGGCGAACAGCCGTCGCACGGCGCCGAAGGCTCCCGTGTAGGTGAGGGCGTTGGCGCGCGGGGTGCGACCGATCGGCCGCTGGTCGACCAGACGCACGGCCTGGATCGCCTCGATCCCCTCCAGCCCGCGATGCCGCCCCGGCCGCTCCGCCGGCTCGCCCAGGGCGCGCTGCACGGCGGGGTGGAGAATGCCCTCGAGCAGCGTCGATTTGCCCGATCCCGAAACCCCCGTGAGACAGGTCAAGCAGCCCACGGGGATGCGGACGTCGATGCCCTTCAGGTTGTGCTCGGCCGCACCGCGCACGACCAGCCAGCGGGGACCGGCGGTGCGCCGTCGGGCCGGCTGCGGCAGGGTTCGCGTCCCCTTCAGGTATCGGCCGGTCAGGGTGTCGCCGATCTGCGGCGCCGGTCCGAAATACTGGATCGCGCCGCCCTGCGCCCCGGCCCGCGGCCCGAGGTCGAGGATCCAGTCGCTGGCGCCGATGATTTGCGGGTCGTGCTCGACCACGACCACCGTATTGGGAAGGTCCCGCAGCCGTTTCAGGATGCCGATCAGGCGGCCGACGTCGCGCGGGTGCAGTCCGACGCTCGGCTCGTCGAGCACGTAGAGGGTGTTCACCAGGGAGGATCCCAGGGCTGCGGTCAGGGCCGCACGCTGGACCTCCCCGCCCGAGAGGGTGCGCGACTGGCGGTCGAGGGTGAGGTAGCCCAGCCCGACATCGCGCAGGATCTGGAGGCGCCGGAGGATCTCGGCGAGGATGCGGCGGCCGGCCTCGTCGTCGGCCGGGATCTCGAGCCGCTCGAAAAACGCGGCCGCCTCGTCGATGGGCAGCGCATAGATCTCGGCGATCGTCCGGCCTTCCAGCCGGTAGAGGAGGCTTTCCTCGCGGAAGCGCGTGCCGCCGCAGTCGGCGCAAAGATCGTAGGAGCGGTAACGCGACAGCAGCACGCGCACGTGCATTTTGTAGGCGCGGCTTTCCAGCCAGCGGAAGTAGCCGCGGATGCCGTAGTAATCCTCGGTTCCGTCCACGATCGCTCGACGGTGCGGTTCGCGGAGCGCGGCGAAGGGGGTCTCGAGCGGAATGCCCTCGCGCCGGCAGAAGCGCTCCAGATCGGCGTATTCCGGCTTGCCCTCCCGGCGCCCGCCGAAGGGCCGGATCGCCCCCTGGGCGAGCGAACGTTGCGGGTCGGGAATGATCAGGTCGAGATCGATGCCGATCGTGCGCCCGAAGCCGCGGCAGGTCGGGCAGGCGCCGAGCGGGCTGTTGAACGAGAAGAGGTTCGGCTGGGGCGGGGGGTAGGCGATGCCGCAAGCGGCGCATTCGAGCCGGCTGCTGAAATCCTCCCGGCCGTCCTCCCCGATCCACAGCGTCAGGCGCCCGGCGCCGAAACGAAAGGCGAGCTCGATCGAGTCGAGGAGGCGAGGGCGCTCCTCGGGGCGGAAGACGAAGCGGTCGGCGAGAACGTCGATTTCGGCTTCGTCGGCTTCGGGGGGAAGCTCCGCGAGCGCCAGGACCCGGCCGTTTCGCACCACGCGGTCGAAGCCGGCGGCGGCCAGGGTTTCCCGGAGTTCCGCCGGCGAGGCCCCGTTTCCTGGCCCGGGAAAGGAGATGGAGACCGGGGTGCCCGCGGGCAGCTTTTGCAGCCTGCGCCAGACGTGCTCGGGGGTCTCGGCCTCGACCGGGCGTCCGCAGGCGCGGCAGTGGAGACGGGCGCGCCGCGCGAAGAGGAGCTTGACGGAGTCGGTGATTTCCGTCATCGTCCCCACGGTGGAGCGGGAGGTGCGCACGGGCTCCTGGCGATCGATGGCGATGGCGGGCGGAATTCCCTCGATGCGGTCCGCCTGCGGACGGTCCATGCGCTCCAGGAACTGGCGCGCGTAGGGCGAAAAGGTCTCGACATAGCGGCGCTGACCCTCGGCGTAGAGGGTGTCGAAGGCGAACGAGGACTTGCCCGAACCGCTGACCCCGGTCACGGCGATCAGCCGGTGGAGGGGGAGATCGAGGTCGAGGTTTTTCAGGTTGTGCTGCCGGGCGCCCCGGATGACGATGGCGTTCGGTGTCATGGCGAGCGCAAACATAAGCCGCCGCCTTCCGGTTGGCAAACGAGCGATGCGTACGGCTGCGATCGATCCCGCGTTCTTCATCGAAAACCGCCGGCGGCTGGCGGCGGCGCTGAAGCCGGCTTCCCTGGCGGTGGTGCTCTCGAACGACCGCCAGCCCACGAGCGGTGACGGCGTTTATCCCTTCCGCCAGCAGACCGACCTCCTCTACCTCTGCGGCATCGAGCAGGAGGAGACCGCGCTGGTCGTCTTCCCCGAGGCCCGCGAGGCGAAGCACCGCGAAGTGCTCTTCGTGCGGCCCGCCGACGAGCGCGTGACCCTGTGGGAAGGCGCGCCGCTTTCCTTCGCGGAGGCACGGCGGCGTTCGGGGGTGGAAACGATCTACCTTGCCTCCGAGTTCGAGGCCGTCTTTCGGCAGCTGGCGCTCGAGGCCGAGCGCATCTACCTGAACGCGAACGAGCACCCCCGCGCCGTAAGCCCCGTCGAAACGCGCGATGGACGCTTCGCCCGTCGCTGCCGCCGGCAGTACCCCCTGCACCGCTACGAGCGCCTCGCCCCGATCCTGCGGCGGCTGAGAGCCGTCAAATCCGCGCCGGAAATCGAGCTCATCCGGGAGGCGGTGGAGATCACCGGGGCGGCCTTCCGTCGCCTGCTCGGGTTCATCCGCCCCGAAGTCTGGGAGTACGAGATCGAGGCCGAGATCGTGCACGAGTTCCTGCGCCGGCGCTCCCGGGGCCCCGCCTTCGAGACGATCGTCGCCTCGGGTGAAAACGCCTGCGTTCTGCACTACGTGAACAACGACCGCCGCTGCCGCGAGGGGGATCTCGTGCTGCTCGATTTCGGCGCCGAGTATGCGCATTACGCGGGCGACCTCTCGCGTACCGTCCCCGTGAGCGGCCGTTTCAGCCCCCGCCAGCGCCAGGTCTACGAGGCGGTGCTGCGCATCCAAAAGGGGGCGATCGCCCTCTTGCAGCCGGGGAACACCTGGGCGGCTTACCACGAGGAAGTCCGCCGCCTGGTGGAGGAGGAACTCGTGCGTCTGGGCCTGGTCACGGCCGAGGCGCTGCGGGAGCAGCCCGCCGAACGCCCCCTCTACAAGAAGTGGTTTCCCCACGGCATCTCGCACGGCCTCGGCCTCGACGTCCATGACGCCCTCGACCCCGCGGCCCCTTTCGCGGCCGGGATGGTTCTCACCTGCGAGCCGGGCCTCTACCTGCGGGAGGAGGGGATCGGCGTGCGGATCGAAAACGACCTCTGGATCACCCCGCAGGGCCCGGTCGATCTCACCGCGGGAATTCCGCGCGAGGCGGAGGAAATCGAATCCCTGATGGCGGAAGCCGCCCGCGAGCTTCGCCAAACCCGGTGAAGGATAACGAACCGTGGCCGGCCGTCTCGTGCTCGTGGGTGCCGGGCACGCCCATCTCGCCGTCCTGCGGCGTCTGGAAGTTTTCACCTCCCGGGGCGTCCGGGTGACGGTGGTCGGCCCCGCCCCGGTGCACTATTACTCCGGAATGGGGCCGGGCCTGCTCGCCGGAACCTACCGGCCGGAGCAGGCGGGTTTTCCCGTGCGCGACATGGCGCTTCGCCGCGGAGCGCAGTTCCTCGAGGATCGGGTCGCGGCCGTGGACCCCGAGTCCCGCGTTCTTCATCTGGCCGGCGGCGGCAGCCTCCCCTACGATGCCGTCTCTTTCAACGTCGGCAGCCTTGTTCCCGTTTCCCCCGATTGGGCCGGCCACGGCGCGCTTTTTCCCGTCAAGCCGATCGAGAATTTCATCGCCGCCCGGCAGGCGATCGGCCGTCGGCTGGCGGCGGGAAAGACGACCGTCGGGGTTGTCGGGGGCGGGCCGGCCGGGCTGGAGACCGCCTGTGCCGCGCGGGGGCTGGCGCGGCGCCTGGGCCGGCAACCGGAAGTGACGCTCGTCGCCGGGGGGGGGCTGCTCCCGGGCTTTCCCCCGGGGCTCCGGCGCAGGGCGCATGCGGCGCTCGCCGCCCGCGGGGTCCGCTTGCGGGAGAGGGAACGGCTGCTCGCCGCCCGGGGCGAGGAAGCCCTTCTCTCTTCGGGCGAGCGGATTTCCTGCGCGGTGCTTTTGCTTGCGGTCGGGGTGCGGCCGCCGCCGCTTTTCCGCGATTCCGGGCTGCCCACGGACAGCGAAGGGGCTCTCCGCGTGAACCGCTACCTGCAGGCGCCCTCGCACCCCGAGATCTTCGGCGGGGGGGACTGCATCCACTTCACCCCCCGACCGCTGCCCCGGGTGGGCGTGTACGCGGTGCGGCAGAATCCGGTCCTCTTTGCCAACCTGCGGGCGTTCTTTTTCGGCGGCGAGCCGGTCGCCTTTCGGCCGCAACGGCATTTTCTGCTGGCCTTCCACTTGGGCGACGGCCGGGCGCTGGTCCACTGGCGGGGCTGGATCTTCGACGGCCGGCCGGGCTTTTGGCTCAAGGATCGCCTGGACCGGGACTTTCTGCGGCGCTTCCGGGATTGAGCGGCGATGCGGCGGCCGTCGGCGGCGGGGGCAGGGTTCGGATGTGCAGGTCGCGCTGCGGGAAGGGGATTTCGATTCCCGCCTTGCGGAATTCCTCGAAGATCGCAAAGTACAGCGCGCTTTTCAACACTCCTTCGGCCACCCGGCGCACGTCGATCCAGACGAGCAGCCGGAAGACGAGCGCGCTGTCGGCGAACTCGGTGAAGAGGACGCGCGGGGGCTGGTCCCGCGAGACGAGCGGCTCGCGGCGGGCCACCTCGAGCAGGATGTGCTCGACCCGGCGCGGGTCGGATCCGTAGGCCACCCCCACGTTCAGACCCACCCAGATCATCGGCGAGGAGAGCGAATAGTTGACGATCGTGTTCGCCAGCAGGCTCGAGTTGGGCGTGAGGTATTCCACGTTCGCCCGCGTGCGCAGCCGCGTGGCGAGAAGCGAGATGTCCACGACTTCTCCCAGGTTCCCGCCGACCTCGATCCAGTCCCCGCGGCGCACCTTGCCCCCGAAAAGGACGATGAAGCCCGCGATCAGGTTGGCGGCGAGGTTCTGCAGCCCGAGGCCGATGCCGATGCCGATCGCGCCGGCGAAAACGAGGATCAGCCGCAGGTCGACCCCCACGCTGTCGAGCGCGATCAGGCTGCCCGCCCCGATCGTGGTGTAGCGCAACAACGCGTTCAGGGCGAAGCCCGTTCCGGGGTGAAGCCCGAGGACGGGATAGACCTTGTAGTCGAGAAGGGCCTGGAGCAGTCGCGCTCCGAGAACGAAGAAGTAGACGATCAGCGCCGCCTTGACGAGGATCCAGATCGAGATCGGCGCTCCCCCGATCACGACGATCGGAAAGGAGAAGATCCGGGAAACGAGGTCGAGCAGCCCGAGAAGGTTCAGGGCGATGCCGGCGGTCGCGACGCCGGCGGCGTAAAGAAGCAGCGCCCGAAGCGAACGCACGAGGATCTGGGCCCCCTCGTCCCCCGCGGGGACCTGCTCCGCCCACCGCTGCAGCCCGAGGCGCAGGGCATGGTAGACGCCCGTGAGCAGGGCGAGGGCGGCGACGGTGAACCAGACCTTGACGAGCAGCACCCGGCCGGCTTCGTGGAAGCCGAAGCACCACAGGAGCGCGAGCAGGAAGGAAACGCCGATCAGGGGGTAAAAAAAGCGATCGAGCAGCCGGAGATAGGTGCGGTAGCTCGCGTAGGGCAGATCCGGCAGGAAGGAGAGCAGCGCCCGTTTCTGGAGCATCAGCAGCAGAAAAAGAAAGACGAAGGCGACGGAGACGGCGAAGCGGATGAAGGCGACCACGTCCGCGCGGAAGCGGAAGGCTTCCGCGGCCCAGGTGAAGGCGACGGCGAGAAACAGGCCGAGGAGCAGCGGACGTGCGGTGCGAAAAACGCGCTGCCCGTGGGCGGCCGTGGTGGGAAAGAGCCCCGAGGTCAGAAGCTCCCGCACCAGCGCGATGACCAGCGAGGCCGCCGACCACAGGCCGAGCAGCCGCCCGGTGAGGGTGAACCAGGCGGCGCGGTAGATGACGATCGCCGTGACCGCCCGGTAGAGCGCGAGCAGCAAGAGCGGAATCGCCGCGGCGATCACCACCCGCAGGGCGGCGAGGAAGTAAGGGTACAGCGGCTCGGGGAGACGGGTCCGCGCCGGGCTCAGGACGGAGGCGACGCCGCGCATGACGCGGTTGCGCCCGAAGACGCTGTAGAAAACGGCCGCCAGGAAGACGAGCACCAGAAGCGAACCGGCGATTCCCAGGGTGCGGCTTTCGGCCCGCGCTTTCTCCCAAAACTCCGGCAAGCGGAGCGGCAGCTCGAGGAACCAGCGCGAGAGGTAATGGAGGGTTTCGAGATCCCAGCCGAGGGGCGTCCAGCGCGAGAGCACGAGCACCTGCCTTCGCAGCTCGGCCCCCACCTGGGCGGCCTCCTTGCGCAGGACGTCGTCCATGTCGGGGGCGATGGTAATCACGGGGGTGTCGACCGGCTTTTCCTCATGGCCGCCCGTCGTCTCCCCGGAGGAGGCGAAGGCGGAGGCAAAGGCCAGAAAAACCAGCCCGAGCAGCAGGGTCGCCCGAAAGGCGGTCCGGCCGCCCGGAAAACGAAGCGGCGGGGCGGATGGCGTGCTCATGACCGGGAATCCTATTCGGGTTTTCTCCAAACCGCAAACCCCGGCCGGCCGCGGTCGGGGGCCCCGCGACGGTAGAACAGGGTCATGCCGCAGGCGATGAGCCCCATCCCCGCGAGATGAAAGCCCTGAAGGCGTTCGCCGAGCAGCCCGACCGAGAGGAGCGCCGCGAAGACGGGGATGAGGTTGATGAAGAGCCCGGCGCGGTTGGGCCCGAGGCGGTCGACGCCGCGGTTCCAGCAGAAGTAGGCGACGATCGAAGGGAAGAGGGCCACGTAGAGGACGCTCAGAACCACACGGCCGTCGATCGCGGGGAACCCCCGGAGTGCGCACTCCGCCAGGAAGGCGGGAAAGAGGGCCGCCGCACCGAGAAAAAACGTGACCGCAAGCAGGCTCACGGGGTGGATCGGCGGTCGGTGCCGGAGCAGAATCGAGTAGAGCGCGTAGAGGACCACCGCGGTCGCCATCAACAGATCCCCGGGGACGACGGCGAACTGCGCCAGCCGCGTCGGATCCCCGCGCAGCACGATGCCGGCCGCCCCCGCGACGCACAGGAGCACCCCGGCGAGCTGGAGCCGGGAGACGGTTTCGCCGTGGAAGAGCAAGCCGAAGAGCACGATCACCGCCGGCATGCTCGTCTGGATGAGGGCGCCGTTGATCGCCGTCGTGGTGTGGACCGCGGCGTAGAGCAGCGTGTTGAACCCCGAGATCCCGAGGAGGGCCAGGAGCAGGAGCCGTTTCCAGCCGCGGCGGATCTCGCGCCGATCCTGCGCCGCCTGCCGCAGGGCGAAGGGCAGGATCAAGAGCGTCGCGAGCGTCCAGCGGAAGAAGGCGAAGGCGACCGGGGCGATGAGATCGGCCACCCCCCGGGCGAGCACGATGTTCCCCGCCCAGCAGAGCGGGGCGACCGCCAGCAGGAGATAGGGGGCGGGTCCCGGAGATCGGGACGGGGCCGCGGGGTTCATGGAATCGGCGCGGGAAGGATCCGCGCGTCGGCGACGACGCAGCGCTCGGCGGTGCAAAAGACCGGGTTCAAGTCGATCGCCTCGATGCGTTCGGCGATCTCCATCACCAGGCGGGAGAAGGCGAGCAGCGCGGCGGTGAGCTTCGGCAGGCTGACCGCCGCGCAGCCGCGGAAGCCCGTGAGCAGCCGTGCGCCGCGCAGGCAGCAGACCATGGAGGCGACGTCGCGCTCGCGAAGCGGAGCGAGCCGGGTCACGACGTCGCGGTAGATCTCGACCGCCGTTCCCCCCAGACCGAAAAGAATCACCGGACCGAACTGCGCGTCGATTTTCGCTCCGAAGATGAGCTCGAGCCCCGCGAGACGCTCGGCGATCAGCGCCCCGGTGAAGCCCTCCAGACGCGATAGGCGCGTCCAGGCCGCACTCAGCCCCGCCGGGTCGGCGACCGCCGTTTCCACCCCTCCCACGTCGCTCTTGTGCAGGATGGCCGGCGAGACCACCTTGGCGACGACGGGAAAGCCGATGCGGCGGGCGGCCGCCTGCGCCTCCTCCAGGGAGCGCGCGAACCCGTGGCGCACGACGGGCACACCCGCCGCCTCCAGAAGACGCAGCGCCTCCGGCTCGGGGATCCATCCGTCCGCCCGCGCCCGCTCCCAGAGTTGCTCGCGTTCCCCGTCTAGCATGGCCGGCACCTGCGCATCGCCTCCACCATGAAGGCTGCGCCGTCGACCGAGGAGGCGACCGGGATGCGGTTCAGCTCGAAGCCCTCGATCAGAATGCGGTATTTTTCCACATGCGGCACGTAGGCCACCAGCGGCTTGCCGCTTTGCCGGTGGACCTCGCTCAGCCGCGCGCCCAGGTCGGCGCTGATCCCCGGCGAGTAAGGCAGCAGCAACAACAGGATGCAGTCCACTTCGGACGACTTCCCGAGCGCGGAGAGGGCGGCGAGGAAATCCTCGTCGGTCGAGCTGCCCGTGAGGTCGACGGGGTTTCCCAGGGAAGCGATCGGGCGCACGTTCGCACCGAGGCCTTCGCGGATCTCGGCCTGCAGCGCTGCGGACAGGGCCGGGACCTCGAGCCCGAGTCCGCTCAGGATGTCCGTGGCGAGCGCCCCGTGGCCTCCGCTCACCGTGACCACGCCGACCCGCCCTTCGATCGCGCGCGGATAGTGGCTTAAGGATTCGCAGAAGCAGGTCAGCTCGAACTCGTCGTGGGCCTCGACGATGCCGAACTGAGCGAGCGCATCGGAGAAGACCCGGTGATCGCCGGCCAGCGAGGCCGTGTGGCTGCCGACCGCCCGCCGGCCGGCGGCGGTCTTGCCGGCCTTGAGCACGACGACGGGCTTGCCCGCGGCCGCGGCCGCTTCGACGAACGCCCGGCCTTCGTTGCGGCCGAAGCCCTCGACGTAAAAAGCGATCACGCGCGTTTCAGGGTCGGCGGCGAAGTGGCGCAGCAGATCGATCTCGCGCACGAGGGCCTTGTTGCCGATGCTGACGGCGAGCGAAAGGCCGAGCCCCTGGGCGCTGAACTTGACCATCTGGTCGACGAGCACGCCGCCGCTTTGGCTCACGAAACCGACCCCTCCCGGCTCGGGCCGCACCAGGCGCTCCCCGGGCAGAAAGAAGGTATCGAAGCGTCCCGGGGCGTAAACGCCGAGGCAGTTCGGTCCGATGAAGGGAAAGCCCGCCTCCCGGCCCATGGACGCGATGCGTTCCTGGAGGTCGGGGCGACCGCTTTCGGCGAACCCGCCGGAGACGATCACCGCGCCGCCCACGCCGCGGCGGATGCATTGGGCGAGGACCTCGGGCACGCTCTCGGCGCGCACGGCGATCACGGCGAGGTCCGGGGTTTCGGGGATCTCTTCGAAATTCGCATAGACGGGATCGCGCAGGTAGCGTCCCCCCCGAGGGTTCACGGCGTGGACCGGGACCGGATAGCGCAGCCGGATCTTGTTGTAGATCACGTTGGCCGGGTGACGGTCGTTGGTGAGGGAAACCCCCACGACGGCGATGCGACGGGGCTTCACGAGGGGACGGAAATCAAAAGCATCGATCATCGCGGATCGCCCCCGAACCTGATGCCTGAAGGATCCCTGCCGCCGCCTGGCGGTGCACAAGGCGCCCGCGAGCGGCCCACGCCTTCATCATGAGCACGGCCGCGGCGTCTCGGGAAATGCCGTCTCCATAGCACGGTTTTTCGCGATCCGGCAAACCTTTCGCCACCGGCCCACCGAATGGGGGTGGCGTCGTCCGTCGGGCGGGTGTATCATCCACGGCAGGAGGGATGCCGTGACCGCAGCGTTGCCGCTTTCGGAGCCCCCCGGCGAGGGGCGGGCCTTGCACCGCCGCCTGTTGCGACTGCGGCAGGGGCTGCCGCGCCTTCTCGAATCGCTCGACCCGGCGCTCGGTGCCGAGCTCGACCCCTGGTGCCGGGCGATCGACCGCCGGCTTCTCGCCCGCTTCGACCCCCGCTTTCCTCTGGTTGCGGCCATCTGCGGCGGAGGCTCGTCCGGGAAGTCGACCCTTTTCAATGCCCTCGCCGGGGGGCGTTTTTCGCCCGTCGGCGCCCGCGCCGGGATGAACCGCCGCGTGCTCTTCGCCGTTCCCTCCTCTTTCGCCGCCGTCGCCGGCTTTCTCGAAGCCCTGGGCGAGCCCTTCGGGGCGACCCCTCGCCCGCTTGGCTCCCCGGAAGAACTCTTCGCGCCCGGCGAGCCGCGCTTCGTTCTCTCCGCGCCCGCCGCTCCCCCGGTTATCCTGCTCGACACCCCCGACTTCGACACCGGCGGCCGCGGCGAATACGTGAACCGGCCGGCCGCCCAGGCGGCCCTCGAGGCCGCCGACGTGCTGATCTATCTCTTCACCAACGCCACCTATGCGAACCGCGACAACACCGAATTCATCTCCCGCATGCTGACCGGGATCGGCCGCCGCCGCTGCCTGCTCGTCTATCGTTGCTACGCGAGTTACGCGGCGGCGGAGGTCGAGGAGCACACCCGCACGGTGGCCCGCAACCTTTACGGGGACGATTGCGAACCCTGGATCGTGGGACGCTTTCGCCTCGACGAGGACAACCGCGTGGCCGACGGCGGGCATTCCCCGCGGGTCTCGGCGATCGAAGGCGACGGAACGGGGCTGGCGGAAACGCTTCTCGGGCTCGACGTCGGCGAGCTGCGCCGTGAGATCCACGCGGCGACGCTGGCCGCCGTCGAGCGGCAGGCGGCCGACTTCACGGCCCGGGCCCGGGCGGAGCTCGAGCGGCTCGAGGGCTACCGCGAGGCCCTCCTGCAGGCTCAGGGGCGGGCGATCCGCCGGGCGCTCGCGCACTTCCCGATGGAGGCCGTTGTGAGGCGCTTTGCCGCCGTCTGGGCGGCGGGCGACCCACCGGCGGTGAAATTCATGCGCCGCGCGGGGGCGGTCGTCGAATTCCCCTTTCGCGCGGTCGTGGGGCTGATCCGGCGCGGCGGCCGCAAGGCGGCCGCCGGGCATGAGAAGGCGGACCCGGAACAGGCCTATGCCCGGCGGCTCGAGGAAGACCTCGTGGCGGCCGTGACCGGTCTTCACCAAGAGCTTCTCCAGCCGCTTCTGCCGATCACGGCGGAGGGGGGGCGCGGGAGCGCCGCCAGGATCGCCGTGCCGCCTGCGATGCGGCCCGCGCTCGATGATTTTTCGTGCAAGCCTTTCCGGGAGATGCTCGCCGCGGTGCTCGCACGGCGGGAGGCGATCGGCGGGGTGGGGCCGGAAACCGAGGCGCATCTCGAGCGGATCGCCCGTCATTTCCGCGCCCGCATGGGCTTCCGCGAAAAGACCCTGCAGACTTTTTGGGCCTCCCTGAATGTCCTGCCGGCCGTCGCCGCGGTAAGCTGGGTGCTCACGACCGGCGACGCCGCGGGCGGGACCGCGCTCAAGGTGAAGCTCGCGGGGCTCTTGGGGGCGAAGGACCTCTATGCGCTGGTCGCCATTCCCGTGACCCACGGCCTGAAGGAGGCCGACCGCCGCCAGCTCGAGGAGATGCTCTCCCCCATCGCCGCCGGCTGGCTGGAGGAGTCCTCCGCCCGGTTGCAGGCCGTGCTCGAAGAGCACCTCAGCGCCTCCCTGTTGCGGCGGCTCGAGGAAATCCTCAAAGAGGCGCGGACGCGTGCCGACACGATCGACGCCGTCCTGTCCCCGGGCGGCGGGCCGGGAGCCGGGTGCGATGACAGGCCGTGAGGCGACCGGCGCGGTATCCGGCAAGGGGGCCGCCCGTCTGGAGACGATCGCCGCCGAAATCGCCGGCCTTCAGGCGCGGCTGGAAAGGCTCCCCCTCTGGTCGCCCGCCGCCGCGCTGGCGCAGCGGTGCGCGGAGACGCGGCGTCGCCTGCGATCGATCGAGGAGCGAGGGGAGCGTCCGCTGCGGGTGGTGCTGGTCGGCCCGTGCGGCGCGGGGAAGTCCACGCTGGCGAACGCCCTGGCCGGCGGGCAGGAGCTCAGCCCCGCGGGACGAAGGCGGCCGACCACGGAGCGCGTCACGGTTCTCGGCTCTTCCCGGGAGGAGGCGGAGCAAGTCGCCCTTACGCTGGGGGGCGATGCCGAGGTCGTCTGCGCCGCCGGGCTCCCCGACGGGATGATCCTCGTCGACACCCCGGACACGGATTCGGTCGGCGCCGGCCGACACCGGCCCGCCGTCGAAAACGCCGTCGAACAGGCGGATGTCCTTCTGTGCGTCTTCGACGCCGAAAACCCCCGACGCCGCGACGCCATCGATCGCCTGGAGCCGCTGGTGCGGCGCTTCGACGGCCTCTCGGTGGCGATCGTGTTGAACAAGTGCGACCGCCTGGACGAGAACGACTGCCGCCGGACGGTCTTGCCCGATTTCCGTGCCCACCTTTCCGCCTCGTGGGGCCTGGCGCCGGGGGAGCCGCTTGCGGTCAGCGCGCGGCGGCACCTGCGGGACCCGGCTTGGGATCCCGCGGCCGGTCCGCGTCACGGCTACGACCGCTTCGAGGACCTCCGGAACCGCCTGGCCGCGGCAGCGGCGAGCGGGCCCGCGCGCGCCGCCCGTCGGCTGGAGAACGCCGCCCGCTTGCGGGATGCCCTCCTCGACGAGGTGAACGCCGCTCTGGAGGTCTACCGCGAGCCGCTCGCGGCCGCCCACGCCGCCCTCGAGCGGGCGCACGGCGAGGGCCTGCAGGCGGCGCTCGCGGCCCTCGAAGGCGGGGAGGGTTTCGGCGCCGGCGAGGCGGCGGCCTGGCTGCAGCGGAAACTTGCCGCCGCCTGGTCGGGTCCCCTGGGCTGGCTGCTTCTGCTCTGGGCCCGCCTTTCGGGTCCGGGAGAAGGGATTCTCGGCCGCCTGGCGCCGTGGCGGGTCGCAGCCTCCAGGCGGCGCGCCGCGCGGGCGCCCCTCGGGGACCCGCTCCCCGCGGTGGAGGAAGCCGTGAGGATTTTTCGGATGCGGCTGCTTGCGGGCTGGCCGGAGACGGCCGGCCGCCTCGTCGAGGGCGGCTTCGATCCGGCGGTGCGGGAAGAGCGGCTGCCCGACGAGGTGGCGGAGCGCTGCGTCGCTCCCCTGCTCGCCCGCTTTCCGGGTGTGCTCGAGGAGGTCCTCGCCGAGACCGCACGGCGTTTCAGCGCCTGGCCGGTACAGGCGCTCTTCCATGCGCCGGTCGTGGGCATGCTCCTCTGGATCGGGGGAGAGACGGTGGTTGCGTTTTTCGGGGGACGCATCCTGCCCGGGGATTATTTCACCCACGGCTTCTGGGCGACGGTTCTCGTCGGGCTGCTGAGCTTCACCGCCTTGCAGGTCGCGTTACGGCCGGCCGCAACCCCCCGGCGCTTGCTGCGGCGCGCCCGGGCGCGCTTTTCCGCGGCAGCCGCCCGCGACCTCGGCCGCCTCCCGAATCACCCGCTGACGGCGCAGCTCAAGAGCGTCCTCGCGCTCGGCCGGCCGCCGGCGGAAAAGGCCCCTTGAGGAATCAGCGGGCGCGCGCCTTGCGCTCGGCTTCCATCTTTTCGATGAGGGCGACGCGCTCGAGGATCTCGTGGTTGGCCAGACCCCGTTCCTCGAACCGGCCGCACCAGTCGTTTTCGCGGGTGACCGGCCAGAGGGCGAAACGCAACGCTCCCCCTCCCGCGCCGTCCACCAGTCCGGGATGGGGGGCGTGGTGGCGGCATTCGCCGACCAGCCCTTCGTCCGTACCGCCCGTTTCCACCCAGAACTTGCAGTGCTCGCAAATCGCTGCCGTACTCATGGCCTCTCCCCGCAAGGCTTTTCCCCCGATCCGTTGGAAAGCGGGGGAAAGGGTTTGCAGAGCGTTTTTCGGCCCCTTTTCGGAAAAACTTTACCGCCCGGGCTTCCGGGGGTCTCAGCCGCCGGCGAGTGCGGCGACGAGCTCGCGGCAGAAGGCCGGAATGTCGGCGACGACGCGGCCCCAGACGCGGTTTCCGTCGCGGAACGCGGGGGCGTCGACCCAGCTCGCCCCGGCGTTCACCACATCGTCGCGGATGGCCGAGGTGCCGCCGGCCCGGCGGCCGCGCAGGATGCCGGCCGAAATGGCGACCTGGCCGCCGTGGCAGATGAAGGCGATCGTGCGGCCGCGGGCGTCCAGTTCGCGCACGAGCCCGGTGACCTCCGGAAAGCGGCGCAGCCGGTCCGGCGCCCAGCCCCCGGGCACGACCAGGCCGTCCAGACGGTCCGGATCGAGGGCGGCGATCGTTGCCTCGGGCTTCACAATCAGGCCGTTTTTCCCGCGCACGGGCTCCGGTTGCAGCGCGGCGGTGATCGTCCGTGCCCCTTCTTCCTGCAGCCGCATGAGCGGCACGTAATACTCGAGGTCCTCGACCCCCTCGGCGACGACGAAGGCGACCTCTTTTCCCTGCAAGCGCATCGGGTGCTTCCTCCTTTTTCGGGGATCCCGGTATTAGAACGGCACCGGGTCTGCTATGGGAGGATGGTAATCATCGCTCGTTCGAAGACGAGCCTGATTTCGCCCAGACGAGGTGCGGGATGCTCGAGGAAAAACCCTGGCACGGCATGAGGATCGAGGAGGTCGCCGCGGGCCTGGAAAGCGACCGGGAGCGGGGCCTCTCCCGGCAGCAGGCCGAGGAGCGCCGGGCGCGGTTCGGAGCGAACCGCCTGAGCCCGTTCAAGACCCACGGGCCGCTCACGCGCTTTCTGTTGCAGTTCCATCAGCCGCTCGTTCTCATCCTGCTTGCGGCCGCGGCGGTCACCGCGGCCATCGGCGAATGGCTCGACTCCGCCGTCATCCTCGCCGTCGTCGTCGTGAACGCGCTCATCGGTTTCCTTCAGGAGTCCAAGGCCCTGCGGGCGATCGAGGCCCTCCAGCGGGCCATGACGGCGACCGCACTGGTCGTGCGCTCCGGCGAAAAGCGGCGGATCCCCGCCGAGGAGCTCGTCCCCGGGGATGTGGTCCTCTTGCAGTCGGGCGACAAGGTGCCGGCGGACCTGCGGCTCTTCGAATGCCGCGAATTCCGCGTGGACGAAAGCGCCCTCACCGGCGAGAGCCTTCCGGTCCTCAAGGCGGACGAGCCCGTGGAGGCGGACACCGTGCTCGGCGACCGCCGTTCCATGGCGTACTCCTCGACACTCGTCATCCACGGCACGGCCCAAGGGCTTGTGGTGGCGACCGGGGACCGCTCCGAGATCGGCCGCATCAACCGCCTGATCGCCACGGCCGAGGTCATGGCCACTCCGCTCACGCGGAAGATCGAGCATTTCAGCCGCCTGCTGCTCCTGGTGATCCTCGGGCTCGCCGGGGCCACCTTCGGAGCCGGCATCCTGCACGGGCATTACTGGGTGGACATGTTCATGGCCGCCGTCGCCCTCGCCGTGAGCGCGATCCCCGAGGGGCTGCCCGCCGCGCTCACGATCACGCTCGCCATCGGGGTCGCGCGCATGGCGCGGCGCAACGCGATCATCCGCAAGCTGCCCGCGGTCGAGACCCTGGGCAGCACGACGGTCATCTGCTCGGACAAGACCGGGACCCTCACCCAGAATCAGATGACCGTGACCGCCCTCTACGCCGCGGGCTTGACCTATGAGGTGACCGGGGTCGGCTACGCTCTTCAGGGCGAAATCCGGGCTTCGACGGGCGCAGTGCCCCCGGCGGAGAATCGGGCGCTCGCCGAGCTGCTCGTTGCGGGCGCGCTGTGCAACGACGCCCACCTGCTCCAAACCCCCGAAGGCTTCCGGATCGAGGGGGACCCCACGGAGGGGGCGCTTCTCGTCGCGGCGCACAAAGGCGGTTTGGATCCCGAAGCGCTCGCGCGGGATCTGCCGCGCATCGACGCGATCCCCTTCGAGTCCGCCCGCCAGTACATGGCGACGCTCCACGACGCCGGGCCCGGAAAACCGCCCGTGGTTTACGTCAAGGGTTCGGTCGAAAGCCTCTGCCTCGACTGCGGCACGCGCCGCGGTGCGGACGGCGCCCGCGAAGTCGCCGATCCGGCCGAGCTCCACACGGCCGCCGAGGCTCTGGCCGCCTCGGGCCTGCGGGTGCTCGCCTGCGCGCGCAAGGAGCTGCCGCCGGGCACGGAACGGATCCGGCACGAGGATCTGCAGGAGGGTCTCGAGTTCCTGGGGCTCTGCGGCATGATCGATCCGCCGCGTCCGGAAGCCGCACATGCCGTGCGGCAGTGCCAGGAAGCGGGGATCCGGGTCAAGATGATCACCGGCGATCACGCCGGGACGGCGGCGGCGATCGCCCGCCGGCTCGGTCTGTGCGGTGCGGCCTGCCCGCTGCAGGACCGGGAGGTGCTGACGGGAAAGGAGCTGGCAGGGCTCTCCGGTGGGGAGCTCGACGAGGCGGCCGAGCACACCGCGGTCTTCGCGCGCGTCTCCCCCGAGCAGAAACTGCGGCTCGTCGAGGCGCTGCAACGCCGGCGCCACGTGGTCGCCATGACCGGCGACGGGGTGAACGACGCCCCGGCCCTGAAGAAAGCCGACATCGGCATCGCCATGGGGATCAACGGCACCGAGGTCTCCAAGGAGGCGGCGGACATGATCCTCACCGACGACAATTTCGCGACGATTGAGGCCGCCGTGGAGGAGGGGCGCGGCGTCTTCGACAACCTGACCAAATTCATCACCTGGACGCTGCCGACGAACGGCGGGGAGTCGCTTGCGCTCATGGCGGCGATCTTCCTCGGGCTGGATCTTCCCGTGCTGCCCCTCCAGGTTCTCTGGATCAACATGACCACGGCGGTGCTCCTGGGGCTCACGCTGGCCTTCGAGCCCCAGGAGCCGGGGATCATGCAGCGGCCCCCGCGGGAGGCGAACGAGCCCATCCTCGGCCCGGTGCTTCTGACGCGCATCGTGCTGGTGAGCGTGCTCCTCATGGCCGGGGCCTTCGGGTTGTTCCAGCTCGCCCTGCGCCGCGGGGACGAGCTGGAGCTGGCGCGCACGCTCGCCGTGAACTTGATCGTCTTCGGCGAGACGACCTATCTCTTCAACTGCCGCTCGCTTGCGCGGCCGGTGCGGGAGCTCGGCTGGTTCTCGAACCGTTGGTTCTGGGGCGGGGTCGTGACGATGTCCGCGTTGCAGGTCGCCTTCACCCACCTGCCGGTCTTCAACCGCATCTTCGGCACCCGACCCCTGGACTTGGGCGATTGGTTGCTCGTCCTCGGCGGCAGCCTCGGGGTGAGCCTGGTCGTGGGCGCGGAAAAAGCGCTGCGCCGCAGGGCGCAGATGCGCAGCCGCTGAGCGACGCCCGGCGGAAAACCTTTGCCTTTGAAGTTCAGCGGTCGGCTTCGAAGAAGTTTTTGATCCGGCGGCGTAACCATTTCCACGGGAAGAACATGGAGACCTCCCCGCGGTAACGGCGGTAGGCCTCCCCGTGAACGCGCACCAACTTTCGCTCCTCGTGAAGGGCGCCGGCGACGAAGTAGGCGCTGAGAAGCAGGTTCAAGGCGAGTCCGAAGAGGCTCACCTCCCGCGCCCAGACGAGCAGGATTCCCCCCGCGTACCAGGGGTGCCGGATCACGGCCAAAATTCCTCCGCCGGCGATCGTCGGTTCGTTTCCTGGCTTGCGGGATCGCGAGGGTATTCCCAGAAAATCCCGGAGAGGATATTTCCGCGCGCCGGCGGCGAAGAGGAAGGCTGCGGCGGCGAGCAAGGCGGCCTGCCCGAGGCGCCAAGCCCCGCTCCAGCGGAAGACCGGCGCGGCATCGATCGTCAGGGTCCACGCCGCCAAAGGAAGCACGCTCAGCAGGGAAAAGAGATTGTAGGCGAGGCGGTAGAGGGCGAAACGCTCTCCCAGCCTTTTTTCAAGCCTCGAGGTGACCTCCGGGTCCACGAGCGCGCTGTGGAGAAGGCACCAGAGAATCCAGAGCCCGAGGCAGATTCCGTGTTCCGTGGTCCAGGCCATGTGTGAGCGATCGGCTGCCGCGCAGAACGAGTGCGAGGGGCCTTGAACAGAACCCCCAGCGGGAGAATAGGCATCGGGCGGGAGCCCGTCCAGGCTCTTGCGGCGCAGGGAAGGAGGCAAGGTCGCCGGAGGCGGCGAAGCGGAAACCGGGTGGTTCGAGCGGTGGGCGCCCGAGAAAACCCCGGGCGCCCCGCAGGGGAAGCGGCCTATTTCTTTTTCTTCGCCGGGGCGGCGGGCGGGGGGGCGGCCGCCGGCTGGGGATAGCCCTTGGCCTTGGCGACCTTGGCCATCTCCGGGGCGTAGACGTAGTTCAGCCCGTAGAAGTGCTGGCCCTTGTAGAGCAGCACCCTCGTGTTGCCGAGCTGCCAGAAGGCGCCGCGGGCGCCGGCCGACGTGGGGGCTCCGTGCTGCTTCGTCAGCGCATCCAGGATCCGCTCGTAGGGCGCCTGTTGGGGGTTGAAGAATACGCTGGCGAAATAGAAACGGTCCTCGTGGAAGCCGAGCGAGGAATCCCGCACCGGAAGGCCCTGGAACTCGGCCTTGCGGCCGGCCAGAAATTTTTCTTTTCCGGGGAGGGCGTTCTCCACCGCAAGCACCTTGGCGGAGCAGACCCCGGCCTGGATGCACGCGTCTGCGCTCCGGGCCCAGGGGAGCCCCTGGAAACCGCCGGGGTCCGCGGCGGCTTCCGCCGCGCCGGCGACGAAGAGCGCGAAAATCGCCGCACCGAAGATATACAGTCCTCTTCTTTTGGATTTCATGTCGTCTTTTCCCTCCTCAAACCCGTGGTTCGAAACGATCGAGTGAGCTTGGACTACTTGCCGCCGCCGCCACCGCCGCCGGTATTATGGACGAGGTAGGCGTGTTTTTCGCCGACGACGAAAAAGTCATGGTCGGCGGCCACTTCCATGTTGAAGACCTCGACCTCGGCCTCGATGAGCTTCTTGCTCGCAAGCGGGACCCATCCGTCGGCGGTCTTGAGAAGGATGCCGGGCTCGAGGTCTTTCACCCGCACCCAGCCGCGCTCGGTGAGGAAGCGATGCATGGCGGTCACGCGCACCTCGCCGTTGATGAGAAAGTAGTGGTCCTCGCGGCCGCGGAAGGTCTGCAGGATGGGCCGGCGGGTGACCTCGCCTTGTCCTTCGTCGTAGGCGGTGATCTCTTCGCCCGCGGCCACGGCGGCGATGCTGCGGGTTCCACCCGGGAGCAAGATGTGCGTGTCGGGGGTGAAGCAGGCGCCGGGGCCCTCGAAGGAGGCTTTCTGGCTTTCGGCGATCGCCTGCTCGAGCTGGGCCCGCTCGGCCTTGAGCTGGGAGGCCTTCGTGTTTA
>CALIUY010000002.1 GCA_938048455.1 uncultured Desulfobacterales bacterium | reverse complement strand
CCGGCAGGCTGTTCTAGACGGCTTCAACGCCTTCCTGGAGGACAAGATCGGGGCGACGAAAATGCAGGCTTTCCGCAACGCCGTGCAGAACCGGCTGGGAAACTACACCGCGAAAATCAAGGACCTGATCGACAGCGCCGAAGCCGGGCAGAAGCAGAAGTTCCGCGGGCAAGCCGGGGCCATGCTTTCGCGATTTCTCGTGGAAGCGGCCGCCGCCGCCGGTTTCGACCCGGGGCTGATCCCCCCGGCGATGAAGGCGATGTCGGACGAGGCGGAGAGGCACGTCGCCTCTCTGTCCGAAGGGATGACGGCCTGCATGGACGTCGTCATGGCCTCGACCTATATGAAGATCATGGCCGAGGTGGTCAAACAGAAGTATTCCTCCGGCCTCGAGGTGCTGGGGGCATCAGACGATCAAATCGAGCGCATGAATCAGGCGATCGATAATTTCAGCGAGAATCTTGTCGGGATCTTTATCGACTTCGAAAGCCTCTTTGAAGACGAGGAGGCAATGCCCGCGGTCGAAGATCTCGAAGAGAAAATGGGCCTTATGCAAGACGCCTTTAATGGTGCGCTTCAAGAATTCATGACGGCAAGCGCCTCGAGCGTCGAGGAACTGGACGAGATGATCGCCTCCATTCAGACCCGCTTTTGTCCCTCCACGGCTGACCAAACAATCTGTATAAACTCGTTAAATTCTATGAAAGGTTCCGATCCGAATTACCTCGGAAACCATGGTTTCTTCCAGATCCGAGACCTGGAGGGTGCCCGGCTGCGCTGGCCGATTCCCATGGTCGTGGCCGTAAAGTGGGTCGCCGACAACCACCCGATACGCTTTTCTTACCGCAGAGACAATCTCGTTCCAGCCCCGCAGCACTGGGTGAACACCCGCCGCAGTTATACCTCCGAGTTCGTACCGCTGTTCTTGACGGATATCCTTGGGCTGCGCGAGGATATCGAAATCGTCTACGGTCGGCGCACGGCAGGCGAGATCGCGGCGAGCTGCGATATCACCCAGGCCGATTGGGATGCTCTGCCGACTGAGGATCAGAACGACCCGGAAATTCTGAGCATGTTAGACGGCACCCATCCACAGGGCAAGGTTCTGCGGATCGCGAGCACTGAGAATACAGCGCAACAGGACGATGCAGACGGCCTGGATACAGCACTTGTCCCCGGGTTCAACCACTGCAACGACATGGCGCCCTTCTTGAACGGCTATGAGATTCAGGGGCTCGAGGAGATCCTGCTCGAGCGACTGGAAGATCTCAAATCAAAGATCGGACCGAGTGCCGTCACGGAAGCTCAGCGCCAGGCCCTGATCGATGTGCTGAGCGCCCCGCGGTTCCGTTAAATCGCAAGCAGTCCAAACTCCTCGCCGGGTGATTCGGCGCCGGGGATGATCCCTCAGGCCCGAATCACCCGCTTTTTTATCTCGCCGGCTTGTCGCTTCTTAATCCCCATTTGGCAATCGAGAAGCCTGGTGATAATAGTCCGGCCTCGGCACCCCGCAAGGCGGAAGGATCGACGATGAACGACGGATTTTCCTTTCCCCCCAACCCCTATCTTTTGCTCACCCCCGGGCCGCTCACCACCACGGCGACGGTCAAGGCGGCGATGCTGCGCGACTGGTGCACCTGGGATGAGGACTACAACCGGCTGGTCGAGGAGATCCGCCGCGAGGTCACGGCGCTTGCCACCTCCGACCCCGGCTACACGAGCGTTCTCCTCCAGGGAAGCGGCACCTTCGGGGTCGAGGCCGCGGTCACGACCGCCGTCCCCGAAGAGGGCGAACTTCTGGTCGTCGCCAACGGCGCCTACGGTCGCCGGATTCACGAAATCGCCCGCCGGGGGCGAATCCCCGCAAGCCTGCTCGATTTCGGGGAGCTTGCCGCCCCGGAACCGGAGCGCATCGCCTCCGAAATCAAGCGCCACCCCCGAATCTCTCATGTGGCCCTGGTGCACTGCGAGACGACGACCGGAATGCTGAACCCCGCCGGGGCCGTCGGCCGCGTCGTGAAAGATGCCGGCCGCGTCTTCATCCTCGATGCCATGAGCAGCCTCGGGGGCATTCCCTTCGATGCGGCCGCGATCGGGGCCGACTTTCTCGTGAGCAGCGCCAACAAGTGCATCCAGGGGGTCCCCGGCTTTTCCTTCGTCGTCGCCCGGCGATCCGAGCTCGAAAAGACCCGCGGCCGCGCCCGCTCGCTCAGCCTCGATCTCCACGATCAGTGGGAGACCATGGAGAAGCAGGGCGGCAAGTGGCGCTTCACCTCGCCCACCCATGTCGTGCGCGCCTTCCGTCAGGCGCTCGTGGAATTGGAGGCCGAAGGCGGGGTCACGGCGCGCCATGCACGCTACCGCGAAAACGGTCGCATCCTCGTCGAAGGGATGGAGGCGCTCGGGTTTCGGCCGCTCCTTCCCGCTTTCCTTCGCTCGCCGATCATCACCGCCTTTCACCGCCCGGAACACGAGGGCTACGAATTCGGCCGCTTTTACCGGCTGCTCAAGGAGAAAGGCTTCGTGATCTACCCGGGCAAGGTGACCGAGACCGAAACCTTCCGTATCGGGCACATCGGCGATGTCCACCCGCAGGACATGAGAAGGCTCCTCCAGGCGGTCGAGAAGTCGATGTACTGGGTAAGAGCTTAAGAAAGCGAGCCGCGGCCAAACTCGAATTTCGAGTCGTTGCAACCGGCCGGTAAAGGTGTTCGGCGCGCAGGCGTCCGGAGAAACCTGCAAACAGGCCGTTACGACGCGGAGGGCTCACCCCGCGGAAGGAAGCGCGGAGCGCTCTTCCCCGGCATAGATCTTTCCTCCCCAACGGGTCGAGAGGAAATCGCCGAGAGCGACCGATTCCTGTTTGACGAATCCCGTGCCGAGCTTTCCCCGGGCGTAGAGCTCGAGCACGGCGACGAGCCCGGCGGCGGTTGAGAGCTGGATCGCCGAGTAGCGCCGGCCGTCGATCAAATCCCCGTAGATTTTCTTCGCGAAACTGCGCTGGCGCACGCCGTGTTCATCCTGACCGACCACGTTCACGTAGACGATCACGACGTCGGTTTCGGTGACGGGAACCTCCTGGTCGAAGATTTCGGTCAAGAGTTTCCGGTTGTCGATCAGGTTGAGGTCGTAGAGCAGAAACTTCATCAGATCCCGGTGGCCGGGGTAGCGGATGGTCTTGTAGTTGAGCTCGCGCACCCGGCCCTGGTAGGTTTCGCAGAGGGTCCCCACTCCGCCCGAGGTGTAGAAGGCTTCGTACTCGGTGCCGTCGAGCGTGAGGCGCTCGTAGCCGTCCAGAGCCTCGACTTCCAGGCGCCGCCCCCCGTAGATCACCTCACAGAGATTGCAGTACTCGTTGATCAGCCCGGCCGTGTTCCAGCTCAGGTAGTACTTCATCGCATTGCTCGCATAGAGCGGAAGCGCTCCCACGCGCAGCTCGAGACTGCGAAGCGACGGCAGCTCCGCCGCCAGGCTTGCCCCGATGATGTTGATCGCCCCGGGGGCGAGCCCGCACTGCGGCATGAAAGGAACCTTCGCCCCTTCGGCAAGCCGGCGCACCACGGCCGTGGTCTCGACATCTTCGGTCAGATCGAAGTAGGCGACTGCCGCCGCGGCGCAGGCCGCGGCGATGTCGCGGTTCAGGTAGAAGGGCGCGGCGCTCACGACGGCGTCTTTTCCGGCGACGAACGCCTTCAGCCGCGCACGATCCGCGAAATCGAAGGTTTCGACTTCGGTCTTCGCGAGTCCCGGAAGCGCCGTCGGGGGTCGATTGTCGGCAAGATGAACCTTCTGGCAGAAAGCGCACGATTCGAGCATGGCGCCGATCGTCGTGCCGACCTTGCCCGCGCCCAGAATGCAGATCTCCATTGTGATCCCCTCCCTTCGCCGCTCCGTATTCGGGAGGCTTCTAACGCAAGCGGAACCGACGATCCAGGAAAAAATCCATCGCCCGGGAAACCCTTGCCCGTTAAGCGTTCCACCCTCCGTCCACGTTGAGCGTCGCCCCGGTGATGTAGGTCGCATCCGGGCCCGCGAGGAACGCGACGGCGCCGGCGACCTCCTCGGTGCGGCCGTAACGGCCGAGCGCGGTCATGGAACGCATGAAATCCGCATGCGCCCCGGTTTCCGGATTCATCTCGGTGTGGATCGGCCCGGGCTGCACGGCGTTCACGAGAATGCCGCGTTCCCCCAGATCCTTCGCCCAGCTCCGGGTGAAGCCGGCCACGGCGAACTTGGAGGCGTTGTAGACGCTCATGTCCGGGCCCGTGGCGCGTTCGCCGAGGACGCTGCCGATGTTGATGATGCGGCTGCCCGGTTCCATCACGTTCACGGCGGCGTTCGTCAGATGAAAAATCGCATCGACGTTGATCCGCATCACCCGTTCGTAGTCCGCGGCCTTGATTGCTCCGATTTTCCCGCCCAGGAACACGCCGGCGTTGTTCACCAGGATGTCAAGCCGGCCGAAATCGCGGATGACCCGTTTGACGAGAGGAGGAAGCCGCCGCGGCTGCGCGGCGTCCGCCGGGTACGCCTTGGCCTGCCCGCCCGCCCGCGCGATCTCGCGCACCAGCGCCTCGGCCTGTTTTCGTGATTTGCCGTAGGTAAAGGCGACCTTCGCCCCTTCTTTTGCAAGACGGCGGACGATGGCCGCGCCGATACCCCGCGACCCCCCGGTGACCAAAGCGATTTTGTCGTGCAAAGGCTGGTTCATGGCCGCTGCTCCTTTCGCAATTCGGATCGTTTCTTGTTTCCCCAAGCGCAGATCTCCGCTCAACGCTAACGATCTTTCCTCGAAGGTCAAGATATCGAGATGCTTGTTGATTTCACCGAACCAACGTGATATGGAAAAAAATCCTTTTGTTTTCTCCGATGACGGCGCAGAAGCCATGTGCTGCATCTCCCGAAGCATTGGTTTCCCCTTCCCTTTTGCGCTGCGAAGCCTGAACGTTCGCACCGACGCCGACCGCAGGTTCCTTTCAAGCAACGCCCCCTTGTGCCCCATGAGGTCGAAGCCATGAAACAGCTGTTCTCGCCTTTTCGTCTGAAGCAGTTGCAGATTCCCAACCGCATCGTCATGCCGGCGCTCGCCTCGTTTCTGATCGAGCCCGACGGCGCGATCACGGAGAAGACCGTCGAGCATTACCGCCGCCGGGCCTCCGGCGGGCCCGGAATGCTCATCGTGGAAGCCTGCGCGGTCTCTCCGGAGGGGGTCGTCTCGGCCCACCAGGCGCGGATTTTCGACGAGCGTTTTTTGGAGGGGCTGTCCCGCATCGCCGCGGCGATCCGCGCCGAAGGGGTGGTGCCGGCGGTGCAGATCCATCACGGAGGACGCCAGACCTCGGCCAAGGTCATCGGCAGAAAGCCGCTGGCTCCCTCTCCGATCCCCTGCCCCAGCATCAAGGGCGAGGTCGAACCGCTTTCCCGCGAGGGCATTCAGGAACTCGTCGACAAATTCGCGACGGCGGCGGAACGGGCCCGCCGGGCGGGATTCGAACTCGTCGAAATCCACGGTGCCCACGGCTACCTCGTCAACCAGTTCCTTTCGCCCTATTCCAACAAGCGGCAGGACGAATACGGGGGCGATCTCGCCGGAAGGGCCCGTTTCGCCTGCGACATCGTGCGCGAGATCCGCCGGCGACTCGGTCAGGACTATCCTCTCTCTTTCAAGATCAGCGCCGAAGAATTCGTCCCCGGGGGGCTGACCGTGGAGGAGAGCATCGCCATCCTGAAGCTTTTGCAGGCGGCGGGAATCGACATCGTCCAGGTCTCCGCCGGAAACGACGCCACCCCGGAGTGGATCTGCCAGCCGATGTTCATGGACAAGGCCTGCCTGGTCCCCTTCGCGGCGAAAATCCGCTCCTCCCTGAGCATTCCCGTGATGGCCGTCGGTCGCATCAACGACCCGCACATCGCCGAGAACATCCTCGCCCACGGTCAGGCGGATCTCGTGTGCATGGGAAGGGGGCTGCTCGCCGACCCCGACATGCCGAAGAAAGCCCGCGCCGGCGACTTCGATTCGATCCGTTCCTGCATCGCCTGCAACACCTGCATGGAGTCGATCTTCCGTCGTGGTCGGGTCGAGTGCCTGGTCAACCCCTTTCTCGGCCGCGAGCAGGAACTCGTCGTCCGCCCCACAGCCCGAAAGCGCCGCATTCTGGTGATCGGCGCAGGTCCGGCCGGTCTGAGCGCCTCCTGGTTCGCCGCCCAGCGCGGCCACGAAGTGACCCTGTGTGACCGGCTGCAGGTCCTCGGCGGTCAGCTTGTCCCGGGAAGCGAGCCGCGCTTCAAGCGTGAACTCAAGTCGCTCATCCGTTTCCTTTCGCGGCAGGTCGAGCGCCACGGCGTGAAGCTTCTGCTCGGGGTGCCGGTGGACGCCGGCTTCGTCGCCGCCGCAAAGCCCGATGCCGTGGTGATCGCCACCGGCTCGAGTCCGGCGCTCCCTTCCGTTCCGGGGATTGAGCGTCCCTTTGTTTACTCCTACAACCACGTGCTGAACGGACGGGGCGCCAAGGCCTGCCGCACCGTCGTCATCGGCGGCGGAGCGACCGGCTGCGAGATCGCGCTCCACCTCGCCGAGGCGGGCTCCCCGGTGAGTTTGGTCGAGATGGCCCCCCGCATCGGCCAGGGAATTGAGGCCATCAGCCGCAAGGTCCTGCTCGAGCGCCTTTCGCGTTTCAAGGTCGAGGTGTACACCCAGAGCCGGTTGCTGCGGATCGAGGAGGGGGGGGTCGTGATCGGCCACCCCGAACGGGGCGAGCGGCCGCTTGCCGCCGAGCGCGTGGTGATCGCCGTCGGCTGTCGGCCGAATAACGATCTGGCCGAAGAGATCCGCAAACTCGGAGTCGAGACGCACCTTCTGGGCGACTGCCTGGAACCCCGCAATGCCAAGGCGGCCATCTATGAAGGAACGGTGCTGGGGCTTTCCATCTGACCCGACTGCCGCCGGCCCCCGAACCCGCTCCGGCGCTTCTCGCCGTCGGAAGAAAAAAGGAGGCTGGCATGAAAAGGTCAGGTTTGCCGGTACCGCGGAAACACCCCTACGCACACGCGCTTGAGCGTAAGGAAGCTCCACCCCCCGCGAGATCGCCGCCCTGAATCGGGCCCTTCGCACACCCCGCAACAATGCAGCAAAACCTCCTGCACCGATCTCCCCTGCTGTCGCGGGTTTCCTTGTCGCCAAGGGCGTTGATTTCCAGAAGCGATGCCGTGCCCCCAAGCCCCAAGGCTCATGATGACGCCGTCGACCAACGGCCTCCGCCTCAGCCTTAGAACACCGGAGGTCGTCGAAAAAGCACGACGCGATTGATCTTGGGCACCTTCCGGGTTATCAGGGGAATAAACCGGAAGAGGAGATCGACTCCGTCCATGGAAGTCTATGCCTGCCTGCATTGCGATCTCTTGCAAGAAATCCCCGCCCTTGCCGAGGGCGAGGTCGCGCGCTGTTTCCGCTGCGGGTGGCTGATCCTGCAAAACAGGCCGCGAAGCTTCGCGCGACCCCTGGCGCTGCTTTTGGCGGCCGTGATCCTGTTTGCGCTCTTTCAGTCCTTTCCGCTCCTCACCTTCAAGAAGGCCGGCCTCGAGCAGACGGCTCATGTCGCCACCGGCATACGGGAGCTCGCACGACAAGGCATGATGCCGTTGGCGGCCCTCGTCGCCGTCACCCTGGTTTTCGTCCCCGCGCTCTATCTTCTTTCGCTGATTTATGTGCTCGTGCCGGCCTCTCTGAACCGCAAGACTCCGGGCATGTTCTTCCTTTTTCGCTGGGTGCGGGTCCTTGCCCCGTGGCAGATGGTCGAGATTTTCCTTCTCGGGGTTCTGGTCAGCTTCACCAAGGTCTCGGCCATGGCCCGGGTCGAGCCCGGGATCGCCCTCTACGCTCTCGGGATGTTCCTTTTCGTGACCGCCGCGGCCACGGCCGCTCTGGATCCCCAGGAGATTTGGCGTTTATGGAGCAAGAGGCATTGAGCTCGCTCATCCAGACGGCGCGGCAAGCGGGCATGGCTGCCTGCGAGGTGTGCCTGCTGCTCAGTCCCCGAAGCTGCACCCGCTGCCCTCGCTGCGGGAATCCCCTTCACAGCCGCAAACCGGGGAGCATCTCCCGCACCTCGGCCCTGCTGATCGCCGCCCTCATTTTGTATTTTCCGGCCAATCTCCTGCCCATGACCACCGTTGTGACCCTCGGCCAGGCCCAGTCGGACACCATCCTGAGCGGGGTGATTTACTTCCTGCAGACCGGCTCCTGGCCGATCGCCATTCTCATTTTCATCGCCAGCATTCTGGTTCCGCTTCTGAAGATCGGCATCCTGGGTTACCTGTTGATCTCGGTGAAGCGCGGATCGACGTTCCGCCCCGTGGACCGAACGCGGCTCTATCGTCTCACGGAGCTGGTCGGGCGCTGGTCGATGCTCGACATCTTCGTCGTGACCGTGCTCGTGGCCCTGGTCAACCTCGGGGCGATCGCCTCCATCCAGGCCGGTCCGGGCGCCCTCTTTTTCGCCGCCGTGGTCGTGATCACGATGGCCGCCGCCATGACGTTCGACCCACGTCTGATCTGGGACCGATGCTCCCGGGAGAAGAGCGATGCTGGATGAAGCCGATCATGACACCGGCGGAGCGCCGGCCGCCCCCCGTGCGGACATCCGCCGCCGGCGAAGTATTTCCCTCGTCTGGGTGGTCCCCCTCGCCGCGGCCCTGATCGGCGCCTGGCTCGTCTTCAAGGCCATAAGCGAAAAAGGTCCCGAAATCACCATCACCTTCAAATCCGCCGAGGGTCTCGAGGCCGGAAAGACCAAGGTGCGCTACAAGGACGTGGACATCGGCCAGGTGACGGCGATCGAGCTGAGCGAGGATCTTAAAGTGGTTGTCGTCCGCGCGGCCCTCGTCCGCGACGCCGAACGGCTGATCTCCGAAAACACGCGCTTCTGGGTCGTCCGGGCGCGGGTCTCGGCGAGCGCGATCTACGGCCTGGGGACGGTGTTCTCCGGCGCCTACATCGACCTCGACCCGGGGCCGCCCGGAAAGCCGGAGCGGCGCTTCACCGGACTTGAAGCCCCGCCCGTAGTCACCACCGGCATGCCCGGAAGGCATTTCATCCTCGAGTCCGAGCGGCGCGAATCCATCGAAATCGGCTCTCCGGTCTATTTCCGCCAGATCCGCGTGGGCGAGGTCGTCTCTTTTCATCTGAGCGAAGACGGCTCGAAGATCGTCTCCAAAATCTTCGTTCACGACCCCTACCACCGCTTCGTCCGCTCCCACACCCGCTTCTGGTTCGCCAGCGGCCTGGATGTGCGCATCGACTCCGCGGGGATCCGCGTGCGTACCGAATCCCTCGTATCCCTTCTCGCCGGCGGAATCGCCTTCGACAGCTTCGCCGAACACGGCGGGGAGTCCGTCGAAGCGGCGGAGGAGACCGTTTTCCGGCTGTACGCGAACGTGGATGCGGCTCGCGAACGGGAGTACGAGGAGAGGAACTTTTACGTCCTGCTCTTCGACGAATCCGTGAGAGGCTTGTCCCCCGGTGCGCCGCTTGAGTTCCGCGGGCTCCAGGTGGGCAAGGTGATCGACATCAAAACCGAGCTCGATCTCGCCTCCAACCGCGTGCGGATTCCGGTCGTCGTCGCCTTCGATCCGGAGCGGATCATCCTGCGGGAGCGGCCGAAGGGGGCGGAAAGCGGCGAGGCCCTGATCGCCTCCCTGGTCGAGCGCGGCCTGCGCGCCCAACTGCGCACGGCAAGCCTGCTTACGGGCCAACTTTACGTCGCGCTCGATTTTTTCCCCAAGGCGCCTCCGGCGCGCATCACGCCCAAAGGGCGCTACGGTCATTCGGAGTTCCCGACGACTCCGACGCCCTTCGAAGAGATCGGAGCGAAGCTGAACCGTCTGGTCGATCACCTCGACCGACTGCCCTTCGAGGAGATCGGCCGCGACCTTCAGGCGACGATTCGAGGCGCAAGGCGCGTGGCCGATTCCCCGCAACTTGTGGAAGCTCTGCATTCGCTGAACGGCGCTTTGAAAGAGCTGCGGGAGCTGGTGCAGGAACTGAGAACGGGCGCCACCCCCGAGCTCAAGGCCGCTTTACAGGAAGCCCGAGGAGCGCTCGCCGCGGCGCAGGCGACCCTATCGGCGGACTCGCCGGCCCAGGCGAGACTCTCTGCGGCGTTGGATGAGCTTGCCGCCGCGGCGCGGGCGCTGCGCACCCTCGCCGATTACCTGGAACGCCACCCCGAAGCGGCCGTTTTCGGGAAAGGAAAAGAGAAATGATCGCCAAGCGAAATGGCGGCCTCTTCCGGCTGGCGTTCATGGGTCTGATGTTGTTTTTCCTTGGGTGTGCGGCGGCAAGCCCCCGTGTCGAATATTATCTTTTGTCCTCCCTTCATGATTCGGCGCCGGCGACGGCTCCGAAGAGTCAAGGGCCGCCGTTGAAAATCGCCCTGCGGCCGATCTCCGTGCCTGACCTTCTCGATCGTCCCCACATCGTCTTGCGGACCGGGGAAGCGACCGTCGAGGTCTCCGAGTTTCGCCGCTGGGGGGGAAATCTGAAGAAAGAAATCGCCCGCGTTCTGGTCGAAAACTTGAATTTCCTTTTGCGCGATTTTCCGGCCATCGCCGCCACCGACGATCTCGCCATGGCGCCGGACATCGTCCTTGCCCTTCAGGTCCAGCGCTTCGACGGCCGCCCGGGGGGTGAAGTCAGCCTCCATGCCCTCTGGACGCTGACCCGGGCCCAAGCCGCGGGCGAACGTCTGGTGAAAGAATCCCGCATTCTCGTTCCCTGCGAGACGCCGGGCTTCGAGGGCTTTGTACAGGCCCACAGCCGCGCCATCGCTTTGCTCGGCCGCGAGATCGCTGCCGCCGTCCGCGCTCGGCAGCCTGGACCGGCTTCGCGGGGATCCCTTCCGCCTTCCGCGTGCGGCGCACGCGGCCACTTCCCTTGAATTCCGTCGATGGATGGATTTCGCCCCGGGCGGCAGCTTTGGCCAACGGAAGGACGGTACTTCCGAACGCGGGAGGAGCGTAAGGGAAATGAGAGGATTGAGCTTTTCGGATCTGGTGCCTGGGGCCGGGATCGAACCGGCACGGGGCGCGGCCCCAAGGGATTTTAAGTCCCTTGCGTCTACCAGGTTCCGCCACCCAGGCAGCGGGTGAGGAAACGTCAAAAGACCCACGCGCGGTCAAGCGGTCGGGTTCGAAAAAAGTTTAGGCAAAAGCGCTGCGCGGTTCAAGCAAAAAGGGGTTCGCGGAAACGGAAGCGCTCCTCCTCGATCAAGGCGATGCAGGCGTCGACCGCGCGGGGGTCATAGAGCGTGCCGCGCCGGGAGGCGATCTCCTCGATGGCGCGTTTGAGCCCGAGCGATGGTCGATAAGGGCGATGCGAAGACATGGTCTCCACTACGTCGGCGACACCGACGATGCGGGCTTCCTCGAGGATCGCCTCTCCGGCGAGATGGCGCGGGTAGCCGGAACCGTCCAGACGCTCGTGGTGCTGAAGGACGATGTCGGCCACGGGCCAGGGGAAATCGATGGCCTGCAGGATGTCGTATCCCGCCTGGGGGTGGGTCTGGACCAGGCTTCGCTCCATGGTGTTCAGGTGCGCCGGCTTGCTCAAGATCTCGGCCGGAAGCGAGATCTTGCCGATATCGTGAATCACCGAAGCCATAAAGAGTCCCTCGAGACGCTCCCCGGCGAGACCCATCTCCTTTCCGATCGCCCGTGAGAGTTCGGCCACGCGCTGCTGATGGCCCGAGGTATAGGGATCCCGCTTTTCGACCATCTTTCCGATCGCGAGCACCGCACCGCCGATCATGCGCCGCAGCCGCTCGAGACTTGCTTGCAGTTCGTCCTGAAAACGACGTCTGCGCTCCACCTCGCGCCGCAGCATCTCGTTGCTGAAGCGCAATTCGGCCGTCTTCTGAAAGACCAGGGTCTCCAGATTCGCGTTCAGCGATCGCACCCGGCGCTCGGCCCGCCACTTGGCGCTGAGCGAGGTGGCGAATTGAACGATCTCGCGGGGGTGAAACGGCTTCTGCAGAAAAAGCAGCCGCGGTGAAAACCCGAGCGAAGCAGGAAGTCCGCCCAGATCCCCCAAGGTGTAGCCGGTGACCAGGACGATGTTGACCTCCGGATCGAGACGCAGGATTTCCTCCGCAGCCCAGATTCCCGATGGGCCTGGTGGTAAATGGATATCCAAGAATACCGATGAATAATGATACTTTTTATCAAGCGATTGTTTAATTAGAGAAACCGCCTCCGGCGCCTGAGTGCAGCAGCTCACGCGAAAGCAGGCCGGCTCGCAGCGATCGTCGGCAGCCTCCGTCTCCGAGAGGCGGCGCAGAGAGCGATCAGGAAAGGATTCGAGGATATCGCGATAGATGGAAAGAATGCCCGGATCGTCGTCGACGGCGAGAATGTGGAAAAGGTTCTCGTTCAAGCCCGAAGAAGTCCCTGAAAAGAGATCGCTCTTTGAGCGCCAACTCCTTGCAAATTAAACGCCATCCTTTCATTTCGGCGCGAACGGCAAAAAGCGCAAGGCAAGCGCTTGGCCCGATCATCACCAAAGGATGTGGGAAAAGGATTCAACAAATTGATTTCACAAAATATGTTAGGACAGCGTGACACCTGCAGGAGGTGGCCAGAAGAAACGGCCTTTTATGATCCCGGATCGCGTCGATCGCCCTTTTCAGATCGACGGAGCGGATTCCGCCCACGCCGGCGGCAAGTTGATAACTCCTCACGACCAGAATGTTGACGCCGGGAAGATCCAGGCGGGCGATCCTGCGGTACAGGCTCTCCGGCCGTCGCTCCCCGGTCACGGCGCAGGTCGCATCCTCCAGACAATCTTCGGGACAGAGAAAGTCGGCGTAACTTGCATAGAGATCACCGGATGGCCCACGGCTAAGATGGGGAAGAAGCTGGAGGAGCGCTTCGGGGGGGCTCGACCGCCTCAAGTCGACCTCCGGAAAAAGACATTTTCTTGACCATTCGAAAGCGAAGTGCAAGGGAACGGCGGCGATCACCCAAGAAGGAGAAGCGCCGGAGGAAAGGAGTGCGGCGAGAAAATCCACCGCATCGTCACATTCAACCCCGAAGCCCTCTTCCGCAAGCTGTACACAACGCCGCGGATCTTTTTCGACGATCCGGCAGGGCATTCCACGCGACAGAAGAAGCCTTGCGGCCCGCAGGCCAAACTTTCCGCCGCCCGCCACCCATGACATGCGCCTGGCTGTCCCGCCCATATTCGTATGCCTACGTCGCACCACATGCCTTGTCAAACTCCGGGCCCTCTGGTAAAAACGCTCCTTGATGGAACCCCCCGATGTCAAAACGAAAATCATTCTCGCCTCGAACTCCCCACGGCGCCGCTACCTCCTTGAGCGGGCGGGGCTGCGTTTTGCCGTCATCCCCAGCCGCATTCGGGAAAAAGACCCCGGGGATCTGCCTCCGGAGCGCTATGTTCGTGAACTGGCGACCGCGAAGGCCTTCGATGTCGCCCGCCGCCACCCGGAGAGTTGGGTCATCGGCGCGGACACGGTCGTGGTCGTGGGCGGCGCCGTTTTGGGCAAGCCCTCATCGGAGGAGGACGCCCGCCGGATGCTCCTTCGCCTGAGCGGCCGCACCCACGAGGTGTTGACGGGCTTCTGCATCTGCCGCGGGGCCGACGGACGGCTCTTCGCCGACACCGTGCGCACCGCCGTCCAATTCAAGGATCTTGCGCCGGCGGAGATCGACTGGTACATCGGCACCGGCGAGCCGTTCGACAAGGCCGGGGCTTACGCCATCCAGGGGATCGGCACCTTTCTCGTGCGCCGGATCGAAGGCTCTTACACCAATGTGGTAGGCCTTCCCGTTTGCGAGGTGGTCGAGATTTTGATCCGCGAGGGAGCGGTGGGCTACGACCGACCGCATCCCTCGCCTTCCCCGGCCGCCACGGCGGCGGAGGGTGAGCCGTGAGCGCGGAGATCCCGGAGTGCGTGAGCGCCGTTCGGGCGCGCATCGATGCGGCGGCGCGGGCCTGCGGTCGGGATCCGGCGGCGATCCGCCTCGTCGCCGTCAGCAAGACCCGGCCGCCGCAGGACGTGGCTTCGGCCCACGAAGCGGGCCTCACCGACTTCGGCGAAAACTACGTCCAGGAGGCCAAGGAGAAGATCGCCGCCCTCCGCCATCTTCCCCTCCGCTGGCATTTCATCGGCCACCTGCAGACCAACAAGGCGCGCTTCGCCGTGCGGCTCTTCGATCTGATCCACACCGTGGACTCGGTGCGTCTCGCCCGCGAGCTCGACCGGGTCGCCGGCCGCATCTCCAAGGTGCAGGAAGTCTTGATCCAGGTGAGCCTTTCCGGGGAGGAAACCAAGAGCGGGGCTTTCCCCGAAGAAGTCCCGGCCCTGCTGCGGGAGGCCGCTTTATTGCCGCACCTGCGGGTATGCGGCCTGATGACCCTTCCCCCCTACTTCGACGACCCCCGGGGCGCGCGCCCTTACTTTGCTCGGCTTCGGGAGCTGCGCGACCGGCTCCAGCAAGAGGCTCCGCAAGGGGTTTCGCTTGCCGAGCTTTCCATGGGCATGACCGGCGATTTCGAGGCGGCGATCGCCGAGGGGGCGACGATCGTACGCATCGGCACGGCGATCTTCGGAAGACGGGGATGAAGCTTCTGCTCCACACCTGCTGCGGGCCCTGTACGATCGTGCCCCTCCAGCGCCTGCGGGCCGAGGGAAACGAGATCACGGGCTTCTTTTTCCGTCACAACATCCACCCCTTCGGCGAGTGCCGCAGGCGCGAGGAGACGTTGCTCGCCTTCGCCGCAGCGGAAAAGTTCCCCGTGATCGTCACTCCGGGTTACGATCTCGAGGGGTTCCTGCGGAAGATCGTCTTTCGGGAAACCGACCGCTGCCGGATCTGTTTCCGCGAGCGGCTCGAGGCCGCAGCTTATGCCGCCCGAGAGGGGGGCTTTCGGGCTTTCTCCACGACCCTTCTCTACAGCCGCTATCAGCCCCACGAGGTGATCCGGGACATGGGCGCGGCGATCGGCCGCGCGGCCGGGGTCTCCTTCCTCTACCGCGATTTCCGCGAAGGCTGGGCGGAGGGCGTGGCCGAATCCCGCCGCCGGGGGATGTACCGTCAGAACTATTGCGGCTGCATTTACAGCGAAAGGGAGAGAAACTTCAGCCGTACCGCGAAGAACGAAACCGCTTCCCCTCAGATCGCCGCTTCCTCCGGGCCTCCCCGCTGAAGACAGCGCATGTTCGGAAATTTTCTCTACTTCATCGTCGCGCTTCTGATCTACACGACCTACCATCCTTCGGAGGATCCCGGGCTGGGGGCGTTCGAGGCGCTGGCCTTTTTTGTGCTCCTCTCCGGAGCCTTCGCGCTGTTCGCCCGGTATTCCTTCCGTCGGGCCGAAACGCCAGCGCCCCGCCTTTCCGAGGCCCTGGCCGAGGCGCGCTTCCAGTCGGCGCTGATGCGCTGCTCGGTTCTGGCCGTCGGGGTCTACGCGGTGGCGATCTACGGCCTTTCGCTTCCCGCCTGGGCCGAATCCCTGCCCGGGATCGGCCGTGTCCCCACGCTGCAGGCGCTGCTGTTTCTCGGCCTGTTCACCGGCTACCTCGCCCTCACCTGGGCGTTCGCCTTCCCCGCCTACCGCCGGCTGTACCAGCCCGATTTCGGCCGCAACGAGTACGTGAAATCGAACATCTCCTTCGCCCTCCCCGTGCTTCTCCCTTGGCTTCTTCTTTCCGGGACGCTCGACCTGCTGAACGCCCTCGCCCCGGAGCCCTTCCGCCTCCTGGTGGCGACCAGCGAAGGGCAAATCGCCGTTTTCAGCACCTTTCTTTTGGGAACCGCGATCATCGCCCCGGCCTTCGTCAAGCGCTTCTGGCGCTGCCGCCCTCTCGCCCCCGGTCCGGCCCGGGCTCGGATCGAAGCCCTGTGCCGACAGGCGAATCTCGCCTTCGCCGACATTCTGCACTGGCCGCTTTTCGGCGGTCGCATGATCACGGCCGGCGTGATGGGCCTGGTGCGGCGATTCCGCTATATCCTCGTCACCCCCTCGCTGCTCGAAGTGCTCGACCCGGAGGAGATGGATGCCGTCGTGGCCCACGAGATCGGGCATGTCAAGCTGCGGCATCTGCTCTTCTACCTGCTGTTTTTCGCCGGCTACCTCGTGCTTTCGCTGGTCTCCTACGATCTTCTCCTCTACGGCCTGCTCTACGCCGAACCCCTCTGGGAGGTCTTCCGCCGCAGCGGGATCTCCCAGGCGACCCTCGTCTCGATCGTCTTCAGCACCTCCATCCTCGTGGTCTTTCTGATCTACTTCCGCTTCGTCTTCGGCTTCTTCATGCGCAATTTCGAGCGCCAGGCCGACGGCTACGTCTTGCGGCTCTTTGCGACCGCCCGCCCGCTGGTGACCACGCTGCGGAAAATCGCCGCCGTCAGCCGCCAGCCCCCCGACCGGCCCAACTGGCATCACTTCAGCATCCGCGAACGGATCGATTTTTTGATCGCCTGCGAGGAGGACCGACGCCTCCTTCGGCGCCACGACCGCCGTGTGAAGCGTGCGATCGGGATCTACCTCGTTTTTCTCGCCCTGCTCGCCGTCGTGGGCTACCAGGTGAACCTGGGAACCGTCGGCGCGCGCATGAGCGATCATCTCTTTGCGACGCTCCTCGAGCGCGAAATCGAACGAAACCCCCACAGCGCAAGCCTCTACGGCATGCTGGGGGATCTCCAGTACCGAAGGCGCCACTGGGAGCAAGCGCGGTCGGCCTGGGAGTCTTCCCTGCTGCGCAAACCGGACAACCCGGTCGTGTTGAACAACCTCGCCTGGCTGCTCGCCACCTGCGAAGAGGAACGCCTGCGGGATCCCCCCCGGGCGCTGGCGCTCGCCCAGGAGGCGGCCCGGCTGCAGCCCTCGGCCTTCATTCTGGACACGCTCGCCGAGAGCTACTTCGCCAACGGCCTCTACGATAAAGCGGTCGCCGCCGGGGAGCGCGCGCTGGAGGTCGCAACCGGCGACCGCCGGCACTACGAGGAACAGCTGCGGAAATTCCGCGGGAAAGCGCGGGCGGGATCCTGAACCCGGCCGGGGCACGGCCTCCCGGCCGGTGAAGGGGTTCAAGGCGGGGGAATACGGGTTCCGCGGCGGAAATGGGCGAGGATTTTCTTCACCCCGCCTCCGATCAGAACGGCGGCCATGAAGTAGAAGCAGAAGGTGATGAAGGGCAGAGCGCCCGTGAAGGATTCGATTTCGCCGATCCGCGGCATCACCTGAGGGATGCGGAAAATCAACCCCACCCCGGTCAGGGCGAGGATCACCCCCCAGATCAACTGCAGGCGGGAGCGAAGCTCGGGATCCATGCGGGTCAGCTCCCGGGCGCTTCCTTCAGGCGGCCGCGGAAGACGGGCTTGCGCTTCTCGAGAAAGGCGGCCGTACCCTCGCGGGCGTCGGGGCTCGCAAAGACGAGGGCGAAGGCATCCACCTCGAGACGACAGCCCGTGGCGAGATCCACTCCCAGCCCGTGGTTGACGGCCTCTTTGGCGGCCCGCAGCGCCACACGTCCCTTGGAGGCGATTTCGAGCGCGGTTTTACGCACCTCCTCCAGCAGCGAGGAGGCGGGAACGACCCGGTTCACGATGCCCAGGCGCAGCGCCTCCTCCGCGGAAATCATGCGTCCGCTGAAGATCAGCTCTTTGGCGGCCGCCGGGCCGATCAACCGCGGCAGCCGCTGCGTTCCGCCAAATCCGGGAATGAGGCCCAAGGTGATCTCGGGCAGCCCGAAACGCGCGCTGTCGGCGGCGTAGATGAAATCGCAGGCGAGCGCGATCTCGGTTCCCCCGCCGAGAGCGTAGCCGTTCACCGCGGCGATCACGGGAACGGAGAGTTCCTGGAGTTTTCCGATGACCTCGTGCCCCATGCGGGAGAAAACCTTCGCCGCCAACGGCCCGAAGGTGGCCAGCTCGCCGATGTCCGCGCCGGCGACGAAGGCCTTCTCCCCCGCGCCGGTCAGGACCACCACCCGCACCTCCTCGTCCTCGGCAAGCCGGCCGAGCGCCAGCGAAAGCTCGCCCAGCAGCGCGCGGTTCAGAGCATTCAGCGCCTTCGGCCGGTTGAAGGTGATGGTGGCGATCCCCTCGTCCTGCTCGATGCGGATGTTCTCGTAGTTCATCGCCTCCTCCTGGATTGCGGTTCGGAGCCTTTCACGCCCATCATCCGGGCGGCCGCCCGGCCGGCGTCTCGAAGGCCGTAGGCTGGATTTCACGGATATAGGCGCGGATGCCGTTCACGATCGCCTCCGCCACATGCTCCTGGAAAGCGGGGGTGGTGAGCAGCCGGCATTCCTCCCGGTTGCTGATGAAGGCGGTTTCAACCAAAATCGAGGGCATGCGCGCCCCGAGCAGTACGTAGAAGGGCGCCTGCTTGACCCCCTTGTCCTTGACCCGATGGTAGCCGTTGCGCTCGAGGTTTCGGACCAGCGACGCCTGGACCATATCGGCGAGGCGGCTCGACTCGTTGATTTTCGCGTTGCGCAAGAGCTCGTTCAGGATGGAGTGGAGATCACTGATGTTCTTGGTCGAGGTCGCATTCTCCATGGCGGCGACCCGGATCGCCTCGTCGTCGGTGGCGAGGTTCAAAAAATAGGTCTCGGTGCCGTAGGCGCGCGGGTCGCGCGAGGCGTTCGTGTGGATGGAGACGAACAGATCGGCGCGCTGGGTGTTCGCAAATGCGGTTCGCTCCTCGAGGGTGAGATAGCGGTCGTCGTTTCGCGTGAGAATCGCCTCGAGATTCAGCTCCTCACGGATTTTCCGGGCGGTTCTCCGCGCGATCTGCAGCACGATGTCCTTTTCGTGCACGCCGGGGATGAAGCCCGGGGCCCCGAAGTCCTTGCCGCCATGCCCGGGGTCGATCACGATGCGGCGCACTCCCAGCGCCAGCTGCCGCGCGAGCGCCCCGCGCGGCACCTTGCCCGCCCGGTCGGCGGGCGGCGCGACGGAGCCGGCGGGCGGATCCTCCGGGGAGGCGGCAGCGGCCCCGTTTTTGCCCCAGACGTCGATCACGATGCGGAAGGGGTCGCGAAGCGAGAAGACCTTGTAGGTCTCAAACGACTTGATATCGACGACCACCCGCACCGAGTCCGGGGTGTAGCGTGCGGCGCGCGCGTCGCTCAACAGATCGTCGTGGATGGGGATCGTGCGCCGGCTCCCCTCGGCGAGCGTGGCCTGCGCCAGATCCACGTAGAGCCGCGGCGGCTTGTCGATCGAGGGGTCGCGTTTGAGCAGGCGATGCGAATAGTCGGTTTCCCGGTCCACGTAGACGACGACGCGGGTGTAGTCCGGGTTGGACCAGTGCTTGACGTCCTGAACGACGGCGAGCCCCTCCTCGGAGAAATCGGAAACGGCCGGAGCCGCGTCCGCCGTTTCCGGAAGCGGGGTCTGCGTCTGCGGCTCGGGCCGGGGCGGAGCCGGAGGGGCCGGAGTACGCCGGGCCGCCGGGGCGGGAGGCCGTGAGCGCGGCAGCGCCTGGAGCTCTTTCTCCGCCTTGGCGGCGACGGGATGATCGGGAAACTCGTTTTTGATTTTTTCGAAGTTCTCCGCCGCCGCCCGCAGATCGGAGTTGAACTTCAGGCCGCGGTGCAGATCCCGATAGAGCAACCCCTCGTGGTAGAGCGCCTGAGGGGCGAGCGCGCCGGCGGGCTCGTTCAAATAGATGTTGCGGAACCGGCCGATACAAAGCATCCATTCCCGGCGCGTGTTTTCGGTCGGCTTCTTTCCGGATAGTTCCTTGAAGCAGCCTTCCGCGCGCGACAGCTGCTCCCGCGCCTGGGCGGAAGGAGCTTTTTCCTTCGGAGCGGCCGGCGGCGGCAGCGGTCGCGGGGGTTTTTCTTTCGCGGCACTCGGCGGGGCGCTTTCCCGAGGGGGAACCCCGGCAGCGGCATCGGCCTTCAGCTTTTCCAGTTCGGCTGCGGCACGGGGACGGTAGGCGCTTGCGGGAAACCGTTTTTGCAGGAGCTCGAACTGCTCGTTCGCCGCCCGCAGGTCGGTCTCGCCTCCGAAGCGGCGGAAGAGATCGGCGTAAAGCGCGCCGAGTTGAAAGAGGCTCGCCGGAGCAAACGGTCCTTTAGGATCCTGCTGGTAGACGGTCTGGAACTTCTCGATGCAGGCACTCCAGCCGGCACGGTGCCTGGCTTTGGCGGGGTTGCGCCGCACCTCGCGCGCGCAAGCCTCGGCCTCGAAAAACGCCTCGCTCACCTCCGGCGTCTTGCCGGAACGGGCTTCGGCCGGGGCGAAGCCGACCGTCACCGGCCCCGAGATCAGGATCAGCAAGCAGATCGCTGCGCACTGAAAAATTCGCTTGCCCATCGGGTTGACTTTAGCGCAAAAGGCTCCTCATTGCCACCCGTTTGCCGGTGCACGCGGAATAGTCCGCCGACCGCCGCCGATGCGTTCAGGGGGTCTTGCCGCCGATTTTTTCCTGCAAGCGATGAAGGAGGTGGATGGCCTCGATGGGGGTGAGGTGCTCGATGTCGACACGGCGCAACTCTTCGAGCACGTTTTTTTCTTCCTCGCCGAAAAGATCGAGTTGCACGGGGATCGCGGCGGCGGAGGGGGGGGGCTCGGGGCCTTCCCCCAGGCTGACGCGTCCGCCGCTTTCGATCCGGCGCAAGATCGTCTTCGCTCTTTCGATCACCGCCCGTGGAACCCCCGCCAACCGTGCCACCTGGATACCGTAGCTGCGGTTGGTTCCCCCGGGGACGAGCTTGTGGAGGAAGATGATGTCGTCGTTCCATTCCCGGACGGCGATGTTGAAGTTGCGGACACGGGGCCGGATTTCGGCGAGTTCCGTCAGTTCGTGGTAGTGGGTGGCGAAAAGCGTCTTCACCCCCCTGCCCTTCCAGTCATGGAGGTACTCGGCCACCGCCCAGGCGATGCTCAGACCGTCGTAGGTGCTCGTGCCCCGGCCGATTTCATCGAGGACGACGAGGCTTCTGGCGGTGGCGTTGTTCAGGATGTTCGCCGCCTCCTGCATCTCCACCATGAAGGTGCTCTGCCCCTCGGCGAGGTTGTCGAGCGCACCGACCCGGGTGAAGACCCGGTCGAGGATCCCCACCTCGGCGCGCCGCGCAGGGACGAAGGAGCCCATCTGGGCCAGGATGGCGATCAGCGCCGTCTGCCGCAGCACCGTCGATTTCCCGGCCATATTGGGCCCGGTGATGATGAGCACCTGGTTTTCCTCGTCGTCGAGACGGATCGAATTGGGGACGAAACGCCCCCCCGGGATCAGGGTCTCGATGACCGGATGGCGGCCGTCTTCGATCCGTAAGCGGCCGTCCTCGAAAATCTCCGGTCGAACATAGTCCAGCCGCTCGGCCGCCTCGGCCAGAGAAACCAACACATCGACGCGGGAGACAAGCTCCGCCGCTTCCTGGATGGCCGGATGGCGGCGCGCGGCCTCCTCGCGGATCGCCAGAAAAAGCCGCTGCTCCAGCGCGATCCGTTCCTGCTCCGCCCCGAGCGCCTTGGCTTCGAAGGCTTTCAGCTCCTCGGTGATGAACCGCTCGGCGTTGACCAGGGTCTGCTTGCGGATGTAGTGGCCGGGCGCATCCTTCAGCCGCGAGCGGGGCACTTCGATGTAGTAGCCGAAGACCCGGTTGTAGCCCACCTTGAGCGAGGCGATTCCGGTCGCCTCGCGCTCCCGGGCCTCGATGGCGGCAAGAGCTCCACGGGCGTCGACGGCAAGGCGGACGAGCTCGTCGAGCTCGGCGTGGTATCCCGGTCGGATCAGCCCGCCTTCGTTCAGAACCGGCGGGGCGTCCTCGCGAATGGCCGCCTCGATGTGACGCGCGAGCTCCTCGAGGTCGTCGAAGGACTGCCGCGAGCGCAGAAGCTCGGCCGCGAACACGGCGAGTTCCTGTTGAATCCGCGGCAGAACCGCCAGCGAACGTCCCAGGGCCAAGAGATCCCTGGCGTTCGCCTGACCCATGACGACACGGCTCCCCAGGCGCTCGAGATCGTAGATCCTCTCGAGCAGCGCGCGCAGCTGCCGGCGGGCGGAAGTTTTTTCCCGCGCTTCGGCGACGGCCTCCAGTCGGCGTTCGATTTCGGTTTTCCGCACGAGCGGATAGAGCAGCCACCGCCGCAGCGTGCGCGCGCCCATGGGCGTGCAGGTGTGATCGATCACCGCAAGCAAGCTTCCGCGCCGCCCGCCGCCGCGCATGCCCTGGACGAGCTCGAGGTTCCTGCGGCTCTGCTCGTCGAGGATCAGCGCATCCTCGAGCGCGTAAGGCTCAAGGCGCGTCACGTGGGCGGTTTTCTGCCTCTGGCTTTCGGCGACATAACGCAGCAGAGCCCCTGCGGCGGCGACGGCCGCGCGCTGGTGCGCGCAACCGAACCCCTCGAGATTCAGGGTGCCGAAATGGGCCGTGAGGTAGTCCCGGGCCCGCGAGAACTCGAAGGCGCGGTCTTCGAAATGGCTGAAGGCCGCCTCGGGCAAGGCTTTTCGAATCCAGGCGCAGCGGGCGTCGGCCTGGGCGGAATCGGGCAGCAGGATTTCGCGCGGGGCGATGCGGCGGGCCTCGTCCTCGATCGCCTCCGGCCGCTCGGATTCGGTCGCGCGGAACTCGCCTGTGGAGAGATCGAGCCGCGCGAGCCCCCAGAGCCCCGAGCTGTAAACCACCGCCGCCAGAAAATTGGGGGCTCGGGCATCCAGGAATTCCTCCTCAAGAATCATGCCCGGGGTGATGACCCGCACCACCTCCCGGCGGACGAGACCCTTGGCGGCGGAGGCCTCCTCCATTTGGTCGCAGAGGGCGACCTTGTAGCCCCGCTCGATCAGCCGGGCGATGTAACCGGAGGCCGAACGACAGGGGACGCCGCACATGGGGACGGGGGAGTCCTCGTTTTTGTTGCGCGAGGTGAGCGCGATTTCGAGTTCCCGCGAGGCGATCTCGGCATCCTCGTAGAACATTTCGTAGAAATCGCCCATGCGAAAGAAAAGGATTGCCTCCGGGTGCTCGCGTTTCACCGCGAGATACTGCTGCATGACGGGGGTGGGTCTGGGGATGCTCATGCGGCCGGCGTTATCGTCGGCAGAGTGCGGGGAAACCCATCAGGCCGGTTTCAATGGCGCGGTAAAGGAAGATTCCTCCGCTTCCGATGAACCGTAGGGCGGCGGCCCGCCCTTCAAGCCGGCGATCTCCTCGCGCAGGGAAGCGATCTCCTTTTCCTGGGCCGCGCGGCCCTGCTCGAGCTGCCGGATCCCACGGCGCAATCGCAAGCGTGTGGCCAGTCCGAAAAGCCAGGCGACGAACAGGCCGAAAAGGAAGAAGACGAGCAAGAAAACGGCGACCGGCAGCCGGGGCGAGGTGTATTCGGGAAAGACGTACAGGTGGATCCTCATGCTCTGTGCCGTGTTCAGGCAAAAATCCTCGTTCTGGTAGAAGACGACGGCGATCAGGGCGGCGATCAGCACCCAGAGGACAATTTTCACTTTGCTCATCGTGCAGGCTCCACAGTCCGTGGGATTCGGCTTCCACCCGCTTTGCGTTTCAGGATCGACGGGGGAGCGATGTGGGTTTTGATCGTCCGGCGGTCCTTCCTCCGCTTCCGGCCCTGGGACGCGGGCCGGCGAAAATGGCTTTCCCGCATTTTCCTTCGAAATGGGGCTTGAGCAAGGACCAGGTTTCCTTCAGGTGCTGAGGGATGACGCGCACTTCGTCGAGCACCGCCAAGGCGTTCGTGTCCCCGAACCATCGCGGCACGACATGGAAATGGAGATGCTCCTCGATCCCCGCGCCGGCCGCGCGTCCCAGGTTCAAGCCGATGTTGAATCCTTCCGGTTTCAGCGCGGATTTCAGCGCCGCAACCGATCGCGCGATCGTCTTCAGCAGCGCCCCGGTCTCTTCGGCCGTGAGCTCGTCGAGCCCGGCGACATGGCGCCGCGGCGCCACCAGGAGATGGCCGTTGTTGTAAGGAAATTTGTTCATCAGGACAAGGGTCGTCTCCCCCCGGAAGAGGGTCAGCTCGGCGTTGGGGGCATCGGCCTTACAAAAGACGCAGCCCCTTTCTTTTTCGCCGAGAATGTAATCGATTCTCCAGGGGGCCCAGAGCACCTTCATCGTCACGCCTCGATGTTGAACCGGATCCGGCCGATCGCGGAATGCCTCTGGTTACTGGATTCACAGGAAAAACTCAACCTTTTTCTGCCGCGCAGGTGACGGCGGCGGGCCTCATCTCCGGCGGGCACTGTTCGAGAAAATAACGGTCGGTCATCCCGGCGATGAAATCGCGCACGATCTCCGCCGGCCGGTGTTCGGCGGCATAGCGGGGATCCATCCCGTTGAGAAACCCCTGGAAAAGAACCGAGTCCTCTCGCCCCCGCTCGAGATCCTCGAGGAAGCGCCGGAACAGGATGCGGAAGAGCTCGCGGATTCGTGCCGTATGCGGCTTCATCGTCGGGTTGAGATAAATGCGCTCCAGATTGAATTCCTTGAGCGCTTTCAAGGCCTGGGAGACCTCCGGGCTGAAGCGGACGCTTGGCCGCCCGTGGCTCATCTGCACGAGATCGCTGGCGAGCGTGAAGACGATGCGACCGTTGGTGTCGCCGAGAACCCGGGTGCAATCGGGGGGCAGCTCCCGGCGCCGAATCAGTCCCAAACGGATCGCATCCTCGATGTCGCGTCCGATGTAGGCGATCGTGTCCGCCATGCGCACCACACAACCCTCGAGCGTCATGGGGACGAGCTCGACTCCGGGGTCTTGCCTTTTGGCCTGCATTTCGGCGGAAAGCGTCGCAAAGTTCTTCAGCGGACGCGGGGCGAGTTCCTCGTTGTGCACCTCGCCGTCGTGGCAAAGGATCCCGTCCAGGGTCTGCAGGCAGAGGTTCCAGCCCCGGCCCTTGCGTTCCACGCGGTCGAGAAATTGCACGCTTTGCAGGTTGTGGTGGAAATCGCCGATCCCATGCTCGCGGCACAGCTCCGAGAGGAAGCGCTCGCCGTCGTGACCGAAAGGCGTATGGCCGATGTCGTGGCCGAGAGCGATCGCTTCGATCAGGTCCTCGTTCAGCCCCAGGAAACGGCCGATGGTACGGCTGATCTTGGAGACCAGCTGCACATGGAGTACGCGGTGGGTGATGTGGTCGTTTTGGACGAGGTAGAAGACCTGGGTCTTGTCGATATAGCGCGCATAGGCGAGCGAATGCAGGATCCGGTCGCTGTCCACCGAAAAAGCCTGCCGCCAGCCCTCCTCGAGGAACGTCTCTCTTTCGCGCCGGACGGCGGCCTCGTTGGGCGTGGCGAAGGGTGAAAGCGACTTCGCCTGCCGGCGATCGAGTTCCCGGCGCAATCCTCGCAAGTCGACCGCGTCAGATTTCATACTCCGCGATCATCCTTTCCATCATCCGCCCGAAATCGATCCCGGCTTCCCGGAACCCCCGGCGGCCGTATTTCATGTTGGCCTCGAGCACGCAAAATCCGCTTTCGAAGCGGCAGATGTCGATCCCGACATCGTTCCAACCGCAGCTGCGCGCCGTCTCGCGGGCCAGCCGCAGCGCCTCCTCGGGTACGGACGAGAGGTCCACGCGTCCTCCGGCGGCAAGGTTGGTGCGGTACTCACCGGGTGCGGCCACCCGCCAGTAAGCATGCACCACCCGGTGCCCGATGACGACGACCCGGATATCGCGATCGATCGGCAGGTATTCCTGAATGTAGGCCGGCCGAGCCCGTCGGCAGTATTCCTCGAGCTGCCCGCGGTTTTCCACGAAAAAGACGCCCCGGCCGAGAGCCGAGCCGCGCGGGATCTTGGCGATCAGCGGAAAGCGGAAAGCTTCCTCAATGCGCTCCACGGGGTCTTTCCCGTAAAAGACGCCCGTCCGAGGATGCGGGATCCCGAGCATTTGAAAGAGCGCGGTCTGGCGGATTTTGTCCTGAACGCACTTGTAGGTGTGGTAGCTCGGGAAAATCCTTTTGCCGCAGGCATCCAGAAGATCGGCGTAAAAGGTGGACGGGTAGTAAACGGTATCGGCCTCGAGAATCCGGCGGCGATCTTCGGGGGGATAATCGGCGAAGCTCGGACGCACCCCCAGCGTGAGGACGTTGCCGCAGTCGCGCAGCCGCCCCTCGAGTGCAATGACCTGCCGGGGCCAGGAGGCGCTCATGGTCCGGGTTTCCGATCGCCGGAGGCCAAGCCCGGTCCCGGGCTTGGATCCTCGGGCTTCGGCAGGCGTTCTTCCGCGGCCCGTCGGATCCAGACGCTCAGTTCTCGCAACGCCCGTTCGGTGTGACTTCCCCGCCAGTAAATCCGACGGCAACGGGGACATCGGGTGAAGCGTTCCCGGGTCTCCCAGGTGTAATCGGGCACCAGCCCGAGCACCTGGTTTCGCTCCACCGCCTCGATCGGCACGTTGCAAAAAAGACACCTCCGGAAGGGGTGGATTTCCTCCGGTTGGATATGCAAAGCACGCAACACTTCGATCACCTGGTCGCCGGGGCGGTCGCTTCCGATGAAAAGCTTGCGGTACGGAACGGGTTTGGCAAATTCGCGGCGGTTGCGCGTCAGGAAGATGCGCTCCGCATCGATCGTCTCCTCAAACCGCCGGCGGGGCACTTCACACTCGCAGAGCGTGTCGAAGCCGAGCATCCGCAACCGCCGGGCGAGCTTCCCCAGGGTCCGGTCGGCGGCAAAACGGCGGGTTCTCTCGGTCACGCCGGCCTCCCCTTGCGTATCCCAAACACGGGAGGATGGTAAAAGAATCGGCCCTGGCGGTCAATCGGCGTCTCCGACCGCTCCGCTCAAGAATCGACGCGCGCAACCGATAAACAGAAGAGGAAAATCTTCGTCGACTCGAGGCGGGCCGGCATGCGGCTCAAAATCGTTTTGTTCACGGCAGCGGTGCTGATCACTCTTGCGGCGGCCGGCTTTTCGGCGCGGCAGGAGTGGAACCGCACCCTCATTGAATTGAAGGACGGCTCGGTCATCGTCGCCGAGCGCGTCTGGGAGGTGGGAAGCGACGTTTTCTATGAAAACGAAAAGCAGGCCCATTTCCTCTCTGCAGCGGAGATCCGCTCCATCGCGAAACGCGGAACCCTCGAATCGCTCCAGGCGGTTTGGGAGAAGCAAAAAAATCATCTCGCCCGTCTTTGGGAGCGGATCCCTTCCCCGGCCGCCGGGAATCCGGAAAGCCCGCCTTGGCCTCTTCCCGTCGTCATCTTCGCCGCCGCAGGGGCGTTCGGGTTGATCCTTTTCGGCCTGCTTCAGAAAACCGCCTTCCGACGCCGCAAGCCGGTCTCCGCTGCCAAAAGCGCAGCCGTTCCTTCTCCCGCCGCGGCTTCCGGGGGTCACGTCCCCGATCGTGCCGATGTGATCCGTTTTTTTCTCCAGCTCTTCCGTCTCCAGCTCGGGGCCCCGGCATCGGCACCGGCCGAGTTCCATCAGCTGCAGCTTTCCTCCAACGGCACCCGCCGCATCTACGAGCTGCGCATCCGCCAAGGGAGCGACTGGGTGCGCCGCCGGATGACCATCGGGCCGATCGGCGAGGAAGGGGGAAGCAAGAGCACTTGCTACTTCGTCATTTTCGACCGCCATCTCGTCGTCAAAATCCCCCCCAAGCCCATTCTCCACTTCGAAGACTATGTCGCGGGGCTGAAAAAGGAGCGCCACATCGTCGACCGGCTCTCGCCGCGGGAGTGCATCGTACCGCAAGTTTCGGTGATCCTCGGCATGGTGAACAAGATCGCCTCCTGCCTCGAGGCGCCCGCGGAGGTCCGCGAGGAAACCTACATCCAGTGGTTGCGGAAAAACCCGGAACATCAGGAAACGCTCAAGATCGCAGGTTCCTTCGCCTACTTTATGGACCTTTCGCGTTATTATTTCCTGAGCCAGATTCTCGAAGACCTCCACGAGAGAGGACCGCTGCTTCATTCCGAGATCGCCACCCTGCCCGAAGGGGTGCGGCAGCCGGAAAAATTCCGTGAGCGTTACGGTCCGGAAAACGAGGCCTTGGGCTTCGAAATGCGCGAATGGTTTCTGCGCTGCGAAACCGACCTGGGGCAACTGGTCAAGCGTCAGGGTCTTGCCGCGGCCGCATCCGCCTATCGCATCCAAGGCTGGATCCTCGAATATCTGGCTCAAGGGGAGATCCGGGAGAGCGAGAACATGCCCCCCCCCCTGCGCGCGGCGGTGACCGGGCTTCTGGCCGAGCGTTTCCGGGAAAGCCGAGATACGGTGGAACGCTATCAAGGGCTGATCGGCGAATTCGCCCGTCGGCTTGCTCTGGAACAGAACCGCACCGCGGTCGCCGGGATCGTCTCCCAGCTGCTCGATCTTCTCGCCTGGCTGGACACCTGCGGGGTCGCCATGCGCGACCTCAAACCGGACAATCTCCTGGTGGCGGGCGACCCGGCGAACTATCCGGCCTTTCTGCGCACCCCGGCCGAGTACACGCTCGGCTTCATCGATGTCGAAACCGCCGTGCTGACCCGTCCCGAGGGGAACGAACCCCTTCGCCAACCGCTTTTGGGAGGAACCCCTTATTATGCCACGCCGGCTCATTTGTTTCCCAATCCGGTGTTGAAGGATCGCCTCGAGGACCTGCCGCAGGCGCTCCAGATCCAGGACTGGCATGCCGTGCTGGTGATGATCTTCAAGGCCGTGACCGGCGAGTTGCTCTTCGAGCATACGGCGCGGCTGTTTGCGGACACCAAGGCTCAGGTCATCGAGGCGCTCCAGCGCAAGGAGGATCTTCGCTTGCGGTTCGATGAGGCAAGCCTCCTTTTCTGGCAGAGTGCCGCAGCCGAGTTCCGCGCCCGCATGCGCGCCTGCGAGCCGCTGCTGCGTCGAATCGAGGCGGATCTCACGCCGGCGACGAAATCGCTTCTGATCCGCGCGCTGAAACGGCAGGAGGCGCTCCTCGAGAGCAAAATCCGTAACCTTCTCGAAAAGCAAAGGCCCTTCGGGTCGGCACAGGTTCGTGAGCAGCTTCTCGGATCCAGCTCCGCGCGCATCGGCGGCCTGATCCAAGAGCTGAAAGCCCGGGCGCCGGAGGCGGCGAGCGGCCCGCTTCAGGAAAGACTCGATTTTCTGCGGCGGCTCCAGGCCTTGAAGGCGCTCGCCGAGCGAAAAAACGCCTTGCGCGCCCTGCTTCGCACGGAAGGGGCGGTACGAATTTCCTGCTGGGATCTTTCGGCTTTTCTCTTCAACAGCGTCTGGCTCACCCTCTACCGCGGCAACGGTTCCTCCCCCGGCGGGGAGAAGACCCCGATCGAGGGTCAGGACGATCTTTCGCTCGCCACCACGATCTGAGCTTCGAGGCGATCCGCGCGGTTGACGGCGAGGGTTTCCCGGGGTAGGTTTTCGAACATCTGCCATCGAGGAAGCCCTCCCCATGGTCGCCGCGAAAGATCCGGCCGCGTTGATTCCGCCCGAAAAAGGAAGATGGCTTCCTCGGCTTGCCCGTCAAGCGATTCGGGAAGCTTTCGGCGAAAGCCTCTCCGACCCCGAGCTCCGGTTGCGCGATGCGGCGAGGAAGGATCCCGTTTTTTCCACCCGTGCCGGCACCTTCGTCACCCTGACCCGCGCGGGCAGACTTCGCGGCTGCATCGGAAACTTGACCTCCTCCGACACCATCCTCGAAGGCGTGCGGCGCAACGCCTTGCACGCCGCCTTCCACGACCCGCGATTTTCCCCTCTCGCTGCCGATGAGCTCGATTCGACCCGCATCGAAGTGAGCGTTCTCTCCGTCCCGCAAAAACTTGCTTTTCGCGGGCCGCAGGAGTTGCTCGCCCTTCTCCATCCGGGACGCGACGGGGTGGTCCTGAAACGCGGCTTGGCTTCGGCGACTTTCCTGCCTCAGGTCTGGCAACAGCTTCCCCGCGCGGAAGACTTTCTCGGCCAGCTCTGCCTCAAAGCCGGCCTGCCGCGCACCGCCTGGAAAGAATCCGGTATCGAGATCGAAACCTACCGCGTTCAAATTTTCGAGGAAGAACCCGCCTGCTGAAAAAGAAACGGCCGGCGGAGGTCCGGAGGACCTCGCGCCGGCCGTCGGGATCCGTGACGGCTTATTCGTGCTTCCAGGATTCGATGCGGATCCTCTTCTGCGGAATGTTCACCAGGAAGGCGTTCAATCCGGTGATGCTCTCGTTTCCGCCCACCAGCCCGGTCAGCTGCGGCGAAGAGGTGGTGACAAAGACCGTATCTTTAAAGAGCACCGGCTGGGAGCCTACACCGCGTCCGACGTAGACCCCCACGGGGACGACGAGTTTGCCGTCGATCAGGACCTTGTCGGCGTCGGTGAATTTGCCGTCCCCGTTCAGATCGAAGACCGGCTTCGTCGGCGGCAATCCCGTGCGGTAATCGAGGGCGAAAAGATAAGTGTCTCCGCTTCCGCCGCAGGGATCGACGTCGGGAAGGAAGCTCGTGAAAAAGACGATCTCGCCGACGACGAGCGGTTTGGTGAAAACCCGCTCGCTTCCGCCGATCGAAGCCGGGCCGCCCCATCCGGACTGGCCGGCGAACAGCTTCAGGGCCCAGGAGCGCTTGCTCGCGTTCGCCCCTTGGATCGTCCGCACGAAGCGGGTCGCACCGCCCACCGTCGCCGTCGTGAACCGCGCCTCGAGGGAGACGAGATCGGAGATCTTCAAAGGGGTTTCGCGCGGCGTTTTCCCGTCCTTCAATCCGAAGAAATACTGCGGGTAGTTGCTGATCTTGTCGGCGGAGGTCTCATAACGCCCGGTACCGTAGTAGACCCAGAGCGTCTCCGGCTCGCTGCCGTAGGCCACGGCCGCCTTGCCGCGGATGGGGTTCACATCCGGGCTCGTCGGGTAAGGGTGGAACTTGAAGAGCCGCGAGACGGAAGGCTCCTCGCCCTTTCCGATCCGGTCGACGCGGAACATCGTGCCATAGAGGTCGCCTACATAGAGACAGTCCTCCAGGCGGTCTCCCGGGTTGAAATTGGCCGCGACGGGGCTGGCCAGAGCGTTGTTCGGCTGACCGGCCTCGACGAACTGGAGCACCCCGTTCACCTTGGCCGTGTGGCCGAGGTTGCCGTTCAACGCCTCGTTGTTTTGGAAATTCCCGGAAGCGTTCGTGACGTAAAGGGTCCCCGCACCTCCCTCGTAGACGACGACCGAGACGACCTTGGCCGTCGCACCGCTTGTCGCCCCGGTGACGACCTCCCCGACAACGAACGGAGCGGAGGCGATTTCCTTGTAGTCGAGGCGCTTGCGCTCGGAAATGAGCTTCACCTTGTTCTGGCCGTTCTTCCAGAGACCGGCGCCGCTGTCCGCCTCCAAACCGAACAGATAGGCTTCCTTGGTGAACTGCTGGTTGGGGTTGTCGGCATAGCCCGAGCCGAAAAAGACCCCCCAGGCGGAGGCGTTCGTCCCGTGGGCGACGCGCTCGATCAAGGCGTCGGACCAGCTCTGCCCGAGATCCGTGTCCGTGAATTCCCAGAGAAACCGCGCCGGATCGGGATTCGTGCTTGCAGGGGAGTCGCCCGAGGTGACATCGAGCGCCGTATAGGCGGTACCGCCGCTTCGCTGCCCCACGACCAGAATCGTCCGCCACGATTGGCTCAGCGCACCGAAGGAACCGTAGACGTCGGCCACCTGGGGAGAGCCGTCCAGAAGGTAGCGATGACAATAGGAGGTGGAGCAGGGATTATAAGCCTCGGCCGCCGCCGCCTCGTTCAATTTGGAGTGCAGACTGCGCGGCAGAAAGGCCCATTGTTCCTTGCCGTCATCGAGGCTGAAGGCGTGGAGCAGACCGTCGTTTGATCCCACGTAGGCCATTTTCGGCCGGGGGTTCGTGACCGCGTGGTGTCGTTTGAAGCTCCCATAATTGTCGAAGGTGTAGAAATAAGGCGGCGGCCCGACCACGACGGGGGTCGAGTGGATGATATCGCCGATCGGTTTGCACAGGAAATTGTCGCCGGAAAGCGTGTCTTCGCTGTAAGGGACGACGGCGTTCGAGGCGTTCACCGTCCAGACGCTGCGCTCGGTCTTGGGCGGCATGCTGTCGCTCGCCCTCCACAGCCGGCTCACCCAGCGCTTGGTTTCCGGGTCCTTGGTGAGCGCCTGGAGATCGCCCGTCCAGTTCGCGGCGTTGAAGGAAGCAAGCAGCACCATGTCACCGAGGTCGGTCGAGGTGGTCGCCGCCGGTGCCGAGCCGTAGTAGACCGCGCCCTTCACGTTGTTCATGATCGTGCGGAAAGCGTCCACCAGATCTCTCTTGTTGGTCGCCAGGTAGGGAATCGCGTTGCCGGCGGCGTCCTCGATGTGCATGGCGTAGAGCGTGTCGTCGGGATACGCCTTGCCGCGCAGATTCGCCGTCTCGGCGAAGGCGTAGATCTGCTCTTGCTCGCCTAAAGGCACGCCGAAGCCCAGTCCCACCGCACTCACCCCGGCGTCGGCCAGCAGGTTCACCCGCTCCCGGACGTTTTCGTTCGTCGAATCCACGTTGCCCTGGCCGTCGGTGATCTGGATCAAGAATTTCGGCTGACAGGAAGCCTCCCTAAAATACTCGCCGTACTCCAGATCGGACCGCTCGCCCTTGAAATATTTGACCCCGGCCAGAATCGAGGGCGAAAACGGCGTGCTGGAATAGGTCTCCAAGCCGGAGACGACCGACTGGATCTTCGCCTGATGCTCGGCCGTGTGCGGCCGGCAGCCGACGTGGATTTTGGTATAATCCTGAGTGCTCACATAGCCCGCTTCATAGTAGTTCGCCCAGGAGCCGAAGCCCCAGGAGATGCCGGTGTCCTTGACGAGCTCGTTGATCACGGTTTTGGCGACGTCGACCTTCTTTTCGATCGTGACCCCCGTCCAGGGCTCCATCACCCAGAGCACCTCGGCCGAAGTCCTCGGCCTCTGAGACTCGAAAAGTTGAACGGTCGTTATGTTGCTGAAGGTGGGCGAGTTGTCGCTGGCGTGAGCGCGGATCTTGACCGTGATCGGATCGGAGAGCGTTTTGTAGGGAACGAAACGGATGCGCGCATCCTCGATCGTGGCTCCTCGGGGAATCGTCAGACCGTCGAAGCGTACGGCCGCGCCGTAGCCGTTTCCGGCTTGGGCGAGAACCAGGCTTCCGCCGGTCGCGCGCCAGGGGATGGCGCTGTAAGCGTCGCCGTCGTCGGTCGAGCGCATGACCGCGGTTTCGATGGTTTTGCTGCCGCCGCCGTCGTTATAGGTCACGGTGAAGACCGGTTTGGAGGGGTTGAACCCGTCAAAGGAGCGCGCCTCACGATAACCCGTCCCGGAAACCTTTTCGATGATGAAGGTGATCGCGTTCCCGGACTGCCAACCGTCGCGGTTGACGATCTCCTGCACCACCGGAGCGAGGTTGGGGGTGACCGGAAGAACATCATCCTCGTCGAGGAGATCCACCTCCCACAACATCGATCCCGAAAGGTCCAGGAAAAGCATCACCGCCGGACTCGAAATGGTCTGGGTGTAGAGCGGAATCTCGCCGCAACGGATCGAGCCCTCCTTGATCACATGGAGGCTCACGCGCACGGAAACCTCGGTCGGGGTGGCGTTCGGATCGTTGAAGGTGATGTAGGCCTCGTAGGTCCCGGCCTGAAGACCGGCCGTGTTGAAGCTGACCGAGAAGTTTTGCTCCTCGCCCGGGCCGACCGTTCCTGAGGCGGCGCTCGGGTAAAGGCTGATCCAGGAAGTCCCCTGCGGGGAGCTCAAGGTCCTCGTGTAGTTGAGCGTCGAGCCGCCGTTGTTCATGAGGGCGAAACTCGTACCGTCCGCGGTGCTGCCTTCGAAGCAGGACCGGCCGAGTTCGCTGGAGGTCACCTGCATGGCGGCGGGATAGGAGTATCCGCCTCCGTCCACCTGGCCGAACTCGACATACAGAACCGGCGCCTTGGCGGGGTCGCCGTCATAGGTCCAGGCGTGCCGGGTAATCGAACCGCCTTTGGGGCTCAAATGAAGCACCAGCGATTTGTCGCTCGTTCCCCAGCCCGGCTGGCCGACGATTTCCTGAATCACGCTTTTGATGTCGGAGGAGGTATAGACTTGGCCGGCAACCCAGTCGGGGTGTCCGCTCCAGCTGACGTAACTGAAGGTCAAGGGCACGACGGCGGTCGTGTACCGACGGTAGTAAACCGAGGGGTTGTTGATCGTGTTCGCCGTCGTGAAGGTGGGCGGGTTCAGCCGTCTTTCGCCGATGATCCGAATATAGCCGGGTTCCGCCGGACGATTTTGGCTCGCGGTGAACTTGAGTGCGGCATAGTTGATGGTCGCCCCCTCAGGGATGTCGACGTTCTGGAAACGCAGCGCGGGGTAAGTGTAGGGATCGCTTCCGATCAACAGGGAAGTGCCGTTGTAGGTGGTAGCGCTCGGATAAAAAACTTTCTGATACAGGTCGTCGGTCGACTGGGCGATCGGCACCTCGATGATGTTCGCCGTGTACTCGATGTGCAGCTTCGGAGCCTTATTCGGGTCCGCGTCCCAGGAGGCGGCCCGGCGCAGGACGGAGTCGTTTCCGGTCAGGATGAAAACCATGGCGTTTCCGGAAGACCAGCCGGAGCGATTGACGATTTTTTGCACGAGATCCTTGATGTCCGCCGTCTGGTGAACCTCCTCCACCGTCGACCAGGCGTAGTTCATCTGCCAGTTGGCGGTGAGCGTGTAGGTCGGCCGCACGTAGATGTTCCAGGGTAACGCGGCGAACTCGGAGGGGTTGTCCGCGGCCTGAGCCTCGATCGTGTAGACCGTTTCCCCGGCGTCCACGGCGGCGGTCGTGAATTCGATGTAGGCCTTGGAAATCCCGGCGTTTTTGGGGATCTGGATGTTCGTGAAGCGAATCCCCAGCTTGTGATAGGCGCCCCCGATTTGCAGGGTCGTGTCGTTCAGGGTGACGACGCCCAAGGGATTTTCCATGGCGTCATTGGCGCTTCCCGATACCCGCACCTCGACGGTTCTTTCGACCGCCGGCACCGGCAGCGGGCACATCAGCGCCATCCCCAGAACGAGAAGCAGAACGGGGGTCATGCGCCGTATGGCATCGCGTTTTGTCTTCATGATACCGCCTCCCGTTTCGGTCACCGCGTGGAAGATTGCCGTTGAAGGACGAAAGCAAAGAAAATGCCACTACCCGAGCATCGAGCCGGAAGGGTCCTGAAATACCGATCAACAAATTGTTTTTACATACGATTTAAATTTTCCAAAATGAAATTGGGCCTCCGAAGCCCCGTTTTTTAGAGAGAGGAAACGTTGTGGAGGGCAAAAAGCTTTTGAGGGGATTAAAAATCTTTAGAGCGGCAATCGAAGCGGCATCAAGGGCGGTTCGAAGGCTTTGGGGGGGAAGAGGCATCCTTCTCGGTGGGTTTCTTCGAAGAAAGCATGCGCGAGATCCCTTCAAAGATCGCGCCGGGATGGATCTCGTAGGCGCCGGCCGCGGCCTCCCCCTGGAATCGTCCGGAGGGCTGCACTTCGAACCGGCGGCGTGCCGTTACCTTGCCGGTGACGGTTCCCAAAATGAAAATATCGCGCACCTCGATTTCGGCTTCCACCGTTCCCGAGGGGCCGACGACGAGATCGCCGTTCAGACGCAGGCTGCCCTTGAGCCTTCCGTCCACGTGGAGGCTTTCCTCGCCGTTGACTTCCCCCTCGATCGCCAGCGATCGGCCGAGGATCGAGGTGACCGTCGCATTCGTCTCGCCGGCCATGCTTCAGCTTTCCTTCCGGCCGGATTCCCGGTTCATCACCACGCTGCCGTTCAACTGCGCCCCGTCGGCGATGGAGATTCGTCCCGCGTGAATTTCTCCGGAAACCGCGGCCGTCTTTTCGAGGTGGATCTTCTCCCGCACGCTGATCTGGCCCTCGATGGCGCCGGCGACGGCGATCGCCTGGGCGCGGATCTCTCCGCGAAGGCTCGCCGGTGGGGAAACGACGAGTTCCCCGGCCAAGTCGATCTCCCCTTCGATTTTTCCCATCACGATCAGGCTTCCGCTGCCGGTGATTTTCCCCTGGACGGAGATGCGGGCGCCGATAAGCGAGGTCTCGGCACCGGCGCGGTTTTCCTTGCGCGGAAGATTCTGTCCCGCCTTCGTTTTCGAGGAGAAAAGTCCCATGGAATCCGGCTTCCGGCACACGAGCTTTTTCTTTTTACGGCTTTCTATCACGGCTCATCGCCTCTGACAACTCGCGGCGACGCCGTGTTCATGGCCTCGGCGCCCGACCCATGGTATGATCCGCCGCCAAGAGGGACGGATCCATCGATGCGCACGCCAAGCCTTTTGGTTCTCGCCTTCTCTCTTGCAGCCGCCGCGGGGACGCTCGCCGCAGCAGAGGAAAGCCTGGAGAAGGCCCGCCGGGCCATGGTCGAGGAACAGATCCGCGCCCGGGGGGTGTCCAATCCGCAAGTGCTCCGGGCGATGCAGGAAGTCCCGCGGCATTGGTTCGTCCCGCCGCACCTGCGCGACTCCGCCTACCGTGACCGGCCGCTTCCGATCGGCGAAGGGCAGACCATCTCACAGCCTTATATCGTCGCCCTCATGACCGAGTTGATCGCACCGCAACCCTCCGACCGCGTGCTCGAGATCGGAACCGGATCCGGCTATCAGGCGGCGATTCTTTCCAGATTGGTTTCCGAAGTTTATACTATGGAAATCAAGGCCAAACTTTATCAAATGGCAAAAAGCGTACTTGAGGCTCATGGTTTCGCAAACGTGAGCTGCCGGGAAGGGGACGGCTATTTCGGCTGGCCGGAAAAGGCTCCGTTCGATGCCATCATGATCACCGCGGCCGTCGACCATATTCCTCCGCCCCTGATCGCCCAGCTGAAAGACGGCGGGCGTCTGGTTCTCCCGCTGGGCAGCCCTTTCGGGTACCAGAACCTGGTTTTGGTCACGAGAACGGGTGCCGAGACGACCCTACGCAATGTGACCGGTGTGCTTTTCGTCCCTCTCACCGGCCAGGCCCTGAAGAACTGATTACTCCCGGGGCGCCGGATGCTTGCAAACGTCTTTTTCGTCTCCGTCGCAGCGCTCGCCTTCGAAGTCCTCCTCGCCCGTGCTTTCGCCGTCACGCAGTGGAATCACCTCGCCTTTCTCGTCATCGGCATCGCTCTCTTCGGCTTCGCCGCCTCGGGAACCCGGATCGCCCTCGCCGCGAAAGACCCCGACGCCCGAGCCGATCTTTCCCCGCCGGCGGTTTTTTTATCCCTTTCTCTTCTCGCCTCCCTAGCCGGGTTGCGATTCATCCCGCTTGACTACCAGCGGCTTCTTCTCGAGCCGGTCCAGGCGGCCTATCTCTTCGCGGCCTGTCTCCTTTTTTCCCTTCCTTTTTTCTTTTGCGGCCGGATCACCGCATCGGCCTATCTGTCCCGTCCGGAAAAAAGCGGCCCCATCTATGCCGCATCCCTTGCGGGATCGGCGACCGGTGTCGCCGCACCCGGCTTTTTCCTGACCTTTTTCGACCCGGGGACACTGCTGGCGGCGACCGCCCTTCTCCCCCTGCTTGCTCCCTTGAGCCGTTTTTTCCGGCACGGATCCACGGCATCGGCCTCCGAAAACGTCCGTCTTGCCACGCCGACGAAAGCCGGGGCGGCGATCGCTTTTCTGCTCACCCTGGGGGTGCTTGCTCCCGGATCCGAATCCCTTCGCCTCCTGCCCCGCTCCGAATTCAAGTTTCTGAGCCACGTCCGTTCCTTCCCTGCGACCGAAATCCACCGGGTGGCGCAGGATCTGCGCGGCGAACTGGATCTCGTCCAAAGTCCTTACCTCCGCTTCGCCCCCGGCCTGAGCCTGGCATATTCCGAGATCCTCCCTGCGGCCCATGCCCTGGTGATCGACGGCGACCGCCCGGTCTATCTCTATCCGCAAGACGTCGGAACGGAGCGCTTCACCGCCATGACCCTCTCCGGGCTCGTATACCGTCTGCGCGAGGGGCCTCCAGGAGGCGTCCTCGTCGTTCTCTCCTCGGGGGGGCTTGCTCTTCCGGCCGCCCGCGCCGCGGGTTCGAAGGCGATCCAGGTCTTCCATGCGAACCCCCACGTCGCCTCTCGACTCGGTGCCCACTACGGCGTCCCTCATCTCTCCGGCCAGCTGCGCGGAGCTCTTTCCTCGTCGCCCGCTCGCTTTGACGTCATTCAGGTCGAGCACTGGGGGGCAAGCCTGCCCGGCGCCGAAGCGCTCGACCAGGAGCATCTCTTCACCCGCGAGGCTTTCCTCTCCTTTCTCGAGCGTCTGACGCCCGATGGGGTGCTTGCCGTCTCCCGCCGCCTCCGGCTGCCGCCCGGGGACACGCTCCGCCTTTGGGCGACCGCGGCTTCCGCCCTCGAGATGCTGGGAGCGCCCTCGCCGCCGGAGCACCTGTTCGTTTTTCGCTCCTGGGACAGCGTCCTTTTGTTGGTCTTTCGCCGTCCGCCGCAGAACCGCGAAAAACTGCTTGCGCAAGCCGAAGCTCAGCGCTTCGATCTCGTCTACGCCCGAAACGCCGCTCCCGAATCGGCCAACCGTTTTCATGTCTTCGACCGCCCTTGGTTGTTCGACGAGCACCGGCGGCTCGAGGAGGCGTGGGAGAAAGGCCGGTCCGAACGCTATTTCCGGGACTTGCTGCTCTCCGCCGCCCCGCGGAGCGATCTTCAGCCTTTCCCCGGAAGTCAGCTCAAGTGGACCCGGCTCCCCGAGCTCTATCGCACCTTGGGCGGACGGGCGCATGTGCTCGGCTGGGCGGGCGAGGTGCTCATTCTGTTGTGCCTCGCCGGCTCCCTGATGGCGGCGATCGCGCTGCTTCTCTTTCCGCGATGTTTCGCCCGTCACGGGGAGCTTCACCTTTCCCGGGCGGGCGTTGGGGTCTTTCTCGCCCTGGGTGGAGGGTTCATCTTCGCCGAGATCTTTTTTCTCCATGTCGGCGTTTTCTGGCTGGGGGATCCGGGAACCAGCCTCGTCCTGACCCTGGGGGGATTTCTTCTCGCCTCGAGCGCGGGCGGGCTTCTCTCCGGCCGCATCGGCGCCGCGGGCCTGAAACGTGTCGCGGTTCTTGCCGGATTGGGCTTTGCCTTTCCGGCCGCGGCCGCCCTCTTGGGGTTATCCTTCATCGCCGGCCTCGGAGCGCCGCTGCGCTATTTGTTTCAAATCTTATTGATTCTCTCTGCCGGATTCGCCGTCGGCCTTCCCTTCGCCCCGGCGATGCGCCATTTCGTCACCCGGCCGCGCGCCAAGGCCTACGCCTGGGCGGCGAACGGCTGCGCCTCGGGCGTGGCTTCGATCGCCGCGGCGGCGATCGCGATCGAAATCGGGCTGCACGGGATCGCCGCGGCGGCCTTTTTCTGCTATGCGGCAGCCTTCGTCGCTCTTGCATGCCTCTTCCCGCGAAGGAATCCCGTGGCTCCCTCCCCCCCGGATCGACCGCAAGGGCTCACCCCATGATGGAGATCCGGATCGAACCGGGCGATAAGGACCTTCTATCCGGTCTCCCCTCGCTGCGGGCGATCTGGCTGGGAGAACGCCGGCTCGCCGTGGTCGAAATCCTCGATCGCTGGGCCGGGACGGAAGACGACTTCGTGAAGATCCGCGCCGAGGACGGGGCAACGTATATCCTGCGCCGCGATCTGCGATGCGGACTCTGGGAACTTGCCGCCTACCGCGGGCCGGAAGCTTCAGCCTCGGCGGCCGGGAAACAATCGGGCTGAACGCTCCGGCTTGCTTTTACCCCAGGGCATGGTTACTGATGTGCAAGGGCAGCGACAAGGGGGCGAAATGAGCGAAGACCGGGCGATCGAGATTCTGAAAAGCGCGATTCTGCTTGAAAAACGGGGTAAAGCCTTCTACGGCAAGGTGGCCTCTCAGGCGGGGACGAAGGCCGTCGCCGACTTCTTCCATCTGATGGCCGAGGAAGAAGAAAAACACATCCGCCTGCTTGCGGAGCAGTTCAAGTCCTACCTGAAGGTGGGCCGCTTTCAAGCGGCCGCCGTCCCCGGGGTCGAAGAGTTTCGGACGGTCGCCGAGGTGCTGCACCCCGAAATGCGTCGCCGGATCGCCGCCGCGGAGTTCGAGGCTGCCGCCGTCGCCGCCGCCATGGGCTTTGAGAAAGCGGCGATCGAACTCTACGCCAAGCGCTCTGCGGAAGCCGTCGACCCGGACGAAAAAGCGCTTTACGACTGGCTTGCCCGCTGGGAAACCGGCCACCTCGAATTTCTCGCCCGGCTCGATCGCGAAATCACGGAAACGATCTGGCACGATAACCGCTTCTGGCCTTTTTAAGGACCGTAGCGGAAGCGAAGCCGATCGGCACGCGGGAAGCCTTCAGCGGTTCTTCCAGACGGGAGGGCGCTTTTCGAGGAAAGCGCGGATTCCCTCCTGGGCATCCTCGGCGAGGAGGTTGAGCGCGATCGTGTGTTTGGCGTAGTCGAGCGCCCGCTCGTCGGTGACGTCCACCTGGGCGTAAAAAGCCTGTTTTCCGATCGCCAGCACCAGCCGGCTGGCATGGCTGATTTCCGTGGCCAGCCCTTCGGTCTCCGCCGCCAGCCGTTCGGCCGGCACGACGCGATTGACCAGCCCCAGTCGGCAGGCTTCCGCGGCGGGCACTTCCTTTCCTGTGAACAGCATCTCGAGCGCCGCCTTGCGGCCGATCGCGCGGCTGAGCGCCGTCATCGGGGTCGTGCAGAAAAGGCCGATCCGAACCCCGGGGGTTGCAAAGCGCGCCCCCTCTTCGGCGACGGCGAGATCGCACCAGGCGACGAGCTGGCAACCGGCGGCGGTCGCCATCCCCTGGACCTGGGCGATCACGGGTTGCGGAATTTCATGCAACAGCTTCATCATGCAGTTGCAGCGATGGAAGATCTCTTGCGCCGCGCGCATCCCGACAGCTTTCATCTCCGAGAGATCGTGCCCGGCGCAAAAATGCTTTCCTGCGCCGCGAATCACGACCACCTTGATTTCCTCATCTCCCGCCGTCTCTTCCAGCGCTTGGGTGATCTCGGCGATCATACGGCGGGAGAGGGCATTGGCTTTCTGCGGGTGGTTCAGGGTGAGATAGGCGATCGGCCCACGGGCTTCATAGAGGATTCGTTCGTAGTCCATGCCGCCCTCCTTTTCCCCCAAACAAAAGGGCGGCGTCGCCGCCGCCCTTTGCAATCCATCCATCCGCCCGCTGCGGGGAGGACGTCCCCCGCCCGCCGGCCAGGCTTTCAATTGCCGCCGCGCCCATCGTCGCAGGCATCGTCGTCGCGATGAAAGCGGGAATGTTCCGCCGTGAAGCTCAAGTCGCAAGCCGGCAACTTCTCGGCCGTGCGCATCGGTTTGCCGCAACACTCGGGCACTTTCTGCTCGGCGGAAGCGGTCTCTTTGCGGTTCCCGCAATTTTCACACTCGAACACCGTCATGGCGGCCTCCTTGTCGTTTGGATGTCCAAAACTTTAGGCAATTTGAAGCCGCGGTGTCAAGGGCGGAAGGCGACGATCGGCGCAACGGCGATCCGCAGCCGGCCTCAGGCGGTCAAGATCCCGATCACGGCGCCGACGAGGCAGGAGGTGATCGTACCGGAGACCAGCGATCGCATGCCGAGGCTGACGATTTCCGGCCGCCGCTCGGGCGCCATGACCCCCAGACCGCCGATCATGATCCCCAAGCTTCCGGGATTGGCGAAACCGCAGAGGGCGTAGGTCAGGATGAGTTGGCTTCGCTCACCGAGCGCCCCCGGCGGCAGCCGCGCCATTTCCACGTAGGCGATGAGCTCGTTCAGGACGGTCTTCTGGCCCATGAGCGCGCCCGCGGTTTGCGCCTCGCCCCAGGGAATCCCCATCAACCAACAGACCGGCGCCATCAGTGCGCCGAGAAGACGCTCGAGGCTGACCGGTGCGCCGCCCCAGGAGGGAAGCAAGCCGAGGCCGAGGTTCACGAGATGCACCAGGGCCACGAGCACGATCAGCATGGCGACGATGTGCAAAAGGAGCTCGATCCCCTGGATCGTGCCTCGGGTCACGGCGTCGATCGCCCCCGAGGCGGTTTCGGGTGCTCGTGCCTCGCCCTCGGTGACTTTGTCCGTTTCCGGGATCATGATCTTCGCCACCGTGATCGATGCGGGCAGGCTGAGAAGCGAGGCGACCAGAATGTGCCCCAAGGCATCGGGCACCCGTTCGCGCAAGAGCGCGGCGTAGAGCGCCATGACCGTGCCGGCGATGTTCGCCATGCCGCAGGTCATGACCGAAAAAAGCTCGCTGCGCGTGAGGCGCGCAAGGTAAGGACGGATAAAAAGCGGAGCCTCGACCATGCCGACGAAGACGTTCACCGAATTCGAAAGCCCCTCCGCGCCGCCGATGCCGAGGATCTTTTTCAGGCCGAAGGAAAAGGCGCGCACGATCCGGGGGAGGATTCCCCAGTAAAAGAGCAGCGAGGAGAGGGCGCTCATCAGCAGCACCATGGGCAGCGCCTGGAAGGCGAGGATGAAGCCCGCGCCGGGAAAGGGTTCGGGGAAAGGAAGCGGGCCCCCGCCCAGATAGCCGAAGACGAAAGCGGTGCCGGCGAGCGAGGCCTCCTGCAGGGAGGCGACCAGGCGGTTGAGGAGCGAGAACCCCTCGCGCGCAAGCGGCACCTTCAGCAGCAGCACTCCGCCGAGAAGGGTGAGGAGCATCCCCTTGGCCACAAGCCACGGATCGACCCGGCGGCGTTTCTCGCCCAGCCCCCAGGCCAGCAGAAGAAAGAACAGAACCCCCAGCGCGCTTTGTCCCATCGTCAGCCGCCGCTCCTCCGTCGGGCGACGAGGGAAGCCAATCTCCGAGATTCTTCCCCCTCGCCTTCGCTCTCGAGTTCGCGGTAAGAAAGGACCTGGAGCGATAGAAAACTGTGCAGCAACTCGTTTTCCCTTAAGTAATAATCCCGGCGGCGTTCGGCCGCGGCGCTGGGATCGGAGGGCGCAAGCAGGCTTTCGAAGATGAGCACCCCGCCCGGCCGCAGTCCCTCGCGCAAACCCGGAAAGAGCCTGCGGTTCACGTAGAGAATGTTCACGATCAGGTCATATCGCTCCCGGGGGATGTCGAACTCATCGAGATCGACGCAAACCGGGCGGACCCGCGCGTTTTTCCCCGCGAAGCGGGAAAGCCCCACCTCGGAGATATCCACGGCGTCGACCGTGAACCCCCGGCGGGCGAGAAAGAGGGCGTTTCTCCCGTTGCCGGCGGCTACGTCCAGAGCGCGCCGACCCGGAGCGAGGGCCGCAAAGCGACGGACGATCTCCGCGACCTTTCGGGGGCAGTCCTGCTTGCGGTACTTCTCGTTCCAGCGAATGCGGTCCGCCAACACGTCAGCCTCCGCCGTCTTGGAAACGAAAGGCCGTTCTGCTAAACTTCCGGGCCATGCGGAAGTCCAAGCGGCCTCCGGCGACACCGGACATCGCCTCTTCCCCGGACCCGGGGATGCCGGGCCGCCGACGTTTTCTTGTCCGACTGCTCGCCCTGGCGGGCCTGCCGTCCGTGTTTCGCCCCGCGAGGGAAACCTTGGCCGCTTCCGCCCCGCGGCGGCTCCTTCCCCCCGGGACCCGCGCCGAAACTTTGCTCGAGGAGAATCCGGCCCATCTCGACATCCGCCACCTCGAGATCACACCGCCCGAGCTGCGGGGGGTGATGGGTCAGAGGGTCCGCCCGTTTGCAGCCAAGGATTTCGCCCTCACCGTCGAGGGCCTCGTCGAGCGGCCGATTCGTCTGTCCTACGAAGAGCTGACCGCTCTGCCCTTCGTCGAACGCCGCGCGCTGCTCGTCTGCCCGGGAACCTTTTCTTTTCTTGCCCGGTGGAAGGGGGTGCGGCTGGTGGAGCTGCTGGAACGTGCCGGACGATCCCCGGGAGCGCGATTCGTCGACATCGCCACCCGCCCCGATCCATACGGCGGCCGGGTCGAGCGCTTCCCGCTCGAGGAGATCGCCTCGGACCGTCTGATGCTCGCCTGGGCGGTCGACGGCCTTCCCCTCCCCGAGCCCCACGGACACCCCCTTCGTCTCGTCGCCGCGGACCACTACGGAAACGTCTGGGTCAAGTACGTCGAGTTCGTGCGCCTGGTCGGATAAAAGCCCCCAGGGCGAAGACCCGGGTTGGGGCTTTCGCTTCAGGTCCGCGGGCGGGCGCCGGCGAGCCGGGCGGCGAGGCGGATCGCCTCGATCATCGATTGCGGATTCGCCCGCCCCTCTCCCGCTTTGCCGAAGGCCGTCCCGTGATCCACCGAAACACGGATGATCGGTAGCCCCAGAGTCACGTTCACCCCGGCCATTTGACCCCAGGCGCCGGTTCGGGCGTCGAACTGAAACCCCACCAGTTTGGCGGGGATATGCCCCTGATCGTGATACATGACGACGACGAGATCGTAGAGCCCGCCGCGCATTTTGGAGAAAACCGTGTCCGCCGGCAGCGGCCCTTCGGCGTCGATGCCCTCGGCGCGGGCGTCGGCTACGGCCGGGGCGATCTCCTCGTCGTCCTCGCGCCCGAAGATCCCGCCCTCGCCGCAGTGGGGGTTCAAGCCGGCAACCGCGATTCGCGGCTTTTCGATTCCCAAGCGCCGGAGCGCCTCGGAGGCGAGGCGGATCACCTCGAGCACCCGTCCCCGCTTCACCCGCTCGCAGGCCTCGCGCAGCGAGACGTGGGTGGAAACGTGGGCCACACGGAAGTCGCCCTCGGCGAGCATCATGGAGTAATTCCGCGTCCCGGTCAGATCGGCGTAAATCTCGGTATGCCCGGCGTAGGAATAGCCCGCGGCATGGATCGCCGCCTTGTTGATCGGCCCGGTCACGGTGGCGTCGATTTCGCCCGCCAAGGCGAGCTCGATCAGCTTGGCCACATACGCGAAGGAGGCCTTTCCCTGCTCGGCCGTCACCTCCTTGTGACGGAGCTTTTCGAGGGGGAGATTTTCGAGATCCAAGACATCGATCGCACCGAAGGAAAACCTTGCTTCGGCGACTCGCCGGCAGGAGGCGGTCCGGAGTTCGAGCCGACTGAAGCGGACCGCGTTTTCGATCACGCGGGCATCGCCCACGACGAGCGGGCGGCAGAGTTCATAGATTTCCTTTCGGGCAAGCGCCTTGGCGCAGATCTCGGGGCCGATCCCCCCCGGATCCCCCATGCTGATGCCGATGATCGGAAGCCGCTCCATGATGTTCCTTTCCGCTGCGGGAGCCCTCGGGCGGGCATCCCGGATTTGCCGCGCCGCCTCACGCCGCCGGAAGGGGCAGCAGATCCGGCGCGTGGGTGAGCACGGCGATGCGCGCTTCGGGTCCCTGCCGCCTGAGGGCTTCGGCGACCGCCCAGTCCAGGTCCGGGGCGTGGGTGTGGCCGAGCCGTTTCTTGTGCTCTTCGGGGATCCCCGGCGAAAAGGTGATCACCGAGGCCTTTTCCCGCACCAGCGCCCAGGCCACGGCGAGGGCGCAGGCGACGCCGTTTTTCAGGCGGCCTTCGCGGTAGGCGGCCTTGATCTCCGAGGAAGGCCAAAAGGTGTATTCGAGAAGATCGGTGTGCACGGGGCTCACCCCCTCCGGCGCGGGCGTGCAAAGGATGATCGTTCCTCCCGCCTTCACCATACGCTGGGCCGGATACTGGGCCTTGTGCGACTGCCAGAAGTCGAGCTCGCAGGGATAGGAGTTGGCGATCACGATGTCGGGGGGTTCGCGGTAGGAAACCCCGTAGATCCGCCGGGCGGCGACCACCCCCGCGCGGAAGGCCTCGCGCATGGCGCCGAAGAAGACCCCGGTCACCCGTCCCTCGCTGTCCATGACCACATTGAGGATGGTCTTCATCCCCACGCGGTCGGCCATGTCATCCATGTCGCGGCGCACGGGGTTGTCCTCGATCCCCAGAAACGAGTCCCCCCCGCCCTCGCAGGAGAGCATGTGCGTCTCGGCCGTGGTCTTCGGACCGCAGATTCCGGGCTGGATGATCTTCGAGCTCCCCGAGTAGCCCGGGATGTGGTGCGGGACGATGGCCCCGAGGCCGATCACGACGTCCGCTTCGGTGACGGCGCGGTTCACCTGGAGCGGAGTCCCGGCACGGGATCGCCCGAGGTCGAGGAGCTCCGCCTTGTTTTTCCATTCGTGATTGAAGACGCGGATGCGGCCGAGAACCTCGTCTCCCACCTTGGCCCGGATTTCCTCGCCGGTCATATAACGATGGGTGCCGAGCGCCAGAATGCAAGAGATCCGGCGGTCGGGAACCCCCGCCCGGTTCAAGCGGGAAAGAAGCGGCGGGATCATGCGGTCGACGGGGGTGAGACGCGTGTTGTCGTCGCTCACGATCAGCACGCGGTCCGTCGGCCGGATCCATTCCTCGAGGGGCGGCTGGCCGATCGGCCGCGAGAGCGCGGCTTCGATCGCCGCCTCGAGGTCTTCCACCGGAGTCGAGGGGTTGGGGTGCAACACCGCAGCGAGGTTGCGGTCGGGTACGGCGAACGAGAGCGGTTTTCCTCCGAAAGGGATCGTCACGCGTGCCATGCTCAAATCCTTGCCCGGCGGCCTTCCGGGGGTTTCGGCCGTTGACCGGCCGCGGGAACCGTTTTAAGCTAACTCCGGCCAGGGCCTTTTTCGAGGGCGGGGGAGGATGCCGTCTTTTCTGCGGAACCTGAGAGCCGATCATCTCTGCGGCCGTCGGCGCGGAGTCTTTTCCGTCTGTTCCTCCCACCCCGAGGTCCTGGCGGCCGCGGTGTGTCTGGCGCGCGAGGAAGGGATTCCGCTTCTGATCGAGGCCACAGCCGCCCAGGTCAACCCGCAGGGCGGCTACAGCGGCATGACCCCGAGCGATTTTTCCTCGCGGCTTGCCGCCCTGGCCGAGGGACTGGGGCTGGGCCGGGAAAACCTCCTCCTCGGAGCCGATCATCTCGGCCCCTACGTCTGGCGGGAAAAACCTCCCGACGAGGCCCTTGGCCGCGCCGCCGAACTCGCCCGGCAGTGCGTCGCCGCCGGCTTCCGAAAACTCCACCTCGACGCCTCCGCCCCCTGCCGCGGCGATCCGTCCGAGGGACCGGATCCGAGAACTGCGGCGCAACGCACGGCGCTGCTCTGCCGCGTGGCCGAGGAGGAGGCCGCTCGCCTGGCCGAGGGATCAAGGCCGCCCCTTTATGTCATCGGGTCCGATGTGCCGCCGCCGGGGGGACGGCCGGACGTCCCCCGGCGGATTGCGGTCACCCGGCCGGAGCAAGTAGCCGAATTCCTCAGCCTGGTCAAGGAGGAGCTCCGTCGGCAAGGAATCGAAAACGCCTGGGAGCGGATCCTCGCCGTCGTCGTTCAGCCGGGAGTGGAGTTCGGGCACGAGGGGGCCGTGCCCTATCTCCCCGCCGAAGCGGCGGCGCTGTCGGCTTTTCATGCCGCGCTCCCCGGAATCATGACCTACGAAGTCCATTCCACGGATTACCAGTCGCCGGAAAGCCTCACCCGCCTGGTCGAAGACCATTTCACGATCCTCAAGGTCGGCCCCTGCCTGACCGACGCCTTTCGCGAGGCGGTCTTCCGCCTCGAAGACCTGGAAATCGAGCTTGCCCGTCGTCGCCCGGGCCTGATCCTCTCCGGCCTGCGCGAGGTTCTCCGGCGCGTCATGGAAGAGCATCCCGAGCATTGGCGGGATTACTATCGCGGCTCGAAAGAGGAAATCCACACGGCGCTGCTTTCCAGCCGCTTGGACCGGATCCGCTACTACTGGACACGTCCCGAGGTCGAAGCCGCCCTCGCCCGGCTCTTCGCCAACCTCTCGCCGGCGATCCTCGAAGAATGGGATGTCCTTCTCCCCGCCGGCGCGGTGGATCAACCCGGTCCGCCTCCGGTGCCGCTCACGGCCGCCGTTTGGGTCCGCCGCCGCATTCAGGCGGCTCTTCGCCCTTACCGGGAAGCGTGCCGTTGAAGCGCCTTCCCCATCCATGAAAGGAGCTTCCCATGGCCAGAAAAGCGCTTTGCATCGGCATCAATGACTACCCGGGCACCGCAAGTGATCTCGCGGGCTGTGTAAACGACGCGAACGACTGGGCGGCCGCGCTCAACGCGCGCGGCTACGTCGTCGAGACCCTGTTTGACCGCAAGGCGACGGGGGATGGGATCCGCCGGGCGATCGGACGGCTGCTGGCGGAATCGCGCACCGGCGACTCTCTCGTCGTGCAGTACTCCGGACACGGCTCTTTCGTCCCCGACGAGGACGGCGACGAGCCCGACGGCACCGACGAGTGCCTCTGTCCTTACGACATCGCCAGCCGGGGGCCGATTACGGATGACGAGCTCTTCGACCTTTTCAGCGCCCGGCCGCCGGGCGTGAAGCTCGTCATGATCTCCGACTCCTGCCATTCCGGGACGGTCACCCGCTTCGCGCCCATCCTCACCCCGCCGACGGTATCCGGGAAGTTCGCCCCCCGGCGGCTCGTCCGCTTCCTGCCGCCGGCGGTGTTTCTTTCGAAGCGCGAGGCGGCCCGGCTCGGCATCGGCCGCGGGTTACGACGCTCGAGCCCGCCGGGACGTTACGCGGCGCTGCTTCTGGCCGGCTGCCAGGACACCGAGTACAGCTACGACGCCTGGTTTTCCGGCCGTCCGAACGGCGCCTTCAGCTTCGTCGCCCTGCAGACCTTGAAGACGCTGCCGGCGCGGGCCACCTACCAAGGCTGGTACAAGGCGATCCGGCGCCTGCTGCCCTCGCAGCAGTATCCCCAGACCCCCAACCTCTACGGCTCAAGCCGCATGAGGCGCTGGCGCGTGCTCGATTGACGGCGGCCGGCTTCTTCCCTTGACAGCCCTTCGGAATCTTCCGTATAGGGCACCTTCGGGAAGCCCCGCCGCACAGAAAAACCCCGCGGCCTCCGGAGGCGGATGGGCGGCAGGGGGTGACGGCCTCCGAGAGCCCGAGCTCAACAAGGAGTGCGACAAGATGAAAGCCTGCAAGCCCATCGTTTTGTCTTTCTTCGTTCTTCTTCTCCTCGGCACCCCGGCCTGGGCCAAGATCACCATCAAGGTCGCCAACGCCGGACCCGATGTGCCCACCAACCGCACCGTCAAGGCGGTCGAGATTTTCCGCCACCTGGTCGAAACCCAGAGCCGGGGGGAAATCGAAGTCAAGGCCTTCCATGCCTCGAAACTCGGCAACGAGCGCGAAGCTCTGGAAGGGGTGCGCATGGGCACGATCGAAATGGCGACCCTCTCGAGCGGTCCGGTTCCGGGCTTCTTCGACGCGGCCGTCGTCTTCGACATCCCCTTCCTTTTTTCCAACGCGCCTGCGGCCTGGAAGGTCTTCGACGGCGACTTCGGCCGCCGCTTCGGCGAGGCCTTTCTTGCGAAAACGGGCGTCCGCGTGCTGGCGATCACCGAAAACGGCTACCGCCACTTCACCGCCAACCGGCCGATGAAAAGCGCCGCCGACATGAAGGGCCTGAAAATCCGCACCATGGAAAACCCGGCCCACATGGAGATGGTCAAGGCGCTCGGCGCCGACCCCACCCCCATCGCCTTCGGCGAGCTCTACATGGCGCTGCAGCAGAAGGTCGTGGACGGCATGGAGCTGCCCATCGTACTCATCCACGACATGAAATTCTATGAAGTGCAAAAGTACGTGATCCTCGACGGCCATCTGTACAACCCGCTCTTTGTCTTCATGAACGAGAATTTCTTCCAGAAGAAGCTGAACGCCGAGCAGCGCCGGATCGTCTCCGAGGCAGCCGTCGTGCTCGCCCACACGCACAACGGCTTCTCCCAAGAGGCGAACATCGAGGGGATCGAAAAACTCAAAGCCCAGGGAATGCAGATCCACCAGCCGACCGCCGCCGAGCTCCATCAGTTCCGGCAGATCGCCCAACCCGCGGGGTTGACCTTCATCCGCAAAAAGGCGGGCGACGAATGGACCGACGGCATCCTCGCCGCCGCGGCCCAGGCCGAAAAAGAGGTCGGCGACCGTGCGGAGCAGATCGTGAAAGACTTCATCCGCATGGCGAACGAGAAGTACGCCCAGATCAAGAAATGAATCGGGGCGGAGGCCCCCTCTCGGGATGGAGAAACTCTCCCGGGTCCTCGACCGGGCCAGCGATTCGTTGAGCCGCATCGCCGAGCGGCTGCTCATCCTGCTGGGGATCGCCATGTCCGTCGTGGTGATCCTGCAGGTGTTCTTCCGGTTCGTGATCTATGTGCCGTTTCCCTGGTCGGAAGAGCTCGCCCGCTATCTCATGATCTGGATGGGGCTGGTGGGCTCCTTCGTCGCCCTGCGGCGGGGTCGTCACATCGGGGTGAACAGCCTGGTCGAACGTTTCCCTCCGGTCCTGCGGCGGGCGACGGCGATCGGGCTTCACCTCGTTCTCATCGCCTTTCTCGCCCTCATCGCCCGCGAAGGGGTGAACCTCGCCTTCTTCAACGCAGCGCAGAAATCCCCGGCGATGATGATCCCCATGCTCTACCCCTATCTCGCGATCCCCGTGGGTGCAGCACTCATGATCGTCGAGCTTCTCGCGGGTTTCCTCAAGCTGCTCTCGCCGGCGAAGCCCCGACCGGCCCCAAGGGAAGCCTTATGATCCCCCTGATCGCGGGCGTGTTTCTCGTCAGCCTCGCCCTGGGGTTTCCGGTCGCTTTCTGCCTGGGCCTGACCGCGCTCGCCGCGCTCTGGGTGCTCGATGTGCCGTTGAGCCTCATCGCCCAGCGGATGTTCACCGGGATCGATTCCTTTCCCCTGATGGCCGTTCCGCTCTTCGTGCTCGCCGGCGAACTCATGAACCGCGGCGGAACGACGATCCGGCTCGTCGGCTTTGCCAATGCCCTCGTCGGCCGCATCCGCGGCGGCCTCGCCCACACGAACATCGTCGCCTCCATGTTTCTCGGGGGGATCTCGGGTTCGGCCGTGGCCGACGCCTCGGCCATCGGCACCGTCCTCGTCCCGGGCATGGTTCGGGCCGGCTATGACCAGGCCTTCTCGGCCGCGGTGACCGCGGCCTCGAGCACCATGGGGCCGATCATTCCGCCCTCGATCTTCATGGTGATCATGGGGGTGACCACCGGCCTTTCGATCGGAGCCCTGTTCGCGGCCGGGATCATTCCCGGCCTTTTGATCGGCTTTTCCATGATGGGGCTCTCCTATCTCATGGCCGTCCGCCGCGGCTACCCGCGCGTCGAGGAGCCCTTCACCGCCGCCTTTCTCTGGGGGCAATTCCAGAAAGCCGGGCCGGCGCTCATCGCCCCGCTGATCATCTTGGGGGGGATCTTGGGGGGGGTGTTCACCCCCACCGAGGCCGCCGCCGTCGCCCTTTTCTACGCCCTCTTTCTCGGTCTTTTCGTCTACCGGGAACTCGACTGGCCAAGCATCAAACAGGTTTTCGTCGAGGGGGCGGTCACGACCGCGGTCTTGCTCCTGATCATCGCCATGGCGAACGTCTTCGCCTGGGTGCTGACCGCCGAGCAGATCCCCAACCGCATCGCCACGATGCTGCTCGGCCTGACCGAAAACCCCTATCTGATCCTCCTTCTCCTCAACCTGTTTCTGCTGTTCGTCGGAATGTTCCTCGAAGGCGGGGCGGCGATCATCATCCTCGCCCCCACGCTTCTCGCCGTGGCCCAGGGGGTCGGCATTCATCCTCTGCATTTCGGCTTTGTCATGGTCTTCAACATCGTCGTCGGGCTTCTCACTCCGCCGCTCGGGGTCTGCCTCTTTGTCGTCTGCGGCGTGACGGGGCTGCCGCTGCCCCAAGTGACACGCGCCGTATTGCCGTTTCTGGCGCTCGAAATCGGCATTCTGCTCCTCGTCACCTACGCGCCGACGCTCGTACTCTGGATCCCGCGGCTTCTGGGATATGCCTGAACCCTTCAACACCCGCTTGGAGGAAACGCTTTCCGCGGAAGAGCTGGCGGCGGTCATTTCCCTGCGCCACCGCCTTCACGCCCGTCCGGAGCCAGCCGGCGACGAGCGCGCCACCGTGCAAACTCTCACCGCGTTTCTGGCGGCCCACCCGCCGGATCGGCTCATCTGCCGGATCGGCGGCGGAGGCTTGGCCGCGGTCTACGACGGAGAAAAGCCCGGCCTCACGGTGGCCTTCCGTGCCGAGCTCGACGCCGTTTCGGTGACCGAGTCGAGCGGCGTCCCCTACGCCTCCCAGATCCCGGGGCTTTCCCACGCCTGCGGCCACGACGGGCACATGGCGATCCTCGCCGGCTTGGCCGTGCGGCTCGCACGGCGACGCTCGGCGACCGGACGAAGCCTGCTTCTCTTTCAGCCGGCCGAAGAAACGGGCGAAGGCGCCGAACGTATGCTCGCGGATCTCGCGACGACGGATTTACGGCCGGATGCGTGCTTCGCCCTGCACAATTTGCCCGGCTTCCCCTTCGGAAGGGTGCTGGTGCGCTCCGGAGTCTTCGCCTGCGCCTCCGTGGGGGTGCGGATCCTGCTGCGGGGATCTTCCTCGCATGCGGCCCATCCCGAAGAGGCCCGCTCGCCGGGGGAACTCACGGCGCATTTGATCGGGGAGCTTCCCCGGCTGCCCTCCGCCTTCGCTTTCTTCTCGCTCGTCACCGTAACCCACGTTCGGCTGGGCAATTCCGGCTTCGGCATCACCCCCGGAGAGGCCGAAATCCTTCTCACCCTGCGGGCGGCGGGCGACCAACCGCTCGCTCTTCTTGTCGCCGCCCTCCGGGAGCGGGTCGAAACCTCCGCCCGAAGCCGAAACCTGGAAACGGCGATCTCGGTTCATGAACCCTTCCCCGCTTTGGTGAACGACCCCGAAGCCGTTTCTTTCGTCCGCCGGGGAGCGGAAGATCTCGGCTTCGAACTCGTCGAGCCGCAAGAGCCCTTCCGCTGGTCGGAGGACTTCGGTCACTTCACGGCGCGCTTTCGGGGAGCGATGTTCGCGATCGGCGCGGGTCTCTCTCAGCCTCCTCTCCACAGCCCGTCCTATGATTTTCCCGACGCGCTCCTCGTAAAAGCGATCGCGCTGTGCGAGCGGATCGGCACCCTTCTTCAGGGAACCTGAACACCTGCCTCCGTACTCGCCGCACGGACATCGGTCGGTTTGCTCGAAAAGATGCTTTATACGGAGAGATAGCGGGATTGGACTTCTCGGTTTTCGAGAAGTTCACGGCGGGTGCCCTCGAAGCGGATCACGCCTTTGTCGATGACATAGCCGCGGTCCGACAGGGTGAGCGCGAAGCGGGCGTTCTGCTCGGAGAGAAGAATCGGGATCTCCTGCTTGATGTCGGCGATGACCCGGCCGAGCTCCTCCACGATGACGGGGGCCAGCCCCTCGCAGGGCTCGTCCAAGAGCAGGAGGAGGGGATTTCCGACCAGGGCCCGGGCGATGGCGAGCATCTGCTGCTCGCCGCCCGAGAGGTTTCCGCCTTTGCGGTGCTTCAGGCGGGAAAGAAGCGGAAAGGTATCGTAGATCCGCTCGAGGGTCCAGGCCTTCTGCCCCGGTCGCGCCGGGAGGGCCGCAACCTCGAGGTTTTCTTGAACGCTCAGGCCGGCGAAGATCCGACGGTCTTCGGGCACGAGCGCAAGCCCGAGCCGCACCGACTCGTAGACCGGCCGCCCGGTGATCTCGACGCCGTTAAAAAAAACGCCTCCGGAGCGCGGCGGAACGACCCCGAGAATGCCTTTGAGGGTGGTCGATTTCCCGGCTCCGTTTCGTCCCAGCAGGCAGACGATTTCACCCGATCCCACCTCAAGGGAGACTCCCTGGAGGACGTGGCTGTCTCCGTAATACGCATGCAGCTCACGCACGCTCAGCATCGAGGCTCCCCCCGAGATAGGCCTGGCGCACCGCCGGGTTCGCCCGGATCTCCTCCGGAGTTCCTTGGGCCAGCAGTCGGCCTTGGTTCAGGACGAAAATCGTCTGGGCGACGGAAAAAACGACCTTCATGTCGTGCTCGGTCACAAAGAAGGTGATCTCGGAGTGCGCGGCAAGCTCGTGGATCAGCCGGATCATGCGTTCGGTTTCCTCCGGGTTCATCCCGGCGGTCGGCTCATCGAGCAGGACGAGCCGGGGCCGGCAGGCGAGCACGATGGCGATTTCGATCAGCCGCTTGTCGCCGTAGGCGAGAGTGGAGACTTCCCGGTGCGACTGGCCGGCAAGACCGAGCCGCTCGAGAATCGTCAGGGCCTCCTCGACGAGTTTCTGCTGCGAGGAAAGCGACCGCCAGAAAGCGAAACTCATCCCGTGCATCACGGCCAGCGGGGCGAGCACGTTTTCGAGCACCGTGAGCGCGGGGAAGATGTTCGTGATCTGAAACGAGCGGAGCAGCCCGAGTTTCACCAGCTTGTGCGGGGGAACCCCGGTGATGTCGCGGCCTTCGAAAAAAACCCGGCCGCGGGTGGGGCGGTACCTTCCGGAAACGACGTTGTAAAACGTGGTCTTTCCCGCCCCGTTCGGCCCGATGAGCGCGCAGAGCCTGCCGCGGGGGATCTCGAGGGAGACGTCGCTCAGCGCCTGAAACTTGCCGAAACTGCGGCTCAGCGACTCGACCTGCAAAAGGATCGGCGTGCTCATGAACGGGGCCTGCCGCGGTATCTTTGGACGAGATCGAGAAGACTTCCCAGCACACCGCGCGGGAAAGCAAGCACCAGAACGATCAGGATCGCCCCGAGGAAAACCATCCAGTTGGTCGTATACGCGGTGATCACATGCTCGAGAACGAAGAAGATGGCGGCGCCCACGGCCGGTCCGAGGAGCACCCCGGAGCCGCCCAGGATGGTCATCAGCACGGCCTTGCCCGAGAAGGCCCAGTGGAGCATTTCGGGCGAGGCGATGCGGTTGAAAAAGGCGAACAGGACACCGGCGATGCCGGCGAGCGTTCCCGCGACCACGAACGCGCACAGGCGCACGGCCCGCACGTCGGCCCCCACGAAAGAAAGCCGCTGGGTGTTTTCGCGGATCGAGCGCAGCATCAAGCCGAAAGGCGAATTCACCATGCGGTAGAGAAGGATCGCCCCGATCAGGGCGACGGCGAGGACGAGAAAGTAAAAATGGCGCGGGTCGGCGAGCGAGCCCCGCCAAACGAAAAGGTCGAGCGGCGGCAGCGTGAAGCCTCCCAGCCCGTCGCTTCCCCCCGTAAGGCTTCGCCAGTTGTGCGCGACGGTGAAAAGCATCATGCCGAAGCCGAGGGTCAAAATGGCGAAGTAGATCTCGTCGCGCCGCACGCAAAACCAGCCGATCACCAGAGAAATCAAGGCCGAACCGGCAAGCGCCGCCGCAAAAGCGCCCCAGAGCGAGGAGGGCCCGTGGAGCAGGCTCAAGACCGCGAGATAGCCGCCGGCCCCGAAGATTCCCGCCTGCCCGAAGGAAAGGAGCCCCGTGTATCCGAAGAGCAGGTTGAAGCTCATGGCAAACAGGCTCATCGTCAGGATCTCGGTCAGGATCAGGATCCAATAGGTGCTGAGAAAAAACGGGGCGGCCGCGAGAAATGCGGTCGAAGCGACGATCCACAGACTGCCGGCGCGCCGGATCCTCATCTCAACTCTCCGCTCCGAAAAGGCCGCGCGGCCGGATAAGCAGAATCACCGCCAGGAGGATGTACGGCAAGGCCATCTGCAGCTGAGGGAAGAAGGTCGTGCCGAAGGAATGGAGCAACCCCAGGACGAGGGCACCCACGAAAGCGCCGGGAAAGCTTCCCATGCCGCCGATCACGACGACGATGAAGCTCTCGATGATGATCCGCTCCCCCATGGCGGGCCCCACACTCTGGTGCGGCGCGGCGAGCGCTCCGCCGACGGCCGCAAGCCAAGCCCCGAAGGCGAAGACCGCCGTGAAGAGGACCGGCACGCGGACGCCGACGATCTCGGCCATTTGACGGTCCGTGGCGGCGGCGCGCAGCAGTTTCCCCCAGAGCGTGTAGGTGAAAAAGGCCCACAAACCGATGCCGACGATGGGCCCGAGGATCACGAGAAACAGGCGGTAGAGGGGGTAACTCCGGGAAAAGAGCGCCACCGATCCGGAGAGCACCTCGGGCGGGTTGACCACGTGATAGGCCGCGCCCCAGATCAGACGCACGCCGTCGTCGAGAAAGAGCATGAGGCCGAAGGTGAGAAGCAGCTGCAGGCTGACATCCCGGCCGTAGAGAGGTCGCAGGAGAAACCGTTCGATCAGGACCGAAAGCGCGGCGACCAGCGGCGGCCCCAGGATCAGGCCGATCCAGAACGATCCCGTCCAGCGGACAAACTGCAGGCAGAGGTAGGCCCCCAGCATGAACAGCGAGCCGTGGGCGAAATTGAGCACCCCCATGACCCCGAAAACGGTCGTCAGCCCCATGGAGATGAGAAACAAAAGCATCCCCCAGGAAAGCCCGTTCAGCAAATTGGCGAAGAACGCTTCCACAGGACCGTCTCGGTCGCGCAACCGTCTTCCACCGGGGGGCCCGAGCCGAGGCTCGCGCCCCCCCCGGTGGATCGAACGGGACGCGCGGGAGTTCAGTTCATTTTGCAACCGGTCTCGGCGACGGGCGGCGTGATCTCGGCTCCGCTGAACTTGCGGATGGGTTTGAGGATGCGGATGGGATAATTCGGATCGGCCGCCGTCACCCCCCAGGCGCCGTCGGTTATGGCCTGGTGGTCTTCGGGGCGGATCGTGATCTTGCCGACCGGAAGCTCAAGCGAGAGCCCCCGCAGCCCTTCGACGATTTTTTCCTTCTCTACGGACTTCACCTTCTCGGCCGCGGCGGCATAGGCTTTCACGGCGGCATAGGCCCCGTGGGCGTTGTAAGAGGGGTAGACGTTGTAGCGCTTGGAAAAGGCCTCTACGAAAGCCTGGTTGACGGGAGTGTCGTTGGCCAGAAACCAGTAGCGCGTTCCGACCCAGATGCCCGTCGGCATCTTGTCTTTGAGCGCGTAGAGCACCTCCGTCGCCGCTCCCAGGGTCATGAGAATATCGCGTTTTCCGTCAAAGAAGCCCATGTCCGCCGCCTGACGGACGAAGTCGATCAGGTTTCCGCCCCAGAGGGAGATCAGAACCCCCTCCGCTTTGGAGTTCATGATTTTCGTGATGTAAGAGGAAAAATCGGTCGTCGCCGCGGGCGAGAAGGCCACCTCCGCTTGCGGCAGGAAAACGGCGTCGGGCTTTTTGCGGGCGAGGTATTGCTGGAAGTATTCCCAGGACTGATGCCCGAAGGAGTAATCCGGACCCGCCGTGGTCCAGATCTTGGATTTCATGTCGGCGGCGATGGCCGAGGCCATGGCGATGTTCTGATTGATGTTGAGCGAAACGCGGAAAGTGTAGCGGTTGCATTTCGAGCCGGTCACATCCGGAGTCGCGGCATGCGTAACGAGAAGCGGGGTCTTCAACTCCATCATGACCGGGGCGACCGCCGCGGCCACCCCGCTCGAGTCGAGGCCCATGACCACGTCCGCCCCGTTTTCGAACACGTGCTTGCGAATCACGCGGATGCCGACATCGGGTTTTCCGGCGGTGTCCTCGAAGAAGGACTCCACCTTCCTTCCCAGAATGCCGCCTTTCGCGTTCAGCTCGTCGATGGCGAGCTCCGCCCCCTGTTTGGCGAACTGCCCGTAGGTGGCAAAAGGTCCGGACATGATGTAAGCGAAGCCGATCTTGACCGGTTTGTCGGCCGCAAGGCCGATTCCGGCGGAGAAAACCATCACCAGGAGAACCAGCACCGGCGTCAAGCTCTTGTTCTTCATGCTGCGCTCCTTTCCTCGGCCTGCCCGCCTGACCGGCCGGGCGCCGTTCCTGAAGGATCCTGGACAGAGGCTTCACCGAACCGCTGACCCGCCCCGATACCGAAGGCTCCGGCATTTGTCAACCGGGGCGGAGAAGCCCGCTCTCCGCTGCGGAAAAGCGGCCTCCTTGTCGAAGCCCCCCTCTTCCTCCGTCGGGACGGTTCGCTTCTTCAGCCGGTTTTTTCGCTCTTCCGCCTGGCGGCGGTCTTCAAAATCGGTCAGGGCGATTTGCGGATGACGCGTTGGTAAAAGGCATCAAGGATCGCAAGGAAATCCTCCGGCAGCCTTTTTCGCACCTCGGATTCGATCTCGGCCGGGATCCCGCCGAAGAAGGCCTCGGCGATTCCTCCGGCGATGCAGGCCTGGGTATCGGCATCCCCTCCGAGGGAGACCGCGTTGCGGATCGCCTCCTCGAGGCTTCCGGCTTCAAGAAAGCTCAGGATCGCCTCCGGGACGCTTCCGGGACAGGACCAGGCCGGCCCGTAATCATCGCGGATCATCGCCAAGCTTTGGTGCAAGGGATAGGCAAAGCGGCCGACGATCTCTTGGCGGATGGTCTCCTTGTCGGCGCCACGCCGGGCGAGAAAAACCGCCAGAGCCACAGCCTGCGCGCCCTTGATCCCCTCGGGGTGGTTGTGCGTCACTTCGGCGCTGCGCTTCGCCTCTTCAAGAACCTCCTCCACGGAGTCGCAGGCGAAGCCGACCGGCGAGACGCGCATGGCCGATCCGTTGCCCATGCTGTAATAGGGCCCTCGGTCTTCACCGAAGGCCCAGCGACGGAACCTCTGACCGTAGCTGCAGTGCGGATGGGCCCGGGCGAAGCGCCGGTAGGCTTCCGCGTAACCGCCTCCATGGAGCAGGCAATCGGCCGTGGCCACGGTCAACACGGTATCGTCCGTGAAGTGCGAAAACGCAGTAAACAGCGGGAAATTTTTTCTCTTCGTGGGTTGCCCCTCGTAGGGAGCCCCGATCATATCGCCTGCGATTGCACCCAGCATGATCCGCCCCCCGCCTTGATCAGCCGCCCTTCGATCCGTCCGATTTTCGTCGGAGCTCCCCCTTTTGGACCGCTCGAGCGGACCGGCCCTCCGCGGGAATCGACTCTCCGTCCAGGCCCCGGGATTGTAAGGTCCCCGGCATGCGGATTTCGAGTTTCCCCGAGTCGACGAATTAAGAAAACGCCGCGATACCGATTGGGCATTATCCGCCGGAATACGCAGGAGCGATGACAATGCGGTCGCCGGGATTCAATTCGTCCCCGGGCAGAAGGCAAGCGCCGTTACGCGTTACCATCCCTGGGACGTTTTCATCCAGCCCGATTCGGCGGATCAGTTCCGATACGGTTATGCCGGAGGGAAGTTCGAGAATCTTCTCCCCGAAGCCGGTCTTGTACACCAGATGTCCGACAACCCTGACCGTCACCTGCATGCCGAAATTTTCTGTCCTGCAATCATTCCAACCGCACCCACGGTTCCAAAGCTTTCATTTCCTCCCCCAGCTCCAGGTCTTTGAATGTCCGACGCGTGGGAATGCCGCGCTCGTCCCAGCCGCGAAGGTGATAGTAGAGGCTGAGGAGACGGTCGTATTGTTCGACCTCCAGAACCTTCCCGGCGATGATGCCTTCCCGGTCGGCATAGGTCGGGTCGAACCAGGCGGGCGGCGGATAGTCCATCTTCCGGCTCCAGTTCGGAAACTCTCGCGCCCAGAACGCTTTCATGAGAGCGTAGATCCGATCCCCGACACGGTAGAGATCATCCAAGGACCAGTTCAACCCCGTCGCCATGCGGAAATAGCCGGCATAATGATCGAGATCCCAGCCCAGTTCAACCCAAGGGAATCGGCAGGAGACGATGAATTCGAACAGACCGCCGCGAATACGTTGCAGCTCGATGACCTTTCGTGCCTTTTCGATTCCGTAGGAATCTCGAGGGGTCTCTTTCAACTCATAGGTGATGACCCAGGCCTCCTTGTGGTGCGCCCCGATCGGACTCGTACCGTATGCCAGGGCCATGCCGGGAATGAATTTGCAATTGTAAGCCGATATTTCCAGGCCTTTGACATGCATGGCATAAGCTTCGGATCCCTTGCCGAACGCCCGCCCCATCCGCATGACCCCATCGGCCAAAAGATTTCCCACGCCTTGCCGGCGGGCGATCAGTCCGAGCAGGGCTTTGGCGGCCTCGGCGTCGCCGAAACGAAAGGACCCCTCGGCGGCTCCATGCTCGATGGCATCGGCATAGAATGCAAGAACACTGCCCGCAGAGATGGTGTCCAGCCCGTAATCGTCGCACAGGTAATTGAGGGAGGCGACCTGGTCCAGCTCAAAGATCTCCAGGTTGCTGCCGAGCAGGCCGATGTTTTCATAATCCAGCTCGGACTCGCGGCCCTCGCGGTCGTGCACGGCGATGCCGCACGGAAAGACGCAAAAGGGACAGCCGTAGGTGGCGACTCGTGCGGCATCCACGCGCTCCCCGTCGATGCGCCAGGCGTCGGGGTGAGAGGTCTTCCGGAAATTCCGCACCGGAAGGGCGGCCACCTCGTTACACCAGGCCAGCACGCCTGCCGTTCCTTGCCGCGACCAGCCCGACTGTCGGTCCAGTTGATGAACTTTTTTCAGATCCGCACGGGTTGTGGCCCGGTAGTCCTCATGGAACGAAAGCGGTATTTCGCTGCTGCCTTTGACGACGATGGCCTTCAGCTGTTTGGAGCCCATCACCGCCCCCATTCCGGGGCGGCCGCCGGCACGGCCCTGCAAGCTTCGCACAACGGCATAGCGCACCTGATTCTCGCCCGCCTGACCGATAAGGAGGATTCCGGCGGATTTGCCGTAAGCTCGCTGAAGCGCCTCTTCGGCGTCGTAGGTTCCTCGGCCCCAGAGGGAATCCGCGGGGTGAAATTCCACCCGGTCGTCTTCGATCGCCAAGATGGTGGGGGCTTCCGCACGGCCCTCCACGACCAGCAAATCATAGCCCGCTTTTCTCAGTTGTGCGGTCACCCGGGTTCCCAAATTGCCGTCGCCGTATCCGCCGGTGAGGGGCGACTTGGCGGCGACGACCGCCTTGCCGGTGTTCGGGGCGGGGACTCCGGATATGGGGCCCAGCGCCACGATGAACTTGTTCTCGGGACCGAGCGGGTCGATCCCCGGTTTCAGCTCATCCCAGAGAATTTTCAGGGCCATGCCGCGACCCCCGATCCATTTTTGAGCAAAAGCCTCATCGTAAGGTTCGCTTCGGAAGCTGCGCTCGCTCAGGTTCACGCGAAGCAATTTTCCGATCCATCCTTTCATGGCGAATCTCCTCAAATCAGGAAATCTTTCCGTCGAAGCCTGTTCGAAGCCCTAAGACCCGACCGCTCCTTGGTGATTTCCGGTCTACGCGGCGGCGCCAAACCGACCGGGTCATTTTCCCAGCCGAACTGCAAGTGCGTTTCGTAGGACGTTTCAATAGGACGTTTCAAGCGGATGCCGCCGGCAACGCCCGATTGTACCACGTCCGCGAGCGGTTGCAGATATTGCATACCGACAACATCACCGGAACTTCCACCAAAACCCCTACGACACAAGCCAGCGCCGCACCGGAGCTCGGACCGAACAGCGTGATCGCCACGGCGACGGCCAATTCGAAAAAATTGCTCGCACCGATGAGCGCCCCCGGCGAGGCCACGTTGTGCGGCACCTTGAAGATCCGCATGAGCGTGTAAGTCAGGCTGGAGTTGAAATAGACCTGGATCAGGATCGGAATGGCGATCAGGATGACGGCGAACCATTTCATCAGCAGGCTTTCCGCCTGGAAGGCGAAAATCAGCACCAGCGTCAAAAGCAGGGCGATCACCGTGACCGGGTGAAACCGGGGAAGAAAACGGTTTTCGAACCACTCTTTGCCGCGAGATTTGAGCAAGGCGCTCCGCGTCAGGTAACCGGCGGACAGCGGGATGACGATGAACACCAAAACGGAAACGATCAGCGTCTTGGACGGCACGACCACGTCGGCCACGCCGAGAAGGAGCATGACGATCGGTGCGAACAGAAAGAGCATGAGCAGATCGTTTACGGCGATCTGAACCAGCGTATAGGCCGGATCGCCGTCCGTCAGATAGGACCAGACGAAGACCATGGCGGTGCAAGGGGCGGCGGCAAGGATGATGACGCCTGCGGTATAGCTTTTGGCCGTTTCCGGGTCGATCCAGGTCGAGAAGAGATGGTGAAAAAAGATCCAGGCGAGCAAGGCCATACTGAAGGGTTTCACCAGCCAGTTCACGAAAAGGGTGATCAAAAGTCCCTTGGGTTTGCGCGCGATTCCTCCCAGCGCCCCGAAATCGATCTTTAACATCATCGGAAAGATCATCAACCAGATGAGAACGGCGATGGGAACATGGATCTGCGATCCTTCGCCGAATTCCATTCGACTCAAGGCGGCCACCAAGTCGGGCATCAATTTACCGACGGCGACCCCCACGACCATGCAGATCAGGACCCACAACGACAGGAAGCGTTCGAACACATTGAGACGCTTGGGCATTTCCCTCTGGAGGTGCATGTGAGGATCGGGCTTTGTGGTTTTTTCCATGAACAGGATCCTTTCTTCTTTTCGTTTTCCGCGCGGCACAAGAATGATCGCGAAGATATGCCGAACTCCGGGCCGGCCTCGGCTGACCCGCCAGCGCCGTTCGCAGGAGCTCTTGAAGCAATTGTTCAAAAAGGGAGCGGGGCTTTACGGGTTTGTAAAACATCCACGTTCCTTCGCGTCTGACCTCTACGATTCCGAAAGTCCGCAATACGCCGAGGTGTCGAGAAATTTTGAAGGCCGCTTCGTTGAGCGAGGCTGCCAGATCACACACGCAGGTCTCCCCATGAACCAGAAGATAGGTATAAATCCTCAAGCGCGTTGTGTCTGACAACATCTTGAATAGCGCGGATTCGTTCCGCATAGGGGGATCTTCGAGGAAATAAATATGTGTACCTGCGCTAATACATGAATATTTACCTTGGCCTTGCCGCCCTGTCAACCCAATTAAGGATCATGTGGATTCTCGGAGTCTGGAAGCAGAGGGAAAAAGTCGTCAGACGGAACCTTTCCGCCCTTTTCCTGAGGACGGCTGCTCCACGAGCGGGCTTAGGAGGTGGACCGTCCGCGAAAGCGGAGGGAAGATTCGCCGCCGGGAAGGCTCACGGGAACGCGGGTCGTTGGCTTCAGGCCGCCGGCTTGCGGAACAGCGCGTCGGTCGCGCGGCGATTCTCTCGGCGATGTTGAAGAATACGGCAAGAATGCCGCAGCACACGGGCGCTTGGGGAAAAAGGTCTACGGGGTGGTTTCCGGCGATCCAAGGAATCGTCGGTAATCGAACGCCCCTTCCGGCGGATTGAGGATCGCCGCTTTGATCGCATCGCGGATTTGGCGGACCTTGGCCAGCTTTTCCGCGTGCGTGCCTTCGACGGCCGCAGGATCCGGGAACGGCAGGTGCCAGCGCCGGGTGATCCCGGGAAAGATCGGGCAGTCGCTTTCGCTGTCGCTGCAGACGGTGATCACATGGTCGAAGAGCCGTCCCTGCTTGTACAACTCAAAGACGCTCTGGGGTTTTTTGCCGGACAGATCGATCCCTTCTTCCTTCATGACCTCGACGACCAGCGGATTGACCTCCTTAGCCGGTTCGAAGCCGGCGCTTTCGACATGGATTTGATCCCCGCCGAACTTCCGGAGATAGGCTTCGGCGATCTGGCTACGGCCGCTGTTGTGGCGGCAAATGACAAGAACGGTGCAAGAAGCCATGGGCACTCTCTTCATTCTCGCCCCGCCGGCGTGCGGCGGGCTTGCACGTCATTGGGGGAATGCATCCGCGACCCAGCGTTCGATCCGCCGTCGAATGTCGTCACGAATCTCTCGAAATCGCTCGAGAAGGACTTCCTTCTCTCCGGAGAACGCTGCCGGATCGGGCACATCCCAATTCAGCTCCTGCTTCACGCCGAGAAAAGGCGGACACTTCTCGGCGCTCACCCCGTCGCATATCCGAATGACGTAGGCAAAGGGATGGCCGGAGCGGGAGATATCGAATACATCCCGCGGAACGTTGCCCGAGATGTCGATCCCCACCTCCCGCATCACTTCGACCGCCAGCGGGTGGAGGGTCCCCGGCTGCAGGCCGGCGCTCTCGGCCCGGATCCGATTCCCGTAAAGATGGTTGATCCAAGCGGCCGCCATTTGACTGCGCGCGCTGTTGTGCACACATACGACCAGAACCCGCTGGAGGGTTCCCTCGGCGGGCTCGCGGTACTCCCGCATGCGGTGCCGCACGATTTCCCCGAGCACCAGATAGATGACGTGTTTGGCGATGTTGGCGGCGTGGTCGGCCAATCGTTCCAGGTATTGAACGATCGCCAGCAAGGCGAAATAACAGCGGGCCTGTCCCGATTCTTTTAAGATGGCGTTGCGCAGTCCGGCGGCAATGGCGGCGACCTGCACATCCACCCGATCGTCGGCCAACCAGATTTGGGTGGCCTGACGATGATCGCGATAAAAGAACGCTCGCAAAGCCTCGGCGAGGTTTTTCTGGATGTCGTCCGTCAGCGCCCGGAGGGGAGCGAGAAAAGCCGCCAGGGCGATCGGCTCCAGTTCATGCACCCGCTTGGCGACCGCCGCCGCCAGGTCTCCAACCCGTTCCAGATCCCGGTTCACTTTGGTGGAGGCCACCAGGAACCGCATTTCATCGGCGAAAGGCTGGTGGAGCGTCATCACCTTCAGGCAAGCCTCTTCCAGGCGGACCTCCAGACGGTTGATCTCGTTTTCCTGCCGAAGGACTTCCCGGGCGGCCTGGTGATCGGCCTGAACGACGGCTTGCAGAGCCCGTCGAACATTCTCCTGAACGATTTCCGAGAGCTCATGGAGCATGGTGTGAACGTTTTCGATTTCCGAGCGGTATCGCCGTGGCAGCATGTTCTATCCCTTATGGATGATCACGGTGTTTCGTGGAAAAAGGTGCCGGAGAGGCACATGACGATTCGTTTCTTCCATCCCTGCCCCGGCACGCCCCACCCTCCTCATTTGGCTTTGAGGTAATCGTTGATCGTCTCGATGTCCGGCGCTTTGAGCGTGATGCCGTTCGGCCCCGCCCCGGGTCGGATGACCTGTTTCACCAGCTCTCCGTGCTTTCGGAACTCCTCGATTTCTTTCGCGCCTTCCCGGAAGACCCACAGCCGTCCGTCCTGCATCGCGGTCACAAAGCCGGGTTTGTCATAGGACGTTGCAGCCGCGGTTTTCGCGCCGGCAGGGGAAGAGCCCGCGGTGTGGGAGCAGCCGAAGGCGAGAGCGAGGAATCCGACAACCAGAATGACGGCCAGGGGGTGTTGCATCTTCATGGATCCGTTCTCCTTTCGCTGTGGCGGTGGATGAGTCGCCGATCGGGGTTTCATCACCCGAATCGGCCGGTGACGTAATCCAAGGTTTCCGAGAGGTGCGGTTTTTGAAAAATGGTTTCTGTGGGACCGTACTCCACCAGGTGCCCCAGATACATGAACGCGGTATAATCGCTCGTGCGTGAAGCCTGCTGCATGTTGTGAGTGACGATCAGAATCGTATAGTCACCCTTCAGCGATTGAATCAGGTCCTCGATTTTGTTCGTGGCGATCGGATCCAGCGCCGAGCAGGGCTCATCCATCAGCAAAACCTCCGGCTCCGCGGCGATCGCCCGTGCCAGGCACAATCGCTGCTGCTGCCCGCCGGAGAGCCCCAAAGCGCTTTCCTGGAGGCGGTCTTTGACCTCGTTCCATAAGGCGGCGGCCTTGAGGCTGCGCTCGCAGACGGCGTCAAGCGTTCGTTTGTCCCGTTCCCCGTCGATCCGCAGGGGATAGACTACATTTTCGTAGATGCTCAGGGGGAAGGGATTGGGTTTTTGAAAGACCATTCCCATGCGTTTGCGCAATTCGATCACATCGACCGAAGGACTGTAAATCGAATCTCCCGACAACAGGATGTCTCCTTGAATGCGCGTTCCGCTGATCAGATCGTTGATCCGGTTGACCGAGCGCAACAAGGTGGATTTGCCGCACCCGGAAGGGCCGATCAGCGCGGTGATCTTTCCCTTGGGGATCTTCATCGAGATGTCGAACAACGCCTGGGCCTCGCCGTAGAAGAAGGAAAAATTTCGCATCTCCAGCACGGCCGGCTCTTCTTGGAGCTGGGGGTGGGTCTCCGTGGGAAATCGCTCGCCGGCGGCGATCGCCGCCAGGCGGCTTGAGCCCACGGAACGATCCACCTTCGCCGGGGATTCACCGATCAGCCCATTCAGCCCGATCTTCATGGAAGGGAACCTCCTCAAAAAACCGACGATGCGAATTTCCGGCGCAATCGGGACCGCAAATAAACGCCGAGGGCATTCAGAAAGAAAATGATCACGATCAGCAACAGCGTGGTCGTCAGCACCATGGGCTTGGCCGCCTCGCTGTTCTGACTCTGAAAGCCCAGATCATAGATATGAAAACCCAGGTGCATGAAGCTTCTCTCCAAATGGACATAGGGAAAGATAGAGTCGATCGGAAGCTCGGGGGCCAGCTTGACCGCCCCGACCAGCATGAGCGGAGCCACCTCGCCGGCCCCGCGGGCCATGGCCAGGATCATCCCCGTCATCACCCCCGGCATCGCCCGGGGCAGCACGATCCGCCGAATCGTCTGCCATTTGCTGGCTCCACAGGCGTAGGATCCTTCCCGCATGGAGCTCGGCACCGCCGCCAGGGCTTCTTCGGTCGCCACGATGACGACCGGCAGCGTCAGCAGTGCCAGGGTGAGTGAGGCCCAGAGAATGCCGCCGGTACCGAAAGTCGGGCTCGGCAGTTTGGCCGGGAAAAAGAGGTCATCGATGCGCGCGCCGATGATGTAGGAAAAGAAACCCAGACCGAAAACGCCGAAAACAATGCTCGGCACGCCGGCGAGATTGTTGATGGCGATGCGCACGGAGCTGACCAGCGGGCCGGATTTGGCGTATTCCCGAAGATAAAGCGCCGCCAAGACCCCGAAGGGGACCACGGCGAGGGACATCAGGAGCGTCATGACCACGGTTCCGAAAATGGCCGGGAAGACCCCTCCTTCGCTGTTCGCCTCGCGGGGATCGTCATAAAGAAATTCCCACCAGCGTGACAGATAAATCCGCCATTTTTCCAGCGTGCCGATCCGGTTGGCCGGATAGCCGCGTACGATCTCGTCGATCGCCAGGCTCTTTTCCCGGCCGTCGGCCGTCACCACTTGGATCTTGAAGCGGGAATTTTCCTGGCGAAGCTTCTGGATGGTCTGCTGGATGCTTTCGAATTCTTTCTGCAGCTCGGTCTCCGCGGCGGCATGGATCCGCTGTTGTTCGCGCCACCGGTCCGAGTCTTTGCCAAACCGCAGTTCAACCTCGCGCAGCTTCAGACGCGATTGCTCGAGGCGGTAGTTGATTTCCCCGATCGCATGTTTTTCCAAATTTTTCGCCTGGGACCAACGGTGCCGGGATTCCGGATGGTAGCGCTCAAAGTAGCTCCAGATTTCCTCCGGCGCGGTCGCCACAGGAACGGAGTCGATCCAGAAGGCCTTGGGCTCTCCATAGAAACGCCCCCAGGCCTGGCGCTCGAAAACGAGCGCCCAGGGCGGCAGGGTCTCCCCGCCGGAGGCGATTTCGAAATCGCTGACCCAAGTAAAATGCTCGTTGGTCAGCTCGTAGTTTCCGGTTCGGAGCAGACGCCGGTGGGACACCCCTTCCGATTCGGCGAGCATTCGACGGACCTCTGCCTGAACCGCCTCCGGAAGCTTCTCCAAAACGGTCGGCTCCGGCCGATAGGTATCGTCCCGGGTGACTTCACCCAAGAAGGTCGCGCCGCCGACGGTAGTGATCTTGACAATCGGCACCGGCCAGAAGGTCAGGACTCCTTGGAAAAAGATGAACGCCAGAAGGCCGCCGATCATCATGAGGCAGACGCTCATCGCTCCGCCCGTCAGCCAGACCGGGGCGGTTCCGCGCGCGAGCAGACTGATGCCTTTCGGTCGACGCCGAACCGCAGGCGTGGAGGGTTGAATCGAGGGCTCGGCGGTGGCCGCGGCGCCGGCTCCGAGCGACCCTTGGGAAGGGCTTGAGGTCAGTTTCCGGTTCATAGCTCGAAGGCCCTCTTACGGAAACGTTGCCGTACGGTTTCCGCGGCGGTGTTCAACACGAAGGTCATCACGAACAAGGCCAGCGCCGCCAAAAACAACATGCGGAAGTGGGTCGAATCCTTGACGGCCTCGGGCAGCTCCACGGCGATATTCGCGGAAAGGGTGCGAAACCCGTTAAAGATGTTCCAGTCCATCAAAGGGGTGTTGCCCGCGGCCATAAGGACGATCATGGTTTCCCCCACCGCCCGGCCGAAGCCGATCATGACGGCGGAAAAAAGACCGCTGGCGGCCGTGGGAATGACGATCCGCAAAGCAGTCTGCCAGGGTGTCGCCCCGGCGGCGAGCGAAGCGCTGCGCAAATGTTCCGGAACCGCGGACAGCGCATCCTCGGAGATGGTGAAGATGATGGGAATGATGGCAAACCCCATGATGAAACCGACGATCAGGGAGTTGCGCTGGACGTAGGTGTCGACGAAGCTGCCGCGGGGATCCAGCCGCCACAGGTCGAAGGGACCTTCGGCGAGAAGGTGGGCGATGCCGAGGGCGACCGCCAGCACCGCCGCGACGGACGCCAAGTATTTCACCAACTCCGCCGCCGCCACTTGCGTGGAGGACCAGCCGGTATAACGTCGCGCCAGCGCCGGATTGATGCGGCGGGTCAGCAGAACGGCCGCCAGAAGGCTCATCGAGGGCAAAAGCAGAAACATCCACCCGCCGGCGCCGCTTCCGGCATGGGCGGAAAGCCAGGCTTTGATGTCGCCCGCGAAGAGATGCTTTTCGACGACCGGGCCGATCGCGAAGGCCAGCGCCACCCCGAAAGCGACGGCGGCGGTGATGCCCAAGGCACGCAGCCGATCCCAGCGCGGAAGCGACTGCGCCGGCAGCAGTTGCCAAAGGTATCCTCCGAGCAGCACGGAAAACGGCACCGTGGCGAAAACGCAGAGCACCTCGGGGACGATGGTTTCGACGAAGGGGGCGACGATGATGGCCGCCAAAAAACCGAGCACCACGCTGGGGAGGCTGGCCATCATCTCGATCGTGGTTTTGACCCGTCCTTTCAGGTTGACGTTCATCAATTCGCTCGCGTAGATCGCCGCCAGCAGCGCCAGAGGAACGCCAAAAAGCATCGAGTAAAACGTCGCCTTGATCGTGCCGAAGATCAGCGGCAGCAGGCCGTACTTGGGTTCGAAGTCGTCCGTCCCGCTCGAGGATTGCCAGACATGCTGAGGCTGATCGTAGCCCTCGTACCAAACCGGCAGGAAAATCGCCGCCGGAGAGGACTCCGGGTGCGGGATCCGCAAGGTCCAGAGCGCGATGTCGCTGCCGGCGATGGCGGCCAGCACGTCATCCTTCGGCGAGAGGGCCACTTGCCGGATGGGCTCGCTTTTCGATGATTCCGGGAAGACGACCTCGCCCAGCCGCCGATTGCTCGTCGCATGGAACAAGCGGGCATTTCCGTCGTCGAAGCCGGCGGCAAGAATCCGCGTCCGCGCGGAAGCTTTCAACGCGGTGACTTTTCCGGTTCCTCCCGGCAGTTCGTGGGCCAAGACCGTTTTGGCGCCGTCGGCGGTGTCCGTGCCGCCTTCGGGTTTGATGCGGAACCAGATGCGCACCCGTCCGGCGCTGTCGCCGGATACCAGTGAGGTCTTGCCGATGAGGGTCGTCAGCGCCGTCAGGGTGTGTCCGGGCTCCTCGACCAGATCGATCTCCTCGATGACGAAAGGTTCGGCCGGATTGCGGGTATCCAGACGGACCAGCCGTCCGCTCGCCCAGGCGATGAAGGCGTTGTCGCCGAGGCCGGTCAGAATCAAGTGGGAGGGCTCCGGATCGTCTTGCGGCACATCCAATTTCATCTTCCCGCCGGACAGCTCGACGGTGACCTTGCCGGTCAGGATGTTTTTCCGCGTGGAGACCTCGTCGATATGAAAGGTGCGGCTGTCGGTCAGGGCCGCAATGACCGGCCCGGAGGATTTCATCGAGACGTCGATCAAGCGGACCGCAACTCCATCCTCCAAGCGCACCGGATCCTTCAAGTCGATGGAGAGGGTCTGGAGTCGGTATTGATTCTCGGGGGTACGCTCGAGCATTCCGTTTTCGAACGGAACGGCTTTTCCGACACCGATGCCGCGTATGGCCTCGGGGACCTTGTCGGCTTCCAAAAACCGGGTGGCGAAGTCCACCGTCCCGTACTGAACGCTTCCATCGTCGAACCCGAAGGCCACGACCCCGTCCCGAATGGAAAAAGCGGCGGCGGAGGGCCGACGATCGCCGAGCGGGCGCAGCCGGTGAAGCTCTTCGCCGTTATCCAGTCGAAACAAGCGGATCGTTCCTTCGGGATCGACGATCCACCCCATCGTGGTGTACTCGTTCAGCCCCAAGTGTTGCGTTACCGTGGATCTCTCCGCCAAGGTCACTTTGCGAAGGGCCTCGATGTCCGGCGGCTGAAAAAGGGGAATGACGACGGAAACCAAAAAGATGCAAACCAGAATGACGGCCGCAATGGTTCCCAAACCGCCCAAGGTGATCAGGGTTCCGGCGACACGGTTCCACAATTTTACCGAGGGAAGGGTCTTCCGTTGACGCGTCCTTCCGGAGATCGCTTTCGGGCGCTGATCGGCAGAGAGCGGCATAAGCGTATCCGTGGCTTGGGGCACCGCCTTCACGGCAAAGGTCGGTGGAAGGCGGTGCCCGGAGGTTTGGGGCAACGGCCGGGTCGAATTAGAAATTCGGCTGGATTCCGACCGATTTCAACGCCTCGCGGCAGATCGCAGCCGGCAAAGGATAGTAGCCGTCTTTGACCACGTCCGCCTGGCCCTGTTTGCTGAAAATGTACCGGATGAACTCCCGGCGCAGCGGGTCGAGCTGGGTGCCGGGTTTGTGATTCACGTAAACGTAGAGCATCCGCGCCAGCGGATACTCGCCGGTGTAGGCGTTTTCCGGAACGGCCTCGACAAATTTCTGACCGGTTTTTTCGGAAAGCGGCACCGCCCTCACATCTGCGGTTTTGTAGCCGATCCCGCTGTAGCCGATAGCGTACTTGTCGCTCGCCACCCCTTGAACGACGGAGGAAGAGCCGGGCTGTTCTTTGACCTCGTCCTTGTAGTCGCCTTTAAACAGCGCATGCTCCTTGAAGTAGCCATAGGTGCCGGATGCCGAGTTGCGTCCGTAGAGGCTGATCGCACGGTTGGCCCAATCGCCGCTCAAGCCGAGCTGGCCCCAACGGGTGATGTTTTCGGGATGCCCGCCTTTGCGGTTTTTGGAGAAAACCGCATCCACCTGCGGCAGCGACATCCCCTTGATGGGGTTGTCCTTGTGGACGTAGACCGCAAGCATGTCGATCGAGGTGGCCAGTCCCGTGGGCTTGTAGCCAAATTGTTTCTCGAAGGCATCGATCTCGGCGCTCTTCATCTCACGGCTCATCGGGCCGAAATGAGAGGTGCCGCTGACCAACGCCGGCGGCGCGGTGGAGGAACCCTTGCCTTCGATCTCGATCTGCACGTTCGGGTACATTTTCAGGAAGCCCTCGGCCCACAAGGTCATGAGGTTGTTCATGGTGTCGGAGCCGATGCTCTTGAGGTTTCCGGATACCCCCCCGACCGGCTTGTAATCGGGAAGCGCCGGGTCGATGGCCACCTGGGCGGAAACGGTCCCGGTCACCCAGAGGGCCAGGAGGGGGATGAGGACGGCCATTGCCTTACACAGCTTGTGCTTCATGGTTCTTCTCCTTTTTGCGGTTTGAGGTTCGTCTCGCCGGCTTGCGGGAGGAAGTCGAACGCGTTCGTGCGTTTATTGCCCGAGCAGGCGCGGAGGAAGCTTTTTTCGAGCCACGGCTGAACGTGTTTCTCTCCGCAGCGTCTCGGTCCGGAGACCCTTCGATCCAGTCGCGGATTTTTTCCACCAACTCGTCCCGGACCCGTCGAAACAGCGCCCGCCGAGCCCGCTTGGTGCCGGTCGCCTGGAGCGGATCCTCCATCGGCCAGTGCAATCTTCGGGTAACGCCTGGAAACACGGGCACCTGGCTTTCAGCGAGGGGGCATACGGTGATGAGATAGTCGAAGTGTTTGCGCCCGATCAGGGTCATAACGCTTTTCGGTTTTTGATCGCCGATGTCGATACCGATTTCCCGCATCACCTCCGCGGTCAGGGGCGGGATGGGGCGGGGAAAGACGCCGGCGCTGTAGACCTCAAAGCGATGTCCGGCGTAGTGACGCAATATCCCTTCCGCCATCTGGCTGCGGCAAGCGTTGGCGGTACAAAGAAACAGGACGTTTTGGCGCTCGCCTTTGGGAGGCGGCGCCGGCTTGAGGGTCAACGCCACCGCCCGCCGAGCCGCATCGGATTCCAACAGCGGATCTTCGGCGGCGACAGAGGCCATCCAACGGAGCGCGCCGCCGGCGATCGGATCCTTGGTGTGGTTCGCGGCATGAAAGTAACGCCATTTGCCGACTCGCTGGACCGAAATCAGGTTCGCCTCCTCGAGCAGACGGAGATGCTTTGACATCGTGGAAGGGGCCAAGCCGAACATCTGGGTCAGCTGCTGCAAATTGAGGGGATCCTCGGCGACGCTCGCCAAGATGCGGATGCGGATCTGGTCGGACAGCGCTTTGGCCACCTCTTCGACCCGCTGAACGGCCCCGGGCAGGTTGGGCGTTGGGACGACCTGCGGTTTGTCGACGTCCATTCCGAAAACCCCGCTTCGAAAGTTGACGCTATTATATTTGGCGAAATGTCTAAGTCAAGGTAACTTCGGTGTGATTTCCGCTAGAATTGGGTTAGCCAGACGAACCGGTCTCGGGAGCGGGAACCTGAACAATCCGGTTATTCTTCGCTATTCCCAGACCGCGGAACCTTTTTCAAACAAAGGAGGCTCAAGCCCCGAGATCGTTCCGCAAACCGCGGCGCGCGATGACAAGCCACGGCTCCTGCCGAAACGCAGCCCCGGTGTACGGACGAGAACGAGAGGCTTCCCCAAGCCGTGGGGGGTGTTGAACTGCGGCGGGGGCAGAAACGGGAACGGCCGGCGGCGATGGATTCCATCGGCCGCCCCCGGCAAAAGCAAAAGGTCAAGCCTGCGGAATACGCCCCAAAGGCTGCCCCGGTGGGGCGTTGGCCTACAAAGCGTCGCCCTCATTCGCCACGCGCTGCCGTCGCCATCGGCGGAGGATGGAGCGGCGGCCAACCTGCAAGGCCAGATCCTCGTAAGCGATCTCGAGAGCGGCTCCGCTCTCGAGATCTCCTGAAGTTCGGCTTCCAAGAGGGAATCTTCGGGCAGGGAAATTTCCTCGCTCCGGGTCGTGGTGCCCGGAGAGGAAGATCAGGGTCATGACGATTTCGATGACCAACGCCGCAGACCAACTGTATCCGCCCGGGGAATGCGCCCCAAAGCCGTTCGAGGCGAACCCTGCGGCAAGCTCGCAGCCCGTCTTGCCGCTGGCAATCCGATAAAAACGCCCGCCGCAGCAACCGCATCCAAAATCAGCGAAATGATTGCGGGAGCCACTTGCTTTGCCGGAAAGCGGCCGTCGGCCCAGAAACCGAACGATACGGCCGGATTGAGATGGCAGCCGGAGATGTGGCCGATAGCAAAAGCCATCGTCGGTACGGTCAAGCCGAAGGCGAGAGACACACCCCGCAGGCCGATGCCGATGCTCGGGAATGCCGCGGCCGACACCGCACTGCCGCAACCGCATAAAACGAGAGAAAACGTACCCACAAACTCTGCCGCGTACTTTTTTATCTTCTCCTCCTCCGCATCCGTATGGCATGATGCTTTTCTGCGTTCTGGTTGAAGATCAAGACGTTGCCAACGAATGGAGGGGAGCTTCGGCAGCCAAGGGCTTCTGACAATAAGGGCGATCCAAGTTCTGCGAGACACTAAAAAGAAGAGCGGCAGGGAGTCCGCCTTGGATCTTTAACCGTGCCGAGTTCGAAGGACGGGAGTGCTATGCCGGAAGGTAATCGGGCGGTATTTTCGGTTTTTCGGCCTGCGGCACTGCGAGCATCGCCGCGCGAGCAGTCAGGCGTGCCGGTGGAAGCCACCCCACCCCTCAGGAGTCAAGGGAGCCAGACCAAAACGGGGCTGTACGGGCACGCTGTCGGAAACTTTAAGCGATGGGCAATCGAGAGGCTGAAAAGGAATTTCGTTATGAATTCTCACGCCAATCCCATACCAATAAGGAAAGGGGCTACAGACTGGTTTTCCAACCCAGCCAACACCAGCTTCACCTCCCGGGTGGTTCGGGAACATCGGTAGGGCAGCGACGACAGGTTTCGGGAATCGATCGAATCCCCTAAATGGTCTTACACGTATCATGGCGCTCTCCTAAAATTCCTCCCAACTCTCCTTATTTTTGAAGGGAAGGATTCTCGCTCGTTGGCAAAGTTGACATGGGCGGCGATCTGCAGGAAAAGTTCGTTCATGGCTGAAACTCACTGGTATCCTGAGGAATGCCTCCCCCAATGATGCCTTGTGGGACAGTTTCAGGGATACGGGCAAAATCGCAGTTCTATGCCGTCACGGCCAGATCTTTCTTAACCTCATCCGGCGGCGTCATGACGCCACCGTCTTGAAAGAAACAACGGGGCCTTGAGCGTCAAGGCTCCGTTGTATTGGGAACCATCAATAGGCCGTGCAGCGGCGAGACCATGGGATGTGTGTATGAGGTTATGCCCCTGGATTCAGTGCGTAGCGTACCGGAACAACCAGCGTTAGATCGCGATCGATTGACACCGCAGCAATCCGAATATCTCCGATGCGGCGAAAAATCATTAAAGCGGAATCATCCAGCACGGACCGCCCGCTGCCACAGGTCAGCTCGTATCCGCGGATGAATCCGTGGCGGTCTATCCGAACGCTGATCGTAACGGTGCCTTCGTATCCGGCTCGCTTAGCCGCCTGGGGGTATCGCTTGTGTTGCTCGACTACTGCTACCAAAGCGGCAATGATCTGATCGACCACGGCTTTTTCAGTCTGATTGCCCTCCGCTGCCGCTTGGGAGACAGAACTATTTGGCTGCGAAGCAATCGGATGGCCCGATGGTTTCGCGGCACGGCTTGATTCGTTCGTGGCCGAGGGGGGCCCGCCCGCCGCGGCGGCGGCGAAATCGGCCGGCGGCACAGGTTTGTCCGCCGTTGACTCTTTGGCCGTGGAATCGGGCGATAGGGCTTCAGCGGTTTGAGCCACAGCGGGTAGCGGATTCTTGGAGCCGGGGGCTGGCTGTTTGGCCTCGAGGGGGCGCTTAGGTGAGGGACTACGCAGCTGCGGAGGGGGTAGTTTCACCTCCGGGATAGATGCGGTAATCCCATCCGAGACGGTTGTGGAAAACGGTTCAGAAAGGGGCGAAGCTGGCCCGGGGTCCATTAGTTTTTCAAGGACCTGCACGCCCGCCGGCCTGATGCTCACCACGAGGGGCCTGTTGGCCGGGCTTATCCTGCCGGGCTGGAGGCGGCTACCCAAATGGTAAACCGACAGGGTCGCCATCAACAGCAGCAGCATCGTTGCCGCCAAGGCCGCTCGTCGGCTTTGACAGTGCAGCAGGCTATGGCTGCTCGCGTGGCCGGGTTGCAATGGCAATCTGCCCTCTCCCCTTTATCTTGGCCTGATCCAAAACCTCCATAAAGGCTTTGAAAGGGGCCCCTTCATCCACCTGAACGTTCAGCGGCAGCTCCGGATGCCTCTCGAACAGCTCCGGCAGATTCGTTAATAGGATCATCGTTCCCTCATGAAACACCTGCCCCTCGGAATTGATGCCGATCACCATCTCCCGCTTGCCGCCGGATTGAGGTTCGGCCGACTGTGCCGCCGGCAGGACCAGGTCAAGAACCGGCTTGGAAAATGTGGTCGCCATGATGAAGAAAATCAGCAGCATGAAAACCACGTCGATCAGGGGGGTTAAATCGATGCCAGCCTCAAAGGCCTCATCGGGTTCGTGCATCTCCATCATGAGGACCTCCGGCGCGAAGCGGACACGGGTGCTACGATGCGCGGGCTGTTCAACTTCTGATCCGGCGGGGCGACGGACGGCTTCGGGCAGGTCAGGCCAAGCCCTTCCACCGCGCGGTAGCTGTGCTCGACCGCTTCGATTCGAAATCCTTTCATTTTGAGGCTGAGGTGGTAATAGGCGATCAGGGTGGGGATGGCCACGCAAAGCCCCATGATCGTGGTCAAGAGCGCCTCCCAAATCCCTTCGGCCAACAAAGCGGAATCGGCCGCAGAGCGGGAGGCGAGGGTCGCGAACACTCGGACCATCCCGAGCACAGTCCCCAACAGCCCGAGCAGCGGTGCGATTATCGAAATCAACCGCAAATAGGTCAAACCGCGGGTCACCGAGGCAAAGTTCCGGTAAAACAAGTAGTCCACCTCCGACCGGATGTCCTTGGAATGGGTGGCATGGGTTTGAACCACGCCGGCGATGATCCCCACCAGGGGGTTGTCAGTCTTCTCGCAAAGCGACTGTGCATAATGCGGAAGCTCTTCGATGTCCGGCAGGGTGTGCCGGAAGTCGCGGCTGACCATGAATAAGTAGACACCGTTGCGAAGCGCCAGGTAAAGGCCCAGGCATGAAAGAAAAACCAGAGCCGCTCCTGCCGGCCCCACTTTGTTCAAAATATGCCAATCCATTGGTTATCCTTGTTTTGCCGACGGTTCCAGGATCAACGGCTGTCCATGCTGTGCACTGCAGCGGCCGGTGGCGGCGGCAACCGTTACTCGAAGCATGGGAGAACGTTTGGGGTTCAGGGAAAACCTTTCGCCTGCGGCGGCGTAGTCGGCTTGCATGATGCCGCCCAAGAGGACAAAACCACTGCGGATCGCCTCCGGGTCCGAGTCGAAGCAGCCGGTTCCGAAGCACGACACGCCTGCCCACCAGCTCAGATTGTCGGCAGCCCGGGTAAACTTCAGCAGCACATTGGGGTTGGACTGCAGGTTGCGCCAGGTCGAACCGCGCGGATTGACCATGAAGCACAAATGGCTGTGGTAGGAAAAAGGAGTCGCTTCAATGGCGTATGGCATCCCCTCCGGCGACACGGTGCAGATAGTCGCCCACTTGGTGCTGCCGATTACAGCTTGAATTTCATCCGGCGTCATCGCGCGCATAGGGCATCCTCCGAAACAACCGCTGCTATCATCCGACGAAACGCTGCCTGGGCGTTTTCAAGATCTTCGCGATCCGGGTGGGTTTCGGCGGCCCGGATGCGTTCCATTCGTTCGGGGGTCATCGGGTGGGCCTCGGGCGCCATTCGGCGCATGGTCTCGACCACCTTCGGGTCGATGCGGCCCTGGCAGAGAAAAGTTCCCAGAACGGTGTTGCCCTCAGCCAGTTGCAGCGCGTTTTCGAGGCACCGCCTGGCGTGATCGGAGCCGGGATCGGCCCCCAGCGTCCCGAACAACCCGACACGCTTTCCCTTGAGAGTTTTCAGATAGTTTCGCGAACGGGTGTCGGGCATGCCTTTGTCCACCCAGAAACCGACCGCAATGAAGTCGAACCCGTCGGGCGAAGGAACGGACTCCACGGTGTGGATCTCGCGCGGCTCGGGCAGGACGTCATAAATCGCACGGGCGACCTTGGCGGTGTTCCCGGTGAGCGACGAAAACACGATCAGAGATCTCATTTGCAACCCTCCTGTTGTGCGGCCTTTCGGCGCAAGGCTTTAAACGACTCGCGCACGGCCGGAATGACTGCGCGGCCTTCCCGACCGGCGTAAACTGCCATGACCAAACTGCCGTCCGTGTCGTAGAACCTGACGGAGTGGCTCTCCATGCCCATGAACGGCTTGGAAAGAAAGGCGATCGCCATGATGTGCTCCGACCGAAGGTGGCCGCCGATCGAATGGCCCGCCTCACCGATGTTAAAAAACCCGTGCCCGTGACGGCCATTTGGGAGTCGGCCCTCGAATTCGAAAATTCCCCCCGGGTTGGGAACGACGAGGGTCATCTTCTCCCAGGTCGTCATGGCCTCCCAGATTTCCTCAAACAACCCCCCTGCGACGACCGTACACATATCCTCCGGCAGCGCGGCTGCGATTGCGCCTTCGTTAACTCCCAGTTGAGAGGCCATCTCGTGCAGCATGAAGCCCGGATCTTCCCTAGCCGTCAAAAGGATACGTTGGCGGATTGCATCAGGCAGCTGTTCGGCGAACATATCTTCTCTCCTCAAATAGGGGTTGGGGGGCTGGTCTTAATCGGAACGCGCAACGCGCAGTCGCAGACGCTTGCGATCAACTCGAGATCGTGGCTAATGAGCAGAACGCAGGCGCCCCGGTCAGCGGTCATTCGGATCGCGGCCGCAATGCGCTGCAAGTTGCGGCCGTCAAGGCCGCTGGTCGGCTCGTCCAGGACCAAAACGTCCGGCTGCTTGGCCAAGCCGCAGGCGATGGCCAGGCGCTGTTTCTCACCGCCAGACAGCGACTGGGGGTGGCGCTTGACCAGATGGGCCAGGTCAAGATCGCGCAAATACCCGGCAACCAGCGTCTCCCGTAGGCGGGTTGAAACCCGTGCGGCGGACAGCTCCATCTCCGCGACGACGGTCTTCATATGCAGCTGGTGGTCGGTGTTTTGCAACACGAGGCTTGACCGGCGCAGCAGTTCATGGGGCGACACCGGCTTTCCATCAAGACGGATTTTCCCGGCTCGTTTGGAATTCAGACCGGTCAGGACCCGGGCCAGGGTGGTTTTACCCGCACCATTATTCCCGATGATGCCGGTGACGCCCCGGGGGAGTTGGAAGGAGGCGCCGTTGAACAGATCCCGGCCCCTGCGGTAGGAAAAATGCAGTCCCTCCACCTGCAGAAACCCATCATGGAGAAAAGATTCCGTGAGACCCGGTCTCGGGTCGGATACGGAATCGAGGCGCAACCCGTAGTGCGCGCGCAACGAATGGTCGGACAGCATCGTGAAACCGCCCTCCAGGGCAATCCGACCCCGGTCCATGACAATCACCCGATCGACGATGTCCCGCAGCCAATAGAGGCGGTGGTCGACGACCAGGATTGCCATTCCCTCTTTCTTGAAGCGGAGAATGTGGCGACCGAGATCCATAGTGGCTTCCGGGTCGAGGTTGGCCGTCGGTTCGTCCAGGACCAATACCTTGGGCTTCAGGGACATGATCGATGCGAGGGCGACTTTCTGCTTTTCTCCCTCGGACAGGGCATGGAGAACGGAGCCGAACAGAGGTCGAACGCCCAATGAGTCTGCGGCCTCCTCGATTCGCCTTTGGATTTCGGCGGGTGTCCGGTTCCGCCATTCATGCGCAAATGCCATTTCATCTTCAACGGCCAGAGCGAAAAACTGGTGCTCGGGGTCCTGGAACAGCGTGCCGACATCATGCGCGATTTCACTGATTCGGCGGGCTAAATTGTCCTGCCCGGCGACCGTGACCCTGCCACGCAGGTCGCCTCTGAAGACATGCGGGCACAACCCGTTGATCAGCCGGGCCAGCGTGGACTTGCCGCTGCCGCTGCGGCCGGTGCATAAAACGGCCTCGCCCGGCCGGATTCGAAGGCATACATCGTCAAGCGCCTTGCAGGTTTGAAACGGATACGCATAGTGTATATGGTCGAGCGCAATCATCAGATCCGTACCCCTGGCGACGCAGGAAACAATAACTGGACGGCGAGCGCGGCAGCGACCAAAAGCAGCGCCGTCAGGCCAACGCCCACGTCCAATTTACCGAAATGCACCGACTTATACGGCGAAAGGATTCTTGAATAGCCGATTCCCTTCAACTCGGCCGCCATCCCGAGCTCATCCGAAGTTCTCAACGCCCGGAACAAGAGCGGGGCGAAAAGCAGTCGTACCGCCAACAGCGGCCGGCTCCCCAGCAGCCACGGCGTGAAGCGATAGCCTCGTATGCGCACCGTCTCGGCGATTTGGCGCACATCTTCGATAAAATTGGGAATGAACCGGATCATGACGACGGCCGGAATAAAGATGCAAAACGGCAGCCGCAGGCTCTTGAGTCCGGTCAGGATCGACTGAATGTTGGATGAAAGCGCCAGTGCCAGCATGACGTTGACCATTACCCCCGTTCGCAAAAACGGAACGATCAAGTCCTGAATCCTTGTTGCGGAGGCCCTGGGCCAAACCCAGTGCAGGCCGTGAATGAACAGGAGGGCCGTGGCGCCAAGAAAAAGGACGGCGAGGTAGCAGACCAGGACCAGCTTGAGCCGACGAAGCGATAGTGCATAAAGCGTACTGGCGACAACCAGCAAGCTCAACGACCAGGGCTGGTTGAGAGCCATTACCGCCGTCGAGGCCAAGGCGCTGATCGCCATCTTCGTTCGCACGTCCAGGCGTCGAATCCAGGTCGGTTGCGGCGCCGGATCATTCCCGAATAATACCAGCATGGCGAAGCTCCTTGACGAAGAGAAACCCGGTCACCAATCCGGCCAAAGATCCGATATAGCCGATGGCGACCATGATCGCGGATATCCACAGCAGCTGAGGCTGCTCGCGGATCAGGACCCAGGAGATGGCAAGCGAGCCGGTTTTGAACAGGACGTCGTAAACGGCGGCCCCAATGATGATGCCGAACGTCCGCTGATAGCCGCCGAGCGCGAGTATCACTCCTTCGGCAATAATCCCGGCCAGAAGCATTGACGGCATCAGAAAAAAACCGCTGCCCATGAGCAGCATGGTGACCAGGATGTTGATCACCATGAACAGAATCAAAGAGCCGGACTTGGGCACTTTAAACAGCAGGACCACCAGCAGCGATGTAAAGACGAGATTCTTGAATACCAGGGTAAGAGGGTTCATGCCGCCGCCGACGAGGGCGACCAACAGGCTGGCCACTTTGGTCATCGCCGCCAAAACCCCGATCGTCACCAAATCCCGCACTTCCCAGTAGCCATGGCGCAAGCGGCTGTTCAGACGAGTCGAAAGAACGCCCCCTTCGACCGAGGCATGGGAATAGGCCACCCGCTCAGGGTGATCCGGGTTATCCAACGAGAGATCCATCTCTCTATGTTCCTTTCGTTTAGAAAGAGGTGCCGACCTTCAAAACCGCATGGAACCCCTGCTCCACGAGGGTCGACTGGGCCCTCGTGTACTCCTGGTCGAAGAGGTTGTTCAAACTCACCGCTGCGAAATGCCGGCGTTTCTGGCCGAACTCGCCGCCGAGCGTCAGGTTGAACGTCTCCCAGGACTTGTATTTCTCGCGGGTGCCGTCGGAGAACTCCTCCTCGGCGCTGACGGCCGCCCGAGCGTAGAGATCCGCAAATAAACGCAATCGGCTGGTCCAAAAATCCTGCTGGTACCGGAGGCCCAGCCGCCCCATCCACTCGGGGTGCCCGGTGTTCCAGGTGGTGAAGTCCTCGCTTTCAAACTTGCGTCTGAGCCACGTACCGCTCGCGTAGGGCGTCAATCCCCAATCGGAAAAGGTATAGCTTGCGGTGGCCTCGACGCCGTAGGTCTTCGCCTTTTCAACGTTGGTGAATTGCCGGCCGCCTGCTACCGGCTCGGTGGTGATGTAGTCTTTCGCATCGGAGAAGAACCCGGCGATATCGATGGCAAGCACCTGGTTTTTAAACCTCAGCCCCAGCTCATAGTTGTTGGAGGTTTCCGGGTCGAGATCCGGATTGGGAAAGGTCGGGTCGGCCCCACCGTGCACCGTGCCGATGAAAAGCTGCTGGAGGTTGGGAAACCGATAGCCCTGAGCGAAGAGACTGCGCAGCACCAAGTGCCTGATCCCGGCGTAAGTGAGGCCTGCGCTGAACACCGGCTTAGAATCTTTTTTGCTGTCTTTCTCGATATTGGGGTTGTTGGTGTCCGTCAAGCTGGAATCCACCCAGGTCTGGCGGCCGCCAAGCGTCAGGGTGAAGTCGGCCGGCAGGGTCCATTCGTCCTGGATATAAACGGCGTGGGTGTCCATCTCGGCCTTATAGTCGAAACTCTGCACAGTCGTGGTCGTGGTCCCGAAAGGCGGCGGCAGCGGGGAGCGTTGCACGGTAACTACATCCAGGGTCGAATCCAGCCGGTCGAAGCCGGGCTCGTACCCAATTATCAGGTAATGGTTTTGCAAAGGCCGCCAGTCGGTTTGGATGAGCCCACCGTAAGTGTCCTGATCGTTTTCGGTCCTTTGTCGCATGTCTCGGATCAACCTCCCCATAGGCCCCATGGGGATGGAGAGAATCATGTCATTTTTAAACTCCTTGAAGGTGTTCTGGTAGTAGCAGTCGACGCGCACCCGGGTGAAGAAGTCGCTGATGTCCCGGGCCTCGAAAAAGGCACCGGCCTTGCGGCGTTCCCATTGCGGCAGATCGAGCTGAAAATAGGTCAACACGCTGCCCGTAGTCCCTTCCGGCGTATGGGATTGGATTTCGCTCTTGTAGTCCTCCACCGTCGCCCCGATGGAGATTTTTTTCCAGTCGTGACCGAAAAAGGCGCTGAAATCCCGGATATCATAAGAGGTATTGTCCAGGGTCCCATCCGGGGTGCGGCGGTTGCCGTAATCGGTCAGGCTTCCAGACACCCGGTAGCTCAAGCCTTCGTAGCGGCCGAAGGCCGAGGCATAGCCGACCCTACCGGTGGCCGAGGTATCATAGGTGGCGCTCGCCTCCGCCTGGAGCGGCCTCTCGCCGCCTTTTTTCGTAATGATGTTGACCACCCCGCCGATCGCCTCCGAACCGTACAACACGGAGGCCGGCCCTTTGATCACTTCGACCTGCTCGATCCGGTTGGGGTCGATCAGAAGCGCCGCCCCGTCCATGGACTTCTGCTCGGAGATTTTCTGCCCGTCGATGAGGACGAGAACACGCGCGCCACTCTCACCGCGGATCTGAACCCGTTTGCCTCCCGCGATCGACTGGTCGAACACCTCGACGCCCGGTATGTCCTGCAGGGCGTCGGCAACCGTGGTGGCGGAGGAGCGCTGGATCTCCTCCTGCGTAACGACGGAGATGGAAACGGGTACTTCCTGAAGCTCACGCTCGGTGCGTGTCGCCGTAACGACGACCTCGCCGGTTCTTATGGCTGCGCCGGCAGGTTTATCATCAGCCCAACTCAACAAGGGCGCCAACATCGAAGTAAATAACGCCAACAAAACCGTTTTCTTGACTATCGATCGAGAGCGAGAGAATGCGGAGGCCATCAATCTATCTTCCTTTCCAGATTAAAGTGCAGGTAGTCGATCATGAGCTGCGCGAGGTTGGCGTGCCAGAATTGACCGGCCAGCGTCAGCTCCAGCCAGCCGTCCCTGACATCGATCAGCCTGCATCGATGCCATTGGCGAAGCAACGGCTCGGCCATCGCCGTGATCGGCTGGTTGAACTCATTGTCCAGGCGCGCAAGGTCGACCCCGCCCAGGTCGAAGCCGGCAGCAAGCGCCTTGTACAGGCGATGAAATCGGTGCGGAGCGGCCAGCATGGAAACCGGTTTTTCCCCTTTTTTAACGGTTTCCAGCCATCGGATGTAATCGTTCTCCACAAAATAGGCGTGGCCGCCCAGACTGCCGCCAGCGCCGGGTCCAAATGCCAGGCAGCTGGCCGCCCCCTTCATCATGTGGTTGTAGATATTGCGTTCTCTTGTCGAGCGGCCCCAGTGGCTCATGGACAAGCGACGGCAGCGGGACTTTTCCAGGCACCCGACCGCCTCGGCGAACATGAGCGCCTGTCGGGGCAGATCCGCCGTCGGCGGGAGCTTTCCGTCAGCGACCGCCTGGTCCAGAGGGCCTTTCTTGAAGACATTCAGTTGGTAGAGGTCCGCCCCGTCGATTTCCAAGGAAAGAAACAGTTCAATGTCTTTGATCCAGAGGTCCATCGACTGCCGGGGGAAGCCGTAGATGAGATCGATCACGACGACCGCCCGATCGCAACGCTTGAGCCGAAAGAGAGTGTCCAGCACGGTTTGCTGATCGGACAGGCGATTCATGGATCGTCTGAGTTCGGTTTGAAACGTCTGCACACCGATGGAAAACCGATTAGCCCCGCCTTCCAGACATGCGTCCAGCTTCTCCGGGCCGAAATTGTGGATGCGTCCTTCAACGGTCACTTCACAATCGTTGGCGAGAGGGAAGCCGGCGTGGATGGCCTTGAGCAGGCGCTGGATGTCCTTCGCCGCCAGGGCGGTCGGCGTGCCGCCGCCGAGATAGACGGCGTGGATGGGGCCGCTGCCGACGGCCGGTCGATCGCGCCAGAGCTCAATCTCCCTCAGCAGCGCATCGGTAAAGATCTGACTGTCCGTTTGACGAAACGGTCGGCTGTAAAAACCGCAATACAGACAATGGCTTTCGCAAAACGGCACGTGGATATATACGGCTGAGGGACCCTGGCGCGGTTGTGAGAGCAACTCGTCCATTACCGGGCCGTAGACTTCCTTTGCCAACACCTGCCCGCCAACGCCGGCGTGGATCACCATCTTCTTTTCGAAGGCATGCGTAAGGGGGTCGACATCCTCCCGTGCAAAAAACGCGCGCGGATCTTCTCCGGCGAAAGTTGGTGAATACAGGTTCTGCAGTAACTTCTGAGCTAACTCCGACACAACGATTTTCCTTTCGATACTAAAGGTTAATGGTCTCATACGAATCAAGACACTCTCCGGAAATCCCTCTTAACCTCCCTTTTCCAAGGGGAGGAATCCTCCCTCTTTGGCAAAAAGGGGCAGGGGAGATTTTACAGAACATCTCAATTTAATTTCGAGACCGTTCATAATGGGTCTCGAATGCTCCTGACAGCTATTGAGCGGCAAAATGGTTGATTTGGCGGAGCACCTGCATTCGGTGCATTTGCCGTTGCAGCGGCAAACATGCTTTTCGCTGGCGACGATGACCTTGCTTCCTTTAGGGGCGATCGCCAGCCCCTTTTTGCCGACAAAAAGCAGCCGATTCAGTGGCAGGTGGGCGGGATTGAGTTGCTTCTGAAATATCTGGACACCGAAAGGGAAAATCGAACCCAACGCATCCGTGTCGATGTATACCCGGCCGACCCCGTTGTAGTGTTCGTGGAGTGCATTGACCAGTTGCATCGCCGAACTGCCATCCAAGTCGCCTTTCGGGCGCAGATGCAGGTTATTGCCGACTCGCTTCAATTTTATTTCAAACGGCTTGGCCATGCGTGTGTCTCCTTTACCATTCAAGAAATGCCGTCCATCTGAGTTGGAATCTACCCGGCAACCGAATAAAAAGGCGTCACTCGTTCGCTTGCTGCTGCGAGTGACGCCTTCACTGATCCGGCCTTCTTTTGAGTTCCGGGCCCGTAAGACATCCCTATCAATGCCAATCTTAGTCGAGCAATACTTCGAGAAGTCTTTTCCTCAGCCTTTCCAGCGTCTTGGATTTAAACGCCCTGCGGCTCTCTTCCAGAACATCGATGGCTTCTTTTATAGCCGCTGTCAGTCTGGCCTCGCGGTTGTAGGTCGGGCAACCGGCCAACAACTCACGATTCCGGTCCTCGTCCACCTCTTGAGTTAGAAGGGACTCAACCAGGCATCGGTGTCGCTCGATGCTTTTCTGCAGCGCGGTGATGCTTTGGGTCACCGTTTCGATCGGTTGTTTTTTGTCGCTGCTCATAAGTACGGAACTGTAACGAATTTTTCGTGATGCGAGTCGGGCGTCTGTTAGAAGGAAAACTCTGCGCGCACCATGCCCGCGAAGACCCCGTCGTTTTTGCTGTCTCCGCCCGGGTTCCAGACGTACTGGAGGTCCGGGGTGAAGGCCAAATTCTCGCTCACCGCGATGCGGTAGTAGGCCTCCAGATGGTATTCGGGATCGTCGGCCGTGAAACGGCTGTCGGGTACCAGGCCGGCAAAGCCGATGCCGATCTCATCCTCCGCGCGGCCGGGGATCATTCCTTTCAGATTGAGTCCCCCCGAGGCTTCCCATTTGACCACATAGACATCCTTGTTGTTCCAGCCGAAGCGGCCGAAGAGCCCGATCTTATCCGTGATCTGCTGGTCGGCGCTGATGCCCAGGCCCCAGCCCTTGCCCGTTTCACCGTCGATGAAATTGCGGTCGGCGTCGAGCTTGGAGTGGTCGTAGCCCGCGTACCAGCCGTAGAGCCGGTAGTTGCCCGCAAGCTCCCCGAACTTGGGCGAGAGGGTCGCCTGGGCGCCCAGGAAGGGGGTGCTGAAGAGATTGTCGTACTTGCTCTTGGAGCTGTCCGCCAGCGGGGAGCCCTCCACATGGGGCCGCGAGGTGGAGGCGCCCACCAGCGAGAGCGAGAGCAGCTCCACCGGCGTGAATTTAACTCCGATCAGCGGGGTGAACTCGTTTTCGCTGTCCAAGACCGAGTTGTTGACGAAGGGCTTGCCGATGAACTGCTTGCCCTCGTCGTTGGCAAAAGCGTTGTCGTCCAGAAACCCCAGCTGCTCGGCCTTGCCGCCGGTGATGCTCAGCTTCTCGTCGAAGAAATGGTGGGTGTAGTGCGCTTCGAGCAGCCGCAGCCCGCTATCGTCGCCCTCGTCGGAGTTGTCGTCGGCGATCGTGTTCAGGTTGGCCAAAAGCACGTCGGCCGGCTTGATGCCGCCGCCGCCGGTGCGGTCGGCACCCGTGCCGTTGCCGGCGTGGATGCGCACGTAAAACTCCCCCTCCTCCACCACCGGCAGGGCGGGCTTCCAGGTGAGTTCAAGGTCGGCCGTGAAGCCGGCGCCGCTGGGGCTGTCGGCCTTCTCGCCGTTCAACTCATCGGTGCGGCTCTCCTGGTAGTAGAGAATCGCCCCGCCGTGGATCTCCAGCGTGCCGAAGCGCTCCTCCAATGCCCCCTCGATTTTTTCGTCGATTTTTGTCTCGGTTTTGGCAATCTGCCGCTTGGCGAGCGACTCCTGCTCCTCCAGCTTCTGCTCCAGCCCCTCGATGCGCTCCTTGAGCGCCTGGATCTCCCGGGGCAAATTGTGATCGGAAGCCATTCCCGGCGAATAAGACGCCGTTATCCAGATGAATGCGGTCAGAAACCATAGACTTTTTTTCATGTGTTGCCTTCTTCCGGTTGGGGTCAAAATTAAGATCGACAAAAGCCGATCGATGAACGAACAAGGATCTTTGGGCCACCGGGGGGATGCCATGGCTTACGTAAAATCCCGAGCCGTCAATTCTCAGAGGACTTCCCGGCCTCGTAGCGGGCGATCACGTTGGAGACGGCGCTCAAACTGAAATTGGCCAGCATGTGAACGGGTTTGTTGTGCTTCTTGCCGAGGTTCTTGACCAGCGCACAGGCTGCGTGGCTGTTGCCATTGACCGGACAGATCACGATGTCGGAGCGCTTCAAACGGTTTTCCAGATGCTTGGCCCCGCCGTTCAGATAGCCGTCATGATACTCGAAGACCCCGCCGCTGCTTTCAATGAGCTGCCGGTAGAGCGCTTCCATGCGGGAAATCCCGCCGACGATCAGCACGCGCTTGCGACAAAGGTTGAACTCCGGGCAGGAAACGTCGCAGCGGTTGATCTCGAAGAAGGAGCGCAGCGCCCCCTCGGCCTCGTTCCGCAGCCAGGCCTCGGCCTGTTTCTGGGCGTCCAGTTCCCTCGCAAGTCTTGCCGCCTCTTCCGTCAGGAGCTGCAGTCTGCGGTCCTTTGCTGTCAGCTGTGCGGTCTGGCCGGCAAGGGTTTCGGCCAAGCGCCGGTTTTCACGCTCCAGTTCCTGGGTGCGTCGCCGAAGTTTCATCAGGTCCGGCGCGACGGGCCGGCCGCTTCGCTCCTCTTCGGTGTAAAGCAGGCGCTCATTTGCCCGGGCCAGCCGGCGTTTCAAAGCCTCAACCTCCGTTTGCAGTGCTTTCCGTCCTTGCTGCAGCCCCCTGACGCGACGCTCCCGTTCGGCGGCATCGTTTTTGAGCTGCCCCAACTGGCGTCTCGAGCGGGCGGCACTTTCTGTGTTGGCATGCATGGACATATGGATCGCCTGAAAAATTTCCTTTTCGGCCTCCCGCGACAAATCCGGCCGGCTGACCGCTGCCCAGAATTCCGGAACGTAGTGTCCCGTTTGGAAAGCGGCGTGCCAACGACCGATAAATTTCTTCTCCTCGAGCCGATGGAGTTCAGCAGCGCACCGACCGTATTTATGATTCAGCAGGCGATCCACTTTTTGCGATACCTGATTTTCGGATTGTGCACTGGCAACCAGCAGTTCATGGATCTCGTACGGACTCCTGTTTTTAATTGAGACCCCGGCTTTCCGCAGCAGGTGCTTCTGTTCGACCGGCGTCAGGCAGATGCCGATGACAGGGCACCTGAAGCTCGCCTCGATTTGCCAGAACTTAAGCGGGGAATTCCCCGCAAGAGGTGCCGGCAGCGCACCTTCCGATCGGGCTTGATCCACCTTCGAACTGGATTGACACATCGGCTTCACTCTCCTTTCGACGAGACTCCGACGCAAATGCCTGCCGGGAACTCTTGAACCGGTCGGCACTTTGGTCGAAGGCGTCCATCGTTGCCAGAAAAGCAAAAGGCGCAACCCGATGGTGTACCTTTCGCGTTACGCCTTCACTTGCTCCTCGCCCGCGAGCGGACTGGAGCCCGTAAGACATTCCTTGGTGATGAATGCTACTCCGCCTCGACCAAAACGTCGGCCAATCGATGGCGCAGGGTTTCGAGAGTCTTGGATTTGAACGCCTTTCTGCTCTGCTCCAGCACCTCGATGGCCTCCTTGATCGCATTCACCAGCTTCACCTCCCGGGGGGTTCGGGAACATCGGCAGGGCAGCGACGACAGGTTCCGGGAATCGATCGAATCCCCCAAGAGGAAGGCGACCAGGCAGCAATGCATATCCACTCCCTGTTTAAGCTCCTTGATGCTGGCTCTGATGGCACGGAGCAAATCTGCTTGTGCAAATTCCTTTTCCATGTTGCTTTCTTCAGTCACCAAGGCCTATTGGGGCAGGCCGATCATTCCTGCAGCGGCTTCCGACCTTCGGTTAAGGTACTGCCACAGCCCCCTTGACCCCCACAGCCCGTGCACCCGCAGGCGCCGGCTTTGCCTGCGCCCGCCTTAAGCTTTCGCAAGAAGGTGGTTCCGATATAGGCGGCAGCAACGACAGCAATTCCGATGACAACGGCGGTTTCGATCACAGCTCCTCCTCAGAAACCCAAAGCCGAGCCCGTCTGGTAGATCAGGACCGCGAGCGTGAACGCGAGCAGGGTGTTGAAGATCATCGAGAAGGCTCCCCAGCGCCAGGTGCCGGCCTCGCGCGAGATGCACACGACCGCGACGAAGCAGGGCGCATAGAACATGGTGAAAACGATCAGGCTGAGTGCGGTGAGCGGCCGCCAGCCGGGTGCGGCTGCGAGTTTCTCGGAGAGCGAGCCGCTCTCCTCCGGGTCGACCTCGCCCAAGGAGTAGGCCGTGCCGAGGGTGGAGACCACCACCTCCTTTGCGGCGAAGCCGCCCACGAGGGCGATGTTCGTGCGCCAGTCGAATCCGGCAAGTGCGCTGACGCCCTCGAGCGCCCGACCGATGCGGCCGGCGATCGAGTGCTCCAGGGCGGCGCCGGCTTTCTCGGCCTCGATGGTTAGCAGCTGCTCCTTGACAGCCTGGGCCTGCTCCGACAGCTCGACCCCCTCTCCGGCCTCCTTTTCGACCGCTGCCATTTCGGCGGCGATTTCGGCCGGGGCCGCGGCGAGCACGGCGGCGCGCCGCTCTTCGAACTGCGCCTGCACCACTTCCGGCAGCTGCGGAAAACTCATCATGGCCCACAGCAAAATGGAGATCGCCAGAATCACGGTCCCGGCCTTCTTGATGTACTGCCAGGTGCGCTCCCAGGTGTGGATCAAGAGACCCTTCAGCGTCGGCAGCCGGTAGGGTGGAAGCTCCATGACAAACGGAGTGGCGGCCCCCTTGATCACGGTGACACGCAAAAGCTTCGCCACGAGGAGCGCGCCGGCCCAGGCCAGGACCGTGATGGCCAGCATGACGAGCGCCTCATGGCTTTCGAAAAAAGCGGCCACAAGGAGCGCGAACACCGGCAGTTTCGCCCCGCAATTCATGAAGGGGGCGGTCAGAAGCGTGGCCAGCCTTTCCCGCGGCGACTTGAGCGTACGGGTCGCCATGACCCCGGGCACCGCACAACCGCCGGCGATTCCGCCCGAGACGACGAAGGCCATCACCGAGCTGCCGTGCAGGCCGAAGGCGCGGAAGACCCGGTCCAGCATGTAGGCCACCCGCGCGAGGTAGCCCGAGTCTTCGAGCAGCGAGATGCCGAAGAACATGAACATGATCAACGGGGTGTAGCCCAGCACCCCGCCGGCGCCGTCGATGATGCCGGAGGCGATCAGCGACTTGAGCGGCCCGTCGCTCAGGTGCGCCTCGGCCAGCCCCTTCAACCCACCGAAAAACCCCTCGACCCAGGCGACGGGGGCTTTGCTGATTCCGAAGGTGAAGTGGTAGAGCCCGTAGACGACGGCGGCCATGAAAAGCGGCCCGACAAACCTCTGGGTCACCACCTGGTCGATCTTGTCGGAGAGAAAAAGCCGGTTCAGGTCTCCCGTGCGGGTGACCACCCCCTGCTTGAGGATCAAGCTGATGAACCCGTAGCGCTGATCGGCGATCACCGCCTCGGGGTAGGTGTCGGCGGTGGACTGTAGGTGGTCTGCCAGACGGGCCACGGCCGCCTCGAGTTCGGCATGCAGCCGCGGGTCGGCCTTGGCCCCCAGGGCGCGGACCTGCTCGTCGCCCTCTAAGTATTTCAGCGCCGTCCAGCGGGCCGGGAAGCGCTGGGTCAGGAACCCGGCAGCTTGGATCCGCCGACCGAGCTCGGAGAGAACCGGATCGATCTCGTTGCCGTAGGAAATGAAAAGCGGATCGATCGGTGCGCGCGATTGCACGACCGCCGCGACCGCCTCCATGAGCGCCTCCTTGCCCTTGCCGCTGCGGGCGACGGTGGGCACCACCGGCAGCCGTAGAAGGTGCGCCAGTTTTTCAGCGTCGATCCGGATCCCCCGCTCCACGGCCACATCGATCATGTTGAGGGCGATCACGACCGGAACCCCGAGCTCTAAAAACTGCAGCGTCAAGTAGAGGTTCCGCCCCAGGTTGGCGGCATCCACGATGTGCACGACCAGAGCCGGCCGCTGGTCCACCAGGAAGTCGCGGGCGACCACCTCCTCCGGCGAGTAGGCCGTGAGCGAGTAGGTGCCGGGCAGATCGACGATGTTCAGTTTGATGCCGTTTAGCTCATAGCGGCCCTCTTTCTTCTCCACCGTGACGCCCGGGTAGTTGCCGACCCGCTGGCGGGCGCCCGTCAAGGCGTTGAAGAGGGTGCTTTTGCCGGAGTTTGGGTTTCCGGCCAATGCGATGGTTGCTTCCATGTCAGTCCTCCACCACCACTTCGATGTAGTCCGCCTCGTTGTTGCGCAGCGTGAGCGTGTAGCCCATGACCCGCAGGGCCACCGGATCGTAGAGCGGGGCGCGGCCGCAGACGGTGACCACCGTCCCGGGCACAAGCCCCATGTCGCGAATGCGGCGGCCGAGCTCGCCGTCCGCCTTGACGGCGGCAATCACCGCGGATTGGCGTTCCGTGAGCTTTCTCAGATTCTGTCGCGTCATGGCTTCAGGACCTCTTGAATGATTTGTCAATCATTGTAATGTTAGGTATACCTAATAAGAAGTGGCTTGTCAAATAATTTTTTTCATTGCATGCCCGGTAGGGTTTGACCGACTTTTTTCGACGTGTTACATGACAGGCATTCGTGCCGATCCGGCCGACGCGAAGGGGAGAGATGGTTGAATTTCTGGACCTGACCGAAAGCAACCAGGGTTATCTCGAGGTGATCCTGGAGCTTGAGACCGATCAAAAGGTGGCGCGGGCCAAGGACATCGCCGACCGGCTCGGCGTCCAGCGCGGATCGGTGACCGGGGCTCTGAAGAGCCTGGAGGAAAAGGGCCTGATCCACTATCAGCCTTACAGCTTCATTACTCTGACCGAAGCGGGGCGCAAAATCGCCGAGGAGGTGGCCTACCGCCATCGGATGCTGAAGGATTTCCTGTTGAACGTGCTGCAGATCGATGAGCCGACCGCCGAGGCCACCGCCTGCCGCATGGAGCATGCGATCGACTCCAAGAGCCTGAAGCGGCTGGTCTGTTTCATTGAATACATTCGCACCTGTCCACGCGCGGGGGCGGAGTGGCTTGAATCATTCGTTCGTTTCTGCCAGTCGGACCGCAAACACGGTGGGGAATGCACCGCCTGTATTCGTAAGTTGAAGCTCGCCAAAAGACCAAAATCCGGCAAGAGGTGATATGAGAGCTAAACGAAAATGGTTTGGTGGCTGCAGCTTATGTGCCTATAGAAAACCTTTGGCGGAGCATGGGAAATACGGGTATTCGACGATTAATGTTTCCGCTGTGAAGCCCTGAGGCACCTCGACGCCTCGCTGCGCAAGCAGGCATGATCGCCCGTGAGATCGATTCAGCGTCTTTGGGGCTACGAGAATCGAATCCCCACCGAGCTCCATCTGCACTCCATCGGGGACTCGGAACGAAGAGCAATTGAGGTGCTGGACGGGAATTTCTCCGAAAATTCCCACACAAATCCCACACAAACGCAAAAGGGGCCACAGACCGAAATCTGTAACCCCCTGATTTAACTGGTGCGCCCGGCAAGATTCGAACTTGCGACCTACGGATTCGTAGTCCGGCGCTCTATCCGGGCTGAGCTACGGGCGCAGGCAAAAACGCAATCTCTTTAATGGAACGCGCTCCGGATGTCAACTGCGGCCAGAGGATTTCCGGCTCAGAGCCGCCTGAAGATCCGCGGCGACCTCGATCCCCGCCGTTTTCATCTCCGCGACCGCCGCGGCGCTGGATGCGGGGGCGACGCCGCGGCACAGGTTCTCGATCAGAGTCACCCGGAATCCGGCCCTCACGGCATCCAGGGCGGTCGCCTTCACGCAGTAGTCGGTCGCCAGCCCGAAAACCACCAGATGTTCGATGCCGTCTTTTCTGAGGACCCGTTCGAGCCCCGTCTCGGCGCCGCCGTCGTCGCGAAACCCGGAGTAGCTGTCGAAGCGCCGGTCCATCCCTTTTTTGACGACCGCGCGCCAAAGCCCGGGATCCAAAAGGATCTCGGCGTTCGCCGTGCCCTGGACGCAATGCGGCGGCCACAAGACCTGATCCCGGCCCTCGATTTGGATCATCTCGAAAGGTTTTTTCCCGGGATGGTTCGTGAAAAAGGAAACATGGTCGGCGGGGTGCCAGTCCTGGGTGGCATACAGAGGAATACCGCGTTCGAAAAGGCGGCGGCATGCGGCACGGACGCTTTCGAGGTAGACCTCATCGGTCCCGGCGACGGCAAGGGTCCCATGTTTCGCTGCGGTGAAATCCCCCTGGAGATCGACCACGATCCCTCCCCATTTTCCGCTCATGGCCTCACCTCCTCGATGGGTATCGGGCGCCGCCCGCCCGGGCAGCTTTCCGCGGGGGAAATCGCCGGCGGGCGATTGAGAACGACTTCAGTATGCGGTAAAGGAAAGCGGTTTGCAATCGCTCCCCGGATTTTCCTCCGGCAAGGGGTTCTCGTTGGACCATCTCGCCTACATGGAACTCGCCCTCGAGGAAGCCCGCCGCGCGGCCGAGGCGGAAGAGGTCCCCGTGGGCGCCTTGCTCGTCAGCGAAGAAGGCCGTGTTCTCGCCTGCGACCGCAACCGCACGATCGAGCGCTGCGATCCGACGGCGCACGCCGAAATCCTTGTCCTTCGCGACGCAGCCCGGATCCTGGGCAATTACCGTTTGTTAAACACCACACTCTATGTTAGCGTGGAACCCTGCGTCATGTGCATGGGGGCTCTCGTCCACGCGCGCATCCGGCGCCTGGTGTACGGGACGGCCGACCCCCGGTGGGGAGGTGCGGGGTCGATTTGCGATCTCTCGGCCGATCCCCGGCTCAATCACCGCATCGAGGTCGTCTCCGGGGTGCTCGAAGAGCCCAGCCGCGCGCTGTTGCAGGCCTTTTTCCGCTCCCGGCGCGCCTGAGGCGGATGGAAAGAAGGAGGATCCGTGGCCAACGTCGTCGTCATCGGAACCCAATGGGGGGATGAGGGCAAGGGCAAGATCGTCGATCTCTTGGCCGAGTTCGCCGATGTGGTCGTCCGCTTCCAGGGCGGAAACAACGCCGGCCACACGATGGTCATCGGGGGTGAAAAGTTCATCAACCACCTCGTTCCCTCCGGCATCCTGCAGCAGAAGACCTGCGTTCTCGGAAACGGCATGGTCGTCGATCCCGGAGTGCTGATCAAGGAAATGGATTTCCTCGCCGGGCGGGGCATGGCGACCGGCCCCGAGCGCATCAAGATCAGCGAGCTCGCCCACCTCATTCTCCCTTACCATCGCGCCATCGACCTCGCCCGCGAGGCCCGGCGCGGCGGAAAGCCGATCGGCACGACCGGCCGCGGCATCGGCCCGGCCTACGAGGACAAAATCGGCCGGCGCGGCATCCGCTTCGTCGATCTTCTTGATTGGGCGGCGTTCCAGGACAAGCTCACCGCCGCCCTCGAGGAAAAAAACTTTCTCCTCGAGCGTTACTTCCAGCAAAAGCCGCTTTCCGCTGCGGCGATCCTCGAAGAATACCGCTCCTATGCCGAGCGGCTCGCCCCGTATGTCACGAACACCTCGGTCTTCGTGGAGGAGGCGCTTCGCAAACGAAACCGTTTGCTCTTCGAAGGCTCCCAGGGAACGCACCTCGACATCGATCACGGAACCTACCCTTACGTGACCTCCTCCAACACCATCGCGGGAAACGCTTGCTGCGGCACGGGAATCGGACCGCGGCAGATCAGCGACGTGATCGGCATCGTCAAAGCCTACACGACCCGGGTGGGACTGGGGCCTTTCCCGACGGAGCTGACCGACGAGATCGGAGAACGACTCCAGGAGCGGGGAGCGGAGTTCGGCTCGACCACCGGGCGCCGGAGGCGCTGCGGTTGGCTCGATGCGGTGGTGTTGAAAAACGCCGTGCGCTTGAACGGGGTGACCGGGCTGGCAATCACCAAGCTCGATGTGCTCGACGGTTTAGAGCGCCTCAGCATCTGTACGCACTACGAGTTCGAAGGCCGACGGCTTGATGTCGTCCCGGCGAGCCTGCGGGTGCTGACCGGTTGCACGCCGGTCTACGAGACGCTCCCCGGCTGGACGGATTCGATCTCGGGGGTGCGCAGCCTCTTGCGGCTGCCGCGGCCCGCGCGGCGCTTTCTCGAAAGGATCGAAGAGCTCTGCGGCGTTCCGATCGACATCGTCTCGGTCGGACCCGGCCGTGAGCAGACCATCGTCCGCCGCAATCCCTTCGCGCGCTCCGTGCCGCAGGGAAAGAAAAAAGCCCGGGCCGCCGCCTCCTCCACGACGCGGCGGAGAAAGAGTTCCCGCGGTTGACATCGCGAGCCCAATCGCTTACATAAGGCGCGTCAGTCGGGACGTGGCTCAGCCTGGTAGAGCACAGCGTTCGGGACGCTGGGGTCGGTGGTTCAAATCCACTCGTCCCGACCACAAAACAAGGAAAACGCTCCAGTCTTCGGGCTGGAGCGTTTTTGTTGACCTCTGAAAGCGAACCCCCCGCCATCGGATCCCGCGCCGCAAACCAACGTGCGCGTGATTTTCGCCCTCTGGCTCGTTCATTTTACGGGCGATCTCTACGCCTCTTTCGTCAGCCCCCTGCTTCCCGCGTTTGCCGAGGCCTTCGCCCTGTCGCTCGCCCAGGTCGGGGTGATCGCGGGGTTGAACCGTTTCCTCATGTTCATCGTACAGCCGATCGCGGGCTACTACGCCGACCACTACCGCACACGCCTCTTTATCCTGGGCGGTCCCCTGCTCTCGCTCGTCTTTATCCCGCTCGTCGGGGTGGCGCCGAACTTCGGGGTCCTGCTCCTCTTCGTCGCCCTGGGCTCGATCGGGCAGTCGCTGTTTCACCCGCCGGTCGCCGGCATGATCTCGACTTACGCCGGCCGGAACTTCAGCTTCTGCATGTCCATCTTCAACGCCGGCGGGACGATGGCCTTCGGCGTCGGACCGGTGCTCATCACACTTCTGGTCTCCACCTTCGGGATGCCGGGAACCCTTTATTCGATGGGGATCGGGCTTCCCCTCATGATCGTCCTCTTTCGCATGGTCCCGCACCCCGAAGGCGAAGGACTCGCTGGCAAGGGCTTTATCGAGTCGCTGCGGGTAGCGCTCGGCCCCTCCCGCCGAGCGGTCGCCGACCTCTGGGTGGTCATGGTGCTGCGTGCCTTCGTCAGCCAGGCCTTCATCACCTTTTTTCCCGTGCTCTACGCCCGCGAGGGCTATCCCCTCGTCGCCATCGGGCTGGTGGCCGCGCTGTTCACGCTGGCCGGAGCGTTGAGCGGCCTGATCGCCGGAAGCCTCGCCGACCGCTTCCGCCACCGTCCGATCTTCCTCGCCAGCCATTTCCTTACGGCCCCGGCCCTTCTCGGCTCGCTCTGGCTGCGAGGGGACTGGATCTACCCTTGCGCCTTCCTCGCCGGCTTCTTTTCCATGGCGACTCTTCCCCTCGGGGTGACGCTCGGCCAGAACCTCGCTCCCCAGGGCCGCTCCATGGTTTCGAGCCTCATGATGGGCCTCGCCCTGGGAATCGGGGGCGTTCTGACGCCGGTCATCGGCCGCCTGGCGGACCTCTACGGGCTGGAAACCGTGCTTTTCTGGCTTCCGGCCGTCCCGCTCTTCACGATGCTTCTATGCCTGAGGCTTCCCGAAAAGCCCGCCGCGCGCTGAACCGCGCTTTTCTCAGGCGGATCGCGAGCGGATGATCAGAAGCGGCCGGTCGACCCGATTCAGGACCCCTGCGGCGACACTGCCGTAGAACACCCGTGCCGCTCCGGTCCGGCCGTGGCTTGCCATGGCGATCAAATCCGCCTTCAGGACCTCGGCGGCCTCGTAGATTCCGTCCACGACCGCCCGGCTGACGAGATGGATGTCGGCCGGAATGCCGCGAAGCTTCATTTTGGCCTGGATCGCCTCGAGATACTCCTTCGCTTGGCTCAAGCGCTCGGAGAGTTGATCCTCCGAAGGAATGTAGACCTCGGTGCTGCTCACGGGGACGATCGGTTCGACCACGTGGAGCAGAATGACACGCGAGCCGAAGCGGGCGGCGATCTCCTCGACATGCGCCAGGATGCGCTCCGCCCGCGCGGATCCGTCGAGGGGGACAAGAATCCGGCTGTACATGGGGATACCCTCCTCCTTTCAGCGCGAAAGAGCAGCCGGCGACGGCCTCCGGTCGAACCAGGGGCGCTCGGCCTCGAGTAGGCCGGCCAGGCGGAAAAGGAGATCTTCGCGGCCGACCGCGGCGGTGAAGTGCACTCCGAGGGGAAGCCCCGACCGGCTCCAGGCCAGGGGAACCGACATCGCCGGCTGCCCCGTGAAATTGGCGAGCTGCGTGAAGGGCGTACGCTCCAGGTTGCGAAAGGCGATGGCCTCCAAAAACCCCAGGCGATGCACCAGTCCCAGCACTCCCAGGCGGTCCACGGCACGCAGCGCGAGCATCTCGCGCGGCCCGGGACGAAGCTCGCCGATCCGCGCGGGAGGGTGGGCGGTGGTGGGCGTGAGATAGAGATCCCAAGTTTCGTGAAACTTCCCCAGGACCCGGCCGGCGCGACCCCAGAGCCGCTTGGCCGCGGACAAGTCCGCCGCAGGGGTGATCCGCCCGATCTTTCCCAGGATCCAGGTCGGCCGCTCCACATCCGCGCGCGAAAGCCTCCGGCCGAGCAGCCTTTCGATTTCTTCTAGATCGGAGGCGACCTCGGCGTAGAGGAGCGTAAGATAGCTTCGGGCGAGCTCGATTGCGTTGAGCGGCGGCTCCCGCTCTTCGACCTCGCAGCCCGCCTTGGCGAGAACGATCGCCGTCTCGAGCACCGCCGTTTCGTGTTCGGGATGAACCGAAAGCCCGATCGGCGAGCGGGTGCTGAAGGCGATCCGGAGCCTTCCGGGATCGCATCCGACCTCTTCGAGATAGGGTCGCCGGGGCGGGGCGATCACATAGGGTGCGCCGCATTCGGGACCGCAGACGGCATCGAGCGCCGCCGCACTGTCGCGCACGCTGCGCGTGATGACGTGCTCGACGACCGCCCCCTGCCAGATCTCCCCGAAGTCCGGGCCGGTCGGGGTCCGGCCGCGGCTCGGTTTCAACCCGAAAAGCCCGCAATAGGCGGCCGGGATGCGGATCGATCCTCCGCCGTCGCCGGCACCGGCCAGAGGCACGATCCCGGCGGCGACCGCGGCCGCCGAGCCGCCGCTCGACCCGCCGGGGGTGCGCTCGGGATCCCAGGGGTTGCGTGTGGGGCCGAAGAGCTCCGGCTCGGTATAAGCGACAAGACCCAACTCGGGGGTGTTCGTCTTGCCCACAATCACCAACCCCGCCCGGCGCCAACGGCGCACGAGCTCGCCGTCGTGGTCGGGGACGAACCGGCGAAGCGCGCGGCAGCCGCAGGTGAGCGGGGCCCCTTCGCAGACCGAGAGAAGATCCTTGATCAAGAAAGGCACCCCGCGGAAAGGCCCCTCGGGCAGAGAGGCCAGAGCGCGGCGCGCCGCCTCTTCCATAAGGGTCACGACGGCGTTGATGCGGGGGTTGATCCGGGCGATGCGTTCGAGGGCGGCTTCGAGGAGCTCGGCCGGGGAGACTTCCTTGCGGCGGACGAGCTCGGCCAGCCCCAGGCCGTCGAAACGCTCGTAATCGGAGAAGGCGGCCATCGGCTCAGGCTCCCGGCGGGCGTTTACGGTACTGGCCTCCGCAAGCGCCGGTCACGGGGGTTGAGGGTCATCCGGCGAGGGGCTCCATGGACTCGATAAAGGCTTCGAGCGCGGTGATCGTGCGCGCCTCGGTGAACTGCCGCGGATCGTTGTGGTCGGCCTCGATCACCACCCCGGGAACGCCCGTTCGGCGGGAGACCTCCTCCCGCAGCCCGTACATGCCGACGGAGTAAGGCTTGCAGGAGCGGTTCGAGTGCATGATGAATCCGGTCAGCGAAAACTCCTCGATCAGACGCACGAGGGTTTCGGCCCGTTGCGCGAAGCCGGAATGAATGTACAAACGGAGATAGGATACGGCAAGGGCTTCGAGGGGGTCATTGCTCCCGGCAGCGGCGGCGTCGATCCCCGCCCAGCTGTTCGGATAGGTCGCGGCGGCGATCGCCAAGCCGCGTTCCGCGAAAAAGGACTCCAACCAACGCATCCGGTCCCAGATCGGCAGGTTGTCCCAGAGAGCGCGGTAGCGCTCTTGCGGGACGGCGGCTTCCCCGCGTTCGACGCGCCCTTCGATCTCGCGGAAGAGAGCTTCGTAATAATCGCGGCAAGCGGCGGTGCCCCGGAGGGTCACGATGGGCGCGATGTGGACGAAAGCGTCGAGGGCGGTGATGGGCGCCGGCCGTCGGCGACAGAGATCGAGCGTCTTGCGCCATAAGGCGGTGGTTTCGCGGCTTAGGGCGACGGCGGCAAACAGCCGCTCGCGCTCGAAGGGCCTGCCGGTCCGCTCGGCCAGGAAACCGGCGAGCGCCTCGAACTGCCGGAGCGCGTAGGCGACGGCATCACGCGTGAGCCCGTCGTGCAGAAAGGGCAGATCGACGACGAAAAGCGGCACCCGGTATTTCCGGGCGACCGCTTCAAACCACTTGACGACGGTGCGGCAAATGTTGGTCGCGCAGACGAGCGCGCAAGGCGGGGGCAGCCCCCCCGCGGGCCCGCCGCGCAAAAGGTCCTGACCGAAGTCCGTGCGCGCGTAGGAGCAGATATCGGGGGAATACCCTTCCGCTTCGGCGGCTTCAAGCAGCCGGAGCGCTTGGTGTCCGGCCGCGCACATCGCGGCGTAGTTCTCGGGGTAGACCGGCAGCGCACCGGCGGCGACGACGTATTCGACCGGCGCGCCGCTCGTCAGCCAGATGATCGGTTTTTCCTTCGTCGTCTTCGCCTCGAGGTAGTGGAGCGTCATCAGCTCCTTCATGCGCGTGAAGCTGGCAAGACGGGTCATCGGCCGGATTCCTCCAGGAGGTCCCGGAACGCTTCGAGCCGGGACCGCAGCGATTCCTGCGGAAGGGATTCGAACTCCATCTCCAGCGTAAGCGCCGGGATCCCCTCCGCGGCCAGCGCGGCGTTGAGGACCGGCCGCTCGAAGGCATCGGGCTCGCAGCAGCGCACCGGAAGAAAGAGCACCCCGTGGGCTCCGCACTCTCGGACCGTCGCCGCGAAAACCGCCGCCCGATCGATTCCGGGAACGTGCAGGCAGGGGCAGGGACGTCCGCCGAAAAGGGTCTGGACAAGGCTTCCCACGGGATCCTCCGGAGAAAAAACCGGCCGCGAGACGCTGCGCCCGCCGTTGGCGAAGTCATCATCGACCACCGGCATCCCCAGGCGGTCAAGAAGGACCAAAACGTCCGCGGGCGGGGCGATCATCCCGCTCAAGAAGATTTGCGGCGCTCTAAGCTCCTTCTGTTCCGCCGCGTTTGCGAGCTCGTCGAGCAGCGCTTCGAGGCGCAAACGGTACTCCGCAGGATCGAGGAAAAAATCGGCCTGGATCGCTGCATAGAAGTCGCGCGCGCCGATGAGTCGCGGGCGGCTTCTTCGGGTTTCGTAAAGCCGGCGCTGCAGCATGCGGATGTCGCCGTAGAGCCGGCCGGCAGCGGCGAGCGCATCCGGCGTAACGGCCTTTCCCGTCATCCGGGCGAGTTTCTCGAAGACCTCGGGAATCAGCGCTGCAAGACGCGCACGGCGGCAGTCCGGGTCGCTGGCCAGCGGGATCGGGAAAACAAGGGTGGGCCGGAGGGAGACTCCCCGGAAAATCTCCCGCAGGTTGACCAGGGTGTCGCAAAGCGAAGTGAAGACCCACCCGGAGAGCTCCGCGGTCAGCCCGGCGAGCTCGATTTCGAGGATCGAGCGCGAAACCGGGCAACAGGAAGGCGGAAGCAGGGCGTCCGCCCGCGACAGGGGCAGCGCTGCACCCCAGAAGGACACGGGGAGCCCCCCCGCGGCGTGGATCCATTCCCGGGGGAAATAGGCGGGGGTGACCCCGATCAGCGGCCGACCGCTGTTGCGCCGGAGATCGGCCAGCCGGGATAGCGGATCCTTCAAGGTTTCATGGAAAAAGGCAAACATCGTCCGGATCCGCTTGCTCCGGTGGATTCATCGCCTCGTGTCGCCCGCGTATCCGCCTTCGGGCTTACCAGGGGTAGTCTTCCTTTTCGATGACCGTGGCTACCCCTTGGCCGCCGCCGACACAAGCGTTGGCACAGCCGAAACGAGCGCCTTTCACGTGCAGAATCCGCGCCAACGTTCCGACCAGGCGGATGCCGGTGGCACCGAGGGCATGGCCGATGGCGATCGCCCCGCCCATGACGTTTACCCGCGCGGGGTCGATGCCGAGCTCCCGGATGCAGTTCAGCACCACCACGCCGAAGGCTTCGTTGATTTCCCAGAAGTCGATCTCCGAGGGTTTGAGACCCGCCTTTTCGAGAGCCTTGCGGCTCGCCGGCACTGGCCCGGCGCCCATGATCGTGGGATCCACCCCCGCAAAGCCGATCGCGCGCAGGGTCGCCAGCGGCCGGATCCCTTTCTTGCGGGCCGTCTCCTTGGACATGAGAATCATGGCCGAGGCGCCCGCGTTCAACGGCGAGGCGTTCCCGGGGGTGATCACTCCGTCCTTCTTGAACACGGGCTTCAGCTCGCGCAGGCTTTCGAGGGTGGTGTCCTCGCGGATGGACTGGTCGGTGTCCACGGTGAGCTGAGAGCCGTCCTCCTGCTCGGCCTCCAGGGGCAAAATCTCCTCACGGAAAAAGCCCTCCTTGCGGGCGCGGGCGGCAAGCTCGTGCGAGCGGGCCCCCCAGCGGTCCATCTCCTCGCGCGGGATTCCGGCCTGCTGGGCGAGCTTTTCGGCCGTGAGCCCCATGTTCATCGAGGTCATCATGTCCCAGTGCCGGTATTCGGGTTGGAGAAACAGGCTCATGTTGGGGGTGATCAGGCCGCGCTCCACGTTGGTCAGGCCCATGGGGACGCGGGTCATGTGTTCGTAGCCCGCACAGAGAACGACATCGGCGAAGTCCTGGGCGATTTCCATGAAGCCGACGTGGACCCCGGCCATGGAAGAGCCGCACTGCTGGTCGATGAATTTGGCCGGGACGGTCTCGGGCAGGTTCGCCAAAAAGAGGGGAATACGCCCCCCGTAGGACCACTGCTCGCCGACGGCGGTCGCGCAGCCGACGAGAAAATCGTCGATCTCCCGGGGCTCGATGCCCGTCCGCCGGATGATCTCCGGCAGCAGTTTCGCCAGCAGCTCGTCGGCACGTGTGCGGCAAAACCAGTCCCGGGCCGGCTCGTTCGGCCGGGAGCGTGACAGAGCGGTGCGGAGATACCCTGCGATGACGACTTCCTTCATGCCAAGCCTCCTTCCGGGGAAAGCGGTTTCCCGCCCGAGCGGGGTTCACGCGCCCGCGGGGTAAAAGGTTCTCCCCTCCCGGGCCATGTCGGCCAGCAGCCGGGCGGGGGTGAATCGCGAGCCGTAGCGCTTTTCGAGTTCGAGCAGAAGCTCGTGGATCGGCCGCGCGCCCCACCGGTCGGCGCAGCGCAGAATGCCGCCGCGAAAGGGAGGAAAGCCCGTACCGTAGATCATGGCAAGGTCCATGTCCTGGGGCCGGTCGCAGATCCCCTCCTCGATCATGTAGGCGGCCTCGTTGACCGCGGCCGCAAGCAGGACGTCCGTGATTTCGGAGGCGGGCATTTGCCGCGGCGGGATCCCGTGACGTTGCAGGTAGTCCTGAAGGACGGCGGTGACTTTCGGGTTGGGCACCGGCTGAGGCCCGCTGTAGTCCATGTAGCCTGAGCCGGTCTTCCGCCCGTAGCAGCCGGTCTGATAGATCGCCTCCGTGAGGGGGTGCACCTTCCAGCGCGGTCCAAGACGCATCTCAAAGGTGCGGTTCACGCGGTAGTTGATGTCGATCCCGGTCAGATCGGAAAGGGCGGCCGGCCCCATCGGCATCCCGAAATCGACCACCGCGGATTCGATCGCCGCCGGGTCGACTCCGTCGGCCATGAGGAAAACCGAGGCCCCCATGAAGGCCGAAAGCTGACGGGAGACGTAAAACCCGGGGCCGTCGTTCACGACGATCGGGATCTTGCGCACCGCCCGGGCGAAGGCGACGCTGGTCGCGAGCGTCTCGTTGGTGGTCTTTTCGGCGCAGATGACCTCGAGAAGCTGCATGCGGTGAGCCGGGTTGAAGAAATGAAGCCCGATCATGCGGCCGGGGTCGGCAAGCACGGAAGCCATCTCGGTGATCGGCAGCGCCGAGGTGTTGGTCGCGAACACGGCCTGCGGCCGGCAGATGCCTTCGAGTTCCTTCCAGAGCTTCTGCTTGACGGCCATGTCCTCGACGACCGCCTCGATGACGAGATCGACTTCCTTCAGGCGGGAGAGCTCCGTGGTGCAGGTGAGCCGTTCGCGGAAAAGAGCCTCGAGCGCTTCGGGCGTGATCTTTTTGTTCTTGAGGTGGTAGTCGAAGGTCGCGCGCACCCCGGCCATGCCCCGCTCGAGTGCCTTTTCGTCGATGTCCCACAGGATCGCCTGCATCCCCTCGTGGACGAGCAGCAGGTGGACGATCCCCGAGCCCATCACCCCGCCGCCCAGGACACCCACGCTGCGGACGGGGGCGGGCCGGAGGCCCTCGATGCGCGGAAGTCTTCCGGCCGCACGCGTGTTGAGGAAAATGCCGATCAGGTTTCGGGCGACATCCGAGAAGAGGCAATCGGCGAAGAGTTCGGCCTCCATCTCGAGATCGGCTTCGATGTCGAAGTGCAGCCCGCGCTCGAAGGCGTCGAGGGCCTTGAACGGCGCGAGGTAGCCCTTGGCCTTGGCGGCGGTCATGAGGCGGGCGAAATCGAGAAGCGCCCTCTTCTCGGCGGCGCTCGGCAGCCGCTCGTGCCGGGCGCGGGTCGCGCGCAGGCCGAGGCTCAGGCGTCCATCGAGAAACCCTTTCGCGGCGCGGCGGGCAACGGCGAGCAGCTGCTCGGGGGGAGCAATCTCGTCGACAAGCCGGCGCTCGAGCGCCTTCTCGGAGCGGATCGGCTTTCCGGTCGTGATCATCTCGAGCGCGTTCGGCAGCCCGATCAGCCGCGGCAGGCGTTGGGTTCCCCCGGCACCGGGGATGAGCCCGAGCTGCACCTCGGGCTGCCCGAGATCGACTCCGGGGGCGGCCACCCGGTAGTGACAGGCCATGGCGAGCTCGAGGCCCCCGCCGAGGCAAGCCCCGTTGATGGCCGCAATCACGGGTTTGGGCCCGGTTTCGATCGCGTTCAGCACCCGGTTGTTCTGACGCAGAAGCTCGAGCAGGGTCTGCCGCGTGCGGATATCCTTGATCTGGGTGATGTCGGCCCCGGCGACGAAATTCTTGCCGCTTCCGGTGATCACCACCGCGCGTACGGATCCGTCGCGGAAGGCCTCCCCGAAAGCCTCGGCCAGCTCGCGCACCACGTGTTCGGACAGCTGATTGACCGGCGGGTTGTGGATGCGAAACACCGCAATCCCGTCGGCGGCCTCCACCTGGATGGATCGATAGTCCGTCCTCATCTTCCCTCGCGCCTCCCTTGCGAACTCCCCGGAGATGACGGCCGATAAACGTGTAGCGAATTGCACGATACGCGGACACTCTACGCCGTTTGGGCGCCTCTTGTCAACGATCCGGCGATTGACAAGCGCTTCCGTCTGCGGCAGCTTATCGCCGTTTCGTCGCGGTGACGTTACAGGCTCCGGCAAGCCGGGGGAAGGCTTCCCCCACGGCGCCGAAAGGCGAAATCGATGCGGATCGGCGAGCTCGTCGAAAAAACAGGGGTCCCCAAGGAGACGCTTCACTTTTACATCCGGCAGGGGCTTCTGCCCCGCCCCCGGAGGGCCCAAGGACGCCTGCCGGATTACTCCGAGGCGCACCTGCGGCGCGTGCTCTGGATCCGTGAGCTCCGCGAGGAGTTCTTCCTCCCCATTCCCGAGATCAAGAAGATCCTGCGGCAGAACCGCCGCCAGTCCCGCTCCGATCGGGCGGTGTCGGCATTCCACAACCGCTATTTCCGTCCCCTCGACCGGCTGCTCTCCCGCGAGGTCGTCGGCCGCCGGGCCTTTTGTGAGGCCACCGGCTTGGGCCGCAAATGGCTCGAGGTGATGGAAGACTGGGGGGTCCTTGCCGCGGAATCCCGCGGCGGCCGCCCCGCCTATTCCGCCGACGATGTGATCCTCGCGCGGCTGATCGTGGACATGGACCGCCTCGGCTTCGGCCCCAAGGACGGCTACAACCCCCGCGAGCTGAAACGGGTGGCCGACTTCCTGCGGCGCTTCGTTCGCACTTCCCACCGCGCCTACTACGAAAAGCGCCTCACCGCGCTTCCCACGGACGACCTCGCGGAGAAAGGCGCGCAGTTCGTCGAGATCATGAGCCTTTTCTTCTACCACCTCTACCGCAAGCTCGTGCGCGAGGAATTCGCACGCCTCCGCGCCCGTCCGGCCGCAAGACCGGACCGCGCCGCCCGGAAGGAAACCCGCCGATGAGCGCCCCCGCCGATCGTCGCGCCGCCTCCTGGCTCTCCCGCTACCGGAGCCTGAAGGTCCCCTTCTGGAAGCGCGTCGGCATGCGGGTCGAGGAAGCCTCCCCCGGCGAAGCCTCCATCCGCGTCCCCTACGATGCGGGGCTGCTGAACGCCAACGGTGTGGTCCACGGCGGGGTCGTCTTCGCCGCAGCCGATTCGGCGATCGCGATCGCGCTTCTCGGCCTGATCGAAAACCGCGCCCCGATTGCGACCATCGAGCTCAAGATCAACTTTCTCCGCCCCGTCGACGGCGAGGATCTCCTCGCCCGCGCCCGGATCCTCCACTGCGGACGCCGAATCGCCGTGGGCGAGGCGACCGTCTCCGACGGCTCCGGCCGGGCCGTCGCCCGGGCGCTGGCCACCTACGCGATCGCCGCGGCTCCCGCGGCACGGAAAAGCCCTCGCCGCGGCCGCAAACGCACCTGATCAAAACCTTTGGTCTTGCACCCGGCGGGCGATCTCCCCCAGGGTCACGATCGCCGCGGACACGCGGGGATCGACGGGTCCTGCGCAGCTGAGCAGGATGAAATTCCGAAATCGGGGGGAGTTCGCGCAGATCGCTCCGGGAACGATGGCGATCTTCCGCGCATAGGCGCGGCGGTAGAGCTCGAGTCCGTCGATCCCTTGCGGCAATTCGATCCAAAGGAGGGTTCCGCCCTGCGGCAGGGCGAAACGGGTCCCTTCCGGGAAGTGGCGGCGGACGAGGTCCGCCGTCAACAACCGCTGCCGGCCGACGGCGACGCGCAACCGCAGAAGGTGCCGGTCGTAGGCTCCGGAGGCGAGAAACCGGGCCACGATCGCCTGGTCGAGGCTCGAGGTGCAGATGGAGGTCGCGGCTTTGAGCCGCCGGATCTTCTCCAGCCGCTCGCCGCGGGCGGCGACCCAGCCGATCCGCAGTCCCGGGGCGAGGGTCTTGGAAAAGGAAGAGCACTGGATCACCAGCCCCTGCCGGTCCCAAGCCGTCAGCGGAAGCGGGCGGTTTCCCGTAAAATGAAGCGGCGCGCTGATGTCGTCCACGATGACCGGGATCCCTCGGCGGGAAAGGATCTCGAGAAGCCGCTTTTTCTTTTGCGCCGGCATGAGCGCGCCGGTCGGGTTCTGGAAGTGCGGCATGAGAAAACAGGCGCGCACCGGATGTTTTTCGAGGCAGTGCTCGAGGTCCGCGAGAAGGATCCCTTCTCGTGGATCCACAACCACCTCGGCCGCAAGCATCCCCTGTTCCTTCAAGAGCTGCAGGACGGCGAAATGGGTGGGCGACTCCACCGCGATCGTATCGCCGGGCCGCGCGACGGCCTGCAACGCGAGCGCGATCGCCTCCGTGCAGCCGCTGGTCACGACGATCTCCTCGGCGCGGAAGCCGCCGGGGAGGCCGACGTCCCGAAGGGCGATCTCGCGCCGCAGTTCGGGCAAGCCCTCCGGAGGGCTGTAGCCGAGCCGCGAGCGCCACTCGAAGCGGTTCATCTCCCGCACCATCCGCGCGAAAGCCTTTGCGGGGACGTGGGCGGCGTCCATCCCCGTGTTTCCCAGGGGGACGAATTCGGGGTCGCTCGTCGCGGCGATGACCGAGGAAAGCTCGGCGGCCAGGCGGATCGGCTGCGGAGCGGGTTTGACGCGCCGGTGCGTGAGGGAAGGAGGCGGCGGCCATAGCGCCGGCTGCACCCGGTAGCCGGAGCGCGGATGGGCTTCAACGAGTCCGGCCTCCTCGAGCTCAAGAAAGGCGCGGTAGACGGTGCTGACGCTCAGGCCCGTGGCGCGGTGAAGGCGGCGGATCGAGGGCAGCCGGTCCCCCGGTCGGAAATCGCCTGCGCGGATGCGCCGCTCGAGATCGGCGGCAAGCCGCCGGTAGCGGAAGCGTCGCTCCGGAGGAGTCTCCGCGGGTAAGGGATCCATGATCTGTTATGGCCGTTTTGGCGAAAATCTGTATCTGTTATTCACCAAACCAGCCTGCTATGCAACCGGGGAGCTTCGAGGATTCGACTGCCGATCCCAAGGAGGGCTCCCGTGGAAACCCGACCCGTCAGAACCCCGAAACGATCGGGGAGTTTCACCGTCAAGGCCGGCCTCGCCCGCATGCTCCAGGGCGGGGTGATCCTGGATGTCGTTTCCACCGAGCAGGCGCGGATCGCCGAGGAGGCCGGGGCCGTGGCCGTGATGGCTCTCGAGCGGGTCCCGGCCGACATCCGCGCCCAGGGAGGAGTCGCCCGGATGGCCGACCCGCGGCGGATCCGGGAGATCATGGAGGCGGTCAGCATCCCGGTGATGGCCAAGTGCCGCATCGGGCACTTCGCGGAGGCGCAGATTCTCGAAGCGATCGGCGTGGACTACGTGGATGAAAGCGAAGTGCTCACCCCCGCCGACGAATCCCGCCATGTCGACAAGCATGCCTTCGGCGTGCCCTTCGTCTGCGGCTGCCGCGATTTGGGCGAAGCCCTGCGCCGCATCGCCGAGGGAGCGGCGATGATCCGGACGAAGGGCGAAGCCGGGACCGGCGATATCGTGGAAGCCGTGCGCCACGCGCGGACCGTGATCGAAGAGATCCGGGCGCTCGAGGCGCTCTCCGAGGCCGAGCTGGAAGCCACCGCGGCCCAAATGCGCGTCCCGCCGGAACTCGTGCGGCAAACCCGCGAGCTGGGGCGCCTGCCGGTGGTCAACTTCGCCGCCGGCGGCATCGCCACCCCGGCGGACGCGGCGCTGATGATGCAGCTCGGGCTGGACGGCGTTTTCGTGGGCTCGGGCATCTTCAAGAGCGCCGACCCCGCCCGCCGCGCCCAAGCGATCGTGCTGGCCGTCGCCCACTTCAACGACCCGCGGCGTCTGGCCGAGGTGAGCACGGGGCTGGGGGAGGCGATGAGCGGGGTCAGCGCCGGCTCGCTCGGCCCGGCGGAGCGCCTGGCCGCGCGCGGCCGCTGACGGGGGAAAGCCATGCGGATCGGGGTGCTGGCCCTTCAGGGCGGGGTGCGGGAGCATCTTGCGCACCTGCGGCGCCTGGCCATCGACGCCCGCGAGGTGCGCACCGTTTCGGAGCTCGAAGGTCTTCAGGGGCTCATCGTCCCGGGCGGCGAGAGCACGGCGATCGGCCGCCTGCTCACGGCGGGGGATTGGGTCGAGCCGCTTCGTGCCTTCGCGCGGGATCATGCCGTCTGGGGGACCTGCGCCGGCATGATCCTCATGGCGCGCGAGGTCTCGGGCGGCCGGCCATTGCTTGCGCTCCTGGACATCGCCGTCGAGAGAAACGCCTTCGGCCGCCAGATCGAAAGCTTCGAGGAGCCGCTTTCCGTCGCGGAGATCGAAGACGGCCTGGAGGCCCCTTTTCCCGGGGTTTTCATCCGCGCCCCGCGGATCACCGCCGTCGGCGAAGGCGTCCACATCCTCGCCCGGCTCGCGGACGGAACGCCGGTCGCGGCGCGTCAGGGGCGGCTTCTAACCACGGCGTTCCATCCGGAGCTGACCCCCGATCTGCGTTTTCACGCCTTTTTCGCCGATCTGGTTCGCCGGCGACGCCCCTGATGGGTTTCGCCCCTGCCGCAGGGCTCCTCCGGGAGCAAAGCCGAAGCCGGAGGAGACGGCGCCCGTTCGGGGATCACTTGTAGAGTTCTTCGAAAACCTCCCAGAAGCCGGGAAAAGACTTGGCGACACACGCCTCGTCCAGGATGCGCACCCCCGGGGTCTTCAACCCGGCGACGGCGAAGCTCATGGCGATGCGATGGTCGTCGTGGCAGTCGATCGCGGCTCCGTGCGTCCGCCCGCCGACGATGCAGAGATCGGCGCCTTCCACGCGCGCGGCGATCCCCATGCGCGAAAGCCCTTCGCCAACCGCGGCCAGCCGATCGCTCTCCTTCTCCCGCAGGTGACCCACGTTGCGGATCCGGCTCTCCCCCCGCGCGTGAGCGGCGAGGACGGCGAGCGTCGGCACGGCATCGGGCAGATCGCCGAGATCCGCCTCCACGGCGCGAAGCTCCCCTCCGGTGACGCGGATCCCGGCATCGTTTTCCTCGACCCGGCAGCCCATGGCCTCGAGCACCTCGAGCAACCGCACGTCCCCCTGCAGCGAGCGCCGGCGGATGCCGCGCACGGTCACGGCCGAACCGGTGATCGCCGCCGCCGCCCAGAAATACCCCGCCTGCGAGCAGTCGGCCTCGACCTCAAAACGGCATGCCCGGAAGCCGGTCCCCCCGGCGACCCGGAAGCGGGCGTAGCCCTCGCGCTCGACCCGGACGCCGAAGCGTCCCATCACTTCAACGGTGATGTCGATGTAGGGCCGCGAAACCGGCCCGCCGACGACCTCGATCTCGACGCCTTCCTCGCTGTAAGGCGAGACGAGAAGCAGGGCGGAGAGAAACTGGCTGCTCCGCGAGCAATCGAGCGGCAGGCGCCCCCCGCGAAGACGGCCGCCGATCACGCGGACCGGCGGACAGCCGTTTCCGCGCACGCACTCGGCTTGGACCCCGAGGGCGCCGAGCGCGGAGACGAGAGCGCCGACGGGCCGCGCTTCAAGCCGCGGTCTGCCGCCGAGCAGGCTTGCACCGGGGACGAGAGCGGCCACGGCGGAAAGAAGCCGCATGGAGGTGCCGGAGTTTCCGAGATCGATCGGAGCGGCCGACGGGACCAGGCGACCGGCGGTGCCCTGGACGGTCCACAAGCCGCTCTCCTCGGCAAACCCCGCGCCCCAGTTGCGGAGCGCTTCACGGGTGAGATCGGTGTCCTGGCTGGCGAGGGCTCCCTCGATCCGTGAGGTGCCCGCGGCCAGGGCCGCCGCGATGAAAGCGCGGTGGGTGTAGCTTTTGGATCCCGGGACGCGCACCATGGTTTCCCGGGGAGCAAGCGGCCGGATCTCGCGCATGAACAGCCCCCTTCGTTTTTTCAGCCGCGTGCGGCAAGCTCGGTTTCGACGGCCAGGCGCATGATGTCCAGGGGGGCTTCGATCCCGGTCCAGAGTTCGAACTGCCGCGCTCCCTGGTAGACGAACATCGAAAGCCCGTCCACGGTCACGCAGCCGGCGGCCTCGGCTTCGGCGAGCAGTCTCGTGCGCAGCGGGGTGTAGACGATGTCCATGACGACAAGCCCCGGCCGCAGCCGGTCCCGGCAGAGCGGGGTTTCTCCTGCGTTCGGACTCATGCCGACGGGGGTGGCGTGGATGAGGATGTCGGCGTCGGAAGGGTCGAATTCTTCGATCGGCCGGAAAGAGACTTCCAGCGCCGCGGCCAGGGCTTCCGCCTTCGGCCGCGTGCGGTTGTAGACGGTGACCGCGGCGCCTTCGCGCCGGGTGCCGAATGCGGCCGCACGCGCCGCCCCGCCCGCTCCGAGCACGGCGACCCGTTTGCCGGCGATTTCCACCCGTTCCCCGAGGGCCCGCACGATTCCCTCCCCGTCGGTGTTGTAGCCCTTGAGAACCCCGGCCTCGTTGAGGACGGTGTTCACGGCGCCGATGCGCCGGGCTTGGGGATCGATGTAATCCAAGCAGGAAAGGACGGCCTCCTTGTGCGGGATCGTAATGCTCGCCCCCCGGAAGCCGAGCGCCCGGACTCCGGCCATGGTCGGCCGGATGTCCGCCGCCCGGATCGCGGCGTAGATGCCGGGAAAGCCCGTCGCCGCGAAGGCCGCGTTGTGCATGACCGGGCTTAAGCTGTGCACCACGGGGTTTCCGAACACGGCGAAGAGAGAAGGCGTGCCGAAACCGTCGGCCGCGTGGGGGCTGCCGGACTGGACCTCGCGCGCCGCGGCCATCAGGGCGGCGAAGACCTGCACGAGGTACCGATCGGCGAGCAGGCTGCCGCGGTTCAAGCCCGCGAGCCGCCGGAAGATCTCCGCTTCGCGGCGGGTGTCGCGCACCGGAAGCCCGAGTCGCCGTTTCACCTCCCCCACGGCGCGTGCCGCCTCCAGGCGCTCGTTGAACAGCCGCAGGATCTCGGCGTCCAGCCGGTCGATGACCCGGCGGAGTTCGGCCAGACGCTTTTCTTCGTCTGCGCGCTCCGCCGCCGGATCCGCGGGCGTTTCCTTCTCCTTCACCGTTTTGGCCATACCTCCTGCCCCTCCGGCGAGCTTCGCCAGGAAAGGAAAAGCTCCCGCAGCTCCTCCAGCCCCGTTTCGACGGCGGCCGCCTTCCCGATGCGCTCGAGAAAAACGAAGCGGATGCGGTCCGCCGCCCGCTTCTTGTCCCGGCGCAGCCCCTCGAAGACGCCGGCGGGGTCGGCCTTCGTGCTTCGGGGAAGCCCCAAAGCGTCGAGCAGCCGGAGAACCCGTTCGGCCTCTTGCGGGGCGAGCATGCCGCCGGCGACCGAGAGGCCGGTGGCGACCGCCATGCCGACGCTCACCGCCTCGCCGTGAGGCGCACCGGTCGCCTTCTCGAGGGCGTGGCCGAAGGTGTGCCCGAAGTTGAGCAGCCGCCGTTCTCCGGTCTCGAACTCGTCCCTCGCGACGATCGCCGCCTTGACGGCGATCGAGTCCTCGACCAGCCGTGAGATCACCCGGGGGTCGAGAGCGGCCGCCGCCGAGGCGTTCTCCTCGAGGTAGGCGAACAGCCCGTCGTCGGCGATGAGGGCGTGTTTCACCACTTCGGCCAAGCCGTTTTTTCTCTCGACCGGGGGAAGAGTTCCGAGCAAGCCGAGATCGCAAAGAACGAAGTCCGGCTGACGGATGGTGCCGACGAGATTTTTGTAGCCGTGCAGGTTGACGCCGTTTTTGCCGCCGAGCGCGGCATCCACCTGGGCGAGAAGCGTCGTCGGCACCAACCCCACGCGAAGCCCCCTCAGGTAGGTCGCGGCGACGAAGCCGGTCACGTCGCAGACGACCCCGCCGCCGATTCCCACCAGAAAGGTATCGCGGTCGGCCTCCAGCCGAAGAAGCTCCTCGTAGAGGCGGGCCACGTTGGCAAGCGATTTGGCCTCTTCCCCCGCGCCCACCACGACGAGCGGATCCGGCGGGAGGCGCTCCCCGTAAAGGCGAAGAACCCTTTCGTCGGCAAAGGCCACCCGGTGTGCTCCCGGCGTGAGGCCGGCCAGATCCTCGAGCCGCCCTCCGATCACGAGGCGGCAGGAGCCTCCGGAGCCGTGGAGAATGCGTTCTTTCATCGGGTCCGCTCTCCGCCGCGGCGACGGACGAAAAGCCGCGGGGGGCTGTGCCCTTGCGCCCGCGGCCGGATTCCCTCCTCGATCGACAGCTTCTTCCCCATCCCCCGCGCGGCTGTCAAGTCTTTTCCCGCTCGGCCCGCAGCCTGCGGGCGCAAGCGGAAAGGCTTCTTTCCACGGCGGTTGCGCCGGCGGTGCGAAGCTCCGCTTCGGTGCAGAATCCGGTGGTCAGGCCGATCCCGCAGGCCCCCGCCGCCCGGGCCATGGCCATGTCCTCCGCCGCATCGCCGATGAAGACGGAGCGTTCCGCGGCGACCTCCATCCGGCCGAGGAGCACCCGCAGCGCCTGCGGCGAGGGTTTGGGCTGAGGAGCCTCCCCGAAAAAGAGGCTGGATTCGAAGAGCCCGGCGAGTTCCGGGGGAAAACCGGCTTCGAAAAGCTCGCGGAAGGTGTTGGAAACGAGCCCCAGGCGGAATTTCCGCGCAAGTTCCCGCAGCACCGGCGCCGTATCCGGAAAGAGAGGGAGGCCCTGGGCGACAAGATCGCGGTAGAGCCGACGGCGGCGGTCGAGGATCTTTTCCCACTGCGCCACGGATACGGCATCCCCGAGAAGGACCCGCCGTTTTGCCGAAGGCGGAAGCGAGACCGCCCGCACGATCTCCTCTCGCGCCACCGCAAAGCCCGCCTCCCGGATCGCCCGATGGTAAGAGGCGACGACGAGCGGAAGGTCGTTCACCAGGGTGCCGTTGTAGTCGAAAACGACGGCCTCGATGCGCACGGCGCCCTACCGATCGGTCAGCGCAGCGACCCCGGGGAGCACCTTGCCCTCGAGGAACTCGAGCGAGGCCCCTCCGCCGGTCGACACATGGGTGACCTTCGCGGCAAGTCCCGCGCGCTCGAGCGCCGCCGCCGAATCGCCCCCGCCGACGATGGTCGTCGCCCCCGCCGCCGTCGCCTCGGCGAGCGTTCGGGCGATCGCGGCCGTACCCCGGGAGGCGGCTTCGATTTCGAAGATCCCCATCGGACCGTTCCAGAGGACGGTCTTGGCCTCTTTCAAGACGGTCCCGAAACGCTCGACGCTCTGCGGCCCGATGTCCACCCCGATCCATCCCGCGGGGATTTCCCGGCAAGGGACGGTTTGGATCGTCCCCAAGGTTCCCCCCTTGAGATCGAGCCGGTCGGTGACGACCACGTCCGCGGGAAGCAGCAGCTTTTCCCCGCCCTCCTCGAGCAGCTTCCGGGCGAGCTCGATCCGGTCTTCCTCGACCAGCGAGCCGCCCACCTCGAGGCCGAGGGCCTTGTAGAAGGTGAAGGCCATTCCGCCCCCGACGATCAGGCGCTCCACCCGGGGCAGGAGGCGGGAAATGACCTCGATCTTGCCCGAGATCTTCGCCCCCCCGAGTACGGCCGCAAAAGGCCGCACGGGGTTCTCGAGCACGGCCCCGAGGTAGTCGAGTTCCTTTTTCAGGAGCAGCCCGGCGGCGCACTGTTTGAAAAAACGCGTCACCCCCTCGGTCGAAGCGTGCGCGCGGTGAGCGGCCCCGAAAGCGTCGTTGACATAGAGCTCGCCCAAGCGCGCAAGCCTTCGCGCGAATTCCGGATCGTTGGCCTCCTCTTCCGGGTGAAACCGCAGGTTCTCGAGCAAGAGCACCTCGCCGTCTTCGAGCGCCGTCGCCTTCGCCTCGGCCTCCGGGCCCACGCAGTCGGCGGCGAAGCGGACCGGGCGTCCGAGATGGGCGGCGAGCGCGTCGGCGCAGGGCCGCAGGGAAAACTCCGGGGAGGCTTTCCCCTTCGGCCGCCCCAGATGCGACATGAGGACGAGCCGCGCCCCGCGATCGAGCAGCCGCCGCAGCGTGGGCAGGGTCGCCCGGATGCGGGTGTCATCGGCGACCCGGCCGTTCTTGAGGGGGACGTTGTAATCCACGCGGACCAGCACCCGACGGCCGCGCACCTCCAGGTCTTCGATCGTGAGTTTTCGCATCGCCTGCCTCCCGTGGGGTCAAGAAGACAATCCGCGGTGGGGAAGAAAGAAATCTAGGCCATTGTAGGCCCCGCAGGGCGGCGATGACAAGAGCCTTCCGGCGTTGACTTCGCCCGCGCTCCGTGTTGAAACCCTCCCATGCGAACTCAACACCGCGTCTATTTCCAGGACGCTGCGGATCTCTCCCCGATTCCGGCGGCGAGCGTGGAGCTCGTCCTCACCTCCCCCCCCTATCCCATGATCGCCATGTGGGACGAGAGCTTCCGTCGCGGAAACCGAAAGATCGCCGCGGCCCTGGAGAGGGGGGACGGCTGGACGGCTTTCCGTTGGATGCACGAAGCGCTGGATCGCACCTGGCGCGAGGTCCACCGCGTGCTCCGCCCGGGCGGTTTCGCCTGCCTGGTCATCGGCGACGCCGTGCGCAGCCTGAGAGGCCGCTTCGTCCTGTACCCCAACCATATGCGGATTCTCCAGGCGCTGCTCGAAATCGGCTTCACCCCCCTGCCCTCGATCCTGTGGCGCAAACAGACCAACGCGCCCACGAAGTTCATGGGCTCGGGCATGTATCCTGCAGGAGCCTATGTCACGCTCGAACACGAACACATTTTGATCGCGCGCAAGGGCGGACCCCGGGAGTTTCCGTCGAGTGAGGAAAAACGACGACGCCGGGAAAGCGCCCTTTTCTGGGAAGAGCGCAACCGCTGGTATTCCGATGTGTGGATGGACCTGAAGGGGACGCGTCAGGAGCGATTCGGCCGGCAGGGACGCACCCGAAGCGGGGCCTTTCCCTTCGAGCTCGCCTTCCGCCTCGTCTGCATGTACTCGATCCGCGGCGACACCGTGCTCGATCCCTTTCTCGGCACGGGGACGACCCTGCGCGCGGCGGCCGCGGCCGGGCGCCACAGCATCGGCTGCGAAATCGATCGGGCGCTGCGCGAGGAGATTCTCTCCGCTCCGGCGACGTGGATCGGGGAAGCCGCCCGGCGCGTCGAGAATCGGCTGGCCGGGCATTTCGCCTTCATCGAAGCCCGACGCGCCGCAGGCGAACCCTTGCGCCACGCGCACCGCCGCTACGGCTACCCGGTGATGACGCGCCAAGAGATCGACCTCGAACTTTTCCTCCCCGAGGGCATCCAAGCCACGGCAAAGGAAACCCTCGCGGTGATCCACCGGGTTCTGACGCCCGCGGAATACGGAATCACCCCGGGCGAGGGACCGGCCGCACCCGCCGCCGGCAGAGGACAAGGTCGTTTGGCCTTCAGCTGGGCTGAAAACGGCTGAACTTCGCCCCCTTGAGCGAAATGTCGGCCATCAGCCCCTTGACGTCGAAGACGAAGCCGACGATCGGCTCCTTCATCCTCGTAAAATCGACGCGCTCTCCGCCTCCCAGATTGATGAGGGCGACGTTGCCGTCGATGCCGACCTCCCAGCCCTCGCTCGCCCGGAAACCTCGCAGGGCCTCTTCGGTCATGAAAAGGATGACGATGTCCTTCGCCTGACCGCCGATCTGCAGCCCGATCGACCCCGAGGCGAGCCGGTAATACCCCGCGGTTTTTCCTCCCACCCGCAGAGCACCCTCGCCGTATTCGCCGCCGATGATGAAACCCGCCTTGACCACGCCCGGCATGACAAGGAGGCCTTTCGCCTGCTGCGCGAGTTCCCGAGCGCCTTTCACCTGTTGGTAGAAGCGCTCCAGACAGGCCTGCACCGCGGCCTGGATCTCGCCGGCGCTTTTCGCCGCCGCCGGCGGCGGCGCCGCAACGAAGAAAAGGGCGAGCAGAACCCCGCCAAGACCGAGTCTGCCGATGAACGTTCGCTTCCACCCTCTGGCCATGATCCCTGCTCCTTTCGTGCCCGGGGGGTTTCCGGCACCCGGTCATTGAAAGTAATTCAGGTTGGGCAACGGGCAACGCTCCTGCGGCACGGCGAAGAAGGATTGGAGCGCCGTCCGCGCCGCCTCCATGTCGGCTGCGGCCCGGACCTTGCGGTAGAGCTCGTGGCCGAAGCGGAAGTTGGAGGCGAAGTAAAACACGAAGCGCCGCAGGCGGATGAGCGCATCCGGGGGAGGAAAATGGCGCAAGAGAAGATCGTACAGCCGAAAAGCCGTGTAACGGCAAAGGTCGTCATTCTCCGCTGCATTCTCTCCGCTCCAGAGAGCGAAAACCCACGGCCGGGCGACGGCGATCCGCCCCAGGGCGACCCCGTCACAGCCGGTCTCCTGCAACATGCGCAGGCAGCCCGCGGCGTCGAGGACCCCGCCGTTGCCGAAGACCGGGATGCGCACCGCCTGCTTCACCCGGCCGATGTATTCCCAGCGGGGCGGACGCGCGCGGCGGTCCGGCGCCACCCGCGGGTGAAAGGTGAGCGCATCGGCCCCGGCGGCCTCGAAGGCCCGTGCCATTTCGACCGCCCGATCGCCGTCGTCTTGCCAGCCCACGCGAAACTTCACCGTGACGGGAATGCGCACGGCCCGCCGGACGCACTCGAGAATCCTCAGGGCATCCGCGGGACGGCGCAGGAGATCCGCACCGCAACCCCGCCGGCAGATCATGGCCGCCGCACAGCTGAAATTGAGATCCACCCCGAAGAACCCCTCGGCCTCGATGCGCACGGCGGCCCGAGCCATCCTCGCCGCATCCGATCCCATGATCTGGCAGACCAGCCGCGGCAGCTCCTCGGGGCGCCAACGGAAGTGTTTCGAAATCCTCGGGTTTTCGGTGGGGATGGTCGCCGCGCTGCACATCTCCGAAAACAGCAGTGCGCAGCCGCCGAACTCGTCAAGAAGCTCGCGAAAGGCGACATGGCCGAGAAGACTCATCGAGGCGAAGACGAGCCGTCCCGGGATCGTCCGCCCCCCGATGTCGAGCTCGCGCGAAAGAAGGGCGGGGAGATCCCCGGCGGTTGGGGACGGCTCAAGCGGCGGTTTCGGCTGCGGCTCCATGCTCAATCGAGATGCCTCATTTTCCGGGTCACGCCACCGGCGCGCACTGGATCCGGCTGCCCGGTCATGGTATACGCGGAGTCGGCCCGGTGCAACCATCCTGCCCGTTTGAGGGAAAACCTCCGTGTCCATCCGTCTGCTGGCCCGCGAACTCTACCGGCGGCAACAGGAGATCGAACGGCTGCGCCGCGAGATCGAGGGGGCCACTCCGCAACAGCGGACCGCGCTCGAGGCCCGTCTCCGCAGCGCCGAAGCCGAGCGCGACCGGCTGCGCGCCGCGCTCGAGGCAAAAAAGGACCGCTCCGCACCCTGAAAAACGCCGGCGAGGCATCCATGGTCCGCCCTTCTCCGCCCGCCGCGACGCGGCTCAAGCGCGTCGTGGTCGCGGGATCGATCAGCCTGGACATCAACTTGCCGGGGGCGGATCGGTTTTTCAAGCCGGGCGGGGTTCCCTGTTACGCCGGCCTCACCTATCGCCGCCTGGGCCTCGCCGTCGGCGCGGTCACCCGGCTCGCCCCGCGCGACGGCGGTCTGCTAGCGCCTCTTGCGGCCGCGGGGATCGACTGTTTCTCGAGCCCGAGCGAAACCACCACCGTCTTCATCAATCTTCCCCGGCAAACCCGCCGCCTCCAGCGGGTCCCTTCGCTCGCCGCGCCGCTTTCGCCCCGGGAGATTCTGGAGGCGGCCCGCGGAGCGCAACTCCTGCACGCCGGCCCCTTGCACCCTCACGATATCGATCCGGCCTTCTATCGTCAGGCGCACTCGTTTCCCGGGTTGGTCGCGCTCGACATCCAGGGACTGGTCAGGCGTGTGGAGGGCGGCTGCATTACCGCGCAGGCTTGCCCGCACCTCACCCAGGCGCTGGAGACGGCGGCGATCGTCAAGTCCGACCTGGAAGAGTACGAAATCGCCTGCGGGCATCTGGGGCTGGCGCCGGAACGGCTGCTCGCGCGGTTCCGGATCGCGGAATGGGTCGTGACGGCGGGGGCGGAAGGGGGAAGAATCCATCTCGCCGGCGGCGGCCGCCTGCGCTTCCCCTCCCCTGCGGCGACTCGCGTGGCCGATCCGACCGGAGCGGGGGATGTCTTTTTCGCGGCCTACCTCACCTTCCGGCTGCGGGACGGCATGCCCCCCCGGGCGGCCGCCCCCCGGGCGGCCGAACTCGCCGCCCGGCAGGTTTCGGGCGCTTTTTTGGCGCTGCCCGATGCGCGGCCACTCTTTTCCACGCCCCTTCCGATTTGCCTTTCCTCGGATCTCACTTGACCGTCACCACCGGGCAGGGGGCGTTCAGAATGACGAACTGGGCCGTCGAGCCGAGCAGGAGCTTGCTGACTTTGGAGCGCCGTTCGATACCCACGATGATCTCATCGCTCTGGTGCTCGCGGGCGAAATCGACCAGGTCTTCCCCGGGAGTCAGCCCGCGGATCAGCAGATGGGTATGGCAGTCGACCCTCTGCTCCGAGAAGACGCTTTTCGCCCATTCGAGGGCCCGTTCGGCCTCGGCGATGGCCTTCTGGTCACTTTCGGAGCCTTTTTCCATGGAGGTTACTACGTCGACCGACGCGCCGAAGGCACGGGCATGCTTCACGGCCGTCTGCAGAGCCTGCTTGGCGGAATTGCTGCCGTCATAGCCGACCAGGATCTTCATCGTTTGCTCCTTCGAAGTTTTGGGGAAGGAAGAAAACCCGGGAGTGCGCCGACCGCCGCCGCGGCGAGGCTACTCTACCAGAACCGCGGCCGCTGTCAAATCCACAGCCGAGGTTGATCTCTCAAGTCGGATGGATCTACGAGCGATAGCGGAGCCGGCGCAACGACGTCGCAAGCCATGGTGTTTTCACGTGAAACGCAAAAGGATCCTCTCGGGTTGTGCTTCCGTGGCGCCGGCTCCCGCTTGACAGCTTCCGCCTTTCCGGCCTACCGTTGCCCGCACGGTGGACGTCGCGGGGCCGAAGCCGGGCCCCGCTTCCAAAAGAGCTTTTGTCCGCGGAGACCCCGGCCGATGGCCTCATCTCTCGTTCTGCCTCTCAAAGCCGCCTTTCGCATCGGGGTGATCTCCGACACCCACGGCGTGCTGCCCTCCGGGCTGGCCGGACGGTTTTCCGGCGTCGATGCCATTTTGCACGCGGGGGATGTCGGGGAGGGCGCGTTGCTCGACACGCTTTGCGCCATCGCCCCGGTTCTCGCCGTTCGCGGCAACATGGACTTCGGCCCCTGGGCCCGCGAACTGCCGCCAACGGCGTTTCTCGAGGCGGGGACGGTGCGCGTCCTTCTGATTCATGACCGGCAGGATCTCAGAGGCGCCAACCACCCGCCCCGGGCGCAGGTCGTGGTGAGCGGGCACACGCACCGGCCGGAGATCGAGGAGGCCGGGGGCGTTTTGTACCTCAATCCGGGCAGTGCGGGCTTTCCCCGCCGGGGGGAGCCGGCGAGCTTGGGATTGCTGCGCATCGCCGCCGGGAAGGTCGAAGCGGAGCTGATCTACCTCCCCGATTGAAAGCCTTGTTCCTCCGGCCGAGGGACGCATCGAGTGACGACGCATACCGCGCGCTCGGCCCGCAGCCCCGGGAGGCGGTACGCATGCCGCTCGGCCCGCCAGATTTCCCCCCCGGAAACCTTCGCCAGCTCCTGCTGAAGACGTGCGATCTCCACCTCCGCGCCGGTGCCTTTCAAAGCGATCAGGCGGCCTCCGGCGCCCACCAGCCCGAGTGCCGCGGGCACGAAGCGCTCCAGACCGGTCAGGGCCCGGCAGATCACGACGTCGAAGGCCCCGAAGTTTTCCTGCCGGACGGCGAAACGCTCGAGCCGCTCCTGCTCGGCACGGATGCCCGTGAGCGCCAGCGTCCGCAGCAGGTGTCGAAGAAAGCTCACCTTCTTGCGCGCGGCCTCGAGCAGCACCGTCTCCAGCCCCGGCAGAGCGATGTGCAACGGCACCCCCGGAAATCCCGCGCCGCTGCCGACATCCAGCAGACGTGCCCCGGGGGGGATCCAGCGGGCGGCGGCGAGCGAATCCAGGAAGTGATCCCGGGCGACGGCCGCGGGCTCGGTGATCGCGGTCAGGTTGGTGACCGCGTTCCAGCGCAGCATCTCCTGCGCGTGTCGGGCGAAGAGGTCGAGCCCGCGCTCCTCGAGGGCGAGCCCCCAGGCGGAGGCCCCTTCGCGGATGCTTCGCCGCCAGGCTTCGGAGCCGAGTTCCATCGCTTCAGTTGATGCAGACGCGGCGCACTTCGGAGATGTCGGTTTCGCCTTGGAAGACTTTCAGGATCCCGTCCTGTTTGAGGGTGCTCATCCCCTGCCGCATCGCCATCTGGAAGATCTCCTCGGTGTTCGCCTGCTTCTTGATCATGAGCTTGATTTCGGGAGTTCCCTCCATCAGCTCATGGATCCCCATCCGGCCGCGGTAGCCGGTCTTCGAGCAGGCATCGCAGCCGATCGGCCGGTAGAGCTTGAGGGTCTCGCTGTATTCGATCCCCGTGCGATCGAACCACGAAGCCCCGTAATCTTGTCGCAGCTCTTCGAACTCGTCTTTGCCGAGAAAATACTCCTTGCGGCAGTTGGTGCAAAGCCTGCGGGTCAGACGCTGGGCGAGGACGCCTAAAAACGCGTCCGAAAAATTCAGCGCATTCAAGCCCATATCCAGCAGGCGGGTCACGGTTTCCGGAGCGCTGTTCGTGTGCAGCGTGGAGAAGACGAGGTGCCCGGTGAGGGAGGCTTCGATCGCAATCGAGGCCGTCTCCTCGTCGCGCATTTCCCCGATCATGATGACGTCGGGGTCGGCCCGCAGAAAGGCACGCATGACGCGGGCGAAATCGAGCCCGATCTTGGGTTTCACCTCCACCTGACGCAGCCCCTGCTGGGTGATCTCGATCGGGTCCTCCGCGGTCCAGATCTTGATCCCCGGCTTGTTGATGTAGCCGAGCAGGGCGTGCAGCGTGGTCGTCTTGCCCGAGCCGGTCGGGCCGACGGCCAGGATCAGCCCATAGGGTTTGAGAACGATCTTCTGGATGATCTTCAGGTTGCGTTCGGTCAGCCCCATCTCGTCGATCTTCATCGCCCCCGAGGAGGCGAGGATGCGCAGCACCACGTCCTCGAAGCCTCCCGCCGTGGGCAGCGTGGCCACCCGCATTTCGAAGGCCGGCACCCCTTTGCGCCGGAACTTGATCTTGCCGTCCTGGGGCAGCCGCCGCTCGGCGATATCGAGGTTGGCCATGATCTTGATGCGCGAAACCACGGCGCGCACCATGGCGTTGGGGATTTTCATGTACTCCTGGCAGACGCCGTCCAGCCGGAAGCGGATCGACGTCGCCTTGGTGACCACCGAGGGCTCGATGTGGATGTCGGAGGCGTTCTTGCGGTAGGCGGCGATGATCACCTGGTCGACGAGCTTGACGACCTGGCTGGAGCTCTCGTCGACTTCCTCGGTGTGGATTTCCTCGCGCTCCTCCTCGAAGGTGATGTCGGGGATATCGATGTCGTCGGTGATTTCCTCCGTCGGCGTGCCGGTCTCCTGCTGTTTTCCCGGATCGAAAAAGAGATGGATGAAGGCCTGGATGTCCTCGCGGATCGCCACCGACACGAGGATCTTCGAGGTCTTCAACAGGGCCTTGATGTTGTCGGTCTTGTTCAGGTTCCGCGGGTCGTCGACCAGGACCTCGATGCCGTCCTTGCTCCAGCCGATCGGCACCCAGAGCTCGTTCAGCAGAAAGGCTTTTTTCAGGTTCTGCAAAAGCTCGACCGGCGCCGGGAGCGTGGGGTCGAAGGCAAGGAAGCGGCAGCCGTAGTGCAGCGAGAAGGATTTGCCGATCGCTTCCTTGGGGACCTGGAAGCTGTCGATCAGGATCTGCTCCACGCTGCGGTTGGACTTGCGCGCCAGGCCGAAGGCCTTCTGCAGCTGATCGGCGGTCAGCAGCTTCTCGCGCAGGAGATAGTCGTACTTGGAGCCGGAGGCGAAGCTCGCGGCGATCTCCTCGAGGCGTTTGCGGACCTCGGGGTCCTGCGGCAGCCGTTCCGCGGCCGCCCGGTAGAGATCGTGCGCCTGGCCGCGGTGCTCCCGTTTTTCCATCTCGATTCCGGCCAAGAACCGGATGCGGCCGGCAACGGCCGGGTCGGAAACGGCCTTTTCGAGGATGGCCTCGAGCTCGGCAATGAACCGCGACAGCGGATGCAGCCGCAGCAGACAGGCGACCACCCCCGGGACGGCCTTCTCGTGAAGCGCGGGCTCGGCCAGGGCTTTCGTGTATTCGTTCAGCGCCTCGGCGAAAAGCCCCATTTCTTGAAACGCCGAGGCGCTGTCGAGAAGCGCCGCCTCGTCATCGGCGGCGGAAATGGCTTCGCGGATCCAGGAGATCTCCTCGGCGGAGACCGCACCTCCGCTCCCCGCTTCTTCCTTGGCGATCTCCTGGCGCAGCAAGTCGATGCGGCTGCGGATGCGCTCCTGGAGGTCGCCCGCCTCGGGGGTGACCAAGGGCAGGACCTTCTCGTAGATCGCCAGCGACTCGTGAAACAAGCCCATGGAACGGCAAACTTCGGCCTCGTTGATCCGGCTCTCAATGTCCGTCTTCATCATGGCGACACGCCTTTCGCGAATTCGCGGGGCTGGAGGACCCCGCTCCCCCCCGGACGATGGGCGGAGTCCCCCTCCCTGCCCCCACGCTGGGTCCCCAGCGCTCCTTCCACCTCGGCCAGCAAGACGGCGCCGCTCATGCGGATCACGGCCGAGGGGGCGAAAAGCCCCGCGGCGACCACGAGCACGGCGCCGGCGGAGCGAAGCACGTAAACCCGGCCGCGCTCAAAAAGGATCTCGGCCTCCCGGGCGTTGCCGAGCGCCAGCGCCAGGGCGAACCAGTCCGCCGGAGATGCGCCGTTCAGGGTGACGGCTGTTTTTCGGAACAGCAGATCGCCTCCGGAGCGGTAAAGAAAAACCCCGCGCACGCCTTCCACGGAAAGCAGGGCCGCAAGCGGATCGGGCATCGTCGTTTCGCCTCCATCAACCGCCCGGCACCCCGAGCAGGGCGTCCCGCGGGATTCCTTTGCGGAGCTCCGCCACCCAGGGGTCGTTTCCCCCGGGGAGGAGAAAATCGCCCTCCTGCCCCCGGTCAAGAAAGGCCGCGATCATCCCGCCGAGACCCACGCGTTCTCCCGCGCGGGCAAGACGCCGGGCGCGCTCGGCCCACTGCGGGTCCCGTCGCACCGCCCCGACCCCCCCTTCGCCTCCCAGGGCCTGCTCGAGGGCGCGCCGAACCGCCTCCAACTCAACTTGCGGGTCCTGCTCCTTCCCCCCTGCGCCTTCGGCCTCCGTCCGCTCGTCGCGACGGCATGCGGCATCGATCATCAGCCCGTGAAGATCGCGCCGGATCCTCCGGTCGCGCAGGGGGCAGGCGTTCTCGATCGCCAGGACGGCCTGATCCCAGGCGAGGATCTCCCGGGCCGCGCTTTCCCCGCGCGTCGCTCCCAACCGGGCATCGAAGAGTTTCCCCCCCCGGAAAAAAAGAACGCCCCGGCGTCGCTCGCCTGTTCCGCTCAGGCGGATGGTGCAGGTCTTTTCTTCCATTTCCACGACCTGCAGAAAAAGCGAGGGGGAGATTCCGCGGATCAGCCCTCCATCGGTCTGCCGCGCAAGGATTTCCCGGATCCGCCCGGCAAGCTCGGAGACGAGAAAAGGCTTAGCCAAAACCGCGCAAGCCCCCTGCTCGTGCAGCCGCGCGACGGTCTCGGGGGTCGCATACCCCGTCATCACCATCACCGGGACATCGGGAAATTCGCACGTCGCGCGCTGCAGCAGCTCCCAGCCGTCCATTCCGACCATCTTGAGATCGCTGACCAACACGCCGACCGGCTCCCGTTGCAGGATTTCCAGCGCTTCCCCGCCTTCCTCGGCGAACAGGATCGCGGCCGCATCCTCTCCCAGCCGCCGGCCAAGGACTTGGCCCAGCTCGCGCAGCATCTCCCGGTCGTCGTCCACAAGGAGAATACAGACTCGAGGATCCCCGACGAGGGCTTCGGCGGTCATCGACCGGCCTCCTTCGCTTCGAGCAGCAGGCGAAGCGAACGGATTTCGGCGAGCAGCTGCTCGCGCAGCTCGGCGAGCGCGCGGGCGAGAGCCTCGGCGGTGAGGGGCCGTTCCCGTTCCCCTCCGTCCGCCGGGGGCGCCGACTCCCTGGGCGCTTCGGCGGGACGACGCGGCCGTCCCTGGGCGATCTTGGTGCGCAACTGCTGGTAGGCGTTGATTTCCGGCTGGATGCGACGGCGGCGCTCGGCTTCGGGCTTGTCGGTCAGGGCGACCACCTCCTCGAGCCGGGCGAAAACGGCGTTCAACACCGGGAAGGTCCAGGGGTGCACCTGGCTGCGACTCGACTGGATGTAGTAGCCGAGGGCTCCCAGCATGTTCAGCAGCACGCCGGCCACGCGGTCTTCCCGCAAGGCCTCGCGCAGCAGGCGCACCTGGTCGAGGAAAGAGGCGACCGCCTCGGGGGTGATCTCCCAGTCGATCGCCAGCACAACCTTTTTCAACTCGGACAGCAACGCCCGGTCCGGTTCCCGCCGGGGCGCGGAGTTCGTCTCCGGCCCCGCCCCCTCTTCGGGGAAGAGCTGCTCCAAGCGGCGTTCGAGCTCGCTTTCCAGGGCGTCGCTGGGCATCGCGTCGGCCATGGGCGGCCTCCTTCTACATCATCTCGTCGCGGATCGAAGTGACGGCGAGCGAGAGGATCTTCTTCAGCGTCGCCGCCACGTTCACCCCTTTCAGGGCGCTCGCCGGAAACGAGGGTCTGCCGTAGCCGCGGTTCAGGTCCCGTTCGAGCTGCTCGACGGAGAGCACCGGGATGCCCTGTTCGGCGAGATCGATCTTGTTGTACTGCAGCACCCAGGGCACGCTTTCCAGGCTTTTGCGGTAGGCGGCCAGATTCTCCTGCAGATTCTTGAGCGATTGCATGTTGCTTTCCCGGCAGATCGCCATCGAGTCGGCCACGAACACGATCCCGTCCACGCCGCGGAGCACGAGCTTGCGGGTCGCGTTGTATTTCGGCTGCCCCGGGACGGTATAGAGTTGCACCTTGATCCGGTAGCCGTGGATCAAGCCGATGTCGAAGGGCAAAAAATCGAAAAAGAGCGTGCGGTCGCCATGGGTCTTCACGGTCACCATCTCGGCGTGGATCCGTTCCTGAAAACGGCGATGGATGTATTCCAGATTGGTCGTCTTCCCGCCCCGGCCCGGGCCGTAGTAGACGATCTTCACCTGGATGATCTTGTTTTTGAGGTTGATAAACGCCATCGCCCCGATTCTGTCGCCCTCGTTTTTTCCGGCCTGCAAAAGAGCGTTCAGCCGTCGGTCGCGGGAACGAGCGGTGCGAGGACCTCTTTCAACTGCTCGACCGACTCGGCCACCTTCATCCGCAGAAAACCGAGCGAGATTTCGTTGCCGAAAATCGTGATCAGCAGGAATTCGGAGGAAATCTTGTTGAAATGGATGTTCTCCTTTTTCCCTTTGTGGAAGAGCAGCGAAAATTCGTTCTCCCCGATGATCTTGGCCATGGCGCTGACCGCCCCGAAGTTTCCCGCCGCGAGCGCCGCCAGGGAGTAGATGTCGTGCTGCTTCTCCCCGTTGTCCAGATGGGTGATGATGTTCCCGGCCATGTCGATCAGGAACACGCAGCGCACGCCGTTGTCGACCAGGTCGGCCTTGAGGATGTCCTCGATGCGGTCGAGCTGCCTCTGGTCCAGGGTATAGGACACGGCTTGGGCCCTCCCTCAAAAGAGTTGGCAATCCTTTCAATACGGTATTTTCGGCGAACGAAGCGAAAAGCTTGAGCGAAGGGGATCCGAGGATCAGGAGCCGGAGCCTCGGACGGCGGAGGCGGGGGCGGCTCCCTTCTCCTCGGGGCGGGCGTCGGCGAAGTTCATACGCACGAGCACCTCGCTTCCGCCGCCGAAGCGCACTTCACAGTTCGGGTAACGCTTGCGGAAAACCTGCAGCATGGCCGTGTTTTCCTTGAGCACGGTCGCCGAAAAGCCCTTGAATCCGTTCAAGCGGGCGACGTATTCCAGCCAGCCGAGCAGAAAGGAGCCGACTCCCATCCCCTGGTAATCCTCGCGCACGACGAGCGCGACCTCGGCGCGTTCCTCGTCTTCTTTGGCGTAGGAGCCGATGGCGACGATCTCTTTGTAGCCGCCCTTTTGCGCCAGCCCGATGATCGAGATGTTTTGGCGGTAATCCTGGCTTGCCCACTGTTTCTGAACGACCTCGTGGGTGAAGTTGCGCATCTTGTAGAAGAAACGCATGTAGATCGTCTTGTCTTGCAGCGAGTAGAAGAAATTGCGGTAGGCGAACTCGTCGGAGGGCAGAAGCGGTCGGAATTCGATCGTCTTGCCGTTGCGGGTGACGAAGGAGCTTTTGTAGGCCTCGATGAAGATGAGGTCGTCGCTGGAGGGCGGCAGCTGATCGGCGAAGATGTAATGCCGTTGCCGGGCGATCTCGATCAATTCCTCGCGGAACTTGGGATGCGCGATCTGGGCGAGCTCCATGACCCGCTGGTAGATGCTCTTGCCGGCGAGCTCGGCGATTCCGTACTCGGTGACCACGAAATTGACATCCCCTCGGGTGGTCGCCACTCCGGCCCCCTCGCTCAGCACCGGAACGATGCGCGAGAGCTTGCCCCCGTGGGCCGTGGAGGGAAGCGCGATGATCGAGAAGCCCCCCTTCGACATCGCGCTGCCGCGCAGGAAATCGACCTGGTCGCCGATGCCGCTGAAGAACATGTTGCCGATCGAATCCGAGCAGACCTGACCGGTCAGATCCACCTCGAGCGCGGCGCTGATCGAAATCAGCCGGTCATTGCGCGCGATCACGAGGGGGTCGTTCACGAACTCGGAGGAGCGGAAGTAGAAGGCGGGGTTGTTGTCCACGAAATCGTAGAGCCGGCGCGAGCCCATGCAAAAGGAGGCGACGGTGCGGTCCGGCAGAAGGGTCTTGCGCTTGTTGGTGATCACTTTCTTTTCGAAGAGCGGCAGAAAGCCGTCGGTCAGCACCTGGGTGTGCAGACCCAGATCCTTCTTTCCTTCCAGGTGCTTGATGATGTGGTAGGGGAGGTTGCCGAAGCCGACCTGGAGGGTCGAGCCGTCGTCGACGAGCTGGGAGATGTAGTGGCCGATGCGGCGCGTCACCTCGTTGTCGGGCAGGCTGGGGAAGGATTCGACGAGCGGCTCCTCGTAGGGCACAAGAATGTCGATCTCGTCGGTGTGCACGAAGCTGTCGCCCCAGGTGCGCGGCATCCGCGGGTTCACCTGGGCGATCACCAGGCGCGCCTGTTCGAGTCCCGCCCGGGTAATGTCGACCGAGATTCCCAGGCTGCAGTAGCCGTATTTGTCGGGGGGACTCACCTGGACGAGGGCGATGTCGAGCCCGATGCGGTGGCTTTCGAAGAGACCGGGAATCTGGGAGAGATAGGCGGGGATGTAATCGATCTTGCCTTCGAAGGCGGCCTTGCGCATCAGGCGGCTGATGAAAAAGTTCTTGATGGAAAATCGCTTGAGAAACTGCTCGTCCTCGATGAACTTCGCCAGCGTGAAGGAGAGCATCTGGTAGATCAAAATGTCCTGCAGGTTCCAGTCGGCCGCCATGGCCCGGATCAGGTGCTGGGGCTCGCCGCAGCCGGTGCCGATGAAGACCCGGCTGCCGCGTTTGATGTGGGAAACCGCCTGGGCGGCGTTGAGAATCTTGGAGGCGTAGGTTCGTGTCCAGTCGTCCATGCCTTGGGTTCCTTTTCCGCTGGGCGGAAGCCCGGCTCCGGGGCGAAGTGGGTAAGCTCTATATCAGGAAAGACGCTTCCTGGCGAGAGCCGGTTGACGGGGAAAGAGGCCTGCCGGTAGGATGGCCTCTCCTTCAGGAGAAGTTCGATGAAGCGTCGGGATCACGACGGGTTTCACCGCCCTTTCGCCGGACTGGCGGAGCGGTTGCGCAAACAGCCGATGCCCTCGTTCCCGGCGCCGCCGCCGGCCGAGGCGCCCTCTTCGACGGCGGCGGAGGAGGAGCTTCCGGAAGAGGAGCTTTTCCGCCGGGCCACGGCCGACATCCGCCCTCTACACTGGAACCGCCTTCCCGGGGATGACCTTCCGCTTGCCCGCCGCGGGACCTCCGATCCCGTCCCCGAGGACGAGACCGCCGCCCTGCGGCGGCTGGTCGAAAAGGGAAAGGGCTTCGAGGTCCGTTTTACCTCCGAATTCATCGCCGGCCCGCCGGACGGGGCGCCGGAGTGGCTGATCGAACGGCTGCACCGCGGCGCCTTCGCCATTCAGGACCATCTCGATCTTCACGGCTTCGTCCTCGAGCGGGCGCGCCTCCGCTTCGACGGCTTCATGCGCGAGGCGGTGCGCCATGGCAAGCAGGGGGTCCTGATCATCCACGGCCGCGGGCTTTCCTCCCCCGGCGAGCCCGTGCTCAAAACCGAGCTTCTCCGCTGGCTGAACACGGCCCCCTGGCGCCGCTGGGTGCTCGCCTACGCCAGCGCCCGCCTCTGCGACGGGGGGGCCGGTGCGACCGTAGTTCTCCTGCGCCGGAATCCGGTCCGCCGCGGTCGCCCCTCGGGTCCTTCAAGGCATCTGCGGTAACATAGCTTGACTTTCGATATTTTTCGATTATACTGACTGATTACGGTCAACTTCGCTGAAACCCCCGACCCGTTTCGGACCGCCCGAGGCGGTTTTTTTTTCGCAAGCGCAAGCTTTCATCCCGGGCAGGAACCATGAAAAAGGACATTCGCTTCGTACGCAACATCGGCATCAGCGCGCACATCGACTCGGGCAAAACCACCCTCACCGAGCGCATTCTGTTCTACACCCAGCGCATCCACGCCATGCACGACGTGAAAGGCAAAGACGGGGTGGGGGCTTTCATGGACAGCATGGAGCTCGAGCGCGAGCGGGGTATCACCATCGCCTCGGCGGCGACCTTCTGCGAGTGGAAAGCTCACGAGATCAACATCATCGATACCCCGGGCCACGTCGACTTCACCATCGAGGTGGAGCGCTCGCTGCGTGTTCTGGACGGCGCGATCCTCGTTCTCTGCGCCGTAGGCGGAGTGCAGTCCCAGTCGATCACGGTCGACCAGCAGATGCGGCGCTACCGGGTTCCTTGCCTGGCCTTCGTCAACAAGCTCGACCGTTCGGGGGCGAACCCGCAACGGGTTCTCGACCAGCTGCGCGAGCGCCTGGGGCATACCCCGGTCCCCTTGCAGCTGCCGATCGGCCTGGAAGCCGATTTCCAGGGGGTGGTCGACCTGATCCGCATGAAGGCCCTCTACTTCGACGGGGACAAGGGCCAGACGGTACGGGTGGAGGAGATCCCCGCAGGCCTCCTCGAGGAGGCGCGCGCCCGGCGCGAGGCGCTGATCGACGCCGCCTCCCTCTTTTCCGACGAACTGACCGAAACGATTCTCGAGGAGCGTCCCGTCTCCGAGGAAATGCTCTTTTCCGCCCTGCGTCGCGGCACGCTCGAGCGGCGCATCACCCCGGTCCTTTTCGGCTCCGCCTACAAGAACAAGGGGGTCCAGCCGCTGCTCGATGCCGTCTGCGCCCTGCTCCCCTGCCCCGAGGACGTCGTCAACGAGGCCCTGGATATGGATCGGGGCGAGGCTCCCGTGCGTCTGTCGAGTCACCCCGACGAACCGCTCGTGGCGCTCGCCTTCAAGCTCGAGGACCGCAGCTACGGCCAGCTCACCTACGTGCGCGTCTACCAGGGCACCCTCGCCAAGGGGGACACGGTCGTCAACGTGCGCACGGGCCGCAAGATCAAGATCGGACGCGTCGTGCGCATGCACTCCGACCAGATGGAGGAAATCGACGCCATCCCGGCCGGCTACATCGGCGCTCTCTTCGGCATCGAATGCGCCTCGGGCGACACCTTCGTCTCCCCGGGGCTTAGCCTGACGATGACTTCGATGTTCGTTCCCACGCCGGTCATTTCGCTCGCCATCAGTCCTCGGAACCACAAGTCCGAGATCGGACTTTCCAAAGCCCTGAACCGCTTCACCAAGGAAGACCCGACCTTCCGCACGCACACCAACCCCGAAACCGGCGAGACCATCATTTCGGGCATGGGCGAGCTGCATCTCGAGGTCTACGTCGAGCGCATTCAACGCGAGTACGGCGCGGAGGTCACCGTGGGCGCGCCGCGCGTCGCCTACCGCGAGACCATCACCCAGCGGGCCGAGTTCGACTACCTGCACAAAAAGCAGACCGGCGGCTCCGGCCAGTACGGCCGGGTGGCCGGGTGGCTGGAGCCCTTGGCCGAGGGGGATTTCGAATTCGAAAACCAGGTCGTGGGCGGAGCGATCCCCACGGCGTTCATTCCGGCCTGCGAGAAAGGCTTCCGCGAGTGTCTGGCCAAGGGGCCGAAGATGGAGTTCCCCGTAACCGGGGTCCGGGTCGTCGTGAACGACGGGGCGAGCCACCCGGTGGACTCCTCCGACCTGGCCTTCCAGCAAGCCGCCCGCGGCGCCTTCCTGCAGGCCTATTTCAAGGCCAAACCCGTCATCCAGGAGCCGATCATGAAGGTCGTGGTCGAAACGCCGACCGGCTTTCAGGGCGCCGTCATGGGCTCCCTCAACCAGCGCCGGGGGATGATCGTCGGCTCCCAGGACGAAGGAAACTTCTGCGTGATCGAAGCCCAGGTTCCCCTGGCCGAAATGTTCGGCTATTCGACGGTCCTGCGCTCGCTCACCCAGGGCCAGGCGCAGTTCACGATGGAGTTCCTGGCCTATCGCCAGGTGCCGCAGGCGATCGCCGAAGAGCTCGAGAAGAAAGCCGCCGCACAAAAGAAAAACGTCGCCTGATTTCCGGATGCACCCGGAAGGCCATCCCAGAGGACCGGCGAAAGACCCGCCGGAGGGTCGACCGCGAACCCGGCCGTCGGCCCGCCTGATCCGCCTCCAAGAAAGGATGTGGTCCATGCTGAAGCGCGAGTTGATCCTGCGCAACCCGGTGCAATCGCTCGCCGGCGAATCGGAGTCCATCCTTCGCGCCGGCCATTTCGGCGGGATCCTCGCCCGGGCCGGAGTGGGCAAAACCGCGCTCATCGTCCAGATCGCGCTTCATGCCATGCTGAACGGACGCAATGTCCTGCACGTGAGCCTGAACCAGCCCGTCACGCGCACCAATCTCTGGTACCGGGAGATCTTCGGCGACATCGCCCGACAGATGCGGATCGAACGGGCGGAAGCCCTGTGGGAAGAAATCCTGCCCCACCGCTTCATCATGACCTTTCGCACCGAGGGCTTCAGCGTCCCCAAGCTCGAGGAGCGCCTTACGGACTTGATCGAGCAGAAAATCTTCCTGCCGCGGCTGCTGATCATCGACGGGCTCTCCTTCGATGAACCGCAGCGGGAAGCCCTGGCCGGCCTGAAGCACTACGCCCGGTTGAACGAGCTCGGCGTCTGGTTCTCGATCCGCACCCACCGCCACGAGGAGCCGGGCCCCGGCGGGCTGCCCCGACAGCTCCTCGACGTGGAGGACCTTTTCGAGGTGGCCCTCAGCCTCGTGCCCGCAGGCGAGGAGATTCACGTGAACGTGCTGAAAGGGATCACGCTTCCGCCCGAGCACGCCCATCTCGCCCTCGACCCCGCCACGATGCTGGTCAAAAGCCGCATCCCCTGACGAAGGGCTCCCGACGCCGGCAACCGCCTCCGGCAAAGGGGGGTCGTCCTTTTCGGCCGAGGCCTCCGCCCATGAGCCGTCGCAACCTCATCCAGACCGTTCTCGGATCGCTGATCGCGGGAGGCTGCCTCGTCTTCGCCTTGCGGGGGGTGGATTTCGAACGCATGCGCGCCGCCTGGGCGCTGGTCGACTGGCGCTGGATCGCGGCTTCGACCGCCGCGCTGCTTCTCGCCCACCTCCTGCGCGCCGTGCGCTGGCGGATTCTGCTCGCGCCGATGTGCCAGGCCCGCCTGGGGGGACTCCTCTCCGCCCTGCTGATCGGTTACGCGGCCAACAGCGTACTGCCCGCGCACCTGGGCGAGTTTCTGCGGGCCTTTGTCGCCTCCCGCAAAAATCCCGGGCTTTCGACTTCGGCCGCCTTCGCGACGATCGTCGTGGAGCGGATCCTCGATGTCCTCTTTCTGATCGCCCTGTTGGCGGCGATCGTCATCGTCCATCCCTTCCCCGACTGGTTGCTGACGAGCGGCTGGATCCTGCTTGCGGGCGCGGCGGTGCTCTCGGGAGCGCTGCTTCTGGGCAAACGCTACGAGACCCGCACCGCCGTCCTGCTCGGGCGATTCCTTCGCCCCCTTCCCGGCACCTGGCGGCAAAAGCTCGAGAGGGCGGTGCACCGCTTTCTCTCCGGCATCGCCCCGCTGGGATCGGCCTCCGGCTACTTCGCCGCCGCCGGGCTCTCGATCGCCCTCTGGGTGGGCTATGCGGCGATGAACCATGCCTGCCTCGAGGCTTTCGGCCTGGTCGATCCCTATCACCTGCCCTGGACCGTCGGGCCGGTGGTCCTCGTCTTCACCACGATCGCCGTGGTCATCCCCTCGACTCCGGGCTACGTGGGGACCTACCACTTGCTCTGCCAGCTGGCGCTCGCTTTCTTCGGCATCCCCCCCTCCGAGGCGCTCTCCTTCGCCGTCGTCGCCCATCTCGTCAACATCGTCCCGGTCCTCGGGCTCGGCCTTCTTTGCGCCCAACGCGAAGGGGTCGCTCTTCTTTCGGCCGCAAAAAAAGAAGGGCCCGCCTGAAGCCAGGCGGGCCCCTTCCGCGTATCGGTTTTCAGAAGTCCTTGAATTCCTCGTTCGCGAGCGGAAGGATCCGCTCCGCCCTGCGGGGGGCGGTTTTCGCCGCCACCGCCTGGGGCGTCTTTCCGGGGGGGGTCGGATTGACCGCCGCAGGAAGCTTGCCGGGGGCGGGCCCGGCGGAAGCGCTCGGAGTCTCATTTTCGCCCTTCAGCTCGCCCCCTTTCCCGCCGATCAGATTCAGCAGCCGGCCGACCATCTCCTGCATCCGGCCGGCCTGGGAGGAGAGCTCGACGGCCGCCGCGGCGGACTCTTCGGCGTGAGCGGCGTTCTGCTGCGTCACCTTGTCCATCTCGCCGACGGCCTTGTTGATCTGGTCGATCCCCTGGGACTGCTCCCGCGAGGCGGCGGCGATTTCGGCCAGAAGGTCGGCGACTTTGCCGGCACTCTGGACGACCCGCGCGAAGGACTCGCGGGTCTCCTTCATCAGCCCGGCGCCGCCCTTCACCTTGCTCACCGTGCCCTCAATCAGGGCGGCGGTGTTCCGCGCCGAATCGGCGGCCCGCATGGCGAGGTTGCGCACCTCGTCGGCGACGACGGCGAAGCCCGCGCCCGCCTCCCCGGCCCGGGCCGCCTCGACGGCCGCATTCAAGGCGAGAAGGTTCGTCTGGAAAGCGATCTCATCGATCGTCTTGACGATCTTCTGCGTCTCCTCGCTCGCCTTCCGGATCTCCTCCATCGAGCCGGAGAGCTTCTCCATGGACCCGTTCGCCTCGCCGACGAGCTGCGCCACCTGCTTCATCAGCCCGTCGGCCTGGGAGGCGTTCTCCGCGTTGTGCTTCGTCATGGAGGCCATCTCCTCGAGCGAGGAGGAGGTCTCCTCGATCGCGGCGGCCTGCTCCGAGGCGCCGTCGGAGAGCATTTGGCTCGTTGCCGAAACCTGGGCGGAAACGCTCGTCACCCGACCCGTGCTCTCGGATAAGCCTCCGCTCACGCGCTGGATGGGACCGGCGATCGAGCGGGCGATGAAAAAGGCGCCGATCGCCATCAGAGCGATCACCCCGGCGACCACCGCGGCGACGGTCAGAATCATTTCCTGTTGCGCCTGGACGACGGCATCGCGGTCCTTGCCGATGAAAAACATCCCCAGGATCTTCCCTTCGAGGTCACGGATCGGCCAGTAGCTCGTGTTGTATTCGCGGTCCAGGATGCGGTTCGTCGTCTGGTAGCTCTTTCCCTGGCGAAGCACCGTTTCGATCACCGCCGGATTGTCCATGCGCGTTCCGACCGCGCGTTTGCCCTCGCGAACCAGGGTCGTGGAAACCCTCGTGTCGCCGTGGAACAGGGTGCACTCCACCCCCAGCACCTCTTTCACGCGATCGACGAAGCGCGTGTCTCCCGAGAGGTCGATTCCCGTAGTCACCGAGCCGACGACGGATTCGCCGTTGCGGATCGGCTGCCCGGCGCGCATGGAAAACTTGACGACTGTGCCTTCCTCGATCCCCGCGGCCGCCTCGCCGGAAAGGGCCTTCTTGACGTTCAACTGATTGAGGACCGAATCCCCCCTTTTGTCGGCATGGCCCCGCGCCAGGACCTTGCCGTCCGGCCCCGCCACGGTGAGGACATTGACGGCTCCGGAGGCGAGAAAGGCCTTGGCGATCTTCTGCAAGGCTTCGCCGTCACCCTGTTTCACGGCCTCCGCGACATCCGGCCGGGAGGCGAACTGGAAGGCCGCCTCGCGGCAACGTTCCCGTTGCATATCCATCAGATCCTGAGCGGCGGTCGAAAATTTCTGGACATCCATCTGCGCCTGCCGCTCGAAGCCGCGCAGCAGCATGAACGAAGAAATGACCGCGGCGCTGCTTCCGATCAATGCCGATACCAGAACCGCCGCGATGACCCGTTGGGACAGCGAGAGTTTCATGAGGTTCCTCCCCTGACGGCCGCAGCCGATTTTTTCTTTGATCGTCGCTTCTTCGGCTATTCGATCGGCAGATTTTGATCCGGCCTTGAGGAGAAAAGGGGGCGCCGATCCGGAGGACCGCAGACGGCCTGTGGCCTGCCGCCGGGAGCTTTTCTTTTTCGGCCCGCTGAAGTATTCCCGGTCGCAGAAAATCGCTCTTCAGCGCAGAAGCCATCCGACCGATAGGGAGAAAAACGGGAAAGAAGGAGGAGGGATGCTTTCGTTGATCCTCGTCGGCGCGGTTCTCGCCGCGGTCGTTCTCTACGCGATTACGCTGTACAACCGCCTGGTCCGCCTGCGGAACACGGGGGACGCGGCCTGGGCCGACATCGACGTGCACCTGAAGAAGCGGCGCGATCTGGTGCCCAACCTGGTCGAGACGGTGAAGGGATATGCCGCCCACGAGCGCGCGCTCCTCGAAAAGCTGACCGCCGCGCGCGCGCGCGCGGCGCAGGCCGCCGGACCGGCCGAGGCCGGCCCCGCGGAGAGCGAACTCACCCGCAGCCTGAAGAGCCTTTTCGCCGTCGCCGAATCCTATCCCGAACTCAAGGCGAACCGGAATTTTCTCGAGCTGCAGAAACAGCTGCAGGGAATCGAGGACGGGATCGAAGCCGCCCGCCGCTACTACAACGCCGTCGTGCGCGACCTGAACACCGCGATCGAGCAATTCCCGGCGAACCTTCTCGCGAAGCGGTTGGGTTTCACCCGTCGCGAGTTCTTCGAACTCGAGGCCCCGGCCGAGGAGCGAAAACCGGTCGCCGTCGAATTCTAAGGAGACTCCGGCGATGAACCGCCGCGCCGCAACCGGCCCGTTCTTCACGCACTCCCCGGGGGGGCTCGCCGCCCGGGGACTGGCGGGAATCCTTATTGCCCTCTTTCTTGCGCTCCCGGCTTTCGCGCAGGACGAACGGATCCTTTTTTTCGAAAGCCACATCACCGTCGATACCGGAGGCGGCATGATCGTGGCCGAGACGATCCGCGTGCGCTCGACGGGGGAAAAAATCCGCCGCGGCATCTTTCGCGATTTTCCGACCGATTACCGCGACCATGCCGGGCGCCGCTACCGAGTCGACTTCGAGGTGCTCGAGATCTCCCGCGACGGAGCGGCCGAAGACTGGCACAGCGAGAGGCTTGCCAACGGCGTGCGTGTCTATATGGGTCAAAAGGACCGCCTGCTCACCCCCGGCGAGCACACCTATCGCCTGGTCTACCGCACCGACCGGCAGCTCGGGTTTTTCGAGCGGCACGACGAACTCTACTGGAACGTCACCGGAAACGGCTGGGCGTTTCCCATCGACCGGGCCGCCGCCCGAGTCGCCCTGCCGGCGACGGTTCCGGAGATTCTTCTTCTCGAAGCCTACACGGGCCCTGCCGGGGCAAAGGGCGGAAACTACAAAGCAGGAGTCACCGGCCGCGGGGAGGCCTATTTCCAAACCACTCGGCTCCTCGGCCCCGGCGAAGGCCTGACGATCGTGGTCGGCTGGCCGAAGGGTCATGTCCGCGAGCCCTCTCGGCCGGAGCAAACGCTTCGCCTGCTCCGGGACAACCTCGAGGTCCCGGTCTCCGCGGTCGGGCTGGCCGCGATTCTGCTCTATTACGTGTTCGTCTGGCGCGCCGTAGGAAAGGACCCGCAAAAAGGGGTCATCGTGCCGCGCTACACTCCGCCCGCGGATCTCTCCCCCGCGGCGGTGCGTTTTCTTTCCCGCATGCGCTGGGACGAAAAAGCCTTCGCCGCGGCCTTGCTCCATCTTGCGGTCAAGGGCTTTCTCGCCATCGAGGAAAAGCGGAAGGGCACTTTCCGCCTCATCCGCCAAGCCGGAGGGAAACAACCCCCCAGTGCCGACGAGGCGATCGTGCTCTCCCGCCTCTTCGGCAAAAAAACCTCCACCTTGGATCTGGAAAGCCGGAACCACGAGGTCATCGGTGCGGCAAGAAGCGCCCTGAAATCCTCTCTCCAGCTCGCCTTCGAGAAAACCCACTTTGTATTGAACCGCAGCGCTTTTCTCGCCGGGGCGGCCCTTTCGCTTGCCTCCGCGGCCGCCGCTTTTCTCACCGCGGTCTCGCATCCCGAGGTGATCTTCCTGGGGGTTTGGATCACCGGCTGGAGTGTCGGGGTCTTTTTTCTGCTGCAACGGACGCTGAACCTCTGGAGGCAACTCTTCGCCTCCCCCAAGCGCCTCGGCCGTTCGATCGGGGATCTCCTCCAGGCGCTTTTCATGACCCTGTTTTCGCTTCCGTTTCTGGGCGGCGAAATTTTCGCCCTGGCGCTGATCGCCTCCCACTCCGCTGCGCTGGCGGCCTTTCCCGTCCTGGCGGCGGCCATGAACCTCTTGTTTTATCACCTGCTCAAAGCCCCGACCCTGCTCGGACGCCGCCTCCTCGACCAGATCGAGGGCTTCCGCACCTTTCTCGTCGCCACCGAGGCCGATCGTCTCGCGCGGCTCGCCCCCGAGGGGCGCACACCCGCCCTTTTCGAAAAGTATCTCCCCTACGCCGTCGCCCTGGGCGTGGAACAGCGCTGGGCGGAGAAATTCGCCGACGTCCTGGCCGCCGCCGGCCGGGCGCCGGGAGAGGGGGCCTATCACCCCTCCTGGTATTCGGGCCCCTCCTGGAGCCCCTCGGCGGCTGTGGATTTCGCCGATTCTCTGGGCTCCTCGCTGGGCGGGGCGATCTCCTCCTCGGCCAGCGCCCCGGGTTCCGGATCGGGCGGCGGCGGGGGCGGCTCCTCGGGCGGCGGCGGAGGAGGCGGGGGTGGAGGGGGCTGGTAATCCGCCGCCTGCTTGCGCTTTTTTTGTCTTTCTGCTGTGATGCCGTCGTTGCCCCCCGGAGCCCACCGCCGGTTTTGAAGGAGGACCCTTGATGAACCAGCGCATTCTTGTTGTTCTCTCCTGCGGCACCGACAACCCCAATCGCGCCACCCGCGCCCTCTTCTTCGCCATGACGGCGAAAAAGAAAGGGGCGGACTGCGCGGTCTTTTTGCTCGACGAAGGAGTTTACATCGCCAAGCGCGGCATCGCCGACCACCTCCAGGCGGCGACGGGGGATTCCGCCGCCGACCACCTGCTCTACCTCCAGGAATATGAAGTGCCGCTTCTCGTCTGCACGCCTTGCGCGGTCACGCGGCAGATCGCCCCCGAGGATCTCATTTCCGGCGCCCGCATGGCCAAAGGGGAGGAGCTGATCGAGCTCGCCCTCGACAGTACCGTCCTCAGTTTTTGATTTTCCAGCAGGAGGCGTCTTGTCCTTTCGACGGCTGCTCTCGCGGGGAAGAAATTTTTTGGCGGAGGAGATCTGGCGTCCGAGACTCGAGGATCTCCCGCGGCGGCGTGCCGCCCTCTTGCGTGCGCTGCGGATTGCGACGACCGCCGTCCGGGAGTTCTTCGCCGACCAGGCCATGCTGCGCGCCTCGGCGCTCACCTTTTACACCCTGCTCTCGATCGTGCCCCTTGTTGCCGTGCTCTTCGGCATCGCCAAGGGTTTCGGCCTGGAAAAAATGCTCGAGCGCCGGCTCATCGAACAGATGGCCGGCCAGGAGGCGCTGCTCGAGCGTATCCTCACCTTCTCCCGCAACCTGCTGGAAAACGCCCGCGGGGGGGTGATCGCGGGCGTGGGGGTTCTGGTGATGTTCTGGTCGGCGGTCAAGGTGATGAAGCAGATCGAGTCCGCCCTGAACGCCATGTGGGAGGTGAAGACCCCGCGGAACCTCGCCCGGCGCTTCGCCGACTATCTGGCCGTGCTGCTTTGCGCCCCGATTCTCTTTCTCGTCGCCGGCAGCGCTAGCGTTTTCGCGGGCAACCAGTTTGCGCTGCTTGCGGCGCGCTTCGAGCTCCTGCAGGCGATCGGCCCCCTCGTTCAGGCCGCATTGAAACTCGTGCCCCTGCTCCTCATGTGGGCGCTCTTCGCCCTCTTCTACAAGGCGATGCCCAACGCCCCCGTCAGCCTGGCGGCGGCTTCTTTCGGCGCCGCCGTCGCGGCGGTTCTCTACCTCGCCGTCCAGTGGATCATCGTCGATCTCCAGGTCGGGGCGGCCGAGAAAAACGCGATTTACGGCAGTTTCGCCGCCATCCCGCTCTTTCTCGTCTGGATGCAGACAAGCTGGATGATCTTTCTCTTCGGCGCGGAACTGTCCATCGCCTGGGAGCACAGCGAAGGAGGCGGCATCGCCCGCGGCGGGCGGCTATTCAGCGCCGAGGACCGGAAAATCGCCGCCTGCGGTCTTGCCCGCGCGGCGGCGCGGCGTTTCCAGGCCGGGGAAGGGGCGGGGGACATTCGGAAGCTCGCCCGTGAGTCGGGAATGCCGGTGCGGGCGGCTCGGGAGGCCGCCGCCGCCCTCGTCGCCGCGGGAATTCTCTGCGAGATCCCTGCGTCTTCCGGGAAAGTCCCGCTTTTTCTTCCGGCGTTGGATCCCCGCCTGCTGACCCTCGAGCGGGTCTGCACCGCCCTCGACCGGTTAGGCGCGGCTGCCCCGGAGGCGACGGCCCCGTCCATGGAGATCGAAACCCTCCGAAGGGCGCTCGAGCGCTTCCGCTTGGCCGCGGCCGGCCTTCCGGAAAACCTGCCGCTTGTGGCCATCGAAAGGCCGGCGGCGGAAACCACGGGAGACATTCGATGACTTCCAAAAGCTTATCCCCTCCTCTCCGCCGCACCGGCGGTCGGAAAGCCTCGCCGCCCCCGAAACGCGCCTGGAAGCCGGGAAACCTCCTCGCTCCGGTGCCGGTGGTGCTCGTAAGCTGCGGCGGCTTCCGGGGCTTTCCGCCGAATCTGATCACGATTGCCTGGGTCGGCACGGTCTGCTCCGAGCCGCCCATGGTTTCGATCGCCGTGCGGCCCGAGCGTTTTTCCTTCCCCATGCTCAAAAAAACCGGCCAGTTCGTCGTCAACCTGCCGAGCGCCGATCTCGCACGCCACGTGGACTGGTGCGGCGTGAAATCCGGCCGCGACGTCGACAAGTTCGCCGCAACCGGGCTGACCCCCCTTCCCGGGAGTCGGGTCTCCTGTCCGATTGTGGCCGAGTGCCCGGTGAATCTCGAGTGCCGCACCACGAAAACGATTCCCTTGGGCTCGCACACCCTGTTTCTCGCCGAAATTGTGGCCGTTCAGGTGAGCGCCTCCCTTCTGGACGGCAAAGGACGCCTCGCCCTGGAAAAAGCCGGCCTCATCGCCTACCTCCACGGCGATTACGCCGCTCTGGGTCAAACGATCGGCCGCTTCGGCTTTTCGGTGCGCAAGCGCCGCGGCGGAAAACCCCGGAGGAGCTGAGACCCCGCGGAGCCGTTTATGGAGAAAACACGGTCGGAGGTTTTCGAGCGCTTCTTCGAGGAGGCGCCGGTTTCGATCCTGCTGTTGGAGCGGGAAACGGGAAAGATCCTGGCGGCGAACGCCGCGGCCTGCCGTTTCTATGGCCGGCGCGCCGAAGAGCTGCAGGCGATGACCTTCGGGCAGCTGAGCGCCGATCCGGCACAGAGGGATCCCGCGAACGAGACCGGGCCGTCCCCGGGCAGGATCTGGATCGATCGCCACCTTCGGGCCGACGGCTCGGCAGTCACCGTAGAGGTGGCCGCCTCCCCGTTCGCCTGGAGAGGACAGGACTTGGTTTGTGCGTTCGTCCACGATGCCGGGGACCGCGCCCTGGCCGAAGCCCGCCTCGCCGAAAGCGAGCGTCGCCTCGCCACCCTCCGGGCCAACCTGCCGGGCATGGCCTACCGCTGCCGCAACGATCCTTCCTGGACCATGGAATATGTGAGCGAGGGTTGCCTTGAGCTGACCGGCTATCCCCCGGAGCATCTCATCGGGAACCGGGAGGTCTCTTACGCTCGTCTCATCCACCCCGAGGATCGGCGCGCCGTCTGGGCGGGCGTCCAGGAGGCCCTCGGCCGTCGCAGCCGGTTTCAGCTCAGCTATCGCCTGCGGACCGCAACGGGTGAAGAAAAATGGGTCTGGGAGGCGGGCCAGGGGGTCTTCGCGCCCTCAGGCGAATGTCTGGCGATCGAGGGGTTCATCACCGATGTCACTGAACGCCGCAAATTCGAGGAGGCATTGCGGCAGAGCGAGGAAAAATTCCGGCTCGCCTTCCACACGAGCCCCGATGCGATCAACCTGAACCGCCTCGCCGACGGCCTCTTTCTCGACATCAACGAGGGCTTTTCGCGCCTGACCGGCTACACGCGGGAGGAGACGATCGGCAGAACCTCCTTTGAGCTCGACATCTGGGACGACCCCCGCGACCGCGAGCGTCTGATCGAGGGATTGCAACAGGGAGGGCATGTCGAAAACCTGGAGGCGCGTTTCCGCCGTAAATCCGGAAAGACCGGGATCGGCCTCATGTCCGCCCGGGTGCTCGAGCTTCAGGGCGAAAAGGTGATCCTCTCGATCACCCGCGACATCACCCGCATGCGCGAGATCGACCGCCAGCTCCAGGAGGCCGAGCGCAAGTACCGCGAGCTCGCCGAGTTCCTGCCGCAGGGGATCTTCGAAATCGATGCCGAGGGCCACCTGATCTATCTCAACCAGAAAGGGCACACCCTCTTCGGGTACCGGCCGGAAGACCTCGCCTCCGGCTTCCATGTGCTCGATGCCTTCGCGCCGCAAGACCGGGAGCGCATCGCCCGAGACATTCGCGGGATCCTCGACGGGAAGAAGATCGATTCTCCCGAATACATGGCGCTGCGCAAGGACGGAAGCTCCTTTCCGGTGCGGATCCTGGCGGGAAAGATCCTGAAAGACGAAATGCCGGTCGGCCTGCGCGGCGTGGTGATCGATCTGACCGAGATCCGGCAGGCCGAAGAGGAAAGAAAACGCCTGGAGATGCAGCTTCAGCAGGCCCAGAAGATGGAGGCGATCGGGACGCTCGCCGGCGGGGTGGCCCACGATTTCAACAACATCCTCGCCGTCATCATCGGCAACGCCAATCTTCTCGAACTTTCCGGATCGCTTTCCGCAGGCGAACGAGCAAGCCTGCAGCAGATCCTGGCCGCCGCCGGCCGGGCCCGCGGGCTCGTCAAGCAGGTGCTGGCCTTCAGCCGCCGCGGCTTCCAGGAAAAAATCCTGCTCAACCTCAAGCCGCTCGTCCAGGAGACCGTGCAATTCCTCAAATCGACGATTCCCTCCTCGATCGAGATCCATGCGTTCATTCCGAGCGAGTTGCCGCCGGTTCTGGCCGACCCCACCCAGATCCAGCAAGTGCTCATGAACCTCTGCACCAACGCCGCCCATGCCATGGAAAACTCCGAGCGGCAGCGGATGGAGATCCGCCTCGAGCCGGTAGAGCTCTCCGAGGAGGAGGCGCGCTATCAAACCGGGATCGAGGCCGGCCGCTTTGTCCGCATCGCCGTCGCCGACACCGGCTGTGGCATCGATCCGCGCATTCGCGATCGCATCTTCGATCCTTACTTCACCACCAAACCGCCCGGCAAAGGAACGGGGCTCGGTCTCTCGGTCGTTCACGGCATCGTGAGTCAGCACGGAGGATTCATCCACGTCGAAAGCCGGCTCGGCCTCAGAACCGAAATCCAGGTCTACCTGCCCGCGGCGACACCGCTCACGGCCGAGGCGCCACCCCCGCCTTCCCCAACGACGATCCCGCGGGGCGAGGGGGGAGTCCTGTTCGTGGACGACGAGCCGGCGCTCGCCGAAATGGGACGCCAGATGCTCGCCCGCCTCGGCTACAGCCCGGAAACCCGAACCAGCCCGATCGAAGCCCTGGAAGCCTTCCGCAGCCATCCCCTTCGCTATCGGGCGGTCGTCACCGACCTCACCATGCCTCAAATGAACGGCGTGCAGCTGGCCAGACGATTGTTGGAAATCCATCCCGCAATTCCCGTGATTCTCTGCACCGGCTTCAGCGACCAGGGCGTAGAGGAGAAGGCCCGCGCCGCCGGTGTCCGCGCCTTTCTCTACAAACCGCTTACCCTGGCCGAGCTGGCCGACGCGTTGCAAAGGGTCGTTTCCGGCGCTCTCCCTCGAGGAACGCCGTGAGGCTTTTTCAGGCATTGCCCGCGGACAAAGGCCCCGAACGATCGCTCCGCCGCGTGGCCCGCAGCGGAGCGGCGGCGGGCGGCAAACCCTCCCTACGCTCTAAAGTCCGACGGGTGATGTAACGATACCCCTTTGCAAAGGGATTCTGCAGCGGGATCGAAAGGCATAACGAGGAAACTCGGCGGCATCACTCCGCGGGCGCACCTTCAGGGCAGGGAGAACAAGACAGGAAGGAGGGTTCCGATGGCGGAGCCGTTGATTCCGCGTCGATCGCTGGCCGACAGCCTCCGACGCAACATGCTTGCGCTGTCGGTGGCCCCGCTGCTCGTCTTTTTTCTCGTCCTGGCCGCAGGGGCCTTGGCCGCCCGGCACCACGTGACGCAGTTGATCACGGGGTCGCTCCAGCGCCTGGAATCGATGATCGAACTCATGGTCTCCGGCGACGGCGGCCTTCAGATCATGGCCCGCGCCAAGGATGTCGCCGGGCAAGTCGAGGCCTACCTCCGCGAACACCCGGACGTGACGATCGAAGAGCTCCGCCGAAGCGAGGTCTTCTCCCGCATCGCCATCCAGCGCGTCGGCATCACGGGGTACACGGCGCTCTACGAGGCCGGAACGGGCATCATGCGCTTCCACCCCAATCCCGACCTGATCGACCGTTCCCTGGCGGGACTCGCCGAAACGCTCCCCGATTGGTGGAACATCTACAACGCTCCGCCGGAGGGCAAGGAAGATGCGGGCTTTTACGAGTGGATCGAACCGGACCAATTCCGGACCCGCAAATACATGGCGGTCTGCCCCGTGCAGGTCCCCGTCTCCGGCCGTACCCTCATGGCCGCGGCCACCACCTACCTGGAAGAGTTCATGGGGGCCGCCCGAATTGCCAGCGATCTGGGACGCGCGGTCGAGCGCGAACTCACCCACTACACCGAGGCGAAAATTCACCAGATCCTCCTGGCGTTGGGCCTCGTTTTGGGGGTGACGCTCTTGACGCTTTATTTTCTCAACCGACGAACCGTCCAGACCCTCATCCAGCCCATTCATGATCTCGCCCAAGCGGTGGAGCGCTTTGGGGCCGATCCTTCCTCCACACCTGAAACGACCGCGGTGCGGGAACGGGACGACGAGATCGGCAAGCTCGCCCGCACCTACGAGAAGATGGGAGAACAGATCCACCGTCAGATCGCAGACATGAATCGGGCCCGGCTGGAGCTTGCCCGCAGCGAAGCGCGTTACCGCCGGGCCTTCGAAGAGGCCTCGATCGGCATGAGCATCGTCTCCCCGGAGGGCGTCTTTCTCGAGGTGAACCGGACGCTTGCGGCCATGATCGGCTACGAGCCCAGCCGGTTGATCGGCCAGGCGGTCGAACGTTTCGTTCACCCCGAGGACCGCGAGGAACGCAGAAGGATCTTGGAGGACCTTTTAAGCGGCCGCATTCAGTATGGGCACCACGAGCGGCGGCTTTTGCATCGCGACGGAAGCGTCGTCTGGACGATCTTCCACATTCACCTGGCCCGCAACCCCGAAGGGCAAGCACTGCACTTCGTCTCGCTCATCCAGAACATCACCCAGCGCCGGAAGGCCGAGGATGAGCTGCGGCTGGCCCGCTTCTGCATCGACAATGCGGCGATGGGGATTTTCCGCATCGCCGATGACGCCCGTTTCCTGGAGGTCAACGAGCATGCCTGCCGCATGCTGGGCTACAACCGGGAAGAACTTCTGCAGAGGACGGTTCTCGATGTGGATCCGGACTATACTTGGGAGAGCTTTCGGGAATTCCGAAAGCTGCTTCGCCAAACCCATTCGGCGGTCATCCAGCGAAGGCTTCGCCGCAAGGACGGTACCCTCTTTCCCGTCGAAATCACCGTCAGCTTTTTCTTTCACGAGGGCGAGGGGATTGCCTACGCCTTCGTGACCGACATGAGCGGCCGGGTCCAGGCCGAGCAGGAGCGGCGCAAGCTGGAACTGCAGCTCCAGCAGGCGCAAAAGATCGAGGCGATCGGCACGCTGGCCGGCGGGGTGGCCCACGACTTCAACAACATCCTCGCCGTCATCATCGGCAACGCCAACCTTCTGGAGCTCTCCGAGGGCCTCTCCGAGGCCGACCGCGCCTGCCTTCGACAGCTCCTGGCCGCCTCCGGCCGCGCCAAGGAGCTCATCAAGCAGATCCTCGCCTTCAGCCGCCGCGGCACCCAGGAGAAAATCCTGCTCAACCTCAAACCCGTCGTCAAGGAAACCTGGCAGTTCCTCAAATCCACCCTGCCCGCCTCCATCGAGGTCCGACAACACATCGAGGCCCACCTTCCCGCCCTCCTGGCCGATCCCACCCAGATGCAGCAGGTCCTCATGAACCTCTGCACCAACGCCGCCCACGCCATGGAAGACCAGGACGGCGGCACCATCGAAATCCGTCTCGAAACCGCCCAGCTTTCCGCCGAAGACCTCCGCTTCCAGCCCGACACCGAACCCGGCACCTTCCTCCACCTCACCGTCGCCGACACCGGCTGCGGCATCCCCCCCGAACACCTGAACCGCATCTTCGACCCCTACTTCACCACCAAACCCGCCGGCAAGGGAACCGGCCTCGGCTTGGCCGTCGTCCACGGCATCGTCAAAAACCACGGCGGCTTCCTTCGCGTCTACAGCGAACCCGAAAAAGGGACCGAAATGCACATCTTTCTCCCCGCCGCCGAAACCCTTCCCTCCACCGAACCCCTCACGCCCGCCGCCCGGGAAATTCCCCGCGGCTCAGGCACCGTGCTCTTCGTCGACGACGAACCCGCCTTGGTGGAGCTCGGCCGCCACATGCTCGCGCATCTGGGCTACACCCCCGAGCCCCGGACCTCTCCGCTGGAGGCCTTGGCCGCCTTTCGCGCCAACCCGGAAAAATTCACCGCCGTCGTCACCGACATGACCATGCCCCACATGAACGGGATGAGCCTGGCCAAAGAAATCCTCCAAATCCGGCCCCACACCCCCATCGTCCTCTGCACCGGCTTTTCCGATAAGACCAACGAAGAAAAAGCCCGCGGCTGCGGGATCCAGGCCTTCCTCTACAAGCCCCTCACCATGAACGACCTCGCTCAAGCACTCCGGAAAATCACCCGCAGCGAAACTTCGGGGAACGGATAGCCCTCCCCCGCATCCCTTTTCACGCGCAGGACAGAAGAACAACCCTGTCGGCAAACGCAACCAATATATCAATGGACGTCCCCTAAAATGGGTGGAGAGAATCCCACTAAAGTTTTCCCGCCGCCGACCGATAAGGGCCAATAGCCTGGACTGAGGATCATCGAGCGCAGCGAGGAGACATGAGGCTTGTCATCCCGGTGGAAAAGCCCATCCTGAAGGGTCTGCAATCGTATTATCTCCACCTGCCGAAATTTATCGATCACCATCGGAACGAATCCTCCGCCTGCGCGATTCACCTGAAAGCGGCGACCACCGAGGGGGTATTTTATCTCGATTCCGGCGAATGCATCGGGGCCTTCTGCGTAAGCGGTCAGAAGACCCTGCAGGATGAGCAGGCCGCCGCCTTGCTTCTCGAGGCATCCGAACGGCAGAATTTCCAGGTCAGCGTATACGAAATCGATCCCGCGCTGGTCCGTTTCTGGGCCCAGGCGATCAACGCCCGTCCCCTGCACCGCGACCTCACCAGCGACATCACGGATCTGGATCGCCTGATCACGAAGATGTCCCGCGAACGGCTCAACGGCTTCATCGAGGCGGCATCCCACGACGGATCGATCTCCGGGATTCTTTTCTTCCAAGCCGGCGAAATCGTCCATGCCCGCCTTGACTCGAGCGAGTCCCCGCAATCGATCGCCTCCGTGCGCAGCCGTCTGTCCGAGGAGATCAAGGCCAAAGGCGGATCCTTTCAGGTCAGCACCGTTTCGGTTCCGGAGGAAAGCCGGACGATCCCGATCGACGGGACCCCCCTTCGAGGGGAAAAAAACCGCAAGCCCCTCGATTCCCGGAGGCAATCCGCAGAAAACGGCCGGGGGTTGATTGCGGCGCTGGAGGAGCTTTTGCAACTTGTCGAATCGCTTTGCCGGGAGCAGCGCAAAGCCGCCGATTTCGGGGCCCTGTGGCGCAAAGCCGCTCTCCAGGCGGCGGACCGGTATGGGTTCCTCGACCCCTTCGCCAAGGAGTTCCATTATGCGGAAGGGAGAATACACCTCGAGATCCCGGTCGAGGATCGCTTGCTCGCCGCCGGGATACTCGATTGCGTGCAGACGGTCGTCGCTTCTTTGGGTTTGAAGGGTCCGTTTCAGGAAAAAGCGGCGGCATGGTTCGCCGGCCATGCCGCCTTGTTGAACGGTCTGGGATTCCGGAAGGATCCCCGAGGCCCGACTTTCGGCTCTTGATCAAGAGCGGATCCCAACGTCCGGCACTCTCGGGACACCGCCGCTGCGGAGAGGTCATCCCCGTGTCGCGGGCACCCCGCCCATGCTGCGGCAGAGGGGGGCGTTCAGCGGCATCCGGCGGAAAGCGGGAGAGGATCCATGGGACAGCCCCTCGCCGACGATAGTGTCTATCGCCGCACAACGAATTTCAGTGAAAGCGATGTCAAGCTGCTTTCGGGGGCGTCGCTGCGGGTGCTGCTGGAAATCGACGGCAGGCGCACCCTCGAGGAAATCGGCCGGCGTCTGGGGATGCGGCTCGATGAAGTCGCCAAGGCCGTCAAGGAACTCGAAAAACAGGAACTCGTCGCCCTCTTCGAGCCGCGGGTGCCGCTGGAGCTCTTGCAGCGGATCCAGGGGTGGATGATCAAGATCCTCGGCCCCTTGGGCGAATTCGTTTTGATCGAGAAGATCGAGGCCATGGGCCATGCCGCCGAGGATTTCCCCGTGCGGCTCTTTCCCGCCCTGACCGACGATCTCTGCGCGGAAATCAAGAACCCCGAAATGGCCCAAGCCTTCCGCCGTCGCATGTCCGAACTGATGCAAACCTTGAATCCGTCGGCGGCCTGAAGAAAAGCCTTTGATTGAAAAGGAGCCCGGCGCCATGAACATCCGGTGCACGAAATGCGGCAAGGATTTCAAAATCGTCGATCCTGAAACCCTGAGCGACGCCCGCGACAAGATCGCCTTCAAGTGCTCGGCCTGCGGCTACAAGGAACCGCTCACCAAAAAGCCCGGCCAGAGCTGGGCCTCGTTCTTCGCCACCCGCGCCCTCGGCCCGAGCGCCGTGGGGGAAGTGGCCGCCGTCGAGAGAAAGCCCAAAGCGCCCCCGGAGGCGGCTTCTCTTCCCCCGAAGAAACCGCAGCTCCTTGACGCCCCGGCAAATGTGGCAGCGGTCGAAGATCTATTGCCCGAGGAAACCCCGCGCCGCAGGTCCGCCTTCTCGGGGTTGACCGGCAAGGTGGCCCTCTTCATGCTTTTGGCGAGTCTGCTTCCCCTGTCCATCTATGCGGTCGTCGTCCATTTTGAGACCATGCAGCGAATGGAAGCCGAAACCGATCACACGGGCCGGCAGATCGTCTCGGGCCTCACCGCCCAGGTGGACGAGTGGGTGGACAAAAACTTGCGCATCCTTCAGACCGCGGCGGATCTGGAGGCCATGCGGTCCATGGCGCCGGCGAACCAGGAGCCGCTTCTCAAGAGCATTCAGGCGAACTACCCTTGGAAATATCTCGTGTTCACGGTCGACGAAGCCGGGAGGAACATTTCGCGAAGCGACGGCAAACCGCTGACGGATTACTCCGACCGTCAATACTACAAGGACGTGGTGCGCGAGAAAAAACCGTTCTCCTGGCAGACCCTCATCGGCCGCACCTCCGGCAAGCCCGCCCTCATCCTCGCCGTGCCCATCCGCGATGGCGAGCGAGTGATCGGCGCGCTCTGCTCGGCGATGCATGTCGAGGCGATCTCCGATCAGATCGCCAAATGGCGAAAAGGGAAAAGCGGCTTGGCCTTCCTGGTGGACCAGACGGGCAAGGTCGTCGCCCACCAGGACGAAAGCTTGACCCGCTCCGAGAAGAACCTCTCCGGCCACCCGCTCATCGCTCGTTTCCAGACGGAAGGACCGGGCATGATCCGTTTTCAAGAGAACGGATCGGAAAAAGTGGGCTTCGTTCAGGCCACCCGCCTGAGCTGGAAGGTCGCCATCCAGCAGGATGAAGAGGAGGTGTTCGCCCTCATTCGTGAGGCGATGATCTTCGCCGCCGCCCTCCTGGCCGCCACGGTGGCGCTGGTGCTCCTGGTCGCCGTGCTTTCGAGCCGGGCGATCGTCAGGCCGATCCGGGAACTCACGGAGGCTGCGGAGCGGATCTCGACGGGAGACCTGGAGGTACGCATCGCGGTTCGCTCCAAGAACGAAATCGGCGAGCTTGCCGCCGCCATCGGCCGCATGCAGGAATCGATCCGCATCGCCATCGAACGCATGAAGCGCACGCGCGGCAAATCGCTTGCGCTCGGAGGCCCGAAGGCGTCATCGGCCGAGGCGATGGAGAGTTCGTGACGGGAGGGGCAAAAAAAATTCGGCACACCGTTTTCCCGATCCGCGCTTGGCCTTCCTCTTCCGCGCTTCACGGATCTCGCTTTGCCGAATTCCGGGCATAGGTGTGGAGGCGGCACCCGGATTCGAACCGGGGAATAGTGGTTTTGCAGACCACTGCCTTCCCACTTGGCTATGCCGCCTAAAAAAAATGGAGCGGGAAACGGGATTTGAACCCGCGACTTCGACCTTGGCAAGGTCGCACTCTACCACTGAGTTATTCCCGCTCGAAACAGCCTGTTTTGATATCCTCTCCCACGGGGTTTGTCAACAGGATTCAGATCATGCGCTTGAACTTCAGGTAGTAGTCGGCCCCCGACCAAACCGTAAACCCCAGAGCGGGCCAGAGAAGGCTCCAGCCGATCAGCTGCGTGTCGAGCCCAAGAAAGGGGTAATGGATCATCAGGGGGATGATGGCGGCGATCTGGAAGCCGGTTTTGAGCTTGCCCAGATGTGAGGCCGAGATGTCCAGGCTCCGTCCGGCAAGAACGCTTCGCAGCCCGGTGACCGCAAGCTCGCGGCCCACGATCAGGCAGACCATCCAGGCGGGGACCCAGCCGTGAGAGGCGAGCATGATGAAGGCCGAGCAGGTGAGCAGCTTGTCCGCAACCGGGTCGAGGGCGATCCCCATGAAAGTGATCTTCCCCTGCCGCCGGGCGAGGAACCCGTCATACCAGTCGGTCAGGGCGGCGATCGCAAAGACGATCGCCGCCGTCAGGCAAAGGAAGGGGACCTCCGGAAACGAAAAGAAGAGGATAATGAAGGGAATGAGCGCGATGCGGATCAGGGTGAGGCCGTTCGGGTGGTTGGCGGTGCTGAGCAGGCGCTGCCAGACGCCGTTTTGAAGCGGGGCCGCCGATACGGAGGCATCCACCCCCTGCGCCCGCGACTCGGAAGGATCGCCGGCCGAGGCGTGTGCGGAGGTGAGGTTCGAGGAGTCCATCGCCGATGACCGCTTCAGCCTTCCGAACGCCCGTGCTCGGAGAGGTACTTGTCCCGGCATTCGGGACTGCAGAAGACGAGTTCTCCTTCCGGGGTCTTCGCCACGATCCCGTCGCGCCGGGCGACGTAGGTGCCGCACTGCGGATCCTTCACCATGACGTCGTCGATCCGTCCGCGCGGCCCCTCGGGCATGCTTCGGGTCGGTTGTTTCTTCCGGAGATAGCCGCGAATCAGCCGCCAGGCAAGATAGCAGGCAAGCAGGATGACGATGGTGCGGATCATGAGGGGATCTCTTCCACCCGCTGGCCGCTTTCCTCAAGCCGGCGGAGCAGCTCCCGGGCGGTTTCGCCGAGCACAGGATGCCGGATGTCGGCGTCTATATCACACAACGGCCGCAAAACAAACCGTCTCTCGGCAAGCCGCGGGTGGGGCAACACGAGACCCGGAAAGTCGACGACGAGGTCGTCGTAAAAGAGAAGGTCGAGATCGAGGATCCGGGGACCGAACCGGACCCCGCCTTCGGTCCTGCCCGCCCGCCGCTCGATCTCTCGCATACGAGCCAATACCCCCTCGGGCGAAAGACCGGTCTCGCCCCGTACCACGGCGTTCACAAACCAGTCCTGCTCCAGGTAGCCGACCGGTTCGCTGCGGTACAGGCGCGAACGGCCGGTGATGCGGATCCTCTCCCCCTCCTCGAGCGCGCGGATCCCGAAGAAGACGTTTTCTACCTTGTCGCCCAGGTTGGATCCCAGGCCGACGAAGATCCTGTGGCCGCCGTTCACGGTGAAGGTCCCGGCTCCCAGGCCTCCGGGGTCATGACGCCGCGGTAGATCAGCCTCGCCTCGCCCTCGAGAAAGACGTTGTGAAAGCTTCCCCCCGCTTGCTCGAAGAAAACCCGCAGCCGTTCCCCGCCCCGCGTCAAGGCTTCGACCGGAGAGCGAAGATTCAGGGTTTTCGCGGCGACGAGCGCCCCGGCCACGGCCCCCGTGCCGCAGGCGAGCGTCTCGCCTTCGACGCCGCGCTCGTAGGTCCGGATGACGATTCCGCCCCGGCCGTCGGGTCGGATGAAATCGGCGTTCACCCCCTCCGGGGAAAAAGCCGGGTGCCTCCGGATCTCGGCCCCGAGCTTCTCCACCTCGAGCGCCTCCACGGCGGGATGGATCACCACCGCATGGGGAACCCCGGTGTCGATCCGCCGCGCCGGAAATCGCCCTGCGGAAAGCTCGAGCGTCACCTCTTCCTCGACCGGCCCGGGGTCGGTCAGGCGAATCCGCACGCGGCGCCCCTCGACCCGCCCCTCGATCGTCCCTGCCTCGGTCTCGAAACAGACCTCCGGCCCCCCGATGCCGCAGAGGACGGCGAAGCGCGCCGCACAGCGGGCCCCGTTTCCGCACATGGCGGCGCTGCTGCCGTCGGCGTTGAAAAAGCGCCAGCGGAAGTCCGCGCGTTCGGAGGGCTCGATCAGGATCACTCCGTCCGCACCGATGGAGATGCGCCTGCGGCAGACGGCGCGTACGAATCCGGCAAGCCCGCCCTCGGGCAGGAAGGGGGCGCGGTGGTCGATCAGGATGAAATCGTTTCCGCTGCCGCTCATTTTGGCAAAGGAGATCTCGTCCATGGAAACCTGCCGGGCGGGAAGGCTGGCGTTCAACGCCGGGGTTGCAGCACGGCCGATTCCCGGGAAGCCAAACCCTCGGCCGAGTGAGCGATGATCTTGTAGCGATAGAGAAATCCGGGCTCGGGCCGGTCGACGAAACGGAAGCCTCCGTCCGCTTCTCGGCTCTCCGCCCTCACCTGCCCGACCACCTCGAAGCGCACGGAGCAGCCGCGGCAGCTCTCCTCCTCGTATCGCAGACGGGCCCGCAGCACCCGGAAGCCCGCGGCCGGGCTCTCCTTTTCGTTTCGGGGAGCGGGCGCCTCCCAAAAGAGAACCAGGCTCTCGCCCTCGCCCCATGTATACCCGAAGTTGACCACCGCCGGCGGAGGGTAGGAGCCGGGACGGATAGGAAGCATCTTGCGCCCGCAGCCGGCCGCGGCCGGACTGAGCAGGAGCAGGCCCGCAAGGAGGAGGCAAAGCCCTCTTCCGCCGCTCAACTCACCCATCGCCTTCCCCGGCCATGCCGAGCCGTCTCTCGGCGGCCTCGAGCGCCGACTGGACCGCCGGCCCCGCCGTGCCGCCGACGACCGCCCGCCGCTCGACCGCGCTTCGCGGCTCGAGGCAGGCGAAGAGATCCTCCTCGATCAGCTTGGAGAAACGCCGCAGCTCGGCCAGCGGCAGCTCGTTCAGCTCGCAGCCCTTCTCGATCGCCAGGCGCACGGCCTCGCCCGTGACGTGATGGGCCTCACGGAAGGCAAGCCCCTTGCGCACGAGGTAGTCGGCCATCTCGGTCGCGTTGAGATACCCCGAGCGCAGCGCCGCCTCCATCCGCTCGCGCCGGATGCGCAGCCCGGGGAGCATCTGGCCGAAGACCTCAAGGCAGGAAAGCAGCGTGTCGGCCGCATCGAAGAGGGCCGGCTTGTCCTCCTGGAGATCGCGGTTGTAGGACAAGGGCAGTCCCTTCATCATCGTGAGCTGGGCAAGGAGGTGCCCGTAGACGCGTCCGGTCTTGCCGCGCACGAGCTCGGGCACATCGGGGTTCTTCTTCTGCGGCATGATGCTGCTTCCGGTCGCAAAGGCATCGGGAAGCTCGATGAAGTGAAACTCGCTCGAGGACCAGAGCACGAGTTCCTCGGAAAAGCGGCTCAAGTGCATCATGCAGATCGAGGCCGCCGCCAGAAACTCGATCACGAAGTCGCGGTCGGAGACGGCATCGAGGCTGTTCGCGGAAATCCCCTCAAAACCCAGAAGCTCCGCGGCATAAGCGCGGTCGAGGGGGTAGGCCGTTCCCGCGAGCGCCGCGGCACCCAAGGGGAGCACGTTCACCCGCCCGCGGCAGGCGAGCAGCCGCGCGACATCGCGCGCAAACATCTCGACGTAGGCGAGAAAATGGTGCGCGAGCCTGACCGGCTGCGCCCGCTGCAGATGCGTATAGCCGGGAAGGAGCACCTCGAAGTGCTCGCGCGCCAGGCGCACGAGCACCCGCTGCAGATCCTCCAGCCGCCTCACGGCTTCGTCCACGACATCCCGAAGATAGAGGCGCAGATCGAGCGCCACCTGATCGTTGCGGCTGCGGCCGGTGTGAAGCTTCGGCGAGGCCTTGCCCACGAGCTCGGTCAGGCGGGCCTCGACGTGGGTGTGGATGTCCTCGAGGGTGTCGTCGAAGGCGAGGGTCCCGTTTTCGATTTCGCGGCGTACCCGGTTCAGCCCGTCGATCAGCGCCTCCTCCTCCTCGGGGGTCAGGATCCCGGCGCGGGCGAGCAACCGGCAGTGAGCGATGCTCCCCTCGATGTCGTAGCGGTAGAGCCGGCGGTCAAAGTCGATCGAGGAGGTAAACCGCTCGACCACCGGAGCCGTTTTCTCACTGAAGCGTCCTTTCCAGAGTTTCTCGGCCATGGCGTTTCAAGATCTCTTTTCCCGCTCCGCCCGCTCGAAAAGCCCGTCCAGACAGGCGATGAGCGCGTCGATCTCCTCGGCGGCGATGAGGAGCGGGGGAACGAAGCGCAACACGTTTCCCTGCACACAATTGATCAGGAAGCCCGCCTCGCGACAGCCCTGGACGAAAGGCTCGCCGTCGACGGCAAGCTTGAGGCCCAGAAGCAGCCCCAGCCCGCGCACCTCCTCGACGAGCGGGTGCCGGGCTTGCAACGCCTCGAGCCGGGCGCGGAAATGCGCGGAAACCTTGCGGGCGTGGGCGAGGATTTCGCCCTCGCCCAGAATGCGGCAGACCTCGAGGGCGGCGGCGGAGACGATCGGGGTCCCCCCGAAGGTCGAGGCGTGGGCCCCGGGGCCGAAGGCCGCAGCTATTTCCTCGCGGGCGAGCATCGCCCCCATGGGCAGACCGTTGGCAAGCGCCTTGGCCAGCGTCATGATGTCGGGGGTGACGCCAAACTGCTCGTAGGCGAAGAGGGTTCCCGTCCTTCCCATCCCCGTCTGGATCTCGTCGAAGAGGAGCAGCACCCCCGCCTCATCGCAGAGCGCGCGCACGGCCGCAAGATATCCGGGCTCCGGCCGGCGCACACCGCCCTCGCCCTGGATGGGCTCGAGCAGGACGGCGGCGGTCTGCTTGCCGATCGCGCGGCGCAGCGCCTCGACATCGCCGAAGGGCACGAAATCGAAGCCCTCGAGCAGCGGATCGAAGCCGTGCTTCACCTTCTCCTGCCCGGTCGCCGAGAGAGTCGCCATCGTGCGGCCGTGGAAAGAGAGTTCCATGGAGACGATGCGGTAGCGGCCGGGCTCGCCCTTGTCCTTGAAATATTTGCGCGCGAGCTTGATCGCCGCCTCGTTCGCCTCGGCCCCGCTGTTGCAGAAGAAGACCCGGTCGGCGAAGCTGTGCTCGACGAGCCAGGCGGCGAGCTCGATCTGCGGCCGGGTGTAGTAAAGATTGGAGACGTGCCAGAGAAGCTCGGCCTGTTCGCCGAGCGCCCGGACGATCCGGGGGTGGGCATGGCCAAGGTTGCAAACGGCGATCCCGGCCACGAAATCGGTGTAGCGCCGACCCGTCTCGTCCCAAAGGCTCGCGCCGCTGCCGCGCGTGAACACGAGCGGAATGCGCTTGTACGTATGGGCGATAAAGCGTTCGGCGCGCTCCAGGGTCGCGGAGGCCATCGCAGTTTCCCTTCCCCTCAAAGAATGTAGCGGCTGAGATCCTCGTTTTCGGCCACGTCTTTCAATCGTCCCGCGACGAAGGCGCGGTCGACCACCACGCGCTTTTCGGAAAGGTCGGGGGCGTCGAAGAGGACATCCTCGAGGAGCCGCTCGAGAATCGTGTGCAGCCGCCGGGCGCCGATGTTTTCGGTGCGCGCGTTCACCTCGTGGGCGATGCGCGCGATCTCCTCGACCGCCTCGGGCAGAATCTCGAGCTCGATCCCCTCGGTGGCGAGCAGGGCACGGTACTGGAGGAGAAGCGCGTTGCGCGGCTCGGTCAGGATGCGCACGAACTCCTCTTGGCCCAGCGCAGAGAGCTCGACCCGGATCGGGAAACGGCCCTGGAGCTCGGGGATGAGATCCGCGGGTTTCACCGTGTGGAAGGCGCCGGCGGCGATGAAGAGGATGTGGTCGGTCTTGACCGGACCGTACTTCGTGTTCACGGTGCAGCCCTCGACGATCGGCAAGAGATCCCGCTGCACCCCCTCGCGGGAGACCTCCGGTCCGTGGCCTCCGCCTCCGCGGGAGACGATCTTGTCGATCTCGTCGATGAAGAGAATCCCGGCCTGCTCGACACGCTCGATCGCCCGGCGCACGACCCGGTCCTGGTCGATCAGCCGCTGGGACTCCTGCTGGGTCAGCACCTCGAGCGCCTCGGGCACCTTGAGGCGCCGCTTTTTCACCGAGCGGGGAAAGAGGTTGCCGAGCATGTCCTTGAACTGGATGCCCAGCTCCTCGAAACCCGTATTCGAAAAGACCTCGACGAGCGGTACCGGAGTGTCGGCCGTTTCCACCTCGACGATGCGCTCATCCAACTTCCCTTCGCGGAGCATCCCGCGCAGCTTCTCCCGTGTGGAGGTGGCCTCGGCGTGGGCGGCCGTCTCCTCGACCGCATGCGGCGCCGCCGCCGGAGCCCGCCCGAAGCCCCGCGGCCCCGTGGCGGGGAGCAGCAGGTCGAGCAGCCGCTCTTCGGCGAGCAGCCGCGCCTTGTCGCGTACGGTCTCCTGCTCGCGGGCGCGGAAAGCGCCGATCGTCAAGTCGACGAGTTCGCGCACCATGGATTCCACATCACGGCCCACATAGCCCACTTCGGTGAACTTGGAGGCCTCGACCTTGTGGAAGGGCGAGTCGGTCAACATCGAGAGGCGTCGGGCGATCTCGGTCTTTCCCACGCCGGTCGGTCCGATGAGAATGATGTTCTTCGGGGCGATCTCCTCGCGCAGCTCGGGGGGCACCTGCTGGCGCCGGTAGCGGTTGCGCAGGGCGACGGCGACGGCGCGCTTGGCCCGCTCCTGCCCGACGATGTAGGCATCGAGCGCGGCGACGATTTCCGCGGGCTTGAGGGCGCGGGCGGCGACGAGGGGTCCGGCGACGGGCGGGTTCGCCATCAGCCGATCTCCTCCACGGTCACGGAATCGTTCGTGTAGATGCAGATCCCGGCGGCGATGCGCACCGCCTCCTCGGCGATTTCGCGCGCCGCGAGGTCCGAGTGCCGCAGGAGAGCGACGGCCGCGGCATGGGCGGCGGCTCCGCCGGAGCCGATCCCGATCACTCCCTCGTCGGGCTCGATCACATCCCCGCTCCCCGAGAGGACGTAGAGATGAGCCTCGTCGGCCGCGACCATCACGGCCTCGAGGCGCCGGAGGACTTTGTCCGTCCGCCAGTCGCGGGCGAGCTCGGCGGCGGCCCGCGGCAAATTCCCGTTGTAACGCTCGAGCTTTTCCTGCAACCGCTCGGAGAGGCTCAGGGCGTCGGCGGTCGCGCCGGCGAAGCCGACGAGAATGCGGTCGTGATAGATGCGCCGAACTTTCCGCGCGCGCTGCTTGATCACCCGGTCGTGCAGCGTCACCTGGCCGTCGCCGGCGACCGCGGTGCGGCCGCGGTGCCTCACGGCGAGCACCGTCGTACCGTGCATACGCATCATGCCCGGGGGCGCCTGAAATCCGTCGTTCATGGCAAAGGGTCTCTATTTCCGCGGGTGGGCGCGGTCGTAGGTTTCCATCAGGCGGTCGATGCTCACGTGGGTGTATTTCTGCGTGGTGGAAAGGCTTTTGTGGCCGAGCATCTCCTGCACGCCGCGCAGATCGGTCCCGGCATCGAGCATGTGCGTGGCGAAAGTATGCCGCAGCGTGTGCGGCGAAATCGGCGTGGGGATACCGCAGAGCTCGGCCAGTTTCTTGAGAATCCGAGCGACCGAACGGCCGGTCAGTCTCCCCCCCCGGCGGTTCAGAAAAAGCGGCGCCGAGGACTCGCGCCGAAACGCCTCCCTTTCCACGAGCATCCCGCGGTAGGCGGCGATCGCCTCGATCGCCTTTCTCCCGATCGGGACCACTCGCTCGCGAGCGCCCTTGCCGCGCACGCGCACGGTGCCTCCCGCGGCGTCGACGTCCCCCACGTTCAGTCCCGTCAGTTCGGAGACCCGCAGACCGCAGGAGTAGAGGGTTTCGAACATCGCCCGGTTCCGCGCGGCGAGAACCGTATCCGGCTCGATCGTCTCGAGAAGACCGAAGACCGCATCCACCGTCAACACCGAGGGGAGCGCCCGGCCGCGCTTCGGGGTGAGAACGCCCTCGACGGGGCTCTTCTCGAGAACGCCTTTTTTCACCAGGAACTTGAAAAAGCTTCGCAGCGTCGAAAGCTTGCGCGCGATGCTCGATTTCTGGTTTTTGCGATGGAGCCTGGCGAGATACCCCCGGATCGCGACCGCCGTGATTTCCTGAGGCCGGGGGGCCTCGACTCCGGCGCCGTTTCCGGCAGGCGGCAGGCCCGACTCCTCGAGAAACGCGAGGAACTCCTCGAGATCGTGGGCGTAGGCGCGGCAGGTATGGACGGAATAGCCTTTCTCGGAAGGAAGCGCTTCAAGAAAAGAGCGCACCGCCTCCCGCAGGGGGAAGGGCGTCGGTTCAGAGGGAGCGCTCACCATTGGATCAGCTCTTCGATCTCCCGCCAGCTTTGCACTTCCAGAAAGGGATGCGGCTGGCGGTTCCAAGGCTGGGCGAAAACCACGGGTCGGATGCCCTCGCGGTCGACGGCGAAACAGGTCTCGAGTCGGTCCTCCACGAAATGGGTGATGCCGCGCCGCTTGAGGATCTCCGTTTTCGCCGCAAAGGATCCGGTCGCCACCAACTCGAAGCCCCCCGCCCCGTCGGGGAACACTCGGCGCAGAAACGATTCCACCGGCCCGGAGATCGGCCGCGCGGTGACGAAAAGGACGCTTCCCGCACGGCCGGCGATCCGCCGCACCACCTCCGGAGCGCCGGGAAGGGGTCGCAGATCCCCGCGATAGCCCCCGTAAATCAGGCGGCGCAACAGCCCCTCGATCACCTGCCCCGGCAGATCGAGACAATCCTCGACGTTGTAGGTGGTGATGTCCTCGTAGCGGATGCCGCGGATGCCGTACTCCTCCGCGGCGATTTCCAGAAAAAGCCGCATCGTGTCGGCGATCACCCCGTCGACGTCGAAGGCGATCGCCTCCGGATCGATCCGCGGTGCGGCCTCGGCGAGGGCAAGCGAGGAACGGGCGGTCGGAGCCATCGCGGTTCGTTCAGGCCGCCAGTCGGCGGGTCTTCTTCTTCAGGCGCGCGATCCTGCGGCGGCAGATGTCGGCCGCTTTCCGGTCTTTCGCTTGCAACGCCTCGGCGCGTTTCACTTTGAGGGAACGGATGGTCTTTTTCAGCGAGCGGATCGTATCGCTTGCGCGGCGGGCGCTTTCGACCACGATGCCCTTGGACTTGCGCAGAACCTCGATCAGCTCCTCCTTTTTCATCCCGTGGACGCCGGTGATGCCCTCGATCCCCTTGGCCGCTTCGCGGAGCTCGGTGGTGGTCATCTTTTCGAGCGGGCGGCCCCAGATTTCGATTTCCTTTTCGCTCATCGATCGATCCTTTCCGTCGAAAAGGCGGGCGGGAGCCCGAAAAGCCCCCGCCCGCATGAACAATCCGCACCTCCGTCGCGCGTACCGGTGCGCGTCCGTGGCCCGTGGAAAGCGCCCCGTTCTTTAGACCGATTCCGTTTTCGATGTCAAGCGGCCGGGCCCGGCCGTCTCGGCGTCGGCGGCATCCCGCTGGGGCATGAAAATCCGGAACAAATCGAGTGGGACCGGAAGGAACGTCGTCGAGTTGCTCTCGGTGGCGATCTCACGCATCGTTTGGAGGTAGCGCAGGTGGAGCGCCACGGGGTGCTTTTCGATGATGCCCGAGGCTTCGGCCAGCTTCGCGGCCGCCTGGAATTCGCCCTCGGCGTTGATCACCTTCGCGCGCCGCTCGCGCTCGGCCTCGGCCTGCCGCGCCATCGCCCGCTGCATCTCCTGCGGCAGATCGATGTGCTTCAACTCGACCGTCGTCACCTTGATCCCCCAAGGGTCGGTGTGCTTGTCGAGAATTTCCTGGAGCTGGGCGTTGATTTTCTCGCGGTTGGCGAGCAGATCGTCCAGCTCCGCCTCGCCGCAGACGCTGCGGAGCGTGGTCTGCGCCAGCTGCGAGATCGCATAACCGTAGCTTTCCACTTCGATGATCGCCTTCACCGGGTCGATCACGCGGAAGTAAATCACGGCGTTCACCTTGACCGAAACGTTGTCGCGCGTGATCACATCCTGCGGGTCGACGTCGAGTGCGACCAGCCGCAGACTCACCTTGGTCATGCGGTCGATCAGCGGGATCAAAATGATCAGCCCCGGCCCCTTGGCGGCGATCACGCGGCCGAGCCGGAAGATGACCCCCCGCTCGTACTCATTGAGGATCTTGAGGGCGGCCGAGAGAAAAAGGGCCAACAACACGACAATCGCAATCAAGGTGTACATCGGGTACCTCCTTGCCGAGGGGGATGCCCCGGCGCACGGGGAAAACGGATCAGACGGTAGCGTCCAGCGGCTCGACCTCGAGCAACAGCCCCTTCACGGCGACCACGCGCACGCGACGGCCTTCCTCGATCGGCTGCCTGGCCACCGCGTTCCAAAGCTCGCCGTGGACGAAGACCTTGCCCGCAGGGGCAAGTCGCCGCTTCACCTCGCCCACCTCGCCGATCATGCCCTGGGCGCCGGTGGCCGGCCGATGGAACTGGGCGCGAAAGACGACGTAGGCGACGCCGGCGAAGAAGGCGGAGACCACCAGGACCGTCGGCAGCAGGACCTCCCAGGAGACGCGGCCCGCCGGCCCGTCGCCTTCGAAGAGCATGAGGGAGCCCAAAAAGAGCGAGAGGATCGCCGCGATCGAGAGCAGCCCGTAGCTCGTCACCTTCATCTCGAGGATGAAAAAGACGACGGCGAGCGCGATCAGGAGCACCCCGGCGAAATTGACCGGCAGCGTCTGCAGGGCGAAGAAGGCGAGGATGAGCGCGATCGCCCCCACGACCCCCGGAAAGATCGCCCCGGGGTGGGAAAACTCGAAGTAAAGGCCCGCCAGCCCGATCATCAAGAGCAGATAGGCGATGTTCGGGTTGCTGATCGCGCGCAGGATCTGCGTACGGAGGTTCTCTTCGTGCTCGACGAGCTTGGCCCCGGCAAGCACGAGCTTGCCCTTGCCCGGGATGTCGCGGCCGTCGATCTTGCGCAGCAGATCGGCGACATCCTCGGCGATCACGTCCACGATGTTCTCGCGCAGCGCTTCGGTCTCGGTCGCCGATACCGACTCGCGGATCGCCCGCTCGACCCAGTCGGCGTTGCGCCCGCGCCGCTCGGCGACGCTGCGCGCGTGGGCGACCATGTCGTTGACGACCTTTTCCGACATCTTGCCGTCGATTTCCTGGCCGCCCGCGCCGACGGGATGCGCGGCCCCGATGTTCGTCCCCGGGGCCATGGCCGCGATGTCCGCAGCCATCGTGATCATCACCCCGGCCGAGGCCGCCCGCGCCCCCCCGGGGGCGACGAAGACCGCAACCGGTACCGGACTCGCAAGGATGTCCTGCACGATCTGGCGCATCGAGTCGGCAAGGCCCCCCGGCGTGTCGAGCTCGATCACGACCAGGGCCGCCTTTTCGCTTTCGGCCTTTTTCAGCCCCGCCTGGATAAAGCGTGCGGTCGCCGGGGTGACGGCGTCGGCGACGCGCACGAGGACCACCTCGGGGACCGCCGCGGCCGCAGAGGCAGACGCCGTCAACGGCATCCCCCCCCCCAGGACGGCGGCGAGCAGGACAAGACGGAAGCTACGCTTCATAAGGATAGTCTTTCATGAGGAGCTGAAGATCCTCCCAGGCTTCGCGCTTTTTCGCGGGGTTCCGCAGCAGATAGGCCGGATGGTACGTCGGAACGATCTTCACCCCCTGCCGCTCGTGGATCTTTCCCCGAAGCCGCGAGACGGGCTCGGTACTCTCGAGCAAAGCCTTCGAGGCGCAGGCCCCGAGCGTGCAGATCAGCCGCGGCCCGACGGCCGCGATCTGGCGCTTCAAAAACGGAAGGCAGGTGGCGATCTCGTCCTCCTCGGGAGTGCGGTTCCCGGGCGGCCGGCACTTGACGACGTTGGCGATGTATACCGCGGAGCGGGAAAGCCGCATCGCCTCGATCATGCGGGTCAGAAGCTGTCCGGCCGCGCCGACGAAGGGCTCCCCGGCGCGGTCTTCGTCCTGACCGGGGCCCTCCCCCACGAACATAAGCACGGCGCGGGGATTCCCGCTCCCGAAGACGATCTTCGTGCGGCTTTTGTGGAGCTTGCAGCGCGTGCACTCCCCGATGTCGGCGCGGATCTTCGCCAGCGACTCTCCAGACGCATCCCCGCCGGGGGAGGGCTTTTCCACCCAGGATTCGAGCACGGTGCGTGTCTTGGGGCGGCAGAAAACGCCTTCGACGCCCGCCTCACGCAGCTGAAGAAGCGCTCGTTCGAACTCGCCCAGCCAGAGGGCAAGCCCCCGGCGGGCCTCGTCATTTCTTGGGTTCATAGTCAAAGCTGTCGTTTCGCGGCACGACCCAGACGTCGGCGAAGGTCTGGAAGGTCGAATCCTCCACGGCGATCACCGCCATGCGGTTATCCTTCTCGAAAATCAGAAGCGAATGCGGCGATTGATAGCGCGTCACCAGCCGCCAGCCCTCCGCGGTCATGTTGTTCTGAAAGTAACGCAGAAGCGACTTGGAATCCACCCGGCCGTAAAGGCGGAGCAGCCCGGCCTGGATCCCGCCGCGCTGCGTGACGTAGGAGGCTTCCTTCTGGATGTCCATCTCGCGGGGGATGAGAACATCTCCGCCGAATTCCCGCTGGTCGGGAAGCCTCTTCGGCTCGGGTGTCGTGGAAGGCCCCGTTCCGTCGAATACGGAGCAGCCGCCGAGGGCAAGAAGGATGCAAGCAAAGAGCGCAAAACGGGTTGAATTCATGGACGAAACCCCTCCTTTCGGTCTGACCGCCTCGCCGGCCTGAGAGAGGCCGGAAAGGCCCTGGCTCAACGTCTTTACCCTATGCGAAAAGGCTCCGGCGGACAACCCTTTTTGCGCTCCCGCCGTTCGGCGCAGGCCGCTGGCGGGCAGGAAACCCCTTGTCCGCAGCCCGATTCTCCACTATAGGGGCAGTTTTCCAACTCTAAAGGAGGTCTCTCCATGACCCTCGATACCGGAAACGTCTTTCACCGCGTGCTCGACCGGCCCCTGCCGCAGGCGGTTCGCTCGCAGGGGGTGTGGATCGAAACCGCGGACGGCAGGCGCTTTCTCGACGCCAGCGGGGGGGCGGTGGTGGTGAATGTCGGCCACGGCCGCAAGGAAATCGCCGCGGCCGTCGCCGAGCAACTCGGAACCCTCACCTACGTCCACCCCACGATGTTCACCTCGCCACCGCTCGAGGAGCTCGCCCGCCTGCTCTCCACCCACACCCCGCGGGGGCTGAACCGTTTCTACTTCATGAGCTCGGGTTCCGAGGCGGTGGAAACGGCGATCAAATTCGCCCGCCAGGTACACCTCGCCCGCGGCGACACCGATCGCCATCTTCTGATTTCCCGCTGGAACTCCTATCACGGGCTGACGATGGGGGCGCTCGCCGCGGCGGGGAGGACCCCGTTCCGGCTCCCCTTCTATCCCATGCTCCGCGACGCCGTGCACCTGCCCGCGCCCTACTGCCTGCGCTGCTCCTACGGCCTCGCCTTCCCCTCCTGCCGCCTGCGCTGTGCGCTTGCCATCGAGGAGACGATCCGCTGCCTGGGTGCCGGCGCGGTCTCGGCCTTCATCGGCGAGACCGTGGGCGGGGCGAGCATCGCGGTCCTGCCGCCGCCGCCGGGCTACTGGCCGCTCGTGCGCGAGATCTGCGACCGCTACGGCGTTCTTCTCATTCTGGACGAGGTTATGTGCGGCATGGGCCGGACCGGCAAGTGGTTTGCAGCCGAGCATTACGGGACGACCCCCGACATCCTCGTTTTAGGGAAAGGCCTCTCGGGCGGAACGGTGGCGCTTTCAGCGATCGCCGTCCGCGAAGAGCACCTCGAGGCCGTGCGCCGCACGGCCGGAAACTTCGCTCACGGCGGGACCTTCAGCCACAACGTGATCGCCAGTGCGGCGGGCCTTGCCGCGGTGCGGCTGCTCGAGCGCGAGCGCCTGGTCGAGCGCGCATCGGCCCTCGGAACCAGGCTCGGCGCCCGGCTGAAGGAGGAGCTCTCCGAACACCCGCAGGTGGGCGACATCCGCGGCCTGGGGATGATGTGGGGGATCGAGTTCGTAAAAGACCGCCAGACGCTCACCCCCTTTCCCCGCTCCGAGAAGCTGACCGAGCGGCTCTGGCAGCATCTCTTCGACCACGGGGTCATCACCTACAAGTCGGTCGGCATGGCAGCGGGCGAAGGCGACGGGCTGATCGTCGCCCCGCCCTTTGTGATCACCGAAGAGGAAATCGAGCAGGTGATCTCCGGGCTGAAGGCCGCCCTCGAAGCGGTTCTGGGGAGCTGAAGAGGTGGCGGTTGACAGGAAAAGCGTTTTTCCGGATCATCGCACCATGACGGTCACGAAGCCGGAGGATCTGAAGGGGCTCTCCCTTCTGGGCGGAAAGAAGGCCGCGCCCTCGCGGAGGCTCGAGGTCTTCCCCAACCACCACCGCGGCAGGCGCTACACGGTCGAACTCCGCACGGCCGAGTTCACCTGTTTGTGCCCGGCAACCGGTCAGCCCGATTTCGCCGAGCTCACGATCCGCTACGTCCCCGACCGCTGGATTCTGGAATCGAAGTCGCTCAAGCTCTATCTCTGGTCTTTCCGTGACCAGGGAGCTTTTCACGAGCATGTCGTGAACATGATCTTGGATGACCTGGTCAAGGCGCTCGACCCGCAGCGGATCGAAGTCGTCGGCAACTTTCACGTGCGCGGCGGAATTGCAATCACCGTCCAGGCCGCCCACGAAAAGAAAGCCGCGGCCCCCCGTCGCCCCGGCGGCCGAAGGCGCTGAATCTCATGGAAGGCCGCCGCCACCTGCCGCTCGTCACCGCGCTCTTCGTCACCTGCCTTGTCGTCTCGAACATCATCGCCGTCAAGATCGCCTCTTTCGGTCGTCTCCCCGGCCTGGGCAGTCTCTATCTTCCGGTCGCGGTGCTCCTCTTTCCCGTCTCCTACATTCTGGGAGACATTCTGACCGAGGTGTACGGCTATGGCCAAGCGCGGCGCGTGATCTGGACCGGGTTTTTCTGTAACCTTCTTGCCGTGGCGGCGATTTTCTTGGGAGGTCTTCTTCCTCCGGCCCCCTTCTGGACGGCGGGTTCCTATGCCGAGCCGGCCGCGGCCCAGGCCGCCTGGGATGCGATCTTGGGCTTCACCCCCAGGCTTTTGATCGCCTCTTTCATCGCCTATCTCGCCGGCGAGTTTCTAAACGCCTACGTGCTCGCCCGCCTCAAGATCGCCACCGCCGGACGCTTTCTGTGGCTGCGCACGATCGCCTCGACGCTTGTCGGCCAGCTTGCCGACTCGGCCCTTTTCATCACCATCGCCTTCGCCGGGGTTCTCCCCGACGCCGCCCTCGCCCGCCTCGTTGTCACCCAATGGCTCTTTAAATCCGCCTTCGAGGCTGCAGCCACTCCCCTCACCTACGCCGCCGTCTTCGCCCTCAAACGCGCCGAGGGCGCCGACCCCTTCGACCGCGGAGCCGACTTCAATCCCTTCCGCCTGGGCTGAAGGCGGGAAGTCCAGGCGGGGTTTCTCCCGGAGGCGGGTCAACCGCCGATGATCCCGTTCCACCTCTCGATCACCGCAGCGCGACCCTTGGGTGCTTGAACCCCGATCTTCAGGCTGGACAAAAGGACGTCTTCCGTAGCAGCCGTCAACAGGTGTCGCGTCGGCTTAGCTCGATGATGCTTGAGGCGGCTTTGAGCGGTCGATGAGCACAAGAAAGTAACACCGTTCCAGAATCTCGTCGCAGTCTTCATCATCGATCGTGTAGGCCCTGCCCACCTTGTCGATCGGAAACTCCCCTTTCCCGAAAACGCTTGAAACGTACGGGCGGTTCTCGGGGTACTTCTTAATGACCGACGCCCGTTTTCTTCCCCGGCAATCGACCCCAAGAACACGGGGGCATAGCTCGAACGCAGGCGCAGCGCCACCTCGGCGGTGGGACGGATCGGCCTGCGGCCGTTGCGGTAGACCCCTGCCAACGTCCCGTCCACATCGACCAGCACCGCAATGCTCAGCCGCGACTTCCCGCTCCAGGATCTCTTTTGCATGTAAAAACTCGGCTGAGTTGTCTGTTCGAACCGGCTGCAGCCGGCCATCGAATCTTTTCCCGCATCCGGCTAAAGATAATCTTTGCGTAAAGGAGTTCCTTTTTTGAAAAACGAGGCCCCTCTGCCGTTCTATTTTCACAGGTTTAGTAAAATACGGTGGTTTGGAAAAACGGGTATTGGATCGAGGTAAGGTGGTGGTCAATGATCATGCGCCGGGGCGACTTTGCCGGCGCGTGAACACTTGCCAGGTGCAGGTTTAAATCCACGTACACCCCCCGCGGTCAAACTCCGAGATCGGCGGGCCTCCGCTGGAAGAAAGCCTGTCTCTGCGGCGGTGTAGCCAGAAGTATCTGCCGGTTTGTCGACGCAACGACCTCGCCGCTCGGAGATCCCACGGTCTTGATCTCTGGCGGGGAAGCGAAATCAAGCGGAACCTGCGGCATCTGAGGAGTTACCGGCACGAGGCGCTTATGCACAACTGCTTCAAACGGTGGCACATTCGGGCCACGCATTCGCGGCGTAAGCTCATCAAAAAAGACGCAGAGGCTTAAGACCCATATCGGCAACACCGTGGTTTTCGTTCAGCATCGGATCACGAATGTCCGACGGAAGTCATCAACGGCAAAATCGATGAGGACAAACACATGGCCGGTAAGTTGCGGCACTGCGCTCATGGGCGAAAGACCGTCTTTTCCGCTGTGTCGGGCTGGGTCTGTTTCCAGAACCGGCCGCGTTTTGCACCCTTTGTTGGAAATCAGCTGCATTCCAAAGTGTTGCTGGCGGGCCCTATGTCCAAGTGCGGCTTTTTTATGAACAGGCGTTTTCTCATCGAGAGAGGTGCTGCATGATGAAATTTTTGGAGTCGGTGTGTGAGTGTTGCGGCAACCCGCAGGCGCTGATCGCCTTGGTGGGTGGACGGGCGCGCTGGTTGTGCGTGCTGTGTGCATTGTTGGAGATGAACAAACTGCTAGGCGACTGGCTGGGGAGGTATATTTTGACCGGCTATGTTGTCGCACCGGTCATGGACCCGAAGCTCCAGGTGCCGCTGCACGAGGTTCCCAAGCCGGAGGACTGCTTCATCCCCCCCAAGGATCCCCACACGCCGTATTACCTCTATGCACCGCTCGAGAATGCGCAGGAGGCGGGTTTGTGGGGCTTGAGGTTGCGGGTGACCGACGATCCGGAGGCGATGCATTATAACAAGCAGGATCTCTATATTCAGTTTGCGGCCGGCGTGGTCGAGCGTGAGGAACCGCCTGACACGCTGGCTTTAGGGGTATTCCCCGACGAGGAGTCAGCGGTGCGTGCGGCGCAGCGCTACGGTTACAGCAAGCCGGTGGGGGACGGCTTTTATGTCCATGACGAGGCGGACGAGGGCCCGCACTGGAGGCTTCCGATCCTCGCCTACGCGTATGTCAAATACATTGCCCCTTATGCAATGGAGATGATCAAATCGAAAGACGAGCAGGCGATTCTCCGGCTGTCGGCCGATGCTCATGCGCGCGGGTATCGCTTGTGTGCGGTCCGCGCGTTTGTCGAGGAAGGCTTTCCACCGGAAGCGTGTGGAGGTATTGATGATCACTGAAAGATAATGTCTGATCTGACAAAAGTGCGTTGGGATCCTTGGCGCCCGGGAGGTCAGGGTTGATGGCCGCCGCCATGCGCCGCTGCTTCAGCGGTTCGCCTCGGAGACGTCCTCTTGAAAAGTCACCACCGGCGAGGATTCCATGCGATCAAGTTCTTACTTCCTTGCCAAGTGGGTGTTGCCCAGAAACGGCCGCAGCGGGGTTTCCCCCCAGGTGCGGCCGCTGCTCGATGGACTCCCACAGCCAAGCATCCCTATCCTTCATGGTATCCTCGGGAGAGCGGTATGACTTCTTGCTGAAGGGGCCCGATAAAGCTCGTGCAAGAGCGCCTTTGAAATAGCCCGCAGAGCCTGCAGTTCTAAAGGCTCTTCGACCCGGTCACACAGGAGTCGATGTTCCGCACCGCAAAGATTAGCGCGTGTTCTCGATGCTCGGGGTTGCCGCGATTCCCGCCCCCTGTATTTGTCGACACCCAAAAAGAGGGGCACCTCGTGTTCCTCAAAGAACTCGACCAGCCGGCCGTTCGAGCCATTTCGCCACCGTCAGCGGCGGCTGGATCTCGAGGAACTTGGCAAGGCCCACCTCGAAATATGTGTCAGTGGAGACCTTCGGGCAGATTCGGGCCACTCCTTTGAAGGTCCCCGAAGAATACGTGCGTTTTTTTTCATCCACAATCGCCGATATGTCCGCTCTCGAACTCGCCGGTGGCCACCCTGGCCAGCCTGGCCTGCTCAGAGGCCACCACCGGGCTCTCTTTTAAAAGCCGACTCATTTGGAGGGCTCTCGCCTCCGGAGCTCCGGGGAACTTGGGGGCGTTCTTTAGATCGTGCTGCTGCCATACACAACGCACCCACGCAAGGGAGAGCTACAAGCCCCGCTTCCAGAGCTCATTGGCCACCTGTACCTGCGCTCGGGGCGACTGCCAAGATGGGAAATCCTCCAGTGCCTGCTCCATCGCTTTGCCCACCTCCTTGTATAGGTCCTTGACCGGTAATAGCTGCCGCTCTTCAGCCCATCAAGCTGCAGGCTTGTTAGACATTGCCAAACTGCAGCGCAAATTTTAAACACCGTTTTGCTACGAATCGTCTTCTGCTCGTGTGTGATCGCTCTCGCTCCATTTCTCCCTCAGTTCCCCCGAGAGGAATTTCTGATCCCAGAGTCAAGATCACTCTACAGAGTCGTATTTGATGCTGGTACCTGTACATCCAGCCCCGGTGGGGCAGCCTCCGCAAAAAGTTTTCCAGTTGTAAAGTCGCAATCCCCTCAAATCGGGTCAAGCGTTCTAAG
>CALIUY010000001.1 GCA_938048455.1 uncultured Desulfobacterales bacterium | reverse complement strand
GATCGGTAGGCTTTTTACATGATTTCGGGTAGTAAGCTGTTGGAGGGAATCCAATGGCACCCACTACCCCGTTTCCAAAAGATGAGCAGTGGAAGAAGCTGGAGCCGCTTTTACCCAAAACCGCTGCCGGCCCAAGGGATGGCAGAGCTTGGCAGGATAACCGGCAGGTCTTGGAAGGCATTCTCGGGGTGCTCCAAAGCGGCGCCCGCTGGCGCGATCTTCCCCGCCGATATCCGAGTGCCTCCACCTGCCGGCGGCGACTGAAGCTCTGGGAGGAGTTGGGCGTTTGGCTGGATGTCTGGCGCGCCTTGCCGGCCGAGCCGGATGAACGCCCGTATCTGAACTGGGAAGAGCCCTTCGCTGAGGGCAGCTTCGCCCCGGCGAAAAAAGGGGACCCGGTGTCGGAAAAACCAAGCGCGGCAAGGCTACGAAGTGGATGGGGGGCGACGGCCAGGGGGTTCCTCTGGGAAGCACACTGGCTTCGGCCTCGCCAGCGGAAGGGCGACGGATCAAAGAGACCCTGGAGCAGGTAAAGGTGCCGCGCCGGGCTCGGGGCCGGCCACGCAAGCGCATGCGGCGGCTGATCGCGGACAAGGCCTACGACAGGGATCCGCGGCGAAAGCGGTTGAAGGCCGAGCTGCAAGATGGACGAAAACGGCGGTGCTATCGCAGGCGCTGGAAAGTCGAGCGCACCTTTGCGTGGCTGGGCAACTTCCGGCGTCTGGGGGTACGCTGGGATCGCCGGATTCCCGTTTACCGGGCGTTTTCCCATCTGGCGTGCCTGATGATTACGCTGAGGCAGTTATGAAACCACTTCTTGTTGGCCTGTTTGGCCTCCACGACATAGCGGGCGGTGGTCTGCTGCGTGTGCAAGGTTTAGGCAGTTACAACGGCGCCGTTAAGGGGCAGCGGGTCGAGTGATGGGGCCAGTTTGGGGATCTCGTTGGTTTTTTCCTCCACCGCGACCTGACCGAGCACAACGGCTTCCTGGTGCAGGATAGCGCTGAGCAGATGGGGTGCGCTGCGATGCGGGTCGTGGCCGCCGCGCACGGTTTTGCCATCAACGGCCAGGCCGCAACCGGCTAACGGGTGCTGGCCAGCAAGCCAGTGGCCGAATTGGGCATCCAGCCGGTCGGCATCCAAGCGCTGCAGCACGCGTCGGATAGTGGGCTCTGAGGGAGGCTGAGGCCGCCGGGAGCCGAGTTGGCGCAGGACCTCGCGGCTGAGCGCCTGCGCCCATTCGGCAATGGCACAAAAGCTGCGTGCTCCCGAGAGGGCCGCACACAGGCTAATGGCCACGATGGTGGCCACGGGATGACGCACCCAGCGCGGTTTGCGCGGGTCAATAATGGTGTTGAGCAGCTCCATTAAGCCGCCCTGTCCTTGCAGCGGCAAGCGATTGAATCGATCATCCAGGGTTCCTCCCTTCGTTGCAGGGGATGGGGGGGGGGCGGAATGGGGCGACCCAGCGTGCAGCGGCATCGGCCACCAGGGGGCGCACCAGCACCAGTTTGGGCTGATCGTGGCGATAGTAACGATGATTGCGTTTGGCAAAGCCGCGCGTGGTGCCCAAGAGCTGCCAGCCGGCCGCGCGGTAGCAGGTGCCGCGAAACCGGGCGGCATCCGCGAAGGTCTCGGCCAGCAGCACCGGATGGCCAAAATAACGCTGCCAGTCCTGGCTCAAGCGCTTGAGGTTAGGGATAGAAGCCGGGAGGCGAGATTGGGCCTATGCAGTCGGGCAGGATCAGAAAACGCACATTGTTGGCGATGAGCTTCAGCCGCCGCCATTGGAGTTCAGGCTGCCAGCCAATCCACTGATTGCGGGGCGCGCGCTTGAGTGCGGCCGGCCCCCAGCCGAGCAAGGCGACCCACCGTGCTCCCCGGTGGGCGATATAGCACAGCGCTTCGCCCACGAGGCGCTCAAAACCCAGATAGTGATGCTGGCGCATCAACTGCCGCCATCGGGCTGACTCCTCGCGCCGTATCGGCCGCACCACCAGCGGCGGCGCGCCGGGCGGCAGAATTGGAGCTGCGCTTGGCATACGCACCGCTTAGCATCTCTCGGTGCAAAAAGCCAGCGCTTAATCACTTTCGTTCCTTCTCATCCACTTGGATAACTTTAACGGAGCCCTGAGGAACCCTCCGATCTCTATTGACATTCCCGATTGCTCCGCGTAGAGAAGTCCTCTTGTCGCCTCCATCCGCCGGCGGCTCCTCGTCCGCCCGGGGATGAAGGGATCGGATCCCGAAGATTGCCCCCCCGCCTCGGTCCAGGGGCGGTTTTCCCGACAAGGAGGGAAGAGCGAAAATGCCTCAAGAAGTCATCGGTTCGGCCATGGTGGTCGGCGGCGGTATCGCCGGCATGCAAGCGGCGCTCGATCTCGCCGACGCGGGCTATTACGTCTACCTCGTCGAAAAAGGGCCCTCCATCGGGGGCGTCATGTCGCAGCTGGACAAGACCTTTCCCACCTGCGACTGCGCGATGTGAATCATCTCGCCCAAACTGGTCGAGGTCGGCCGGCACCTGAACATCGAGTTGAAGACGCTCACCGAGGTGAAGGACATCCGCGGCGCGGCGGGGGATTTCGAAGTCGAGCTGTTGCAACACCCGCGCTACATCGACGTGGAGAAGTGCATCGGCTGCGGCGCCTGCGCCGAGAAATGTCCCAAGAAGACCGTGGACACCTACAACATGGGGCTGGCCAAGCGTAAGGCCGCCTATGTGGAGTACCCCCAGGCGGTGCCGCTCAAGTATGCGATCGACCCGAAGGAGTGCATTTTCCTGCAGAAAGGCAAATGCGGCGCCTGCAAGAAGATCTGCCCGACGGGAGCCGTGGATTTCGACCAGAAACCGGCGGTCTCCACGGTGCGCGTGGGCGCGGTGGTCCTCGCACCGGGATTCGTCCCCTTCGATCCGGCGCGTTACGACAACTACCAGTACGCGAAGCTGCCCAACGTCATGACCGCCATGGAGTTCGAGCGCATGCTCTCCGCTTCGGGGCCCACGCAAGGCCACGTCAAGCGGCTCTCCAAGGACGGCCGGGAGCCGAAGAAGATCGCCTGGTTCCAGTGCGTGGGCTCGCGCGATATGAACCGCTGCGACAACGCTTACTGCTCCGCCGTCTGCTGCATGTACGCGGTCAAAGAAGCGGTGATCGCCAAGGAGCACGTGGGTCCCGGGCTCGACTGCGCGGTCTTCTTCATGGACATGCGCACCCACGGCAAGGAGTTCGAGCGCTTTTACGATGACGCCCGCGAACGCCACGGCGTGCGCTTCATCCGCAGCCGCGTGCACTCGGTGACGCCGGTGGGGACGAGCGACGATCTCGAGGTGCGCTACATCGCCGAAGATGGAAGCCTTCACACCGAGGTTTTCGATCTCGTCGTGCTCTCGATCGGCATGGAGGTGTCCCCGCCGGTGCTCGACCTCGCCCGGCGCCTGGGGCTGGAGCTCACCCCGGGCCGTTTCTGCCGCACCGCAAGCCTCACCCCCGTCGCCTCCTCGCGGGAGGGCATCTACGTCTGCGGCGCCTTCCAGGGCCCCAAGGACATCCCGCAGTCGGTAATCGACGCCAGTGCTGCGGCGACGGCGGCGGGAGAGGTCCTCGCCCCCGCCCGAGGCAGCCGGACGCGCACGAAGGAAAAGGTCCCCGAGGTGAACGTGGCAAACGAGCGGCCGCGGATCGGAGTGTTCGTCTGCCGTTGCGGGACGAACATCGCCGGCGTGGTCGATGTCCCCGCGGTCGCCGAATACGCGAAGTCCCTGCCCTACGTCGAGTTCGCCACCGACAACCTTTACTCCTGTTCCCAGGACACCCAGGAGACCATCTCCAAGATCATCCGCGAGAAGAACCTGAACCGGGTCGTGGTCGCGGCCTGCACGCCGAAGACCCACGAGCCGCTGTTCCAAGAGACCCTCGTCAACGCCGGCTTGAACAAATACCTCTTCGAGATGGCCAACATCCGCAACCAGGACTCCTGGGTGCACAAGAGCAGTCCGGAGCTCGCCACGCGCAAGGCGAAGGATCTCGTGCGCATGGCGGTCGAAAAGGCGGCCCTGCTCTCCCCGCTCAAGGAGGCGGAACTCGAAATCCACCAGAGCGCTCTCGTCGTGGGGGGGGGACTTTCCGGCATGGCCGCCGCCCGCAGCCTGGCGCGTCAGGGCTACACGGTCCATCTCGTCGAGAAGGAGTCCCGCCTCGGGGGACAGGCCTGGAACCTCCACCGCACCGCCCGCGGCGAACACGTCCCGGAGCTTCTCTCTTCCCTGATCGCCGAGATCGAGGCGGATCCCCGCATTCAGGTGCACCTCGGGGTCGAGATCGCGCGCGTCGAGGGGTTCGTCGGCAACTTCAAGACGACCCTCCAGGGGAAAGACGGCGCCCGGGAGGTCGAACACGGAGTCGCCATCCTCGCCACCGGCGGCCGGCCCTACCGGCCGAGCGAATACGGCTACGGGACCGACCCGCGGATTCTCACCGCCCTGGAGCTCGACCGCCGCATCCTGGACGGGGACCCGGCGCTCGGAACGCTCGCGAGTGCGGTCTTCATCCAGTGCGTGGGCTCCCGGGAGCCCGATCGACCCTACTGCTCGCGGGTGTGCTGCACGCACGCCGTGGACAACGCGATTCACCTGAAGCAGTTGAATCCGGAAATGAATGTCTTCGTGCTCTACCGGGACATGCGCACCTACGGCGAGCGCGAGCTTCTCTACAAGAAGGCGCGCGAGTTGGGGGTGATCTTCGTGCGCTTCTCCCGCGAGCGCAAACCCGAGGTGCACGTGGAGGGCGGCCGCCTCCTCGTCCGAGTCTTCGATCCCATCCTCGGCCGTGCGCTCGAGCTCGAAGCCGATCTGGTGACGCTCGCCACGGCGATCCTGCCGCAGGACAACGGAGCCCTCGCCCAGTTTTTCAAGGTGCCGCTGAACGCCGACGGCTTCTTCGTCGAGCGGCATGCCAAGCTCGGCCCTTCGGAATTCGCCACCGACGGCGTCTTCCTCTGCGGGCTCGCCCACTACCCCAAGCCGATCGACGAGGCGATCGCCCAGGGGCAGGCCGCGGCCTCCCGGGCCGTTACCCTGCTGGCGCGCAAGACGCTGTACACGAGCGGGACGGTGGCCGAGGTGGACCCCCGGATGTGCAGCCGCTGCGGGGTGTGCGTATCGATCTGCCCTTATTCGGCCCCCTCGTGGATCGAGAAGGGCCCTTTCGCCGAGCGCGCGCAGATCAACCCGGTCCTCTGCAAGGGCTGCGGCCTGTGCGTGGCCTCCTGCCGTTCGGGGGCCATTCATCTGAAAGGATTCGACAACGACCAGATCTTCGCCCAGATTTTCAGCCTGCGCGAAGCGGTATGAGAGGAGACGGCACGATGTCGGACTGGGAACCCAAGATCGTCGCGTTTCTGTGCAACTGGTGCAGCTACGGGGCCGCGGACTTGGCGGGAGTCGGCCGCATGGAGTATCCCCCGCACATCCGCGTGATCCGCATCCCCTGCACCGGCCGCATGAGTCCCAAGTTTTTCCTGGCCGCCCTGCGGGAGGGGGCCGACGGCGTCTGGGTCTCCGGGTGACACCCCGGGGAATGCCATTACCTGGAAGGTAATTACTATGCCCGTCGCAAATTCGCCCTGTTCAAGAATCTGATGGAGCACATGGGAATCGAGCCCGGACGCCTGCACTTCTCTTGGATTTCCTCGGCGGAGTCGACCAAATTCGTCACGGTCGCCACCCAGGTCACCGAGGCCGTCCGCGCGCTCGGTCCGAACACGCGGTTCATCCAGCCGCCACTGGCCGAGGTCGCCTGACATGACGAGCACAACCGCAATCCTCCGCGAAATCGCCGCACGGCTGCTTTCCTCCGGCGCGGTGGAGATGGTGATCGGTTTCCGGCAGGGAACGATTCCGATGATGAACGAGCCCTGCTTCGTGCGCAAACCGGACGAGGTGGGGCATCTCGTCTGGGACAGCCACTGCGGCATCAACCTCGCCAACTACCTGACCGACCGCAAGGAAAAAATCGGGATCGTCGCCAAGGGATGCGACTCGCGAAATGTCGTGACGCACATTCTGGAGAACAAGATCCGCCGCGAGCAGCTCGTCGTGATCGGGGTCCCCTGCCGCGGAATGGCCGACAAGCGCAAGATCGCGATGAAGTGCCCCGGGGAGATCCTCCGCGTGAGCGAAACCGCCACCGCGATCACCGCCGAGGGCGAAGGCTTCAGCCGGACCTTCGAGAAAGCCGACGTGCTCCAGCACAACTGCAGCCTCTGTATCCACCGCAATCCGGTCATTTACGACGAGTTGGCCGGCGATCTCGTCGAAGAGCAGCAGGGGGTGGACCGTTACGCCGATGTGCGCGCCGTCGAGGAGATGACCCCCGAGCGGCGCTGGAAGTATTTCGAGGATCTCCTCGCCCCCTGCATCCGCTGCTACGCCTGCCGCAACGCCTGTCCGCTCTGCTACTGCCCGACCTGCTTCGTGGACGAGTCGCGCCCCCAATGGGTGGGCAAGGGGCAGGACCCGATCGACGTGCGCACCTTTCATTTCCTGCGGGCCTATCACTGCGCCGGTCGCTGCACGGACTGCGGCGCCTGCGAGCGCGCCTGCCCGGTGGGGATCAACATGCGCCTGTTCACGAAAAAGCTCGAGAAGGACTGCCGGGAGCTCTTCGACTGGGAAGCCGGCCTGAGCCTGGAGGCGCGGCCGGCGCTCGACCAGTACCGGCCGAACGACCCGAACGATTTCATCCGCTGACGTCATCGCCGCAAAGGAACCCGCCATGAGGATGCTGCTGATCGACCGCCGGGCCTGGGAGGAGGGGCTGAAACGGGCCGCCGGAGACTACCGGCTGATCGGGCCGGTCAAGGAAAAGGAGTTCCACAGCTTCCGGCCGCTGGCAGCGGGACAGTTGCCCGATTTCGCTTTCCAGAACAGCCGGCTTTCCCCCAAGCACGTCATCTATCCGCAGACCGAGCCGATGTTCACCTACACCCTCGAGGAGACCCGCGAGGATCGCCATCTTCTCCGCGAGGTCGTCCGGGACATCCCGCCTACGGCCGTGGTGGGCATCCGGCCTTGCGACGCCAAAGCCTTCGTCTTGGTGCGCCTCAACTTCGATACCCCCGACGTCCAGGATCCTTACTGGCTCCGGGCCTACGAGGCGACGACCTTCATTGGGCTGGGATGCAACGCCCCCTGCGGTTCCTGCTTCTGCACCACGGCGGGCTGCGGACCTTTCCACGAGGAGGGGCTGGACCTGCTTCTCGCCGAGACGGCCGAAGGGTTCACCGCGAAGGTGCTCACCGCGAAGGGCGAGGCCTTCGCCCGCGCGGCGGGCTGGACGAAACCGGCCCCCGAGGGAACGGAAGCGGCCCTCCAGGAACTCGCGCGCGCCGCCGAGGGGCGAATCACCTCCTTCGTCCAGACCGAGCATCTGAAGTCCATCCCCGTGAACGACCTCTACCACGCGCCGTTCTGGGACGAGGTTTCCTTCGCCTGCATCAACTGCGGCACCTGCACCTACTCGTGTCCCACCTGCTGGTGTTTCGACATCCAGGACGAGACCCGCGGCAAAGCCGGCGTGCGCCTCAAGCTCTGGGATTCCTGCATGTATCCGCTGTTCACGCTGCACGGTTCGGGGCACAACCCGCGCGGGACGAAGCTCCACCGGGTGCGCCAGCGTTTCCTGCACAAGCTCAAGTACTTCGTCGAAAAGTACGACCGCGGGATCCAGTGTGTCGGCTGCGGCCGCTGCGTGCGGCTGTGCCCGGTCAACATCGATATTCGACGCGTCTGCAACATGATGAACGGCTATGCCGTCTCCGGCGAAGCCTGTGCGATTCCCTGAGCCCCCAGGAGAGCCTGCCGTGCGAAACCCCTATCAACCCTACCCGGTGCGCATCGACGCCGTCACGGTCGAAACCGAGGACCGCAACCTCAAGACCTTCCGCTTCTCGTTCCTGAACCCCGGCGACGAGGAGCGCTTTTCCTATCGGGCCGGTCAGTTCGCGGAGCTGTCGATCGCCGGTAAGGGCGAGATCCCGATCGGGATCGCCTCCTCGCCGACCGAAAAAGGCTTCGTCATGTTCACCGTCAACAAAGTCGGCCTGGTTTCCTCGCACTTGCACAGCATGAAGGCCGGCGACGTGATGGGGATCCGCGGGCCTTTAGGCAACTGGTATCCCTGGGAGCGGATGGAGGGCAAAAACGTCGTCATCATCGGGGGGGGATTCGCCTTCACGACGTTGCGCTCCTCGATCGTCTACATGCTCGACCCCGCCAACCGCGGCCGATTCGGGGAGATCCACGTGATCTACGGGGCGCGCACGCCGGGGATGCTCCTTTACCGCGAAGAGCTCGCCGCCTGGGAGCGGCGCGACGACATCCACATGCACATCACGGTGGATGCGACCCAGGATCCCGCCTGGAAGTACAACGTCGGCTTTGTCCCCGCGATCACGGAAAAAAAGGCGCCGCCGGCCGGCGAGGACACCTTCGCCATCATCTGCGGACCGCCGATCATGATCAAGTTCACCCTGCCGGTCCTGGAGAAGCTGGGCTATCCCAACGACCGCATCATCATGTCCCTTGAAAACCGGATGAAATGCGGGATCGGGATGTGCGGTCGCTGCAACATCGGCAAAGAGTTCGTCTGCAAGGACGGTCCGGTCTTCACCCTCGAGCAGCTCAACCGGACGCCGCGCGAGTACTGATCTCGGCCGCCGTCTTTGCCCGGGGCGGCGGGTGCCCCGGGCTCTTGACAGGAACGGGTCGTTCTTCTACACAGTACCGACCAAGCCTGCACCCGGCGTCACAGGCCGACCGCCTTGTTCAACGTCGAAATCCAGCAAAGGAGGACAGAGTTCATGCCGACAGTCGAATGGATGGGAAAGACGTTCAACGTGGATGAAGACGGCTTCATCGATTCGTACGCGAACTGGTGCCCGGAATGGGTCCAGTACGTGAAGAGCCAGGAAGGGATCGAGGAGCTCACCGAGGATCACAAGAAGATCATCGAGGTGCTTCGGGATTACTACGAAAAGAACGGCATCGCTCCCATGGTGCGCGTGCTCTCCAAGGTCACCGGCTTCAAGCTGAAGCAGATCTACGAGCTGTTTCCCTCCGGGCCGGGCAAGGGAGCCTGCAAGATGGCGGGCCTGCCCAAGCCGACGGGCTGCGTGTAAGCCCTCCTGCATCCGCGATACGTCTCGATCCGGCAAAGCCCCGCCGATATCCGCGGCGGGGCTTTGCGCTGGGCGGGGCTGAAAACGGCATGGTGCTCACCCTCCGCACCCGCTGCAAGGCCGAGTTCGTGGACATCACCGCGGCGCTCAACCGCTGGATCGCCGAGCGTGGGCTGCGCCACGGGGCCCTGCTGCTCTTCGTCCCCCACACCACGGCGGGGTTGACGATCAACGAGAACGCCGATCCCGATGTCGCCGCAGACCTGCTGGCCGCCCTCGAGCGGCTCGCTCCCGCGGAGGCGCCCTGGCGCCACCGCGAAGGCAATGCCCCGGCCCACGTCAAGGCCCTGCTCACGGGTTGCTCCCAGCTGGTGGCGATCGAGGACGGCCGCCTGGCGCTGGGAACCTGGCAGGGGGTGTTTTTCTGCGAATTCGACGGTCCGCGGGAGCGCCGCGTGCATCTGCACTGGATCGCATCGGCCGAGGGGGAGGGTCCACGGCGAGACCGATGATGCCGGGCCGGGAAAACGACTGGGATGAGACCGATCGCCGGATCCTCAACCGGATCCAATCGGATTTTCCGATCGAGGCGAGGCCTTACCTCGTGCTCGCCTCCGAGCTGGGCCTCTCCGAAGAGGAGCTGATCCGGCGGGTCCGGCGACTGAAGGCGAAGGGCTGGATCCGCCGCATCGGAGGCAATTTCGTTCCCGACCGTCTGGGCTACGTGAGTACCCTTTGCGCCGCCCGTGTGCCCGAGGACCGGCTGCCCGCCTTCATCGAGGCCGTGAACCGCCACCCCGGTGTCACCCACAACTATCGGCGTGAAAACGCCTGGAACGTCTGGTTCACCTTCATCGCCCCCTCCATGGCGGAGATCGAGGAGAAACTCGAGCGCCTCCGGGCGGAGACGGGGGTGACGGAAATTTTGAACCTCCCCGCCACCCGGGTCTTCAAGATCCGGGCTCATTTCGATGTCTGAAGACCGCGCGATGAAGACGCGACGGATCGCCGCCGTCGTTCTGGCGGCGCCGCGCCGCCAGGCGGCGCAGACCCTGGAACGGATGGAGGCATGGGTCGCGGCGGCGCGGGGCAAAGATGTCGAGCTGGTCTGCTTCCCCGAGATGAACGTCACCGGCTACGGCGTCGATCCCGATTTCGCGGCCGAAATCGATGCCGGCGGTGTCGCGATCCCGGAGCGGATCGCGGCGATGGCCGCGCGCTACGGCCGGGTCGTGCTGGCGGGTTTTGCGGAGGGCGCTCCCGGCGGCGGTCTGTATGCCACCCATCTCGTCGCCGGCCCGCAAGGCGTGATCGGCTCCTACCGCAAGCTGCACCTCGCCCCGCCGGAGGAAGCCCTGTTCCGCGCCGGAAACACCGTGCCGCTCTTTTCGGCCGCCGGCATGCGCTTCGGCATCCAACTCTGTTACGACGCGCATTTCCCGGAGCTCTCCACGCGGATGGCGCTTGAGGGAGCGGACCTGCTGTTCATCCCGCATGCCTCGCCGCACGGCAGCCCGGAGGAAAAGCGCGCTTCCTGGCTGCGGCATCTTCCCGCGCGGGCGTTCGACAACGGAGTCTATGTCGTCGCCTGCAACCCCGTCGGGGAAAACGGCGCCGGCCTTCATTTCCCCGGTGTGGCGCTGGCGATCGGCCCGGAGGGCCGAATCCTGGCGGAGCACTGCGGAGGGGAAGGGATGATGATCTTCGAGTTCGAGGAACGCCGCTTAGCCCAGGTCCGCAGCCACCCGCTGCGCTATTTTCTGCCTCGTCGCCGCCCGGAGCTTTACGCTTCCGCCCCTTGAGGGCGGCGGACGGGCATGGCCTCCCGCGTCAATCGGAAGGCAGGTAGCGCAATCCCGCCTCGTACCAGATCTCCTCCCCCCGGGAACACGGCTTCAGCCAGCGGACCTCGGCCAAAGCCACGGTGCGTGCAGGTGCCGGCGATCCCGCCCGGGCGGCGGTTCGGACGAGCACGATCGTTCCGGGGGGGACGGGTGTCCGCAGATCGGCCGCAAAGCCGTTTTCGCAGCAGTTGCGAAGGGTTCCCTCGATCTCTTCGGCCCGAGGATGGGAGCGCAGGTGCGAACAGACGATGGCGGTGGAGACGCGGCGTCGCAGGGCGGATCGTTTCTCCATGTTCGGGCTCCTTTCGTCCGCCGGCGAAACCGAAGCGCACCCGGCGAAGCCGGCGGATCCCTGCACCGCCGGGTGCGCGAAGCCGTGCGCCTCACCGATACACGAGCACCGGGATGGAGGAATGGGTGAGCACCTTTTGGGTCTCGCTGCCCAGCAGCAGCGCGCCGACGCCGCGACGCCCGTGGGAGGCCATCAGGATGAGATCGCAGCCCCGCTTCGTCGCCGCATCGATGATGGCCCGCCAGGGTTGATCGTGGCTGACGACGAGGGTTTCACAATCCCCGCCCTCCGCGGCGGCGGCCTCCCGCAACCGCTGGAGCGCGTTTTCGGCGATCTGCCGCCAGTGGCTCTGAAGCTTGTCGCGCAAATCCATCGGGCTGTCGCTTCCTTCGTAGAGGCGGAAGGTGGCCGGGGTTACAAAGATCGCCGTCACTTCGGCCCCCAGGCGGCGGGCAAGCCGGATGCCGTTTCGGGCTGCGTTCTGGGAAAGTTCTGAACCGTCCGTGGGCAGCAGAAGATGGCGAAACATGGTCTCCTCCTTTGCCGGCGGCGCCGCCGCCCGGGTCTTCGAAGAGGGCGCCGGGAACGGAGCGGTCCGCGCCGCTGCTCTGCGGCCGCTTGGGGACCGCCTCAGGGCCCCGATGCCGGGTTCGTGCGCAGGGGGAATCCTTTGGAGCGGGCGGCCTTGACCTCCGCCCTGTCACCTCTACCCTGTCACCTCTTTATTGATGAGGCGGGGCGCAGCCGTTGTCGATAGGGGCGGGGCCTCATTTCGGCGGGAGGAGATCCCGGTGGCGGGAGATTTTCCCGTGCGGGTCGGAGAAGCCGAAGGCGAAGACGGATTTACTCTTTCCAGAGATCGAGATCGATGATGCCCACGCGGGCGGCGTAACGGATGAGCTCGAGGCTGCTTCGCAGGCCGAGCTTCTGCAGGATGCGGCTGCGGTGGTTTTCGACCGTCTTGGGGCTGATGGAGAGCCGTTCGGCGATGTGCCGCGGGGGGTGCCCCTCGGCGAGAAGGGCGAGGATCTCCTGCTCGCGGGGGGTGAGCGTTTCGTAGGCGGCATCCGGCCGGGTGCCGGGCGGGGAGAGGACGATACCGGACAAGCGCGCGAGCACCTGCTGCGACACGGCGGAGTCGAGAAACGTTTCCCCCTGCAGCACGATCTCGATTGCCTGCAGCAGGCGCTCCGGGGCGGAATCCTTGGTCACGAAACCCGTGGCGCCGGCGCGAAAGGCGTTCACGATGTACTCGATCTTGGAGTGCATGGTGACGATCAAGACCGACGTCCGGGGAAGGGACCGTTTGATCTCCCGGGTGACGTCGATTCCGCTCCGGTCCGGAAGCGAGATATCGACCAGGGCGAGTCGGGGACGGAATTCGCGGGCCAGACGGATCGCCTCGTCTCCGCGGCCGGTCTCGGCGATCACCTCGTAGACGGGGTTGCGGCCGATGATGGCCTTGAGCCCTTCGCGAAACAGGGTGTGATCGTCTACGAGCAGGATCGTTTTTTTTCCCCCCATGGGTCCTCTCCGTTGGGACAGGGCAGGCGGGCGAGGATCTTGGTTCCCCGCCCCGGGGCGGAGGTCACGAGCAAAACCCCGCCGAGGACCTCGGCGCGTTCTTGAAGGCTCCTCAGCCCCATCCGCTTTTCGGCGTCGATCGCACGGGCCCGCTCGGCGACGTCGAATCCCCGACCGTCGTCCTCGACCCGCAGCAGCAGGTGCGGGCGGACCGCCGCCAGCTTGACGACGGCACGACAGGCGCGGGCGTGCTTGTGGACGTTGTGCAACGCCTCTTGGATCATCCGGTACAGCTGGATCTGAACCTGGAAGTCGAGCCGCAGGCGTTCCACCCCGACGGCCCGGAAATCCACGGCGAGACCGGTCTTTTCCGCGAATTCCCGGCAGAACATGGCGATCGCCTGCACCAGACCCATCTCCTCCAGGCCGGGAGGACGCAGTTCGTAGGCGAGGTCGCGGACGGTTAAAATGGCGCGCTCCAGGAGCTGTCCCAGCCGGCGGACGTCTTCCCGAAGGGCGGCCGGAACGGCGGGATGCCGGTCGGGGAGCGTTGCCAACGCGATCTTGATCCCGCTCAGGTCTTGGCCGAGGCGATCGTGGAGTTCGCGGGAGATCATGCGCCGCTCGTCCTCTTGGGTCTTCATCAGCTTGCGGGTGAGGGAGCGGATCTGGGTTTCGGAACGCTTGCGTTCCTGTAGGTGCCCGATCCAACGCGCGAGCCGTGCGGCGGCGGCATCCGGGCCGGCGGCTTCGTCCGGCGGCAGAAAATAGAAGTTGTCGTAGAGCTCGGGGCCGATCAGGACCCGGGGATGGATGCCCAGGACTTCGAGAAGGAAGCCGGCCGGAGTGCGCCGCCGGTCGTAGTGGCAGACCAGGAGCGCCGGAAGCGCGGACAGATGCGGGTTGAGCGCCGCCCCCCATCGCAGGAGGCCGGCCGGCTCGAAGGCGGCAAGCAGACCGGGCTCGAAGTCCGCCGAGATACGCAGCGCCGCATAGCCCTCCTCGATCCGCCGGCCGGCGATGCGGCGCAAGGCGCGGAGAATCGGCGCGGCGTCGCTCCCCGAACCCGCCGACAGGAAATCCTGGGCCCGGAGGATTTCGAGCTGGCGGCGTCGGCGCAAAGGGGCGGGCTCCACGCCCTGTTCGCGAAGGGCGCGCTCGAGGTCCTCTTCCCCCTGTTCCCCCGTCAGGGCGAGCACCGCCTCGTGCCGCTCCAGACCCTGGCGGATGAAGATCGCCCGCACGAGATCGCGCTCGGCGGGGGAGTCATGGAGGGCGCACAGGTGGTCACCGGGCTGGAGCTTCCAGAGCTCCCGCTCGAGCTCGCATTGCGGATCGGGGAGAACCATGGGGCGCTCCCGCCGGAGAGCCGGGGCGGCCGGCTGCGGCCGGAAGGGCCGGCGGTCCGCCGCGCGGGGTCCACCCCATTATCGCCGGTTGCCGCGAAAAATCAAACCCGGGGGGAAATCCGCCGGTGGGCCCGGAGGGCGTCCAGGCTGTAAAGGGCGAGCGCCGTCCAGATCAGGACGAAGGCGAAGCCCTGGGAGGGGGAAAACGGCTCCCGGTAATGAAGCACGGCAAGGAGAAACATGCCGCTCGGCGCGAGGTACTGCATCAGGCCGAGGGTGGCGAGCGTGATGCGCCGGGCGCCGGCGATGAAAAGCAAAAGCGGGATCGTGGTGAAGACTCCGGTGCCGGCAAGCCAGAGATCCCGGGCGGGGCCGCCGTGGAGAAAGGCCCCCGTTCCGCGCAGTTCGAGGACGGCCAGAAAGAGGAGACAAACGGGGGCCAGAAGAAGCGTCTCCACGGTCAGCCCGACGAGCGCCCCCGCGGCGGCGGTTTTGCGCAGCAGCCCGTAAAACCCGAAGGTGATCCCGAGGAAGAGCGCGATCCAGGGCGGCTCGCCGAGCGACAGGGTGCGCAGCAGGACGGCCAGAACGGCGAGGGCCACGGCGAAAATCTGGGCGCGGCGCAACCGCTCGCGCAGGAAGATCACCCCCAAGACGACGTTCACCAGGGGGTTGATGTAGTAGCCCAAGCTTCCTTGAAGGATGAAGCCGTGGTTCACGGCCCAAATGTAAAGGACCCAGTTCCCGCTCAGCAGCAGTGTCGTGAGGGCGAACGTGCCCCGCAACTTCCGGTCGCGCAGGGCATCGAAAATCTCGCCCAGCCGGCCCGTGAGCGCACCCATCCCAAGCAGCAGCAAGGCGGACCAGAGCACGCGGTGGGCTACGATCTCGGGTGCGGGGACGTCCTCGAGGGCCTTCCAGTAAAGGGGGCTTGCCCCCCAGAGAGCAAACGCCCCGCCTGCGGCGAGGACCCCAGCGGCCGGCCCTCTTTTTTCCCCACCGGGCTGCGGCGGACGCTGCGCGCCGGTTTTATCCTGCATTGCGGCCAAGCAGCTCTTCGACGGTCGCGGCCACGCGCTCGGCCGTGAAGCCGTAGCGCTCCATCACCAGGGCGCCCGGGGCCGAGGCGCCGAACCGGTCGACGCCGATCACGCGGCCGTGCGGTCCCACGTAGCGTTCCCAGCCGAAGGAGACCCCCGCCTCGACGGCGACCCGCGCCTTCACCGCAGGCGGCAACACGGCCGCGCGCAGCGCGGGGGGGGCGGCCTCGAAGAGCTCCCAACTCGGCATGCTGACCACGCGGACGGAGCGGCCGCGTTCGTCGAGGAGCGCCTGGGCCGCAAGCGCCGGGTGCACCTCGGAGCCGCTCGCGATGAGCACGGCCTCGAGCTCGCCCCTCTCGGGGGAGAGGACGTAGGCTCCCTGGCGCAGGCCCCGCGCCGGCGCGAGCCGCGTGCGGTCGAGAACCGGAAGGTTCTGGCGGCTCAGGACCAGGGCCGTGGGCCCTGCGGTCCGCTCCAGGGCGAGGCGGAAGGCTTCGGCCGTCTCGGTCGCATCGGCCGGCCGCAGGACCACGAGGCCGGGAATGATTCGCAGCGAGGCCAGATGTTCGACGGGCTGGTGGGTGGGGCCGTCCTCGCCCACGGCGATGCTGTCGTGGGTGAAGACGTAAAGGACGGGAAGGCGCATCAGGGCGGCCAGGCGGATTGCCGGTCGCATATAGTCGGCGAAAACGAGGAAGGTCCCGCCGTAGGGTCTCAACCCCCCGTGCAGCGCGAGCCCGGAAAGGACCGCGCCCATGGCGTGCTCGCGCACCCCGAAGCGGAGGTAGCGGCCTCCGGGGGTGTCGCGCTGGAAGTCGACCACCCCCGGGTAGTGCGTGTTGTTCGAGGGCGTAAGGTCCGCCGAGCCGCCGATCAAGGCGGGCACACGCGGGGCGGCGGCCGCCAGCACTTTCCCGAAGGCGCTGCGGGTGGCGATCGGCGGGGAGCCGCTGAAATCGGGTCCTTGCGCGTCCCATCCCGCGGGCAGCCGACCGGCGAGCGCCTCGTCCCACGCGGCGGCGAGCGCCGGGTGGCGGCGCGACCAGGCCGCGAAGCGGCGCTTCCAGGCCGCGTGGAGCTTTGCGCCGCGGGCGAGGCAGGCGCGGAAACGGCGCCGGGCGTCTTCGGGGACGAAGAAAGACGCCTCGGGAGGGAAGCCGTAACGCTGCTTGGTCAGGCGCACTTCCTCGGCCCCGAGGGGGGCGCCGTGCGCTTCGCTCGATCCTTCCTTGTTCGGACTGCCCCAGGCGATCCGCGTGCGGCAGCAGATGAGCGAGGGGCGCTCCGGATCCGCCTGTGCGGCGCGGAAGGCCGCCAGGATCGCCGCCGGATCGTTTCCGTCGCGCACGCGCAGCACCTGCCAGCCGTAAGCGCGGAAACGGCGGGCGACGTCTTCGGTGAAGGCGAGATCGGTCGGACCGTCGATGGTGACGCGGTTGTCGTCGTAGAGGCAGATCAGCCGTCCCAGGCCGAGGTGGCCGGCCAGCGAGGCCGCTTCGGCCGCTACCCCTTCCATCAGATCGCCGTCGCCGCAAAAGACGTAGGTGAAGTGGTCGACGATTCGATCCCGTCCGCGGTTGAAGCGCGCGGCGAGGTGCCGCTCGGCGATCGCCAGGCCCACGGCGTTGGCGATCCCCTGCCCCAGCGGGCCGGTCGTCGTCTCGACACCGGGGGGATGTCCGTACTCCGGATGGCCCGGGGTCTTGCTGCCCCACTGGCGGAACCCTCGCAGGTCCTCCAGGGAAAGGGCGTAGCCGCAAAGATAGAGCAGGCTGTAGAGCAGGGCCGAGGCATGCCCGTTCGAGAGGATGAAGCGGTCCCGGTCGGGCCAGGCGGGATCGGCGGGGTCGTGGCGCAGAAGGCGCGTAAAGAGCACGTAGCCTGCAGGGGCGAGCCCCATCGGCGCGCCGGGGTGTCCGGAACGGGCCGCCTCCACCATGTCCATCGCCAGGGCGCGGATGGTGTGGATGCAGACGGTGTCGAGATGGGCGCGGGATCCTGGCATGATCGATCCCCTCCTTTCCCCGGAGGTCGGCCGCGTGCGCGTCTCAGCCGGTGTGCAGCGCCTCGAACTGCCGGGCGATGAAGTCCACGGTGTGGCGGGTGGCGCGGGCGAATTCGGCTGCGGTCGCGATCAGGGCCGCGTGCCGGTTGAATTGTTCGGGTTTCAACCCGTCGGGCTCGCAGGCTTCGACGAAGTAGGGCAGGCGGCGCAGTTTCGCCAGCGTCGCCGGCGGGGCCTCTTCTTCCACCGCGTCGGGGCGGAACGGCCCCAGGTCGTCCTCGATCGCCATGAGCGCTTCGATGAACGGCGGCGGGCAGGCGTAGACGACCTCCGCGCCCGATGTCTTCTCGAGGTGCCAGCTCGCGCCGCCGCCCGGGCCGTTGCAGGGCCCGATGCACATGCTGCTGATCAAAAGCTTGACCGGCAGGCCCCGCGCACGGACGAGGCGGTAGGCGCGCTGGAAAATCGTGATCTCGGCCCAGCGCAAGTCGGCCTCCTCGAGCGGGATCCCTCGCGCCTCGGCCTGGGCGGGGAGGTCGCCCAGCCGTCCGTAGCGGCCCGACATGTGGGTGATGACGGAGCGGAACCGCGAGAGATCGACGCCGTCCCGGCGGGCGCGGGCGAGGCCGCGTTCGAGGGCGTCGAGGCAGGCCGCAAACTGGGGCACGGTGAAGGAGAGGGTGTTGTTCACGCCGATGCCCCGGGCGGCGAGTTCCTCGATGACCCGGTAGCCTTCGCGCGTTCCCGGCACCTTGATCAGAAGGTTCGGGGCGAGAAGGGCGAGGTCGAGCCCTTGGGCGAGCATGCGCTCGGCGTCGAAGCAGTCCCGCGGGTCGACCTGGGCGCACAGAAAGCCGAAGCGGCCGCCGCTGGCTTCCCAGAGAGGACGCATGAACTGCGCGCCCTGGCGGATGATTTCGCGATAGGTGCGCCAGTAAACGGCTTCCACCCCCTGCGCGGCGTCTTCGCGGATGAAGGCGCGAACGATTTCGGTCCAGCGCGAGAGGTCTTGGCGCAAGGCGGCCAGGCTGAGCGGCGGGTTGGTGGTTACGCCGCGGAAGAGACTGCGCTCGGGCGCAGCGGGATTGAAGAGCCGCGCGAGCTGGTCGCGCCAGCGGTCGCGCTTGGCGGGCGGAGCGGCGGCGACCACGCGTTCGGCCCACGAGGCGTAGACCATCGGGGCCGAGTCCCACCAGATTTCGGCCCGCGGGTTCACCGCCTGGAGTTTTTCGAGAACATGCCGATCGTGCATGGGCATGGGATCGAACCGGCCCGCCGGGCGTTTTCGAAGGCGGCGCTGAATCTAAGGCTTTCGGCCGGCAAAAGAAAGTCCCGCCCGCCGGCCGGTCGGAAGCGTCCGGGAAGGTTTGCCTCCTGCCGTTGGATGGGGGTATAAACACCCTTTTCCGGCGTAGCCGTCCCGAATACGGGAAAAGGAGCAAGGATGCAATCGAAAATCACGCTGCGGGCCGTAATCCTCGATCTGGCGGGCACCTGCGTCGACTACGGCAGCCGGGCCCCGCTTGAGGCCTTCGTCGAACTCTTCCGACGCCGCGGGATCGCCCTCGACTTCGCGAGCGCCCGCGAGCCGATGGGCCTGGGCAAGCGCGAGCACATCGCCGCCCTGCTCGCTCAGCCCGAAATCGCGGCGCGTTGGCGCGCCCTTTACGGCAGAGCGCCGGGGACCGCGGACATCGAGGAACTCTACCGGGAGTTTGTGCCGCTGCAAATCGAGTTGCTGCCGGGCTCGAGCCGGCTCATCCCGGGCGCACTTGAGGCCGTGGAGAGGCTTGGTGCCGAGGGAATCCGGGTCGGGGTCACGACCGGCTACAGCCGCACGATGATGGAGGTGGTTCTCGGCGAGGCCGCCCGCCAGGGGTTTCATCCCGAGGCCGCGGTCTGCGTCGAGGACGTTCCCGCCGGCCGGCCCGCCCCCTGGATGATTTTCCGGTGTCTGGAGCGGCTTTCCGTCTGGCCCCCTGCCGCGGCCGTTGCCGTGGGGGACACGCTTCCGGATGCGGCCGCCGGGCGGAACGCCGGCTGCTGGTCGGTCGGAGTGGCGGCCACCGGCAACCTCGTCGGATGGAGCGAAGAGGAGGCCTCGCGCCTGCCGGCGGCGAGGCGTCGGTCGGCCATCGGGGAAGCCCGACGTGTTTTGCGGGCGGCCGGGGCGCATTTCGTCATCGATCGCCTCGCCGAGCTCGATCGCCTCTGCCTCCGCATCTCGCGCCGCTTGGCCGCGGGGCGCAAACCCTGAGATCGAATCCCCTCATCGTTCGCCTGCCGATAGCCTTGGATCTATATCTTTTGCACCATCTCTTGCACCCCATATGTATCTCTTTTGATACATATCGCAAGTCCTCGATGGCCCCAAGTAGTTTTTTTCAACTGCCAAAATGGCGTTGCTTTTTCGCCGGAAAAGGGTATAATTTCCCATAACCAATGAAGAGAATGGAATATTTCAGCATCCCTGAGGCGCATTTTGTTGTTGACAACCACGATTGGTTGTATTATTCGGCCATAGAAAACACAACAGGAAGGGTTTCAAAAATTACCAGATCACCGATTCCGTTGCAGATTTGCTCATGGTTTCCTTGATCGCCGGATTTCACAAGCGCCGGCCGGTGTAATCGCTGGGCGAAAAAAAAACGTCCTAAAGCGGAGTCATCAGTCAAGACTTACCGCCGGAAAGGAGAATGCAGGTTTCCATGAAACCCGACGCCGCAAAAATGCGCTCGAGCGGGTTGTCCTCCCTGCCCGCATCCCGAAACGAGGCAGGCTCCGAAAACGATGAGGAGCCTCCGGGTTCACCCGTTTCCTCCGAACCCCCACCTTCCCCGCCCCCGCTTTCGAGTCCGACACCCCGGCTGACCGTCGTTCCCTTTTTCCGCTCGCGTACCCCGTCTTCCCCGCGTGCGACGGCTTTCCGCCGCGCCCATTTTCCCGCGGCGACCGAGAAGGAATGGAACGACTGGCAGTGGCAGGTCCGCAACCGCATCCGCAGCCTCGAGCAGCTGGAACGGATGATCGTTCTGTCCGACTCCGAGCGCCGTGCCGTGCTGCAGGCCCAGGCCAAGCTGCCCCTGGGGATCACCCCCTATTTCATGAGCCTGATTTCGCGCGAAGATCCGGCCGATCCGCTGCGGCGTACGGTGATCCCGACCCTGGAGGAGTTCGTCGCCTCCCCCGGCGAGGACGACGATCCCTTGAGCGAGGAGCACCAGAGCCCGGTCCGCGGCCTGGTGCATCGTTATCCCGACCGCGTGCTGCTGCTGGTTCTCGATTTCTGTTCCACCTATTGCCGCTACTGCACCCGCTCGCGGATCGTCGGCCACGGGGCCATCTACCCCAGCCGCTCGCGCCTCGAGCAGGCGATCGAGTACATCCGCCGCACGCCCGCCGTGCGCGATGTGCTGATCTCCGGCGGCGACCCGCTCACGCTGAACGACGAGCGCCTGGCGTGGCTGCTCTCGCGGCTGCGCGCCGTACCGCACGTGGAGATCATCCGCATCGGGACCAAGATCCCCGCCGTCCTGCCCCAGCGCATCACGCCGGCGCTCGTGCGCATGCTGCGCCACTACCATCCGCTCTGGATGAGCCTGCACTTCACGCATCCCGCCGAGTGCACGCCGGAGGCGATGCGCGCCTGCGAACGGCTGGCCAACGCCGGCATCCCGCTCGGCTCCCAGACCGTGCTGCTCAAGGGGATCAACGACAGTGTGCCGGTGATGAAGGATCTCTGCCAGCGGCTGCTCCGGATGCGGGTGCGGCCCTACTACCTCTACCAGTGCGACCCGATCACCGGTTCGGCGCACTTCCGCACCCCCGTGCGCCGCGGGCTCGAGATCCTGGAGGGGTTGCGCGGCCACACCTCGGGCTACGCCGTTCCGACCTTCGTCGTCGACGCTCCGGGCGGCGGGGGCAAGATCCCCCTCATGCCGAACGGCGTCGCGGGCCGCGAAGGGGGGGATCTTTTGCTGCGCAACTTCCGCGGCCGCACCTGCCGTTATCCGGATGTTTTCGGGGAACCGGAGAACTGAGGCGCATCGTGCGCATCGGGCTCACCTACGATCTGCGCTCGGAGTACCGCGCGCTCGGCTTCGCGGAGGAGGAGGTCGCCGAGTTCGACCGCGAGGAGACGATCGAGGCGATCGAGCGTACCCTGCAGGGGCTGGGTCACCAGACCGAGCGCATCGGCAACCTCCGGCGGCTGGTCGAACGACTGGCCGCAGGACGCCGCTGGGACCTCGTCTTCAACATCGCCGAGGGGCTCTACGGCATGGGGCGGGAGGCCCAGGTGCCCGCGCTGCTCGACGCCTACCAAATCCCTTACACCTTTTCCGACCCGCTGGTGCTCAGCCTGACCCTGCACAAGGCGATGGCCAAACGGGTGGTGCGCGATGCGCGGATTCCGACCGCTCCGTTTGCCGTCGTGGAATTCCCCGAGGAGGCCGCGCAGGTGCGCTTCCGCGGACCCTATTTCGTCAAGCCCGTGGCCGAGGGGACCGGAAAGGGCGTCACGGCGCGCTCCGTAGTCCGAAAACGGAAAGATCTCGTCGAGATCTGCGGCCGGCTGATCCGCGACTACCGCCAGCCCGCCCTGGTCGAGGCTTTTCTCCCGGGACGTGAATTCACGGTCGGTCTGGTCGGAACCGGCCGCGAGGCGCGCGTGATCGCCACCGTCGAGGTGCTGCTGCTCGCCGGCGCCGAGGAGGCGGTCTATTCCTTTTACAACAAGGAGCACTTCGAGGAGCTGGTCCGCTACCGGCGGGTCACCCCCCGGGAAGACCCCCTGATCGGAGAGGTGGAGCGGGTCGCCCTCGAGGCCTGGCGCGTTCTCGGCTGCCGCGACGCCGGCCGCCTGGATGTCCGCTGCGACCGCCGGGGAAGACCCTGCTTTCTCGAGGTCAACCCGCTGGCCGGTCTGCATCCCGAGCATTCCGATCTGCCGATCCTTTGCCGGTTGGCAGGGGTTTCCTACGAGCGGCTGATCTCCGGGGTGCTCGAATCGGCCGGGCGGCGGATCGATGAAGCCTCCGGCGCCGCCCGAGGCGATGCGGGTCGCGATCGTCCATAACGCCTTGACGGAGAGGGCGGGCCCCGAGGAGCGCGACGTCCTGGCGCAGGTCGCGGCCGTCGGCCGGGCCCTGCGGCGTCTCGGCCACACCGCGTTCCGTCTGGAGTGCGATCTCGATCTCGAACGCTTTCGCCGTCGCCTCGAAAAAACCGCTCCCGATCTGGTCTTCAACCTCGTCGAGTCGTTGGACGGCCGCGGCTGCCTGATTCATTGGGTGCCCGAGCTGCTCGAGACTCTGGGGGTGCCGTTCACCGGCTCGCCCGCCGAGGCCGTGCGGACCACCTCGCACAAGGTGCTGGCCAAGGAACGGCTCGTGCTGCTCGGTCTGCCCACCCCCGCCTGGATCGACCCCGCGCCGGCCGGGCCGCCGCGAATCGCCCCCTGCGCCCCCCCGGAGGATCCGGCGCCGGGACCCTGGCTCATCAAATCGCTCTGGGAACACGCCTCGATCGGGCTGGACGAAAGGCGGCTGCCGCTCTGCGAACGCGCCGGGCAGGCGCGGGAAGAGCTCGCCCGTCGCGCGCCCGCATTGGGCGGGGCCTGCTTCGCCGAGCGCTTCATCCCCGGCCGGGAGTTCAACCTCTCCCTGCTGGGGGGCGGCGGCGGACCGCAGGTGCTCGCGCCGGCGGAGATCCTCTTCGAGGGCTATCCGGAGGGCGCCCCCGCCGTCGTCGGCTACCGCGCCAAGTGGGTCCCGGACTCCTTCGAGTTCCTCCACACCCCGCGGCGCTTCGCCTTCCCGGCGGCGGAGAAGGCGCTGCTGACGCGGCTCTCCGCTCTGGCCTGCGACTGCTGGCGGGGTTTCGGGTTGAAAGGCTGGGCGCGGGTCGATTTCCGCGTGGACGGACGCGGGGATCCCTGGATCCTCGAGGTGAACGCCAACCCCTGCCTGGCCCCGGACGCCGGATTTGCGGCCGCCCTCGAGGCCTCGGGAATTTCCTTCACCGAGGCGATCGGCCGCATACTCGAGGAGGCGCTGCCGGGGCCGCCTGCGGGGGCGCCTACCAGTGCGGCTGATTGCCGATTCCCTTGCCCATGACCTCGAGGGTTTCGCTCACCACGAGAAAGGCCTGCGGGTCATACGAGCGCACCATGTCCTTGAAGCGGGAGAGCTCTTGAAAGGTGATCACCGCGTAGAGGATCTTGAGCGGCCGTCCCGTATAGCCTCCCTCGCCGTTGACGATGGTCACGCCGCGATGCATCGATTCCATGATCTCGCGGGCGATCTCCTCCCAGCGCGAAGAAATCACCATGACGGCTTTGCGCTGGTTGAGGCCGGTCACCACGAGGTTGATCAGCTGCGAGGTGACGAAAAAATAGATCAGGGTATAGAGCACGATCTCCAGCGGAAAGCGGAACAGGGCCACGAGCAGCAAGAGCGTGTTGAAGGCCATGACCGTGGTCCCGATCCGGACGGACCAGCTCTTGAGCAGAATCACCGACAGGATGTCGAGGCCGCCTCCGGAGCCGAAGGAGCGCAGCATCAGGCCGCTGCCCACCCCCGAGAGGATGCCGGCGGCGATCGCCTGGAGCAGCGGGTCCGAAACGGGGCAGGGGGAAAAGGGGATCAAGAGCAAGGCGGAGAGCATGCCCATGCCGAAGAGGCTGTAGGCGAAGAACCGGCGGCCGACGAACTTCCAGCCCACGGCGAAGAGCGGGATGTTCAGCACGAAATAGAGGACGCCGACCGGCAAAGCGGGAACGAGGTAATGAAGAAACAGGCTCAGACCGCCGATGCCCCCGGCCAGAAAGCGGCTGGGCACGAGGATCGCCTGGATCGCGTAGGCGCACAGCAGGGCGCCGGAGACGATCAGCAGGACGTTTTCGGCGAGCCTGCGCCCGTGTAGGAACCGAAGGGTCATGGGAGGGGACGCTTCACACGGGGAAATGATAGCGCACGCCGACGCCGAAGGCTCCGCCGGCCTCGAGCTCGCGGCACCACTTCACCTCGCAGAGGACGTTGGTGCGCACGCTCAGGCAGCCGTTTGCGGCCGCGGGCGCCAGGCACTGCCGAAGGCGGATCTGAAGCGTGGACCCCTCGTTCAGGCGCTGACCGCACTCGAGGTATCCTCCGGCCGGACTCACGTTGCGCAGTCGGGCGGGATGGAATTCGAAGCGGTTGAACAGTGCCCACTCCACGGCGGCGTCGCAGGCAACGCGGGGTTCGCGGCGTTTTTCGGTAAACGGGGCCATCGATCGTTCTCCATGTTTGAACACGACTCTAAGCGGCTCGGTGCAAGAAGTCAAATGCGGCGGCGCCGAAGGAGCGGAGACGAAAAAAGCTCTTGAAAAAAACAACGGCATCGGGAATAAAAGGTTTCCCGCCGCCGCCGGAAACGGCGCGGGAGAGGCGACCCCGGCCCGGGGGATGCGCTTGAGGCTTGCGTTCCATGAAAGAAAAAGACCGCCAGTTCTTCAAGCAACTGCTCACCCGATGGCTGAACGAACTGCTCACCCACGCGGATCGAACCCGCATCGGGCTGCGCGAAGGCGATGACCTGCCGCCGGATCCGCTCGACCGCGCCGTGTTCGACTCCGAGCGCAATTTCACCTTGCGCATCCGCGACCGGGAAACTATGCTCATCAACAAGATCCGCCGCTCGCTCGAGGACATCGAGGAGGGGATCTACGGGATTTGCGAATCCTGCGGGGAGGAAATCGCGATCGAACGACTCAAGGCCCGTCCGGTCACGCGCCATTGCATCCGTTGCAAGACCCGGCTCGAGGCGCGCGAAAAACAGACGGGCACCTGAACGCCGGGCCGAAGGCTCCCGTTTGCAGGCCCGGAGTCGCTCTCAGGAGTGATGACCCATGCCGTCCGCCAAACGCCGTGAACCCGCCGGGGCCGTCAAGCGGCCCGCCAAGGAAAACGCACCGGACGAGTGCGAGGCGCTCTTCGACCACGACAAGAGCAAGGTGGAATGCATCTGCCCCAAGTGCGGCAAGAAGCACGTCATGAACTTTCACTGGATCGGACGAGGGGTTCCGCGGAAGTACTGCCAGAGTTGTCGGGACAGCATCTGAGACGGCGGAATCTTTCACCTACGCGAAGAAAGGAGCCTGCGATGAACAAAGCGGAGTTGGTTCAGGAAGTCGCCAAGGTGGTCAGCACCAAGAAAGAGGCCCAGGCCGCGGTCGACTGCGTCCTCGAGTCGATCACCAAGACCCTCAAGAAAGGCCAGCCGGTGACCCTCGTCGGCTTCGGCACCTTCAAGGTGGTCAAGCGCAAGGCCCGCAAAGGCCGCAACCCCCAGACCGGCGCCGAAATCAAGATCAGCGCCTCCAAAGCCCCGAAGTTTGTCGCCGGCAAAGCCCTGAAAGATGCGGTGAAGTAGCCCCCCGACCGGCGATAAAGCATTGCGGGGGGCGGGTCGGAGAGGGCGCCGACGTAACCCCAGGTCGTGAAACACCGCCCCCCTCCTCCGTCTTTCTCCTGCGTTCCGCGATTCCCGTAAAGCTTCCCCGGGAGCCGGAGAGCGGCCGTGCCGCTCCGGCCCGCTGCGGTGCGGCGGGCTAATCGAGCGAAGACCAGCGGCGTTTGCGCCGCGCGTAGAAACCGAGGAGAAATCCCGCCAGCAGGACCCCGGCGCCGGCGAGGAAGGCGGTAAGCGTCTCCGGGCGCAGGAACCTCGCCGGGAGATCTCCGAGGTGCCGGAGCAGCTTGTCCTTCGCGGCGAGCTCGCTCTGAACGTGCTCCAGGCGGGCGCGCAGGGTTTCGACCTCGGCCGCATCGCGCCGGAACGATGCGAACTCCTCCTGCAGGGCGGCGAAGCGATCCGCCCAGGAGCGGTTCTCTTCCTCCAGACGGGCGTTTTCCGCGGAAAGCGCCGCCGCACGCGCCTCAAGCTCGTGGCTCTTCTCCAGCAAGCGGGCGGCCAGGAGCTTAGGCGGCGGCTGCTCGGTGAGAAAGCGCGTCTGGACCCAGCCTTCGATGCCTGCGGCGGAACGAACCAGCGTCCACTCCTCGCCCGCCTTCAGGATTTCCACCGCCTGGCCGCTCTCCACCACCCCCAGCGATTTCTGGTCGGCCGCCGGTCCCGCCCGCAGCGCGAGACGAAGGGTGTCGGTGATGTAGGCGTTCGTGGCGGCGTGGAGGCCGCCGGGGGCGACCCCCAGGAGAACGAGCGTGAGCAATCCTACCCGCATGAGGGAAATCACCTTGCGAACCCATCTATCCGGTTTGACGGAGCGCAGCGAATCGGTTATTCTGACCTTTATCGCAATTGATTGCGGGAATCCAGAGGCAAAAGAGCGGCGGGCCATGATCGCCTACGACCTTCGGTGCGCGAAGGGGCATGGCTTCGAGGGCTGGTTCGAGGACGCAGAGGCCTTTCTCGATCAGCAGCGTCGGGGCCTCATCGCTTGCCCGGTGTGCAACGACACCCGGATCGAGCGGCTGCCCTCGCGCTTTGCGATCCGCGCTTCCCAGCCCCCGCCGGCGGAGGCCGAAGACCTCGATCCGCCGCGGTTGCTCCGCCGTTTGCAGCGGCGGATCGCCGCTTACGTCCAGAACCATTTCGAGGATGTGGGAAGCGATTTCGCCAAGGAGGCTTTGAAGATCCACTACGGGGTCTCGGAGCCGCGGAACATCCGCGGCGTCAGCACCCCGCAGGAAGAACGGTTGTTGGTCGAGGAAGGAGTGGCCTTCCTCAAGGTGCCGCTGCCCCCCTCGACCGAAACCGATTCCTGAACCTCTTCCCGCCCCGCCCGCGCGAGAATCCACTCCGCCGCCGCGGCGAGATCCGCGACCACCGCATCGGGCTGGACGCCGAGCGCGGAGAGCTCCGCGAGCGCGGTTTCGCCCTGGCCCGTGCGCACCAGCAGCGCATAGGCCAGCCCCGCGCGCCGGGCGCTCAGGATGTCGCCGGCGCGGTCCCCCACCAGGCCTGCGGCGGAAAGGTCGATCCCATGCCGCCGGGCCGCCTCGAGCAGCATGCCGGCTGCAGGTTTGCGGCAGGCGCAGCCCGCATCGGGCGGGTGCGGGCAGGCGAGAATGTCGAGCAGATCCCCTCCCGCGGCGCGGATCCCCGCGACCATGCGGCGGTGGATTTCGGCCAAGGTTTCCGCAGCGAGCCGACCCCGCCCTACGGCCGACTGATTGGTGACGACGACGCAGGCGAAGCCGCCCTGCGCGAGACGGCGCAGGGCATCCAAGCTGCGGGGGAGAAACGCGAAGTCCTCGGGACGGGTGACGGCCTCGGGGAGATCGCGGTTGATCACCCCGTCGCGGTCCAGAAAAACGACCCTGCGGCGCATCGCCGATTCCTCTTCGGTTCACTCGGCGACGACGAAGGCGTCGCGGAACCCGTCGGCGCGCAGCCGGGCCTCCCAGGCCGCGGCCTCGTCGAGATGGGTGCACCGGCCGACGCGCAGGCGATAGAAGCGGGTGCCGCCCAGCTCGGTTTCGACGATGCGGGCGTTGCCGTAACGCGGCTCCAGCTCCATCTGCAGCCGCTCCGCGTTTTCCCGCCGCGTGAAGGCGCCGACCTGGAAGGTGAAGACGCCGGAATAGAGATCGACGGGGACCCCTTCGGGAACGGCGACGGCCTCGATTTCCACGGGGGCCGTCCCCGGACCGAGGATCTCCAGACGCCGGGCGGCCTCGTAGGAAAGGTCGAGGATGCGCTCCCCCACGAAGGGGCCGCGGTCGTTGATGCGCACCTCCACCGTGCGCTGGTTTTGCAAGTTGCGCACGCGCACGAGCGTCCCCAGCGGCAGCGTCTTGTGGGCGGCCGTGAGTTCGTGCATGTTGTAGGTCTCCCCGCTCGAGGCGCGTTTGCCGTGGAATTCGGGGCCGTACCAGGAAGCGATTCCGCTCTGCCGAAACCCGCGGGCGTCGGCGAGCGGAACATACCAGCGACCGAAGACGCGGTAAGGTCGCGGCATGCCGGGCGGGGTCGCCGGGACCGGGGCTTGGATCGAAGGGGAAGCCCTCGGCTCCTCGGGCGGGGCGGGGGGAAGCGAGGCGCGGCGGGAGCAGCCGATGAACCCGATCAGCAGCCCGAGAACGAAAATTCCCCAGGCGGAGCCGGAGCGGCGGCCGCCTCCGAAACTACCGGTCATGGCGGTCCTTCGCATGACGGTGATGCCGAAAGCGCTTGCGGGCGATTTCGCGGCTTGTTCGCAAACGTAGCACGCCCCTCGTTTTCTGTAAACGCCCGCGTCCGTCGTCCATCGTTTTCGTCGAGAAAGGCGCCCCCCCGGTCCCGCCGACCGGGAGGGGCCCCGAACGCAAGGCCGGCCGGTGAACCGGAAGATCTCCCTGCGCTCTGAAACGGCGGCCCGCCGCAAGGCGGTTCTCGCGTTGCAGTATTTTCTCTATTTCGGGGTGATGGGGATCTACCTCCCCTATTTCAACCTCTACGGCTATCACCTCGGGCTTTCCGGCTTTGAAGTCGGTGTGCTCTCCTCGTTGCGCTCGGCCGCCTGGGTACTCTTCCCGCTGCTCTGGGGAGCGCTCGCCGACCGGACGGGGCGCCGCCGCGCGATCGTGCTGCTGTGCCATGCGGCGAGCACCGCGGCCTGGACGGGCTTTCTCTTCACCGAGCGTTTTGCCGTCATGGCCGTCCTCATGGTGCTCTACGCCATGTTTTACGCGCCGATCATCTCCTTTCTCGAGGCGGCGAGCCTCGAGATCCTCGGCGGCGAAAAAAGCGCCTACGGCCGCGTCCGCCTCTGGGGGTCGATCAGTTTCATCGCCATGGTGCTGCTCTTCGGCCCGCTGATCGACGCCTCCACGGAGCGGGTCGTCGTCGCCGCCGTCGCCGGGGGCTCCTGCGCCATGGCGCTTGCGGCCCTCGGTTTGCCGCGGGAGAGTCCGCGCCGCCATCCCCCGCCGCCCGGCACCGTTCGGCGGCTTGTGCGCGGGGAGGTCCTCGTGTTTCTGGCGAGCGCCTTTCTCATGCTGGCCAGCCACGGGGCGTACTACGGCTTTTTTTCGATTCATTTGGCCGCCCAGGGCCGCACCACGGCCTTCATCGGCGCCGCCTGGGCACTCGCTTCGGCGGCCGAAATCGTGGCCATGACGGCCTCCTCCGCCCTGTTTCGCCGCTTCTCTTTGGAGCGGGTGCTCCTCGTCGCCTTCGCCGCCGCCGTGCTGCGCTGGACAATGCTCGCCCTGACCGTATCGACCGCGGCTTTGCTGGCTTCGCAAGTCCTGCACGCGCTGACCTACGGCGCCTTCCACATGGCGAGCCTGCTCTACATGGATCGGCTCGCCCCTGCGGGGGGGAAGAACCTGGGGCAGGCGCTCAACAACGCCCTCACCTACGGCCTGGGGTTGATGGCGGGATTCTTTCTTCAGGGGGCGCTCTTTGCCCGGTTGGGATCCTTCGGCCTCTTTGCGGTCAGCGCCGGGATCGCTCTCGCCGGCGGGCTGCTCTTCGGGTTGTATGCGGCCGGCAAGCGGCGGGGCGGGGGCGAGGGGGCGCCGGCGGGAACTCAGCGCGAAAGTCCCGGGGCCCCGGGCCGGTGATGAAAGAGGCCCGAGGCGGAGGTGATCCCGAAGAGGGCGTCGGCGGCGAGCAGCACCCCGGCGTTGGTCCAGGAAAAGGACTCCGTCGGCCAGACGGTCATGTCGGGGAAGGTGAATCCGGCGATGTAGGAGCCGTCGGCGAAGCGGCGCTCGGCGATCCACTGGAAGACGAGGCGCGCCCGATCCAGACGCCCCATGGCCGCAAGAGCGAGCGCCAGCTCCGAGGTTTCGGCGATCGTGATCCAGGGCCGGTCGGCGACGCAGCGCACCCCGAGACCTTCGACGACGAATTTGCGCCATCCGCGCGCGATCCGCCGCTCCGCGTCCGCACCGGTCCGCACTCCGGCCAGCACGGGGTAGAACCAGTCCATCGAATAGCGTGCCTTGGCCACGTTGAACAGGCGCGGACGAAAACGGATGGCTTCCCCCAGTCGCCGGAGGGCCTCCGTCCAGAGCGGCCGCCGCTTGCCGAGAAGCTCGCCCACGGCGAGGGCGCAACGCAGGCTGAAAAAGACTGAACTCGAGGCCGTAAGCAACGCCATGGGGTCGACGGCGCCTTCGGGGCTGATCGCCCACCGGATCTCCCCGCCCGCGGCCTGCAGGCGCAGCGCGAACTCGATGCCGGAGGCGACCGTCGGCCACATCTCCGCCAGGAAGCCGCGGTCGGAGGTGAGCAGGAAGTCCTGGTAGATGCCGACCGCCGGATAGGCGGCGAAATGGGCCTCGCGCGTGCGGTCGATGGGAACGCCCTGCCGATAGGCGCTGTACCAGCTTCCGTCGGCGAGCTGGCGCTCGGCCAGCCAGCGATAGGCACGGCGGGCGAGATCGATGCGGCCGGCCACGGCGAGGCCCATGGCCGCCTCGACGAGATCCCAAGGGTCGGTCTTCATGCCGGGGCTCCAGGGAATATCCCCGTCGGGTCGCTGCATGGCCGCGATCGCCGCGGCGGGGCGCTCGATTTCAAATTCGGCTTCACGGCTTGCCCGCCGCGTTCGGAAATCCACCGTTCGCCTCCTTGAGCTCGCAGCTTTTCGGGCGGAAAGCGATCCTCATAGCGGGGATCGTCCGAAAGCTCAATCCCGAAGCGCCGAGACAACGCCTGGTTAAGTCCTAACTATTGGAAATATCATTGGGATTCTGTTTTCGGAGAGAATCCTTGCTTTTCCCTCCCGTTGCGCTATAATCGAGCCGTCGATCGCAATTTCGGCGATCGACGCTGCGGCCGTCCGGTGTGCATGCGCGCGGAAAGGGGCGGTTGCGGCGCGAAACGATACAGGTGTTTCCCTATGGGCCCACGACTGGGCCCTTTCCTGCTTCAGGCGATCCTCTTTCGACCGCTGGAGATCCATACCACCCGGGAGTTCAACCGCAATGTCTCCGACACCGCCGAATCCTTGCCCGCGTTCCACGCGGCGCAAGGGGGCCCTCTACATTCGGGGCAAGGAGTTGAAGCCTTTTCATCAGGGGGCGTTGGACGGACTCTGTGCCGTCTACAGCATCGTCAACGCCGCACGCATCATCTCGGATCTGAGCGCCGAGGAGGCGAAGCGGCTTTTCGGCGAAATCCTGGCCTGGCTGGACGAAAACGAGGACCTGGCCAAAGTCCTCACCGAAGGAATCACCCTCAACACCGTGGGCAGCATTCTGCGGGAGGTCGCCGGCAGCCGCATTCCCGAGCGCACCATGCCCTTCAAGCACCGCCCGGAAACCTCCCTCGACGATTTCTGGAACGAGGCCATGGCCTTCCTCGCCGCGGGGGAAAAGCGCGCCGTCCTGATCGGCGTGGGAGGACGCTTTTGGGACCACTGGACCGTCTCGCATGCGATCAGCGAAAAAGAGATTTATTTCTTCGACTCCCACCGCCTGCGGAACATGAAGCGCAGCCGGTGTACCACCAACCGCCCCACGAAGGCGCGACCCCATCTGCTCTGTCCCACGCACACCTATTTTCTTGCCTGAAAGCCCGGCCTTGACTTGCGGGGCCGCTTTCCGCTATGCGGCGGCTATCGGTCCCGCCGCCGCAAGCGGTTTTTCTCTTTGCCCCGGGCCCCCGAAGCGGTGACGATTTGCGCACCGGCGGTGACCCCGAGCCCTTCCCTCGATCCTCCGGGCCCGGGCGGCGGCAGCGGATGCAGGCGATTCGGCCTTTCGCCGCGCAGCGGCCCCCGGCCGCCCGCGGTGACTCCCCCCAACCCTTCACCGGTCCGAACCGTTTCGGAAAAGGAGGACCCCATGGCCGAGAGCGTCTACAAGATCATCGAACTCGTCGGAACCAGCCCCACGTCCTGGGAGGATGCGGCCCGGCAGGCGGTCGAGACCGCCTCGCGCTCGCTTCGCGACCTGCGCGTCGCCGAGATCAGCAAACTCGACATGAAAATCGAGAAAGGAAAGGTCGTCGCCTACCGCGCCCGGGTCAGCCTTTCCTTCAAGTACCAGAAGGAGGATTGAGCCTTCCGTGACGGAAGAGCCGAAAGCGTTCCAGGATTTCTACCCCGAGGCGTTCAGCCACTGCTACGGCTGCGGCCGTCTCAACCCCCAGGGCTTGAAGATCCGCAGCTTCTGGGAAGGCGAGGAGAGCGTATGCCGTTTCCGGCCGCAGCCCTACCACACGGCGTTGCCGGGGACCGTCTATGGGGGGTTGATCGCCTCCCTGATCGACTGCCACGGCACGGGAACGGCGGCGGCGGCGAAACTCCGGGCGGAGGGGCGCGAGCCGGGATCCGATCCGCCCGTGCGTTTCGTCACCGCCTCCCTGCACGTCGATTACCTCCGTCCCACGCCGCTTGCGGCCGAACTTGAGCTGCGCGGCCGGGTGAAGGCGCTCGAGGGCCGCCGGGCCCAGATCGCGATCCGCGTGCTGGCCGCCGGGGAGGAATGCGCCCGCGGCGAGGTGACGGCGGTGCAGGTGAACGACGCCTGGATCGCGCGCTATTTGCGCTGAAGCCGTCGCGGGTTCAGCGGGCAGGCGAGGGCGTCTTTCCCAGGAGGTGGACGGCGTTGCCGAAGAAGAGCTCGGCGGCCTCGCCCTCGGTTTCGGAAAGCGTGGGGTGCGGATGCAGGATGGCGGCGAGATCCTCGGCGAGCGCCCCCATCTCCACGGCCAGCACCCCCTCGGCGATCAGCCCTTCGGCATGTCGGCCGCAGACGCCCAGGCCGAGAATGCGGCCGGTTCCCGGCTCGACGATCAGTTTGGTCAAGCCTTCGGAAGCTCCCAGGGTCACGGCGCGACCGGAAAATCTCCAGGGAAAGCGGGTTACCTGCACCTCGATGCCGAGGCGCCGGGCCTCTTCCTCGGTCAGTCCGCACCAGGCGACCTGCGGGTCGGTGTAGACGACGGCCGGCACGGCGCGGGCGTCGAACTGCGCGGGCTTTCCCGCGATCGCCTCGGCGGCCACCTTGCCCTCGGCGCTGGCCTTGTGGGCGAGCATCAGGCCGCCGACCGCATCGCCCACGGCCCGAATCCGCGGCTCGGCGGTCGCCATCCGGGCGTCGACGCGGATGAAACCCCGCTCGTCGCGCTCCACCCCCGTCTTCTCCAAACCCAGCCCCTCGGTGGCCGGTCGGCGCCCGACGGCGACGAGCGCGCGCGAAAAACGCTCCTCGATTTCCCCGGATTCCCCCGACAGTCGCGCCCGCACGCTTTCTTCTTCTTCGACGAGCTCGACCACCCGGGTCCGGAAGTGCATCGCGGCGAACAGACCCCGGAGGCGTTCGAAAAGCGGTCGGGCGAGATCACCGTCGACCCCGGCGAGGATCCGCTCCTGCCGCTCGACGAGCGTCACCCGGGACCCGAAGGCGGCGTAGACCATGCCCAGCTCGAGTCCGACATAGCCGCCGCCGATCACGAGCAGCGATTCGGGGATGTCGGCTAGGGCGAGAGCTCCGGTTGAGCTCATGATCCGTCCCCCGGGCCGGAACTCCACGCCGGGCGGTGCGATCGGGCGCGACCCCGTGGCGATCACCGCATGGCGGAAGCGGAGGCGGCGGATTTCGGCGTCGTGCAGGAGAACGGACGCGGAGGATTCGAACTCGGCACGCCCCTGGATGAGCTGGACGTTGCGCCGCCGGGCGAGTGCGGTGAGCCCCTCGGCCATTTTTTCGATCACCTGGGCCTTCCACCGCCGCAGCCCCTCGGGATCGATCCGCGGGGCGCCGAAGCGGATCCCGCGGCCGGCCGCCGCGGCCGCGTCGAGGACGAGTTCGGCCAGGTGCAGAAACGTCTTCGAGGGGATGCATCCCCGATAGAGGCAGACGCCTCCCGGCCGGGGGGCGGTGTCTACGAGCGTCACTTCGAGGCCGAGATCGGCCGCGCGGAAGGCCGCGGCGTAGCCCCCGGGGCCGCCGCCGATCACCAGAACTTCGGTCTCCTGACTCAATTCCCCCATGACCATGAAAATCGCCCTTTCGTTTCGGCCGGGGCGGGCTAGACGAGCGAGAGCAGCAGTTCGTCGGGATCCTCGAGCATCCGCCGGAAGGCCCGCAGGAACCCCACGGCGTCGGCGCCGTCGAGCAGCCGGTGGTCGATGCTCAGCACGGCGGGCATTCGCAGCCGCGCCGCCAGGCGCGGCCGCCCGCCCTCGGAGATGACCACGGGCTCGAGTCGCGCTTCGCCCAGCCCCAGGATCGCCGCTTGGGGATAGTGGATGATGGGTGTGAAACTCCAGCCGCCGAGGGCCCCGGCGTTGGTGAGGGTGAAGGTTCCGCCCTGGAGCTCCTCGCGGGTGAGCTTGCGGGCATGAGCGCGCTCGATCAGCCCCTTCAGCTCGACGGCGATTTCCTTGAGGCTCTTGTCGTCGACATGGCGCACCACGGGGACGACCAGGCCCTCCTCGGTGTTGACGGCGACCCCGAGGTGGTAGTGTTTTTTGAGTACGATCTCGCCTGCGGCCTCGTCGAGCGAAGCGTTGATCCGCGGATGGCCCTTGAGCACGGTCGCGGCCGCCTTGAGCGCAAAGACGGTGAGGGTGAGCCGGCCGCCGAGAGCCTCCACCGGCCCCTTGTGTTTTTTGCGGAAGGCCTCCAGGCGGGTCACATCGATCATCTCCAGGCTGGTCACATGCGGGATGCGCGACCAGGAAAGGGTCATGCGCCGCGCCGTCGCCCGCCGCAGCGAGCGGAACGGGATGCGTTCGACGGGTCCCCAGCGGGAAAAGTCCGGCAGCGCGTCCGCCTCCTCGACCGCGGGGGAGGCCGGCGCAGCCGACGGTTGCGCGGCGGCGGCCGGCGAGGCGGCAGAAGGGATCCGCGCCGCAAACGCCCGCACGTCTTCCGCCGTGACCAGCCCGGCGGGACCGCTCCCCGGAACCCGGGAAAGATCGACCCCGAGCTCGCGCGCGAGCCGCCGCGTGGCGGGCGAGGCGGGTACCGGACCGCGGCGGGGTTCCCCCGGCGGGGCGGAAGGCGCCGCGGGCTCCGGCGGGGATTTCTCCGCCGCGGCCGCCGGCGCGGGTTTGTCCTCCGGACTCGCTTCCCCGGTTTCGACGGTGACCAGGACCTCACCCACGTGAACCGTTTGTCCCGGGCGGACGCGGACCTCGATCACGGTGCCGGTGAACGGCGAGGGGATTTCGACCGCCGCCTTGTCGGTTTCGACTTCGAGGAGGATTTCCCCCTCCCGCACGGCCTGCCCCGCGGCGATCCGGACGGAGAGAATTTCGCCCTCGTGAACCCCTTCGCCCAGGTCGGGCAATTTGAATTCGCGGATCATGGCGCTGGAGACCTTTCCTTTCTTCCGGATCAGGGCGCTTCCAGAAGCCGTTGCGCCGCCTGCACGATGCGCGGGACATCGGGGAGGTAGTAGCGTTCGCGGCTGAAGAGGGGGATGATGACGTCGTAGCCCGTCACCCGTGCCACGGGGGCCTCGAGATGGTAGAACGCCTTTTCCACGAGCCGGGCCACGATTTCCGCCCCCGGTCCGAAGCTCCGCGGGGCTTCGTGGACCACGGCCACCCGACCCGTCTTGCGGGCCGAGGCGACGAGCAGCGTGTCGTCGAGGGGCGAGATCGTGAGCAGATCGATCACTTCGGCCTCGGCGCCCCGCGAGCGCTTGAGCTCTTCGGCCGCTTCGAGCGTCGGGCGCAGCATCGCCCCGTAGGCGACGAGGGTGAGGTCGGTGCCTTCGCGGGCGACCCGCGAGCGGCCCAGGGGCAAGGTTTCCTCCGCTTCGGGAACCTCCTCGCGGAAAGCGCGGTAGAGGGCTTTCGGCTCGAAGAACATCACCGGATCGGGGTCGCGGATCGCGCTCACCAGCAAGGCGCGTGCGTTGCGGGGCCCCGAGGGAATCACCGTCTTCAGCCCGGGCAGGTGGGCCCACAGGGCCTCGCGGCTCTCGGAGTGGTGCTCGAGCGCGCGCACCCCGCCGCCGTAGGGCGCTCGGACGACCAGCGGGACCTCGTGGCGGCCCTGGGAGCGCCAGCGCAGGCGGGCGGCGTGGGACTCGATCTGGTGCATGGCGTAATAGGTGAACCCGTCGAACTGAATCTCGCACACCGGACGCAGTCCGGCCACGGCCATGCCGATCGAGGCGCCGACGATCGCCGACTCGGCCAGCGGCGTGTCCACCACGCGCTCTTCGCCGAAGCGCTCGATCAAGCCTTCGGTCACACGGAAGACCCCACCGTCGCGGCCGACATCTTCCCCCAGCACGATGACCCGGTCGTCCCGCTCCATTTCCTGGCGGAGGGCGAGGTTCAGGGCCTGGACCAGATTCCGTTTAGCCATGCCTGTCCTCCCTGGGAGGGGCCGACATTGCGGCGATGAATTCCTCGCGCTGCTCGCGCAGCGAAGCGGGCATTTCGGCCCAGAGGTGATCAAAAAGGGCGAGCGGGTCCGCAAGTCTCTTCATCTCTTCCTCGGCGCGCTCGACGGCCTGCTGGATTTCGCGTCCGACCTCCTCTTCGCTCCCCCGGATCTTCTCCTCGGAAAGGATCCCGCGCTCGGCGAGGTAGTTCTGGAAGCGGGTCAGCGGGTCCCGCCGGCGCCAAGCCTCGACCTCTTCGTCGGTGCGGTAGCGGCGGGGGTCGTCGGCGGTGGTGTGCACGGAGAGACGGTAGGTGACGCACTCGATCAGGGTGGCGCCTTCGCCGGCGCGGGCGCGCGCGACCGCCTCGCCGGCCGCGGCGTACACGGCGAGCAGATCGTTGCCGTCGACCTGGATGCCGCGGATCCCGTAAGCGAGGGCCTTCTGGGCGAGGGTGCGGGAGCGGGTCTGGCGGGAGCGGGGATGGGAGATCGCCCACTGGTTGTTCTGGCAGACGAACACGACCGGAAGCGAAAAGACCCCGGCGAAATTCAGGCCCTCGTGGAAGTCGCCCTGGGAGGTCGCTCCGTCGCCGAAGAAGACCATCGCCACCCGGTCCGTCTTCCGGTAACGCAGCGCCCAGGCGATGCCGACGGCGTGCAGAATCTGCGAGCCGACGGGGATGGAGATCGGCAGGTCGTTGCGCTCCGGAGGGATGCGCGCACCCTCGTTGAAGCCGGCGTTGTAAAGCAGAACGCTCTCGAGGGTTCGGCCGCGCCAGAGCTCCGCGGCGAGCTCACGGAAGGCCGGGACCATCCAGTCATCCGGCTCCAGCACCGCCACCGCCCCGAGATGGGCGGCTTCCTGACCTGAGCTCGGAGGAAAGGTCCCGATGCGGCCCTGACGCTGGAGGCTGAGAAGGCGCTCGTCGAAGCGCCGGGCGAGGAGCATCGTCCGGTAGAGTCGAAGGAGAAGTCCCTCGTCGATGCGGGGCTCGAGCTCGCGGTCGAGACGGCCCTGCTCGTCCAGAATGGAGAGATAGGCGATCGCTTCAGGCAGTTCGATGTTCGCTCGGGGCATCGGCCCTCCCTCGGCGGCGAAAGTCGGCTCCTCCTGCGGCGGCCTGCCGCACGGTTCGGATGAATATGAGACCGCCCTCCGCCCCGTCAAGGGAGCGAGCGGAAAGCGACGGGGAGAGCCTTGCCGCGGCGAGGGCGCGAAGGAGAGCGAACGGGGTCTCTGTTACTCCACGATTTCCAGGACGGCGCGTTTTTTTTCTTTAGCGGCCGCGGCTCCGAGGATGGTGCGGATGGCCTTGGCGGTTCTTCCCTGCTTGCCGATGACCTTGCCGAGATCCGTCTTGGCGACGCTCAGCTCGAGAACGGTCGCCTGGCTGCCTTCGAGGACATGCACGCTCACCTGTTCCGGATGGTCGACCAGGGCCTTGGCGATATACTCGATCAGCTCTTTCATGGCGTCTCCCCCTTCCGTAAGCGCTTCCGTTCCGCAGGTCGCCGGATGCCGGCCGGCGCGGCCGACGCCTTTCGGAGGGACTCCGCCCTCCTCGCCGGCCGCACAGGCCGGCAGCGGGCAGATTAGCCCAGCTCGGCGCGGAGTTCAAGGTTTCTCTAGTCGCGGAACGTCGTTCATCAAATCTTGTCTTTTCAGCGCCGTTGGTTTAGAGGGGACCCGGAGCCGGTCGGGAAGGCTGCCGTTCGGCCGGAACCCGAGGCCCCGGATCCGGATTCAAAAGAGCGCCTGAGGCCGGCCGCAAAGGAAAAATCGTGGATTTCGCTTTGCCTGAAGCGCTGGTCGCCGAGCGCGACCGTTTCCGCCGCTTCCTGACCGGAAGCGCTTTCGCCCCAGCCCTTGCGGCCCGACGGGCGGAGGGTTTCCTCGATCGCCGTTTCTTCACCGACCTGGGCGATGCGGGCGCTTACGGGTTCGCCTTAGAGGGGGGGCGGCTCGTCCACCGAGGGGTGCTGCGCGAGACGTTGCTCTTCGAGGAGTTCGCGCGGGTCGCCGCCGGCGCGGCGATCGCGGCCCTCGCCCATGCGGACCTCGGGCTTACGGCGTTGTGGCGTTTCGGGTCTCCCGCGCTTCTGGAGCGCTACGGTCCGGAGGCGGCCGCGGGGCGGGCTATCCTTTGTCTGGCGAACACCGAGGCACACGCCGGAAGCGACGCTGCGGCGATCCGTCTCGCGGCGGAGCCGGACGGCGGGGGCTTCCGCCTTTCGGGCGCCAAAGCTTACGTGACCAACGGTGCGCTCGCCGATCTGGCGGTCGTGACGGCGGTCACCGATCCTGCGGCCCCGCGCCGGCAAAGGATTTCCATGTTCCTCGTGGAGCTGAACACGCCGGGCATCCGCCGCCTGCCGCTCACCAAGGCGGCCTGGTCGCCCTCGGACCTGACCCGTCTCGAGTTTGACGGCGTGCCCGTCCCGGCGAACCACCTGCTCGGGCAACGCGGCCGCGGCCTGGCGCAGGTGCTCCGGGTCTTCACCGCCTCGCGGGTGCCGATCGCCGCTCTCGCCGTGGGCACGGCGCAGGGGGCCTTCGATCTCGCCCTGGCTCACGGCGGTCGGCGCCGCGCCTTCGGTCGCCCGCTGCTCGAATTTCAAGCCAAGGCCTTCGAGGCCGCCGACCTGCATGCCCGCCTGGAGGCGGCGCGGTGGATGGTGTGGCGCGCCGCCTGGGAGGCGGACCGGGGAAGCGAGCCGCGGGCGGCGGCGGCGACGGCGAAATACCTGGCGGTCGACGCGGCGCGGCGCGTGACGCAGTGGGCGGCGGATCTCTTCGGGGCGGCTTCTCTCCTGCGGAACCACCCGATCCACCCTTTCCCGCTCGACGCTTGGGCCGCCTCCCTCGGAGAGGGGACTCAGGACGTGCAGAAATGGGTGATCTTCCGCGAGGCGCTCGCGCGCCGCGGGGATTGAGGGGCCTTTCCGCCCCAGGCTTCAGTCGGGCCGCAGGAGAATCTTTCCGAAGTGCCTGCCCTCCTCCAGGTGGCGATAGGCCGCGACCCCCTCGCGCAAGGGAAAGGTGCGGTCGATCACCGGACGGAGCTTTCCGCTCCACAGCAGCGCGGTCACGACGCGGAAATCCTGGTGGCTGCCCATGGTGCTGCCGATCAGGCTCACCTGCTTGGCGAAAAGAAAGCGCAGGTCGATTTCGGTCAGCGGCCCGCTCGTGTTGCCGACGATGACGATCCGGCCGCCGCGGGCCACGGCCTTGAGACTCGAGGCGAGCGTCGCTCGGCCCACGTTGTCGACGACCACGTCCACGCCGCGCTTCTCCGTCCGCGCGAGCAGCTCCCGCACCCAATCCCCCTGCGTGCGGTCGAACACCTCCTCGGCTCCGAGCCCGCGCGCGGCTTCCGCTTTGTCGGCCGATCCCGCGACCACGAAGACCCGCGCGCCGGCGAGACGCGCGATTTGAATGGCCATCGTGTTCACCCCGCCGCCCGCGCCGACGACGAGGACGGTCTCGGCCGGGCGCAGGGCGGCGCGGTGGATCAGCATGCGCCAGGCAGTCAGGCCGACGAGCAACGGGGCTGCGGCCTCGGCATAGCCTACGCCCTCGGGCAGCCGGTGCAGGTTGCGTGCAGGAACGGCGACGAACTCCGCGGCCCCGCCCCGGCGATGCTCCCCCAAAATGTGGTAGCCCGGGCTGAGCGAATCCTCCCCGCGGCGGGTGAACTCGTCTTCGGTCAAGCTGATCCCCGGGTCGACGACCACGCGGGTCCCGACCGGCCAGCCTTCAACGCCGGGGCCGGTCGCGGCCACCTCGCCGGCGACGTCCGCGCCGCACCAGTGGGGCAGCGACAGCTTCAACCCCGGCCAACCGCGGCGCACCCAGATGTCGAGGTAGTTCAAGGCGCAGGCCCGGACCCGGACCACCACCTCGCCCGGTCCCGCCTGCGGCTCGGGCACCTCGCCGTAGCGCAGAACCTCGCTTTCCCCGTGGGTTTCGAAGTAGACGGCTTTCATGGCGCTTGCTCCTTGAATCGGTGGCGACGAAGCGTTTTGCCCGCCTCCGGAGCCTTTGCGAAGGTTTCGGTTTTCTTGACAAAAAGCTTCCCGACCTTACGGTCAGGAAAAACGTAGCGGCTTTTTCCGCCTGTCGCAAGATCCAAACCCCTCATCACCGGAGAGCCGATCATGTCGCCGCCCGGACGGAGCCGACCGCCCGCTTTCGAGGAGGTGGATCACACCGCCGACCGGGCCCTGGTCGTCCGCGGGCGCAGTCTCGAGGAACTCTTCCGGAATGCCGCCTGCGGCATGAACCGCCTCCTCGGTTTCCGCCCCGAGCCCCGGGGGGAGAGGCAAACCCGGCGCATCGACCTCGAAGCCATCGACCCCGAGAGCCTGCTCGTTTCCTGGCTGAGCGAACTCGCCTATTTCGCGGAAACCGAATCCCTCGGCTTCGAGCGCTTCGAATTCGAGCGTTTTTCGCCGACGGCGCTTTCGGCCGTGGGGTTCGGTCGGAAGGCGGCGGAAATGGAAAAGGCCGTCAAGGCCGTCACCTACCACAACCTCGCCATCCGCCGCGAAGGCGGACAATATTCGGCGACGATCGTTTTCGACGTCTGAGGCCCGGAACGCCGGGCGGAAGGGAGCCCAGACCATGGAGATCCGGCAGATCGCCCCCTTTCTCTTCGAGATCCCCCGGAGCCACCGCGCCGACATGCGCGTTCCCGCACGCTTTTATGCCGACGAGGCCCTCGCCGCGGCGGCGCGGGCCGACCGCAGTCTCGAACAGCTGATCAACACGGCCACGCTGCCCGGCGTCGTCGGACACGTGCTCGCGATGCCCGACATGCACCAGGGATACGGGTTTCCGATCGGCGGGGTCGTGGCGACCGAGCCGCCCGAGGGCGTGATTTCCCCCGGCGGGGTCGGCTACGATATCAACTGCGGGGTCCGCCTGCTCGCCGGGCGCATGACGGCGCGGGAGGTTTCGGACCACCTCGAGGCGCTCGCTTCCGCCCTCTTCAGCGACTGCCCGAGCGGAGTCGGCCGCGGCGGAGATCTGCGGCTTTCCGGGGCCGAACTCGACCGGGTGATGGGGGAGGGCGCCCGCTGGGCCGTGCGCCGCGGGTTGGGCTCCGCGGAGGATCTCGAGCACACCGAGGAGGGCGGATGCCTCGAGGGAGCCGATCCCGGCGAGGTGAGCGACCGCGCCCGCTCCCGGGGCCGGGACCAGATGGGCACACTCGGGGCGGGCAACCACTTCATCGAGGTCGATCGCGTCGAGCGGATCGAGGACGAGGCCCTCGCCCGCCGCTTCGGTCTCTTCCCCGATCAGATCGTGGTCCAGATCCACTGCGGCTCGCGGGGCCTGGGGCACCAGGTGTGTACCGACGCGGTGAACCGGCTGCAGCAGGCCGCCCGCGCCTACGGCTACCGCTTGCCGGACCGGGAGCTCGTTTGCGCGCCGGTGGAGAGCCCCGAGGGCCGGGCCTACCTGGCGGCCATGAAAGCGGCGGCCAACTATGCCTTCGCCAACCGGCAGGTGTTGGCGCACCGCATCCGCGGCAGCTTCGAGCGCGTGCTCGGACCGGCAGGGATCCCGTTCCAACTTTTCCAGCTCTACGATATCGCCCACAACATCGCCAAGATGGAAACGCACGAGATCGAAGGACGCCGGCGGACCCTGTGCGTGCACCGCAAGGGGGCCACGCGGGCCTTCGGACCCGGCGCCCCTGAACTGCCTGCCGCCTTCCGCGACCTGGGACAGCCGGTGCTGGTTCCGGGTTCGATGGGCACTTCGAGCTGGGTGCTCGTCGGCACCGCCGAGGCCATGCGCCAGACCTTCGGCTCGAGCTGCCACGGCGCCGGTCGGATGCTCAGCCGCCACCAGGCCAAGCGCAACGTCCAGGGAGCGGGTCTCCGGCGCGCGCTGGAGGAGAACGGCATCCGGGTCCGCGCCGGCAGCCTGGCCGGGCTTGCCGAGGAGGCTCCCGCGGCGTACAAGGATGTCGACCGCGTGGTCGACATCGTCCACGGCGCGGGGATCGCCCGGCGGGTCGCCCGGCTCGTCCCGCTGGCGGTCATCAAGGGGTAGGCCGGGATCCGGCGGCAGTGTCTGCAGGCGGAAAGGGAGGAGGTGGACCGATGCGCGTGCATTTCCAAAACATCCTCTGTGCGACCGATTTCTCCGAACACGCCAACCGCACGATCCCTTACGGGGTGGCGATCGCGCGGGAGTTCGGCGCCAAGCTCTTCGTCGTCCATGTCGTCGATCTCTCCGCCGTGGCGATCTACGGGGAGTTCCAGCTCGATCCGGTCGGCCAGCAGGAGCGGATCGAGCGCCAGGCCCGGGAGCTTTTGCAAAGGACGCCGGGCCTTCGGGACGTCGCCTGGGAGCCGGTGATCCGCTTCGGCCACCCCGCAAGCGAGATCGCGCGGCTCGTCGAGGAAAAAGATCTCGACCTCGTCATTGCTGCGACCCGCGGGCACTCGGGATTGAAGCGGCTGATCCTCGGCTCGGTGACCCAGCGGCTGATCCGCACGCTTTCCTGCCCCGTGCTCGCCGTGCAGAGCCCCCCCGAGGGCCTCATCGACCCCGAGCGCGGCGGGATCCGCCTCCAGCGGCTTCTCGTCGGGATCGACTTTTCCGCCGATTCCGAAAACGCCCTGCGCTACGGCCTGAGCCTCGCCCAGGAATTCGAGGCCGAGGTGCACATGCTGCACGTCATGGAGCCGCCCGTCTACCCGGAATTTCTCACCCCCTCCGAGCAGACGCAGGACCTCTTGCAGGTGGACGTGGTCAAGGAAAAACTCGAGGCGCTGGTGCCGCAAGAGGCCCGCCTGTGGTGCACGCCGCGGGTGACCGTGCTGCGCGGCCAGCCCTACGAGGAGCTCGTCGCCTACGCCGTGGCCCACGAGATGGACATGATCGTGATCGGCGTCCGCGGGCACGGCCTGGTCAAGTCGCTTTTGCTCGGATCGACGACCGACCGCGTGGTGCGCCGCGCTCCTTGCCCGGTGCTCGCCGTGGGCTCGCAGGCGCTCGAATGAGGCCGGCCCGCCGCCGGCGATGGGTCAGGGGGCTTTCCCCTCGCGGGCCAGGGCCTCCAACCCGACGGGGTCGAGAAGCGCGATGCGGCGGCCCGTGACCCGGATCAGTCCCTGGCCCGAAAGCCGGCCGAAGATGCGCGAGAGGGTTTCGGGGATCGTCCCCAGAAGGCGCGCGAGCTCCCCCTTGGAGATGCCGAGCGTCACCTCTTTGCCGTTTCCCGCCTGTTCGCGGGCGAGATAGAGAAGGTAGGAGGCGAGCCGCGAGGGGATCTCCTTCAAAGCGAGGCTTTCGATCTGCAGCGTGAATTCGCGCAGCTTGCGCGAAAGATCGGCGAGGAGCTTGAGCGCGAGGTCGGGGTGGCGGCGAAGCAGCGCGCGGAAGGCCGTGCGCGGAAAGAAGACGACGCGGGTTTTCTGCAGGGTCTGCGCGTTGGCCGGAAACGAGCCGCCCTCGAAGACGGCCACCTCGCCGAAGGAGTCCCCCGGTCCGAAGAGATGCAGGATCTGCTCTTTTCCGGCGGGGGAGAGCTTGAAGATTTTGACCCCGCCCTCCAGGATGACGAAGAAGCCCTCCCCCTCGTCTCCGTCGCTGAAGATCCACTCGCCGCGAGCGAAACTTTTCTCCTGGCCGATCGCGTGGAAACGCAGAAGCTCCTCCCGGCTCAGGCCGTGGAAGAGAGGGATCCGGCTGAGGGCGAGGAGGGTTTTTTCCAAGCCGGGGTCTCCGAACGGTAAAGGGATCGAGGTGCGGAGCCCATCAAAACCCAACCCTTGACCCAGGTCAAGGACATCCTGCGACCCCTGCGGGTAGGATGGCGACCGAAATCCTCCTCCCCCCGTTCGAGGAGACGCTCCCATGCGCTGCCCGGGACAGGACATGCAATACTGGAAGCCGGGTTCCATCTTCGAGGTGGACTGCCCGCGTTGCGGCCGTCCGGTCGAGTTCTTCAAGGACGACCCGGCGCGGACCTGCGGCGGCTGCGGCTTGCGTTTCGTGAACCCGAGGCTGGATTTCGGCTGTGCCGCCTGGTGCCCGCATGCGGCCCAGTGCCTCGGCGGCCTGCCCGAAGGGCTGATCGAGCGGCGCAACGAGCTTCTGCGGGAGCGGGTCGCCGCGGCGATGAAACGGCGCTACGGCAAGGACTTCGGCCGTATCGGCCGCGCGGGCCGGGTGGTGCGCCGGGCCGAGCGCCTCGGCCGCGCGGAGCGGGCCGACCTGGCGGTGGTCCTGTGTGCCGCGTTGCTCCATGAGATCGGCGGCGAGGACCCGGCGGCCGAGGTGCGCGGCCTGCTCGGGGAGCTGGGGGTCGATCCCGCGCTCGCCGCCGCGGCGGCAGAGGCGGTGGCCCGGTTTGCGTCCGCCGGCCCCGGCGATCCCCTCGAATGGCGGGTGCTCCACGACGCCTGGCGGCTCGAGGCTCCGGGAATTGCCGGCGAAAAAGGGACGGAGGGCGTTCGGCGCGAGGCGCTGCTCACCGTCGCCGGCCGCAACGCGGTCGAGGAAAAATCCGGCTCGGAACCTGTGAGGTGAAGATTCATGAAGGTCATCCGCAAAATCATCCAGATCGACGAAAATCTCTGCGACGGCTGCGGCAACTGTGTCCCCGCCTGTGCCGAGGGCGCGATCGAAATCGTGGACGGCAAGGCGCGCGTGGTCGCCGACATTTACTGTGACGGCCTGGGAGCCTGTCTCGGGGAATGCCCGCAGGGGGCCCTCACGCTCGTCGAACGCGAGGCCGAGGAGTTCGACGAGCATGCGGTCGAGAAGCGGCTTGCGGCCCGGCCCCCGGCCGTCTCACCGCAGGCGCCGGAAGGCCGGATCTTCCCGCTGGCGGGCGAGGGCTGCCCCTCGCGGCGCATGGTGCGCGCGTTCGATCCGCCCGCCGGCGCAGTGCCGGGCGCCCTGGAGGCGGCCGGTACCGGCGGAGAGGAATCGGCCCTCAGCCACTGGCCGGTCCAGATCCATCTCGTCCCCCCCGACGCCCCCTTTCTCCGGGGGGCCGATCTGCTGGTGATGGCCGATTGCGTCCCGGTCGCTTTCCCTTCGCTGCACCGCGAGCTGCTGCGCGGGCGCAGCGTCATGATCGGCTGCCCGAAGTTCGACGACCGCGAGGCCTACCTCGAGAAGTTCACCCGCATCTTCCGCGAAGCCGGAATCCGCCGCATCACCTGCGTCACGATGGAGGTTCCCTGTTGCGGCGGACTGCCGCAGATCGTCAGGCAGGCGCTTCGGCGCTCGGGGGCGGAGATCGCGCTCGACGAGATGGTGATCAGCGTGCGGGGAAAGATCCTCGAGCGCAAACCCGCCCTCCGACCCTGAAGAGAGAGCGCCGCAATCTCCCGGCCCCGCCTCGCCGCGTCCCGCGGGACAGCAGCGTCTCGCAATTCCATCCGAGATGGGATTGCAATCCGTTTTTTACCGTGATATGCACGGCTTCGGGTTTCGGCTCCCGGGCCGTGCCTCCCCGCGCGCCTCGGCGCGCGGGCGAGACGCACGAGGGTCCCGAAGCGACGCTGGTCGAAGCAACCCAACGAAATCAAGAAAAGAACCTTCCGTCCTGCACCCTCGTCCGCCTCCCGGCACGAATTTTGTTTAGGTCCTCGTCGGTTTACCCGCCGGAGACGGGGGAAGGATCGTGAGGCCTTGTAATCGTCACATTGTGGACACGCTTAGGCTCGCCGAGGAGATGATCCGGCTTGCGGACCGCGGCGAAAACGACCGCGAAGACCGCGGGTGCGGCGTTCTCTTCGGCGTGCTCCGGGACGCCGGCTGCAAGCTCCGGCGCCTGGCCGAGGCCGAGCGGGAGCGACACATCCGCAAGGGCTGGTGGACCGAGGATTCCCAGGAGACCCCATGAACGCAAGGCGGGGAGCTGCGATTGCCGCTTCCGCCCTGCAACACCGAAAAGCGCGGAACGCGAAGGAAAGGAGACGCACATGCCGGAACTGCTGGAAATCTACAAGTGTGACCTCTGCGGCAACATCGTCGAGGTCGTCCACGGAGGAAAGGGCGAGCTGGTCTGCTGCGGCCAGCCGATGAAGCGCTTCGCGGAGAACACGGTCGATGCCGCCAAGGAAAAGCACGTGCCGGTGATCGAGAAGACCGCCGACGGGTTTCAAGTCAAGGTCGGCAGCGTTGCCCACCCGATGGAGGAGAAGCACTGGATCGAGTGGATCGAGCTGGTCGTCGACGGCAAGGTCTACCGGCAGCACCTCAAGCCGGGGCAGGCGCCCGAGGCGGTCTTCTGCATCCGGGCCGAACAGGTGAGCGCCCGCGAGTATTGCAACCTGCACGGCTTGTGGAAAGCCTGAATCCGGAGGGTGCCCATGCCCAGCTGGAAATGCGCAAACTGCGGCTACACCTTTCAGGCGGACGAGTACCCGAACCAGTGTCCGTCCTGTAAGGAGAAATGCGAGTTCCTCGACAACACCTGCTACACGCCGGAGTGCACGGCCGAGGGTATCGACCCCCGGATCGCCCGCAAGGACCGGTAACAGGCGGGAGGCCCCGCGGGCGGAGCCGCCCCGGGGCCTTCGGATGGAGGCCCGATGGGCAAGGTGTTGGTCGTTTACGCCACGCGCACCGGGGAGACCCGGGACATCGCCGAACTGATCGCCGAGGGCGTGCGCCTGGAGGGGCACGCCGCGCGAGTGCTGGATGCGCGTGCGGTTCAAAACGAAGCCGATCTCCGCGGCTACGACGGCTACGCCTTCGGTTCGGCCACCTACCACGGCGACATGCTTCCGGCGATGAAAACGCTGCTCTTTCTGGCCGAGAAGGCCGATCTGGAGGGCCGAGTCGGCGGCGCCTTCGGAGCCTTCGGCTGGAGCGGGGAAGCCAACGACCGCATTTTTCAGACGATGAAGAACATCTTCCGCATGGACATGCTCGGCGACTGTCTGCGCCTCAAGTCGAGCCGTCTGGGCGGCGGGCTGCAGATGGCCCACGAGTACGGCCGTCAGCTTGCCCGGAAACTGAAATCCTGAAACCCGATCCGCGAGAGGATGACCGCCATGGCCGGACAGGAGACCACCCCGCAGCATTGCCCGGGTTACGCCACTTTTAAGACCTTGAAGTCTTTCGTCTGCAAATGCCAGGAGTGCGGCGCGGAAAAGGAGATCTTCTCCGACGAGTTCGACCGTCCGCACCGCTGCAGCGCCTGCGGGACGACGATCGACTTCACGACCTGCACGCTGGTCGGCGAAGGCAAAAGCCTCAGCCCGCGCTGAGCCGTCGGAGAAATCGGGGCCGAAATCCGCTGCGGGCGAAGAGGAAGGGACGCTCATGCCGACGGCCGGGGCTCATGCCTGGGGAAGGGGTTTGTTTTGCGCGGCGGGCCTCTATTGCGCCGTCGCCGCGTTGCTGGCTTTTGCCGCCGACGACCGGGGGGCGGCCGAGCTCGTGCTCGAAGGGGGGACGAGCGGTCCGGTCCCTTTTCCGCACGCGTTGCACCAGGAGAAGCTCGAGGACTGCCAGCTCTGCCACGCGGTCTTCCCGCAGCGCCGCGGGGCGATCGAAGCGCTCAAGGCCCAGGGGACGCTCGCCCGGAAGCAGGTGATGAACGAGCAGTGCACCCGCTGCCACCGCGAGAGAAAGCAGCAGGGAAAGCCCGCGGGGCCGACCGCCTGCACGACCTGCCACCGCAAGACCTGACACGGATGCTCCGATGCTCGTTCTGGGACTCCAGGGCAGTCCGCGCCGCAAAGGCAACACGCATTTCCTGCTATCGGCCTTTCTCGAAGCGGCCGCGCGGCGCGGCGCGCTGACCCGCACCGTCTCGGTGAACGAGGCCGACATCCAACCTTGCCGGGAGCTGGGCGTCTGCGAGAGGCGGGGCATCTGCCCCATCCGGGACGACGTCTCGCGCGAGGTCTACGGTTTGATCCGGGAGGCGGAGGTCGTGGCGCTCGCCTCGCCGGTTTTCTTTTACGGGATGACCGCCCAGATCAAGGCGCTGGTCGACCGCTGCCAGGTGTTCTGGGCCCGCAAATACCGGCTGGGTCTCGCCGATCCGCGCCGGACGACCCGCCGGGGGTTCGTTCTGAGCGTCGGGGCGACGCGCGGGAAAAACCTTTTCGAGGGTCTGCTGCTCTCGGCCCGCTATTTCCTCGACGCGATCGACGCCCCGCTGGCCGGAAGCCTTCTTTACCGCGGCATCGAGGCCCCGGGCGACATGGCCCGACACGGCTCCGTGCGCGAGGAGGTCGAGGCCGCGGTCGAGAGCCTTCTCGCCCCGCTGCTCGCCCGCAAGCGGCTTCTCTTTCTCGGCGGGGAGAACGGTCGCCGCAGCCCGATGGCGGCGGCTTTCGCCGGCCGGCGCGCGGCGGACGCCTGGCAGGTTCTCGCGGCGGGGTTGCGGCCTGCGGCGGCGCTTCAGCCGGGGGTAGCGGAGGCGATGGCCGAAAAGGGCATCGACATCGGCTTCGAGCGGCCCCGGAGCCTGGAAGAGGCGCTGGCTCACGGCCGCCCCGATGTGGTTGTGGCCTTGGATGCCGAGGCGGCCGCCGTGCGGCTGGAGGGGGCGCGACACGAATTCTGGGAGCTGGCCCCCGCGGAGACCGAGCCGCTCACCCGTCTGCGGGATGCTCTCGAGGCGCGGGTGGACGATTTCCTCGGCCGTGAGGCCGGGCAGCGATGACGACGAAGGAGTCCGGGTCCATGTCCAAGCCGGAAGAGATCTATCAGTGCCAGACCGTGAACTGCGGTTGTCTCTACGACCCGCAGCGGGGCGACCGCCGCGGCAAGATCGCGAAAGGCACCCGCTTCGAAGAACTTCCCGAATCCTGGTGCTGTCCCGTCTGCGGCGCGGGCAAACGCATGTTCCGGCCGCTCCGTGGACCCGGGTCGGTCCAGGATGAGGCAGGCTTCGTCGAAGCCTGAATTCGGATCCCCAACCCCCTCAAGGAGGAAAGAGAACATGAAACGCTATGTCTGTCAGGTCTGCGGCTACGTCTACGATCCCGCCCAGGGCGACCCCGACAACGGCATCGCCGCCGGCACCCCTTTCGAAAAGCTGCCCGACAGTTGGGAATGCCCCGTCTGCGGTGCTTCCAAGGCCGATTTCGCCCCCGAGGATTGATCTTCCGGGGTTCAATTCGGGGGATGGCCCCCGTCTCCGCCTCGCCGGCGGGGAAAAGGGGGCGCATTCCCCTTTTTTTTGCCGCTTGTTTCCTTCGCCGGGGTGATTAGGTTGCGAGGGACAAAGATCGGACAACTGCCGAAAGGAGAGCTTTGATGGAACCGCTGCAGGTCGCCCCGGGGATCTATTCCGTAGGGGTGCGCGACTGGAACATTCGGGATTTTCACGGGTACTCGACCGACCTGGGGACGACCTACAACGCCTTTCTGATCCTCGACGAGAAGGTGGCGCTGATCGATTCGGTGAAAAAAGAGTTCGCCGACGAGCTGCTCGCGAACATTTCGCGCGTGATCGACCCGCGGCGAATCGATTTCGTGATCAGCAACCACACCGAGCTCGACCATGCCGGAAGTCTGGCGCGGGTGATGCATCGCATCGGGGAGGACAAGCCTCTGATCTGCTCGAAGATGGGGGCGAAAAATCTCGCGCGTCACTTTCCTCAGAAATGGAACTATCGGGCCGTGGGATCCGGTGAGGAGGTCCGGCTGGGCCGCAGGACGCTGCGCTTCCTTGAAACGCGTATGATCCACTGGCCGGACAGCATGTTCACCTACGCCCTGGAGGACGGTATCTTGTTCTCGAGCGACGGCTTCGGGCAGCATTATGCAGGCCCCGAAACCTTCGACGATGAAGTGGGGGATCGCATTCTCCACCACGCGAAGAAATACTTCGCCAACATCCTTTTGCCCTATACGGGGCTGATCGCGAAGCTGCTGCAACAGGTGGCGGAGCTTCGGCTCGACATCCGCATGATCTGCCCCGACCACGGCGTTCTCTGGCGCTCCAATCCGACAAAGATTCTCGAGGCCTACCGCACCTGGTGCCGCCAGGAGCCCGGCCGGAGCGCCGTCGTGGTTTACGATACCATGTGGCACAGCACGGAGAAGATGGCCGAGGCCATCAACGAAGGGATCCTCTCCGCAGGGGTGCCCTCCCGGCCCATGCATCTGCGCGCCTGGCACAGGAGCGAAATCGTGACCGAGGTCTTCGATGCCCGCGCGCTGGTCGTAGGCTCGCCGACCCTGAACAACGGCCTGTTTCCGACCGTGGCCGATTTTCTCTGCTATCTCAAGGGGCTCAAGCCGCAGAACAAAATCGGAGCCGCTTTCGGCTCTTACGGCTGGAGCGGCGAAGCGGTGCGGCAGATCGAGGAAGAACTCGAGCGCATGAAGATCCCCCGCGTCCAGGAGGGTCTGCGCGTGACCTTCGTCCCCGATGCGGAGACGATCGCCGCCTGCCATGCCTTCGGGCGGGCGATCGGCCGAGCGGTGGCCGAAAGTCCGGGGGCTTCCTCCTGAGAGCCGAAAGGCCGGGCGGCGCACCATGAAGCGGCCGGGGATCGATCTTGCGGAGTGCACCCGCTGCGAGGGTTGCATCGCCCTCTGCCCGGGGGTCTTTCGCGTGAATCAGGCGGGGTTCCTGGAGGCGGTGGAGTTGGATTCCTACCCCGTGGAGCAGGTCGACGAGGCGATCAAGAACTGCCCGGCGCACTGCATCCGCTGGGAGGAGGAGTGATTCGTGGAAGCCTTGGTCGCGGAAAACGGGGCGCGCCTCTCCGGCCGTGCGCTGCGGTCCGCGCTCGCCGCCCGGCTCGGCCGGGAACCCTTTGAGGAGGGCCTTGCGCGCATTCTCGCTCTTCCCCTGCGTCGGGTGGTCAGCCCTTTGATCGGACTTTTTTGCAGTCGCGAGGCGCTGCTTCGCTGGCGGGCTGCGGTCGCCGTGGGGGCGGCGGCCGCACGGCTGGCGGAACAAGATCCGGAGTCCGCGCGCGTGGTGATGCGCCGGCTGCTCTGGAATCTGAACGACGAGTCCGGCGGGATCGGCTGGGGTTGCGTCGAGGCTCTGGGGGAGGCGGCGGCGCGAAGCGAGCGGCTCGCCGCCGAGTACGGCCGGCTGATCGTCTCGTTTCTCGATCCCGCCGCGGCTTTCCTCGACCATCCCGGCCTCCAACTCGGGGTGCTTTGGGCTCTGGGCCGCCTGGCCGAGGCCCGACCCGTCGTCGCCGCTCCGGCGGGGCCGCTTCTGGGTCCTTTCCTCGACTCCGGGGACGCCGCCTGCCGGGGGCTTGCGGCCCGGGCGGCGCGGCGGATCGACCCCGAAGGCCATGCGCGCCGGCTGGCCGAGCTCGCCTCCGACGAGTCACGGCTGCTCTGGTTCGACGGCGCGAGGCTGTTCGAGACGACCGTCGCGGCGATGGCCGCGGCGGCAACCCCGTCGCTCCTTTCCGGGGGCCTGCAGGAGCACCATGGAGTGGACGGCTGAAGCCGAGGAGGCGCTCAAGCGCGTTCCCTTTTTCGTGCGCCGCCGCGTGCGCGCCCGGGTCGAGGAAGAGGCGGCCGCCGAAGGAAAACGCCGTGTGACCCTAACCGAAGTCCGCGCCGCCCAGGCGCGTTATCTTTCCGGTCAGGCGGCCGAAATCAAAGGCTGGCAACTCGAGACCTGCTTCGGGTCCGGGGGGTGCCCCCAGCGGGCGCTTCCGACCGAGCGCCTCGTCGGCCGTCTCGAGCGCGTCCTCCAGGCGGCCCAGCTCTACGACTTTCTGCGTCGCGAAGTCAAGGGGGGGCTCAAGTTCCACCACGAGTTCCGGGTCGCCCTCGCCGACTGCCCGAACGCCTGCTCCCAGCCCCAGATCCGCGATGTGGGCATCATCGGCGTCTGCGTCCCCGAGACCACCGCCGAGGTCTGCTCGCGCTGCGGCGCCTGCCGCGATGCCTGCCCCGAGCAGGCGATCCGCCTGGCCACCGAAGAGGGGCGGCCGCCGACGATCGCTCTCGACCGATGTCTGAACTGCGGGCTCTGCATCCGCCGTTGCCCGACGGGAACCCTCGCCGAGGCCTGGAGCGGATACCGCGTGCTGCTCGGCGGGCGGCTCGGGCGTCACCCGCGGCTCGCCTTCGAGCTTCCGGGCATTTTCGAGGAGGACCGGGTGGTGGAGATCCTCCAGGAATGCCTGGAGTTCTACAAGCGCCGCAGCCGGGGCGGGGAGCGATTCGCCCGACTTTTCGGGGAAGAAGAGGTTGCGGCGTGGACCCGGCGCTTCTGCGGCGAACGGGAAGGTGGCGGCTCCGAGCGCCAGGAGGGATGAACTGATGAAGCGGCAGACGTTCCAGGTACCCAACATTTCCTGCGGCCATTGCGTGCGCACGATCGAGCGCGAGCTGCAGGCACTGGAGGGGGTGCGGCGTATCGCAGGCGACCCCGGCGGCAAGAGTGTCACCGTCGAGTGGGAAGCCCCGGCGGACGAGGAGACGATCCGCGCGCGTCTGCGCGCGATCGGCTACCCCCCGACATGAGCCCTTTGCTCGAGGCCCTTCTGCAAACCGGACTTCAGGCGGCGCTCGCCGCCGGGGCGGCGGCCCTCGAGGTCTACGACTCCCCCGCGGCCGAGGTCGTCTACAAGGAAGACCGCTCGCCGCTTACGCTGGCCGACCGGCGGGCGCACGCGATCCTTGAGCGTGCACTCCGTACGACCGGGCTTCCGGTGCTGAGCGAGGAGGGCCGCGAGATCCCCTGGGCCGAGCGCCGGTGTTGGCGCCGGCTGTGGATCGTCGATCCGCTGGACGGCACCAAGGAGTTCATCGGCCGCCGCGGAGAATTCACCGTGAACGTCGCTTTGGTCGAAGAGGGCCGCCCCCTCTTCGGGGTGGTCTTTCTTCCCGTCCCCGACCGGATCTATTTCGGCCTGCGGGGCAAGGGGGCTTTCCGCATCGACGCCGCCGCGGGGCTTGCCCCACGGCTTGCGGAGCCGGGGGGCCTGACCCGACTCGAGCCGGTCGCCCGCAAGCTTCCCCTGCCGCGGGAGCGCGGCTCGAGCCTGGTCATCGTCGGCAGCCGCTCCCATGCCACCCCCGAGCTCGAGGCCTTCGTGGCGCAGAAGCGCCGCGAACTCGGGGAGGTCGAATTCGTGCCCGCCGGCAGCGCGCTCAAGTATTGCCTCGTCGCCGAAGACCGTGCCGATCTCTACCCCCGGCTGGGGTCCACGATGGAGTGGGATACGGCCGCCGGGCAGGCGGTCGTCGAAGCCGCAGGCGGCCTCGTGGTACGGCAGGACACGGGCGAGCCCCTCACCTACAACAAGGAAGACTTGCGCAACCCCTGGCATCTCGCGGGTCGCCCGGAGGTCCTGGGCCGAGCCTTCCGTCCCGGAGCCCCGCCGGCATGAGCCTCGCCGAGCTTCGGCTCCCCATCCGGGGCATGAGCTGTACGAACTGCGCTTCCGGCCTCGAGCGGGCCTTGCGCTCGCTTGCGGGGGTAGCCGAAGTGCGGGTCGATTTCGCCTCCGAGGAGGCGCTCCTGCGCTACGATCCCGCCGTTCTCGCCCCGGGGCGGATTCTCGCGCAGGTGATCGCGGCCGGTTACACGGTGCCGACGACCCGGGTCCCCCTGCGGATTTTCGGGATGAGCTGCGCCAACTGCCGCGCCGCGGTCGAGCGGGCGTTGCGCCACAAGGTCCCCGGGGTTCTGCACGCCGAGGTCAATTTCGCCGCCGAGATGGCGACCGTCGAGGTGGTGCCGGCGCTCGGCTCGATCGCCGATCTCGTGCGCGCGGTCGGAGAGGCGGGCTACCGCGCCGAGCCCTTCTCCGGGGAGGAGACGGAGGCCGAGGACGCCGAGGCCCGGGCACGGCGGCGGGAGACCGAAGACCAGATCCGGAAAGTCGCGGTCGGCGCCGCGTGCGCGCTGCCGCTCTTGCTGCTCAGCATGGGGCGCGACTTCGGACTGACCGGCCCCTGGAGCCATGCCGCCGGGATCGATGTCCTCTTCCTGCTGCTCGCCACGCCGGTCCAGTTTTACACCGGTCTCGATTTCTACCGCGGCGCTTGGATGAGCCTGAGGAACCGCAGCGCGAACATGGACGTCCTGGTCGTCCTCGGCGCCACGGCCGCCTATGCCTACTCGGTCGCCGTGTTGGTCTTCTCCGGGCCGGGCCACCACGTCTACTTCGAGACCTCCGCCGTGATCCTCACCCTGATCCGGATCGGCAAGCTCCTCGAATCGCGCACCAAGGGCCGCACCGGCGGAGCGATCCGCCGCCTGCTCGGCCTGCGGCCGCGCACCGCCGTACGGCTCGACGCGCAGGGCCGGGAGGAGGCCGTGCCCCTTGCCGCCGTGCGCGAAGGCGATCTCCTCCTCGTGCGACCCGGCGAGAGCATCCCCGTGGACGGGGTGGTCCTGCAGGGTCGCTCGGCGATCGACGAATCCATGCTGAGCGGCGAGCCGATCCCGGTCGACAAGGGCCCGGGGGATCGGGTCGTGGGCGGCAGCGTAAACGGCGAAGGGCTGATCACCGTTCAGGCCACCGCCGTCGGCGCGGCGACCGTGCTCGCGCAGATCATCCGCCTGGTGCGGGAAGCTCAGAGCGGCCGGGCGCCGATCCAGGCGCTGGTCGACCGCGTCTCCGCCGTGTTCGTGCCGGCGATCGTCGCCGTGGCCGCCGGCGTGTTCGTCCTCTGGTGGGTGCTCGCCGGGGATCCGGTGGCGGGCATGATCCGCATGGTCGCCGTTCTCGTCATCGCCTGCCCCTGCGCCCTGGGCTTGGCGACGCCGACCGCCATCATGGCCGGAACCGGCAAGGGAGCGGAGTTGGGCATCCTCTTCCGCAACAGCGAGAGCCTCGAGGCCGCAGGCTCCCTCACCACGATCGTCCTCGACAAGACCGGCACCGTGACGACCGGAAAACCCGCTGTCGCCGAGGTGCTGCCGCTCGGGCCGGAGGGCGGCTCCCGCGAAGAGCTGCTGCGCCTGGCGGCCGCCGTCGAGAAAGGCTCCGAGCATCCGATCGGCCGCGCGCTGCTCGCCGCCGCCGGCGGTCACGGCGGACTCCCCGGGATTCCCGAGTCCTTCCGGGCAGTCTCCGGAAGCGGCGCCGAGGCGCGGATCGACGGACACTGGATCCGCGTGGGCAAGCCGGACTGGTTGCGCGAAGAGGGGGTCGATCTCACGGCGGCGGCGGAGGCTCTCGGCCGGCTGTCGGCCGAGGGCCGGACCGTCATCGCCGTCGCCCGCGGGAAACAGTTGGCGGGCCTGATCGCGCTCGAGGACCGACCGAAGGAGGATTCGGCCGCAGCGGTGGCGCGGCTTCAGGCGCTGGGCCTGGAAACGGTGCTCTTGACGGGCGACAACGAGACCACGGCGCAGGCGATCGCCGCGCGCGTGGGGATCCCCCGCGTCTTCGCCGCGATCCCCCCCGAGGGGAAAGCGCGCGTGATCGCGCGCCTGCAGGCCGAGGGCCGCCGGGTCGGCATGGTGGGCGACGGCATCAACGACGCCCCGGCGCTCGCCCAGGCCGACGTGGGCTTCGCCATCGGCACCGGCACCGATGTGGCGATCGAAAGCGCCGGCGTGATCCTCGCCGGGGGAAGCCTTCAGGGGGTGCCGCGGGCGATACGGCTCAGCCGCCGCACCCGGCGCACGATCCGCGAAAACCTCCTCTGGGCCTTCGGCTACAACCTCCTTCTCGTCCCCGTCGCCGCAGGGGTGCTCCACCCTTTCGAGGCGCTGCCCGGCTTTCTGCGTGACCTCCACCCCATTCTCGCCGCCGGCGCCATGTCCCTGAGCAGCCTGTCGGTCGTGGCCAACAGCCTGCGGCTCTCCCGTTGGCAGGACCGCTGAGGCACAGGCGAAACCCCGGGGTGGACGGAGCGGGAGGAAGTGTTTAGCATGGTTTGCGATCCCCACGGATCCGAAAGACCTGACGCGTGAGGCCCTCCGTCAGAGGAGCAGGCCGATGAAGAACAATCCGATTCCCGCCGCCGCGGTCGCCGATGAGGACACGGCGCTCGTGCAGCGCATCGTCGCCGGTGAGCGCGAGCTCTTCCGCGTGCTCGTGGAGCGTTACGCCCCGCGGCTCTACACCTTCGGCCGGCGGATGTGCCGCAACGAAGCCGACGCCGAGGATCTCGTGCAGGAGACCCTGTTCAACGCCTTCCGGCATCTTCCCGAGTTCCGCTTCGAGTCCCGTTTCAAGAACTGGCTCTACCGCATCGCCGTCAACGTTTGCCGCAAGCGGCACCGCCGCCTGCGGCAAGCCGCGGAGGAGGAACTGCCGCTCGAGGATCTCGAGAAGCGATTGCCGGAAGAGACCGCGCGGACGGCGGCCGTGCCCCTCTGGGCGCGGCTGCCGCTGGAGCGCCTTCTGAGCGAGGAATTGATCGCCCAGGTGCACGAGGCGATCTGGTCGCTGCCGGAGAAGTACCGTGTCGTGCTGCTCTTGAGGGACATCGAGGAGTTCAGCACCGAGGAGACCGCGCGGCTGCTCCGGCTCACCCCGGGGAACGTCAAGGTGCGGCTGCACCGGGCCCGGCTGTATCTCCGCGAGCGTCTGAAAGGATACTTCCGGCATGGAATGCAGGGAACCTGAACCTCGGCACTGCCGCGAGCTCGCCGACCGCATTTCCGCCTACCTTGACGGCGAGCTGGACGCGGCCGGACGCCGCGAGCTCGAGGAGCACCTCGGTGCATGCCTGGAGTGCGCCTGCTGTGTGGAGACGCTGCGGCGCACGATCGCCCTCTGCCGCTGGGCCGCGCCTCAGCCGATCCCCGAGGAATTTTCGCGGCGGCTCGATGCCTTGCTCGAGCGGCTCGTCGTCGCCCCTTGAGGACGGAGGGCGGGAAACCCGCCCCGGCCCCGGTTCCGCCGTTCCCTGATCCCCCGCGGCCGCGGTTGACTTTCGTTTCCCGGCGGCTTAGGTTCGGCTTCCGCCGGGTCGCCGGCGACGCTTTCTTCCATCGGGAGCCAGACCCCATGCGCTTGAGCGAGCTCAAAGAAGGGGAGAGCGCGACGGTCGTGCATGTCGGGGGGAACAGCCGTCTGCGCCGCCGTGTCCTCGAGATGGGGCTCGTCAAGGGAACCCGCCTCCGCGTCGAAAAATACGCGCCGCTCAAGGATCCCCTGGAACTGGTGGCCAAGGGAGTGCACCTCTCGCTGCGGGTCGAGGAGGCCGAGCAGATCGAGGTCGAGAAGGCCGACTGAAGCCCTCCCATGGTTCCCAGGCCCATCACCCTCGCGCTGGCCGGCAACCCCAATTCGGGGAAAACTTCCATTTTCAACAACCTGACCGGCACCCGCCAGAAAGTCGGCAACTGGCCCGGCGTCACGGTGGAAAAAAAGGAAGGGCGCATCCGCCGCGGCGACCGCGAGATCATCGTCGTCGATCTGCCGGGCACCTACAGCCTGACCCCGTTTTCGCTCGAGGAAGTGATCGCCCGCAACTACCTCCTCGACGAGCGGCCCGACGTCGGGGTCGTCGTGATCGACGCGACCAACCTCGAGCGGAGCCTCTACCTGGCCACGCAGATCCGCGAACTCGACTGCAAGGTCCTCTTCGCCCTGAACATGGCCGACATGGCGCGGGCGCGGGGGCTGACCATCGACGCCGCCAAGCTCTCCCAGCTGCTCGACGTCCCCGTCGTCTTCACCGTCGCCAACCGCGCCGAAGGAATGGAGGAGCTGCTCGAGGAGGCGATCCGACTGGCGGATTCGCCGAAGCCGCCGGATCGTACCCGCCGCGTGAAATATTCGCGCGACCTCGAGGAGGCGATCGGCCGGCTTTCCGGCTTTCTCGAATCCCGCATCGGGGATCGGCTCGCCTGGCTGCCGCGCTGGACGGCGATCAAGCTGCTCGAAGACGACGAAGTCGTCAAAGAGCGGCTCGTCGCCGCCGCGCCCGAGGCGGCGCGTTTCGTGCTGGAGGCGGCGGCGAAGTTGCGCCGGCACCTTTCCGAGCGCTACGACGAGGACCCCCAGATCGTGCTCACCGACGAGCGCTACGGGTTCATCGCCGGCATCGTGCGCGAGGTGCAACGCGCCGACGCCCGCCGGCGCGTCGACGTCTCGCGCAACATCGATCTCGTCCTGACGCACCGCTTCCTCGGCTTTCCGATCTTTCTGTTCTTCATCTGGGCCATGTTCCAGCTCACCTTCACCCTGGGCGAGACGCCGGTCTCCTGGATCGAGGCCGGGGTGGGACGGGCGGCCCAGGCCGCCGCGGCGCTTCTCCCCGAGGGACCGTTGCAGGGGCTGATCGTGGAGGGCGTCATCGCCGGGGTGGGCAGCGTGCTCAAGTTCCTGCCCAACATCCTGATCCTCTTCTTCTGCATCGCGCTCTTCGAGGACACCGGCTACATGGCGCGCACGGCCTTCCTGATGGACCGGATCATGCATCTGATCGGCCTGCACGGGAAGTCGTTCATCCCCATGCTCATGGGATTCGGCTGCAACGTCCCGGCGGTGATGGCCGCCCGTACGCTCGAGAGCCCCCGGGACCGGATCCTGACCATTCTCATCACCCCCTTCATGTCTTGCTCGGCCAAGCTTCCGGTCTACGTCGTTCTGGCCGGAGCCTTTTTCGGCGAGCGGGCGGGAAACGTGATCTTCGCGCTCTACCTCCTGGGGATCCTGCTTTCGATCCTGACCGGCCGCCTGCTGCGTTCGACCCTGCTGGCGGGTGCGGACGCCCCCTTCGTCATGGAACTGCCCCCTTACCGCATGCCGATGGTCAAGAGCCTGCTCATTCACATGTGGGACCGCAGCCGGATCTTTCTGCGCAAGATGGGCAACGTCATCCTCATCGGCTCGGCGGTCGTCTGGGTGCTCTCCTCCTTTCCCCAGGCCTCGCCGCCGGATTCTTCCCCGGCCGCGGCGGCCGAGGAAGCCGCTGGAGGTCAAGACGCCGTGGAGGCGCGCGGATCGCAGATCCGGGAGTCCTGGCTGGGAAAGATCGGTCGGGCGGCGGAGCCGCTTTTCGCCCCTCTGGGAATCGACTGGCGCGGCGCGGTCGCCCTGCTTTCGGGCTTCATCGCCAAGGAAATCGTGGTCAGCACCCTCGGGGTATTGCACGCCGTGGGGGAGGCGGGGCAGACCGAGGGCGCCCTCGAGCGGGCGCTGCTTTCCTCGGGCATGACCCCGCTTTCCGGGCTGGCGATGATGGTTTTCGTGCTCCTCTATCTCCCCTGCCTCGCCACGGTGACCGCGATCCGGCGGGAGACGGGCTCCACGAAGTGGATGCTCTTCAGCATCGGCTACAACACGGCGGTCGCCTGGCTCGTCTCGTTCGCCGTCTACCAGGGCGGCCGCCTGCTCGGCTACGCCTGACCGCGGGCGCGACGCCGCGGCCGGCCGCGATCCCCGACCGGCGGGAGCCAAGAGGACGATGTTCGCGAGCACCTTCGCCGAAATCGCCGCGATCCTCGCGCTGGCTGCGGCGTTCGGGGCCCTCGGGCTTCTGTTGCGCCAGCCGCAGATCATCATGTTCCTCGCCGCGGGGATCGCCGCCGGACCCTCCGGGTTGCGGATCGTGGCGAGCCACCCGCAGATCGAGCTCCTCGCCCAGATCGGCATCGCGCTTCTGCTCTTCATCGTCGGGCTGCGGCTCGACCTGGAACTCATCCGCACCACCGGGCCGGTGGCGCTCGCGACCGGGCTGGGGCAGATCGTCTTCACCTCGATCATCGGCTGGGGGATCGCGCTCGGCCTCGGCATGGAACCGCTGCCGGCGGCGTACGTCGCGGTGGCGCTCACCTTTTCGAGCACGATCATCATCGTCAAGCTCCTTTCCGACAAGAAGGAGATCGACTCGCTCCACGGCCGCATCGCCGTGGGATTCCTGATCGTTCAGGACATCGCCGCCGTGCTCGCCCTCGTGGGGCTGACGACGATCGGCTCGCCGCTTTCCGCCGATCTTCCGCCGGCTGCGGCCGCCCTCCGCGTCCTCGCCGCCGGCGTGGGGCTGCTCGCCTTCACGGGGCTGGCGATGCGCTTTCTTCTGCCGCCGCTGCTGCGGCGTCTTTCGGCCTCCCCCGAGCTGTTGAACGTTTTCGCCGTGGCCTGGGCGGTCTTCCTCGGGGCCGCCAGCGACACGCTCCACTTCACCAAGGAGGTCGGCGCCTTCCTCGCCGGGGTTTCCCTCGCCTCCACGCCTTTCCGGGATGCGATCGGCGCGCGGCTGACGGGGGTGCGCGACTTTCTTTTGCTCTTTTTCTTCATCGACCTCGGCGCGCGCCTGGACTGGAGCACGGTCGGCGCGCAGCTCGGGGGAGCGCTGATCTTCTCGGTCTTCGTCCTCGCGGGCAACCCCCTGATCGTCCTGGCGATCATGGGCGCGATGGGCTATCGGCGGCGGACGGGCTTTCTGGCGGGTCTCACGGTCGCGCAGATCAGCGAGTTTTCCCTGATCGTCGCCGCGGCGGGGTTGCAGCTCGGGCACATCCAGGCGGAGACGATGGGCCTGATCACTCTCGTGGGGGTGGTGACGATCTTCGCCTCCACTTACATGATTCTCTACTCCGAGCCCCTTTACCGCCTGCTCTCGGGTCCCCTGCGGGTGTTCGAACGCCGGCATCCCTACCGCGAGTCCCCGGCGGGCCAGGCCGGACCGGCGCGCGGCGTCGACGTGATTCTCTTCGGCGCCGGGACCTACGGCCGGGCCGTGGCCGAGCACCTGCTGGCGCGGGGAAACCGTCTGCTCGTCGTGGATTTCGACCCCCGGGCGATCGAGGCCATGCAGGAGAAGGAGGCGGCGGTGCTCTACGGCGATCTGGGGGATCCCGAGCTCCTCGAGGGCCTTCCGCTGGAAGAGGCCCGCTGGATCGTGAGCACCGTGCGCAGCCGCGAGCTCAACCTCGCGCTCGTGGATTTCCTCACCCGGCGCGGTTTCCCGGGGAGGATCGCCCTGACGGCCGCCGGCCCCGAGGAAGCGCGGCGTTACGAAGAGGCCGGGGCCCATGTCGTCTTCCGGCCTTTCGTCGACGCCGCCGAGCAGGCGGCCGACGCCCTCACCCACGCCATGGAGGTGTTCCCGCGGGGGATCGATTGGCCGATCGGCTTCCGCGAAATCCGTCTGCGGTCCGGTTCGCTCTTCGCCGGCCGCCCGGTGCGGGAGGTTCCGCTCCGGGCGGAGACCGGGACCTCGATCCTGGCGGTGAGCCGTGCCGGGCGGGTGATCTATGACCCGGATCCCGGCTTTCGCCTCTTTCCCGGCGATCGGCTCGTCGTGGTGGGCCCGCCGGGCGGATTGCGGGCGGCCGAAGAGCTGCTCGGTCGGGCGGAGGCGGCGTCCCCGCCGCCGGAGGAAGGCGAATTCGTCGTCGAAGAGATCCCCATCCCTTGCGACAGCGACCTCGTCGGCCGCAGTTTCGCCGAGATCCGCTTCCGCCAGCGTTATGCAGTGACCGTGGTGGGCATCCGCCGCGGGGCGAGAAAGATCCTCTTTCCGGCGGCGGCGGAGAGGATCGAGGCCGAGGACCGACTCGTGGTGCTCGGCCGCCGGGAGGCGATCGCGCGCCTCCGTCGGGAGTGCCCCCGCGGGGCGCGCTGAACGGGGAAAGCGTTCAAGCCGGCGAGCGGCGGGCCTTGACTTCCCAGTCTTCGATCGCTTCCCGTTCCTCGACCTCCTCCCAGCCGCAGATCATGGCCCGAGTGTGCGCCGTCAGGCTGTGACCGGTCGTGATCATGTAGAGGTGGACGACGAGGAAGGAGAGGACGGCGAAGGCCCCGGCCAGATGGACGGCCGCCACCACCGGAAGGGAGAGCCAACCCAGGCCCCAGTCGGCCCAGGAGTTGTAACTCCAGTAGAGGAATCCGCTGGCCATCTGAATCGGCAGCAGAAAGGCCGCGAGACCCAGGTAGACCAGGCGCTGCAGGGGGTTGTGTTTGGCCTCCTTGCGCTTGGGCACGGGGTGCGGCTCGCCGCGGAAGATGCCGAAGAGGTAGTAGCGGACTACGGCCAAGAGCTTGCGCGTGGTGGGGACATACTGGCGCCACTCGCCCGTGGTGAAGATCCAGAAGACGAAGAAGGCGAAGGCGATCAGCCAGAAGATGCCGGCGTAGTTGTGGATTTCATAGGCCCGTTTGAAGCCGAGGAGCTCGAAGAGACCGTGGGTTTCGAATCCCGTGACGAGCAGAATGAGGATCAAGCCGCTCTGCAGCCAGTGCCAGAAGCGCTCGTAGCGGGTATAGAGGTAGACGTTCACCGTGCGGCAGGCGTTTGCGGTTGCGGCGTTCATCGATCAGCCCTCCTTGCGTCGGCGGCTCACCGCCCGGCCGATGCCGTGGACCCCCACCCCGACGAACGAAGCCAGCACCGTCGCCCAACCGAGCACTTCGATTACCCGGTTCGCGTCCCGGCCGGGGAGGTGGACGCCGGAGATGCCGGCCATGCGGCCGTTTTCGCGGGTGTGGCACTCGCTGCAGGCGACCGCCCGCTCCTTGGGGGCGACCATGTGCGTGGTCGGAAAAACATAGGTGGTTTCGACGAAGTCGAACTCCCCGCTGAAGGGCAGCCCCGCCCGCCGCATGCCGCTCTCGAGCGCCGCCCGCCAGTCGTATTTCTGCCAGTAGGCCTCCGAGCCCGGCGGCCCGAAGAGATGCGGCACGAGCAGCGTCTTGTGCACCGTGTCGTAAGGCTGCTTGCCCGCATGCAGCTTGAAGGGGGCGATGCGGGAGTTGGGGTCCTGCGGGCTTCCGACCGGCCAGTTGATGGCGACCGGGCGGCTGGGATCGACGGCGTCCTTGAGCGATAGGGCGTCGATCGTGCCGTTGTACCAGAAGTAGGCCGGCCGCACGTTTTTCTCCCAGAGGAAATCCCCCTTCTGCGTGTCGTAGACGGGAAAGCCGAGCGGTCCCTTTTCCTTGTAAGGCTTTCCGTCCTTCATCTTCCCGGCCGTCGACCAGTCCCAGCGCATCTTGGTGGGCAGCACCCGCGCGAACTCGGGGATGTGACAGCTCTGACAGGCGACCTTGTCGGTGTGGTCGTTCGCCTTGATGCCCGGCTTGTGCGGGGTGGCGGTGTGGCAGGACTCGCAGGTGATCCGCGGCGTCAGATCGTCGCGCGTAAGCGGCGTGCGCTCCGTGGCCGCCGGGGTCGAGTAGATGCGGCCCGCCACCTGGTGGGCGCGCGTCGTGTGGCAGCGGGTGCAGTCGAAGTTCTTGCCGTCCACGCCCATGTGGACGTCGAGCGCGCGGTTCGGCTTGTGCATCGAGGAGTCGAGATCCCCGTGCTTCACCGCATCGCCGCCGCCGCCGTAGAAATGGCACATCCCGCAGTTGTCGCGGGTGGGGCGGCCCACGCTCTGGGCCACCCGGTTCCAATCGGGAGGTTCGTAGGTCTTGCCGTCGCCGGGGAAAACGGTCGGCTTGGCGGCGGGGTTGCCGGCGCCGGCGGGGAACTTCTTGTAGGTGCCGGTGCGCTCGTGGCAGACGAGACAGTCCACTTTCGTGGGGTCGCGGAAGTCGAAGGTGTTGTCCTGCCAGCCGTAACCGATGTGGCAGGAGGTGCAGCGCGGCTCGTTGCTGTGGATGCTCACGCAGTAATTGTTCACCGTGAGCGCCCCCTTGCCCATCGGCTTCTCCGGCGGCGAGGCGGGGTCGACCCAGGTCCAGTGGATGGTGCGGTGGATCTGGGCGGCGGCCTCGGTGTGGCAGCTCAGGCAGGCGCGCGTCACCTCCGGCCCCGAGGCGAAGGGCTGCTTGAGCGCCTCGTGCTTGGAATGATCGGAGGTGATCCATCGCTGGGGGCCGCGCGTCGCCTGCTGGGCCATTTCGCGGCCAGGCGCCGCGGGCGGGCCCCCGGCCGTCGGGTCGGGGGCGGCTTGGGCGATGACGCCCATAAGCCAGATCACCGCGGCCGCCCCGCTCGGGAGGGTTCTTCGAAAACGCATGGCATCCTCCATCCAGCCGAAGACGATCTTATCGGGCATTACGGTAGCGCGCTAACGTTTCCTCGCAGCGAACGCATCTTTGAAAATCTTCAGGCAAAAACTTTGCCAGAGCAGGGCGCAAGACCGCTAGGTGCCCCTCGTCCATCCAACCTGCGGTTCTTGTTTCCTGAAATGAGAAGGTCTGCGTTCGCAGGGCTCGAAGCTTAAATCGTGGAGGCGTTGGTTTTGTTAACGAAACGTGAATATTTGATGTAAATCGTTAACGAAAGATTAACATCGCAAACGTTTCACTCGTCAAAGGACATGAACGGCGTGGACGAACGGCCGTCGATCCCCGGGCGGTTTCTCTCCCAGTCGAGGATGCGGCAGCCGTCGCTTTCATCCGAGGGGGCGTGGCATTGGATGAGCGGCATGGCGGGGTCGCCGGCGATCGACTGGAAATCAAACATTCGTGCCCTTCGCCGAGGAAGATCGCTCATCTCCAGCAGGTGGATGAGGTAGATCCGGCATTCGCCCTCGAAGAAATCGGTCTTCTCCCGGGCCTCGCGGATGCGATCCCGGAATTTTTGAAGAGCCGCGTCGCGGCCTTCGGCCTCGATCAAGAGGTGGAATTCCCCGTGACGGCGATGGACCTCTTTCTTTTTTTGCTGGTTGACCGTGTGCAGGAACTTTCCGATGTAAATCATGCGCGGGTTGACCTTTCCTGGTTTCCGGCGAGGCCGGAGGCGCCGCCCGGCGCGCGGGCTCGATCGCGGGGGCGGTCGTAGATCTTGAGGGTGTACGGGCAGGCTCCAGCGAAGGTTCGACTCTCCGTGAGCCTGAAATCTTCGGGGATCTCCGGGAAGAAAACATCGCCGGCGATCTTCAGGGGGATCTCCGTAAGATAGATGCGGTCGGCGAGCGGCAGCGCCCGGCGGAAGAGCTCCGCTCCGCCGATGACGAACACCTCGGACTCCTGCGGCGGCCGGAGCGCAAGCGCCTCTTCGAGACTCCCCGCCCGCAGGCAGCCCGCCGGGCGGAAGTCCGGGTTGCGGCTGACCACGATGTTGACCCGGCCGGGCAGCGGACGGCCGATGTCCTCGTGGGTTTTGCGGCCCATGATCAGGGTATGCCCGTAGGTGATGCGCCGGAAGAGCTTCTGCTCGCCGGGGATTTTCCAGGGAATGGTCCCGGCGCGTCCGATGACCCCCCCTTCGGCGACGGCGGCGATGAGCGACAGGCGCATGCGACGAGCCCCCAGGCGGATATCGGGCGGCCCCCGTCCTGCTTGCGGTCTCCGGCTTCCGGCTCCGGTGCTATACCAGGGGGCGCAGGCTGTCAAGGCGGGAGGAAAAAGCGTTGAAGCGCGGGGCCCTGTGGACTATAAACCGGATGGCCGCGCAATCAAAAGCTCCGGGCGCTCGAGGCCGTCGCCGCGTTTGCCTCGGCGGGGGGGCAGCTGCCGCGCGGCGGCGAGGCCGCTCATGGAAGCCCCCCGATCTCCGCAGACGCAACCTCCGATGGTCGCCGGAGAGGCCATCGGCCGGGCGACGCGCATCGGAATCGCGGCGAATTTCGCCCTGGCCGTGCTCAAGCTGGGCGCCGGTGTCGCCGGCGAGAGCCAGGCGGTTGTGGCCGACGGGGTCGAAGCCCTGCTCGATGTCTTTACCGCCGCTTTGGTCTACGCCGGCGCGCGGCTGTGGACGCGTCCGCCGGACGAGAGCCATCCCCACGGCCACGGGCGGCTGGAAACCCTCTTCGCCGTCGGCATCGGCCTGTCGCTCGTGCTCGCGGCCGTCGGCATCGGCTGGCGGGCGCTGGCCACGCTTCAGGAGCCCCATGCGGAGCCGCCGGGATGGATCGCGGCCGCGGCCGCCTTCCTCTCGATTGCGGGCAAGGAGGCGCTCTATCGCTGGACGATCGCGATCGGAAGAAGAATCCGCAGTGTCGCCTTGGTGGCGGCCGCCTGGCATTACCGCTCCGACGCCCTGAGTTCGGTTCCCGTGCTGGTGGCCGTGAGCGGCGCGATTCTCCTTCCTTCCTGGACCTTCCTCGATCATCTGGGGGCCTTCGTGGTGTCGGTGTTCATCCTGCATGCCGCCTTCCGGATCACCTGGCCCCGGCTGAAGGAACTGATCGATGCCGGGGCCCCCCCGGAAATCCGCCGACGGATCCAAACCCTCGCCGCCGCCCAGCCCGGGGTGCTTCAGGTCCACGGTGTGCGCACCCGTTCCATCGGCACCGCCCTTCAGGTCGATCTGCATCTGGTCGTGGACGGAGCGCTCTCCGTGCGGGAAGGCCATGCCATCGCCCAGGGGGTCGAGGATCGCCTGGTGAGCGAGATCGAGGACGTGGTCGACGTCACCGTGCACATCGAACCCCCCGAAGAGGCGCAGCCGGTTTCCGGGGATTTCGCCGTCACCCCCAACGCGGGAGGCCGCAGATGAAAGAAAAACGGGAGCGATCCTTTCTGCCCCTGCTCGCGCTGCTCGTCGCCGCGGCGGTCGGGGTCTTCCTCTGGCTGCTGCTCGGCCCCTGGCAGGAGAGCCGCCTGGAGGAGGCGCGGCGGCAGGAAAGCCGCCAGTGGCGGGAGCAGACCGAGGTGCTCACCCGGCGGCTGGGCGAGCTCGAGCAGGAGCTTCAGGCCGCGCGCGAGTCGACCCCCGGGGAGGAACGCGTCCGCGAGGTCTTCGGGGAAAGCCCCGCGCCCGCTGCGGCGGGCCGGCCGCTTTCTGCGGAGGAGATCGAAGCGCGCGTTCTCGCCTTTTTCCGCTACCTGGACGGTCGCGACTACGTGCAGGCCTACCGCCTGGAAGGGGGCACCTACGGCGAATACCTGCGCGCCCTCGAGGCGCTCTCCGCCCAGCCGCCCCGCGTGACCCGCGAGACCGACTCCCTCTACGACCTGCTGCGCAACACGGCCTATTTCTACCGCGTGCTCGGCAAAAAGCGCATCCAGCTCGCCTCCGAGATCCTGCGCCGCGAAGCCGACGTGCTCGAACCGGCCCTGGAGGCGTTTTTCCTCTGGTTTCTCCAAGGGTCGGACCGGCTGCGGGGCCGGCCGGAATTCTCGGTCCTCTACGACTACGCGAGCTACCTCACGGAGACCTTCGGCGGGCGGAGCTATCTTTTGCGTCGCGAGCCGCGCCTGCGCATTCTCCTCCAGTACTACTGCATCCAGGTCTTCGATCACGCCAACGACCGGCAGCTGAACCGCAACGGGATCGACATCCGACCCCTGATCGCCGCCACGACGGCGGAGCTGCGAAGCCACCGCGGGCTGACCCACAGCCGGGGCTATCTCGCCCAGCTCGAGCGGCTGGCGCGAAAATACGGGGGGTGAGGCCCTCGCCATGATCCTCAAGGAGCACGAATACATCCGTCAGACGCTCGAGCGCTACACGAACTGCCCCCTCGAGGAGTTCTGCGAGTTCGTCCTGATCACCAACTTCCGGCGCTACATCCAGCGCTTCCAGGAGAAGACGGGGGGGCGTTTTTCGGAGGGCAATTTCCGCCTCGTGAACGCCCCGGAGCTGAACTGCACGATGATCGATTTCGGCATCGGCTCCCCGCAGGCGGCGCTCGTCATCAACTGCCTCGCCTACCTGGACCGCCTGAAAGCGGTGATCATGCTCGGCATGTGCGGGGGGATCGACGACACGCTCGACACCGGCCGCTTTCTCGTGCCCTCGGCCGCGATCCGCGGCGAGGGCACGAGCCGCCATTACCTTCCCCCGGAGTTCCCGGCCATCCCGGCCTCCTCGGTCAACCTCTACTGCATCGGCGCGGTCCGCAAAAAGGGTCTCACCCCGCATTGCGGGATCGTCTACACCACGGACCGGCGGCTCTGGGAGTTCGACGCCGAATTCGTTGACTACCTGCGGAGGCGGCGCATCCTGGCGATCGAGATGGAGCTGGCGACTCTCTTCACCGTGGCCTACCGCTACGAGGTGCCGATCGGCTCGATCATGCTGGTTTCCGACATGCCCCTGCAACGCCGGGGCATCAAGGACAAGCGTCTCGCCGAGGAGATCTTCGCCCGCTACACGGACACCCACCTCGAGATCGGCATGGAGGCCGTCTCCCAGCTTGCCGCGAACTGGAGCCGGGTCGCGCGCAGGCTCTCCTCCGAGTGGTGACCCCGCGCCCGGGAGGTTGGCAGAATCCGCGGCGATGATTACCCTGAACCGCTCGGGCGAAACCGCCCGGTCGTGGCCCTTCCTTCGACGCGGAACCGAAGATGACCCGCAGACGCTTTCTCGCCGCGCTCTCTTCCTCCTGGAAGGCGGCGTTCGCCTGGTCGCTGCTTCCCCCCGCCGCTCTGGCAGAGCAAGCCCGCGAGGGGCCCTCTGCGCTGCACTACCGTCCGCTGCGCGGTCGAAGCCTGCGGGAGATCGCGCGGCGCAAGGAACACCATGGGCCGGGGCGCTTCGTGAACCCCGTCGGGCTCGACCGCTCGGGGAGGATGCTTCAGGTGCTCTCCTGGAAGCTCTTGCACCGCAACCCCTACGCCGAGGAGATCGTCCGACAGCGCGAGCGGCCGCTCCGGCTGGATGCCGCCGCTTTCGCCGCGCGCCGGGGGCTCTCCTTGACGCTTCTCAAGCACGCGAGCCTGCTTCTCCACGACGAGGGGTTCCGCATGCTGCTCGACCCGGTCTTCGGAAGACCCTTCTGGTTCCTGCGCGATTACACGCCGCTGGACTTTGATCCGGCCCGCCTGCCGGCTCCGGACCTCGTGTTGCTTTCGCACGGTCATTTTGACCATCTCGATCTCGCCTCGCTCCGAGGTCTGCCGCCCGGGACGACGGTCCTGTGTCCTCCCGGCTACGAGGCACTGCTCGACGAGGCGGGACTCTCGCGGCGCCTCGTTCTCGACTGGTACGATACCTGGACCGACGGCCGGCGCGAGGTGGTCTTTCTCCCCGCCAACCACTGGAGCATGCGCAACCCTCTGGAGGGACCCAACCGCGGACTCTGGGGGTCCTTCCTCGTGCGCTCGGCCGCCGGCCCCGCGGTCTTCCTCTCCGGGGATACCGCTTACTTCGACGGCTTCGAGCAGATCGGCGCCGATTTCGCGATCGATCTCGCCGTCTTCAACGTCGGCGCCTACGAGCCGCGCTGGTTCATGGCCTCCAGCCACATCGATCCCGCCGAGACCGTGCGCGCTTTTCGGGAACTCCGGGCGCGAAAGCTGCTCGTCGCCCACTGGGGAACCTTTCAGCTGGGCGACGAGCCGGTCGAGGATCCGCCGCGGCGTGTGGCCGAGGAGATGAAACGGGCGGGGTTGGATGCGCATTTCATCGACTGGAAACACGGGGACACGGTCGCGATCTGAACGGAAAGCGCGTATCCCGGAAAGGGGAGGATCATGCATTGGCGGGTTGCCACCGTTGTCGTTCTGTTGTGCTTCGCCGGCCTCGGGTTCGCCCAGGGGGAAGCCGGGCTGAAAATCGCGGGGAAACCCTGGGGAAGCCCTCTCTCCGAATTCGAGGGCTTCGTACCCGTGGGAGAGCGGGGCCGCGTCGCCTATTTCGTGCATCCCGGGCAGGCCTACCGGCTGCTCGGCGTGCAGCCGCGCGAGCTGATCTACGGCTTTTTCGACGATCGCCTTTTTGCGGTCTATGCGGCGCTCGAAGGGGTCGACGATTTCGGCGCCGTCCGTCGGGAGCTCCAGGAAAGGCTGGGGCTGCCCCGGATCAGCATGCAGGCGCGGGGGACGTTGACGGTGTATTCCTGGAAAAGCGGGCAGACGCGCGTCAAGCTCAAACACTACGAGGATTCCGGGGTCCTCAAACTCACCTTTTCCCATGCGGAGCTCGCGCGGCAGGCGAACCAGGCGCTGCAGAAGGACCTGGAGGAAGAGCCGCCGGAGCCGGTATTCCCTTTGAGCCCGACCCGCAGGCGCGAGGCCGTCGATCTGCTGGAGTGGTCGACGCGCTGAACCTGCCGATCTTTTTCCGCGCCGGGAAACCATCGCACATCGGCGCTTTCCTGCTCCCGTTGCGGCGGACCCGCCCAGGCGGAAAACCCTGCCGGAGAGGCATCTCGACGGGCTTCGCGCCGTGGAAGGCGGAGAGGACCGTTGTTTCCTTAGGTTCCGGGAAAGGGATCGGTCGGCTCGCTTGTCACGGTGAGCCGGGAGGTTCCCCATGGCGGGTCGAGGTCTTCGGGATCCTCTCGGGGGAGCCGCGCTCTGCGGCATTCTTGGCCGATCACCGCGCATCCGGCCGTCGTGCTCGCCAGCGGCGGCGTTCTCCTCTGCGCCCGACGTCGACCGGCGCGCTGCCTCGAGGTGGCGGATTCCCGGGCCGGCCTCCGCCCGGCGGCCGCCCGTGAACCGGCACTCCCGGAGGGAGAACCCCGCCCTGTCGAAGAGGTCCCGGGATTTCCCCACTGCCGGAGGCGCCCGCCCCGCCGTCGGGCGGCCCTAAAACGCCATGCCGACGCTGAAATGAACCACGGCCCGCTCCTCGTCGCGTCGGGGGTCGCGGTCGGGGTTGAAGGCGAGATCGAGCCGCACCGGGCCGACGGGCAGAAGCAGCTGAAGCCCCGCCCCCACGGCGGGCCGGAAGCCGCCGAAGAAATCCCGTGCCGTGTCGCGCACGACTTCGCGGCGGCTGCGGTAAGGCGGGCGGCCCTCATCGGTCCGCGACCGGTTGGGGGCGACGTTCCCCCAGTCGGCGAAGAGCGAGCCGGAAAGCTTGCCGACGAGAGCGCGGCGCAGCTCGGCGCTCAGCGTCGTCGCGGCATAACCGCCCGCCGGCTCCCCGGAGGCGTCGCGCGGGCCGAGTTCGGATTCGCGGAAACTGCGTACCGAGTTTTCCCCGCCGTTGAAAAAACGCTCCGCCACCGGCAGCCCCTCTTCCTTCGGTCCGGGGAGCAAAAAGCCCGTGCGGGCGCGAAGCGCGAGCACCGTGTCGGCGGCGACGGATAGGAAGAGGCGGCTTCCGGCCGTGAGCCGCGTGAAGGTGACCTCGCTGCCCAAGTGCGTGTCGGAATGCTCGACCGCGGCGAAGCTCGCCAGCCCGCGGCGGGGGAAGAACCAGTCGTCGCGCGTGTCCCAGGCGAGCTGCGCGCGCAGGGAGGCCGTGTCGTAGGCGCCGCGGCCCTGGGGTTCCCCCCCGGGGTCGGAGAGGTCGGAAAGCTTCGTGCGGCGAAGTGCGGAACCGGCGGTCACGGTCAGCTCCGGGGTCAGGGGATAGGAGAAGGAGAGGCCGAGTTCGGCCTCGGTGCGGGTGAAGGAGGGCTCCCTGCGGCGCCATCCCGAGAGCCCGAAATCCGAACGCCAGCGGGTGCCCAGGAAGCGCGGGTCGGCGAGGCTCGCCCCCAGGCGTTGCGCCGGAAGCGAAACCGTCCCCTCGAGCGCCGCCGGCCGGGCCGTGCCGAGAAGGTTTGTGTCGCGCACGCCGGCCGAGAGGCGCAGCCGCTCGTAGGAGCCCCAGCCGGGCTCGAGAAAGACTTGGCGCCCCTCGGCCTCCTCCACGGTGACGGCGAGGATGCGGCGGCCGGCCTCGCCGCTCTCCTCGAGTTCGAGACGCACGCTGCGGAAGATCCCCAAGCGGTAGAGCTCCCGCAGCGTCTCCTCCGCAAGGCTGCGGCGGTAGAGATCCCCCTCCCGCAGGGCGATCCGGCTGCGGACGGTCTGCACCCGGGTGCGTTCGACCCCGCGGATCTCGATTCCGGCGAGGCGGACCTGCGGACCGGTCTGGACCGAGACCTCGAGCCGCACGCGTCCCGGCGCGGCGCGGATCTCGGTTACGTGCGCTGTGGCGTCCGGGTAGCCGGCTTCGGTGCAGATCGCCGTCAGACGGGCGGCGAGCTCGGCCCGCGTGCGGGCGGTGTGGGGCCGGCCCACGGTTTCCCCTTTCAGGGCTTCGAAGTCTGCGGACGTCTCCGGCGGAAGCGGGCCGGCCGGCTCGAGGGCTTCCACGATCCAGCGCGGTCCCTCGTGGATGCGGAAACGGAGATCCGCGAGGCCGTCCTCCTCGGAAAAGGGGGCCGGGGGCACTTCGACGACCGCATCGCGGAAGCCCTCTTCGAGGTAGGCCGCGCGCAGAGCCTCGGCGATCGCTTCGATCTCGGCGCGCACGTACGGGACCCGCCCCGGCTCCCCGATGCCGGGACGCTCGGCCTCGGCCAGCTCGAGAAGCCGCTGCCGGGAAAGCGCCTCGTTGCCGTGGAAGGAGACGGGGCCGACGCGGAGCCGCGGCCCCTCCCGGATACGGAAAACGACCCGGCTTTCCCCCTCTTCGATCGCGAACTCGATTTCGACGAAAGCGTAGCCTTCGCGCCGATAGCGGCGCTCCATCTGGAAGGCGGCGTCGTCCACATCGGCGAGCCGCAGCGCGGGCGGCCGCAGACGCTCGAGCTCGCGCGCCGCCTCGCGGCGGAGTTCTTCCGTGGACAGAAAGCGGTTGCCCTCGATGCGGATGTCGACCTCCGCGGCCCGGGCCGCCGGGATCGCGCCGGCGAGCCCGAGGGCGACCAGGACCCACGCCGCCAGTCGCCGCGCCGTCTCAGCGGAAGCGAAAGACAAGCCGCACCCCCGCGTTGTACTGATCGAAGACGTCCTTTTCCCCGGTCAGGTAGAGCGAAAGGTTTTCCCGCAGCCACGGGTCGGCGAGACGAAAACGGGCCTCGAGGGTCCGTTCGCCGCCGCGCGTGACGGCGCGTCCGATCTGTATCTCGAAGCGTTCCTCGATGAGCGATAACGGGCTCTCTCCTTGTCCCGCATTCCACCCGGCGAGCAGATCCCGGCCCAGGTAGAGCGCCGTGTTCAGGTGCCCCGTGGAGGCCGTTTCCGAGTCGCCGGAGGCGAAAGCCGGGATCCGTCCGGTCAGCAGGAGCATGACGAGAGCCTCCTCGGAGAGGGGGGGGGAGGAGGAGAGCAGGATCGAGGGCTCGTCGGCGGCTCCCCGCACCTCGGCGCGGATGTCGTAGCCGAGCAACCTCGCTTCGCCCGCGGTATCGAGAAAGGGTCGGTTGGGGTCCTCGGGCCGGAAACGGATCCAGCCCTGATCGAAGCGCATCCGGCCGGCCGGGAGCGTGAGCGTGGTCGGTTCGAGGAGCAGCAGCCCCGTGAGCAAGGGAAATTCCCCCGTGCCGACCAGGCGGAGATCGGGGCGGAAAGCCCCGCGCAGGAGGTTGTTCTGCACGCGAAACGGCTCCTCGGCGCCGATGCGCACATCGAGCGCGGCCGAGCGCAACGCTTCCCCGGGAAGCGAGAAAAGCGCGATTTCGCGCCCCCCCGCGCCGCGGCGCGGCGGGGCGCGGGAGGCGAGCCCCCCGAGGAGGCTCACGTTGCGCTTGTAGAAACCGTCGGTCAGCTTGAGCTCTCCGCTGAGGGAAAGCCCCGCCGTCGGGCCTTCCAGCCTCAGGTCGGCGTCGGTGCGCAGGCCGAGTGTGTCGCTGCGGAAAACCAGGAGGTTTTGCCCCTGCAGCCGCAGGGCGAAATCCGGCGCCCGGCTCGCCAGTCCCGTGACCCGGCCGGAGAGGACGAACGGTCCGCCTCCGAGCCGCCCTCTTCCCTCGACGATCTCCAATCGGTCTTCCGCGAGGCGCGCCCGGAGATGAAGATCCTGGAGCGGGGGCGCATCGGTCTCCCAGCGCAGACCGCCGTCGGCCACCGTGAGCAGGCCCTCGAGGTTCGGCCGGCGGGCGGGGCCGGAAAGGGCGAGGTCGGCCTCGAGGCGGCCGCCGACGCGCCGGATCCCCGCGAGCGGCGGCAGCAGGCCGGCGAGATCGGCGGCCTCCAGGCGGATCTCCAAAGCGAGATCCCCGGCCTCCTCCTCCGGCGGGGAGCCGAGGAGCGAGGCGATGTCGGGAATCCCCGTCCAGGCGCCGCGGGCGGAAAGCCGTGCTCCGGCCTCCCCGGCAAGCTCCGCCTTGAGGAGTTCGAGACGGTCGTCGGCGAGCCGCACGGCGGCCTGCAGCCGACGGATGGAAGGAAATCCTCTTTCTTCGGCGAAGCGCAGCTCCGCCCCCTCGATCTCGATGCCGCCCCGGAGACGGCCCGGAGAACCGGCGGCTTCCCAGCGCGCCGTGAGGCGGCCGGCCGTCGGTCGGGGAAGATCCGCCGGCGGCGGCAGCCGGGAGAGATCCTCCACGTGGAGAAACCCTCGCAGGTGCGCATCCTCCGCGGCGGCGCCGCGGACCGGATCGAGGGGTACGACCCCGGCGACCTCGAGCGCCCCCCATCCCGGGAATTCGAGTCGTAAATCCCCGATCGAAAGCCTCCCCTCGCCCCAGTCCCCCTCGAAGAAGGCCCGGCCCGCGAGCGCTTCAGCTCCGAGGGCGACTTCGCGGACCGCGCCGCGGATTTGCAAACGGGGGCTTTCCCGCCGACCCGCGGCGTGGATTTCGCTTTCGATACCGGCAAGCCCGAGGGGCAGCTGCGGAAAAAGCGAGGTGCCTTTTCCGAGCCTTCCTTCCGCGATTCGGAGCCGCGCCTCAAAGCTCCCCGGCGGGGTCCAGCGGCCTTCGAGCCGAAGCCTTCCCGGCGTGCCTTCGGCTTCGAAACCCTCCAGGCGGAGGCGGCCGTCCGGCTCCCACCGCAAGAGGGCGGGCCGGACGAGGGCGAGATGAAACTCCTCCCCGGCCAGCTCCAGACGCTCCCCAGCCGCCTGCCGCCGAGGGATATCCCAGCGGGCGAAAGCCCGCAGTTGCCCGAGCGGCGTCCGGATGCCCACGATTTCCATCTCCCCCCTTTCCCCCCGGCTTGCGCCGCGGGCATGGAGATCCCGCCACTCCCGGGCGGCGACGCGCAGTTTCTCCAGACGGAGCTCCCCTTCGATCTGCGGCCGTGCGAGCGGGCCGGCCGCGGAGACGATCATTCGGGCCTGCCCGGCCGCCGTCCCGGAAGCGGCCGGGCAGGCTTCGAGGTAGGGGGCGATCTCCGCGGCGGAGACCTCCAAGCGGGCTCCTGACAAGGTTCGCCGCGCGAGATCCAGCTCCCCGCGGAGGTGGAGGCGATCCGGGCTTCGAAAGAGATCGAATCGCCGCAGGGCGAACCGCGGACCGCGTTTTTCGACCGCTGTTTTGCCTTCCCCGAAGGCCCGGCCGGAGAGCCGGAGCGCGAAGATTTCGGCCTCGAGGTCGCCGTCGGGATCGACCCAGGGACCGGAAAGCGATGCCCGTCCACGAAGGACGCCTTGCACTTCGGGAAAAGGCAGGGAGGGATAAAGGTCCTGCAGCAGTCGCAGGTCGGCGAGATCGAATTCGACGGATCCCTGCTCGATGAGGGCGGAACCGGGCCGGAGGCTCCCCCGGGCCGTGAGCCGGTTTTCCCCCCGGCGCAGGAACAGGCGCGCGATGCGCACAAGCCCGCCTTCGGCCTCGGCGTCGAGAAGAAACTCATCCAGGCTCCGGCCTCCGAGGCTGAGTCCTGCGCCCCCGAGGGCGATTCGGCCGGACGGGGCTCGAAGCGTTCCTTCGGCCTCGATCCGGCCGCGCAAGCCGCCGGCGACGGCCAGCGGCGGGCCCGGGGGAAGATCGAGCGCGACGGGGTCGCGCCAGTCGATCTCCAGGCGGGCTTCGAGGGGGGTTTCCGGATCCGGAAATCGGGTGAGGTCGGTGCGCAGGTCGCGGATCGTGATTTTTCCGCCGGGCGAGAGGATCTCTCCCTGGGGGATCTCGAGTCGGCCCTCCCGGAGAAGTCCCTCAAGCCGAAGCACGGCGGGCGCGGACAGAAACGACCGGAGCCCCTGCGGGACCCCGAAAAGCGAGAAAAGCTCGGCGGGTTCGGCCGAGAAGAACTCCCCCTCCACGGCGAGTTGGCGGAGCAGAGCGTCGGTTTCGCCGGAGAGCAGGGGTTGCGCCGGCACCCGGACGCCGCGCAGCTCGAGGCGGCTCGCCCAACCCCGGGCCGACAGGGAATCGACCCGCAGCGCCTGCCGGTCGCATGCCGCCCTGGCCTGGAGCGCGACCGGGCGGCCCGCGGGCTCGAAGGCCTCCAAGGCGAGATCGAGCGCGAGGGCCGCCTCTCCGGGCCGGCCCGGCGGCAGGCGGAGAAGTCCGGAGACCTCGAGCCGGCCGCGGAGCGGCTCCGGCGTCTCGCCCGCGGCCGCGGCGGGGCGACGGATTTCGAGGACCGGCACGGCGAGGCGGATTCCCCCCGGCTCCTTCCCCGAGCCTTCGGCCGTGACGGAGATCTCCCCGCCGGAGACTTCGAGACCGGGGTGGTCCAGGCGAAAGGCCGCCCCGTGGAACCGAAGCGCGGGCAGGGCGGGCGGAAGAAAAAAATTTTTCGGCGCGGGGTCCTCTGCGGCGGAAGCAGGCGCCGGCCGCAGGGTGACGGCGGTGTTCAGGCCTTCGATTTCGATCTCCGCGGCGGCGAGAAAGGCGGAGGCTCCTTTCGGGGAAAGCAGGGCCAGCGGCCGGTAGCGCAACCGGAGTCGCTCGGCGGAAGCCGCGACGGCGGGGCCTTCGTTCCCCCCGGCTTGCAGGCGCAGATCGCGGAGTTCGAGGTCGTAGAACCAGGAGCCGCCTACGGCGCCGATTTCGAACTCGATGCCCCAAGACGACCGGGCGGCATCCTGGACCCGCGCGATCAAGAACGGGGCGAGCACGGAGTTGCGCAGGACGTAGAGCGCCGCCGCCGCGAGCAGCAGGAACGCCGAGACAATGATGGCCAGGCCGGCCGCGAGGCGTTTCGACGGCAATGCACGTCCTCGGCCCTCAGAGCATTTCGATCGCACAGGCCATGGAGACGCCGCCGCCGCCGCAGAGGGTGGCGAGACCGAGGGTTTTGCCGCGTTTTTTCATGGCGTATATCAGGGTCACGAGGATGCGCGCGCCGGTGGCCCCCACGGGATGGCCGAGTCCGATTCCGGAGCCGTTCACGTTGGTGATCTCGCGGTTGAGGCCCAGTTCCCGCTCGACCGCCAGGTACTGGGCGGCGAAGGCCTCGTTCACCTCGATCAGCTCGAAGTCGGAAAGCGCGAGCCCGCTGCGGGCGAGCAGGTTGCGGACCGCCGGCACGGGCGAGAGGCCCATCACCGAGGGGTGGCAGGCGCCGCGGCCGACCGCGCGGATGCGCGCCAACGGTCGGATGCCCAGCTCCTGGGCCTTCTCGGCCGACAACAGCAGCAGCGCCGCGGCCCCGTCGTTGATGCCGCTCGAGTTGCCTGCGGTCACCTTGCCGATCTCGGGCACGAAGGCCGGGGGAAGTCGGCGCAGTTGATCCAGGGTGATCCCCGGCCGGAAATGCTCGTCGCGCTCGAAGACGACCGGATCCCCCTTGCGCTGCGGAATCACGACGGGGACGATCTCCTCACGGAAATCCCCTTCCCGGGTGGCGCGCTCGACGTTGTTGTGGCTTCGCAGCGCGATCTCGTCCATCGCCTCGCGGCTGATGTCGTAATGCTGGGCGACGAACTCGGCGGTCAGACCCATGATGTAGGGTTTGCCCCGATAGAGGCTGAGCGGCGGCTGCGAGGCGTCGACCGGCCCGTCTTCCGGGTGCGGAATGAGGTGCGAGCCGCAGTGCAGGCCGCGGGTGATGTTGTCGACGAAGACCTGGTCCTGCAGGCGACAACCCCAGCGGGCGCCGAACACCGAATAGGCCGCTCCCGACATGTGCTCGGCCCCTCCGGCGAGCACGACCTCCGCCATGCCGGCCTGGATCATGGCCATGCCCGAAACCGCGGCCTCCATCCCCGAGATGCAAACGCGGTTGATCGTGGCCGCGGTCACGGTTTCGGGAATCCCCGCGAGAAGGGCGCCGATGCGGGTCATGTTCATGCTGTCGACCGGCTCGAGGCAGCAGCCGAAGCGCACGTCGTCGATCAGGGCGGGATCGATGCCCGCGCGCTCGACGGCGCCTTTCATGGCGACAGCGGCGATCCGGGTCACGTGGAGGTCGCGCAGGCTTCCCCCGAAGGCTCCGATGGCGGTGCGGCATGCGGCGGCGATGACGACGTCTTTCATGGTGCATCTCCTTTCCGGTGGTGGTGGAGTTTTCCTTTCCCTGAGGCCGGGAAAGCGCCTGCCGGATTCCCCGGGAGTTCAGAAGAAAAGCGTCTTGCGACCGTCCCGCGCCCGGGACGGCGGTTTTCTGCGCGACGGGAGACCCGCTTCAGCGGCAGCGGAAGGGGACGAAGTGGTGGAAACAGAACCCGGCCGGGTCTCCCCAGGGGCGGCCCGTCTCGCCGATGCAGCGGGCGACCATCCGTCGGGAAGCGTCCTCGTAATCGGGCCGTTTTTCCTCCTCCCGCTTGCAGTCCGTGCAGATCACGCCGTCGTCGAAGACCGAAAGGATCCGTTCCTCCTTCGAACCGAAACTCTTGCCGCAGCGCGTGCAGGAGATGCTGCAGGCCAGGGCCTTTTCCCAGGATTCGTTCGTGCTCATGGCGGCCTCCCGAAGTGCGTTCCGCGGTTCGCCGCGGAGGTCACTTACCTATCACGGTCAGCGATGGATTTCAAAAACCCTCCCTCTCGCAATCGGTTTGACGCGCAACTGCCGTCGGGTTACAAAAAGCCCACGTTTTCCCCGTCCGGATTCCTGAGGCATCCGGACGGCCGGGGGGATCCGAGCGCCGGGGTGAGGAATTCATGGCGCGTCCCACGAGACATCGGTGTTCCGCAAATCATGGAGACAGCGGGCTTGGACCGCGGGTTGCCTCTGTTTTGCGGGCCGGTGCGGAAAAGGGGCTGTCCGAATCCGATGCCGGGGTGTCTCGCGGGGGGGGGGGCGGCGGTCGGGCGGGATGGAGCACGGGATGACGGAACTCCCTGAGTTTTCTAAGAAAGATCGGCTCCCGGAGCGGGCCCACGCTTTGGCACGATTTTTGGTCTTTCCCCCGAAGCCGCCGCGGGCGGTGCCGTGGTCGAAACGGGCTTGATCTGCATGCCCAGGAGGAGAAAAGGAGGAGAAGATGAACAAGACCGAGAAGAACCTGAAGGAAGCTTTCGCCGGCGAATCGCAGGCCAATCGCAAGTATCTCGCCTTCGCCCAGAAGGCCCAGACCGAAGGCTACGCCCAGGTGGCCAAGCTTTTCCGGGCGGCCGCCGAGGCCGAGACGGTGCACGCCCACACCCACCTGCGCGCGCTGAAGGGGGTGCGCAGCACGCTCGAAAACCTGAAAGAGGCCCTGGGGGGGGAGACCTACGAGTTCCAGTCGATGTATCCCCCGATGATCGAGCAGGCGAAAGCCGAAGGCGACGAGGCCGCCGTGCGCACCTTCACGTACGCCAATGAAGTGGAAAAGGTGCACGCCGCCCTCTATCAGAAGGCGATCGAGAACCTGGGAAAGCCTCAGGAGAACTTCGATTACTGGGTCTGCTCGGTCTGCGGTTACACCTGCGAAAAAGACGCCCCCGAAGAGTGTCCCGTCTGCAAGGCGAAGAAAAAAGCCTTCTTCCGCGTCAGCTGACCCTCCCGGCCGGCCCGCCGCCGAGCGCTGCGGCGGGCCGGGTTCCCCGCCTCGACCATCCTCACGGGCTCGGTCTTTCCCTGCCTCTCAAGTGCTTCGCTCCGTCGGCCGATAGGGGTGGAGAAATTCCCCGGCGGAGGTTGAATCATGATGGCGTCTTCTTTTTCGATCGGCTCGCGGCTGCGTCTGGGCTTTGCGCTTTCGGCGTTGATCCCGCTCCTCCTCGGCGCGTTCACCTACTACGGTTCCCTACAGAACGACCTCACCGTCGAGGAGCTCGCCTTGCAGCGGCTTCCCGCGGTGGAGAGCCTGTTTCTTCTGAAAGAGCAGGCCGAGTTCGCGCAGGCCGCGCTGCGAACCCTCGTCATCCCCGGTCTGCCGCCGGAGATGCGTCTGCGCCAGGGGGAGAACCTCCAGCGCTCCCGGGAGCGGATCCAAGAGGCGATCTCCGTCTACCAGGGGCTTGTGCGTTCGGCGCCAGAGGAAGAACTCTGGCAGGCGTTTCTCCCGGCGCTCCGGGCGTGGGAAGCCGAGGTCGATTCGGCCCTCGAAGCCGCCCGCTCCATCGAGGATTTGGTTCGGAATTACGAAAAAACCGACCGCAGTCGGCGGACCCCCTACCTCGAAGCGCTCGCCGCCCTCAAGGAGTCGGCCCTTCAGGCCGCCGTCTCCTTCAAGACCCAAGTCCAGGAGTGGAAGAACATCCTGATCAGCGGCAACGATCCGGAGCAATACCGGCGCCGGCTGACCCTCTTCGAGCAGGAAGAGCAGACGGTGCGGCGCCTGCTCGAGGATGCCGCCGCGCTCGCTTCCGACTTGGGTCTGGACCCCGAGCCGTTTCGCCGGGCGCTGGCCCAGCATACGGAAGCGGGGAGGAAATATCGCGAAGGACTCCAGCAGTTCGACGCCGCAGATCCCGAAACCGGGAAAAAGGTCGACCGCCTCGTGCGCGGGGTCGACCGCGGTCCCACGGTCGCCATGTTGCAGCTGAACGAAGCGATCGACCAGAAGCGGATGGAAGCCGAGGGGCGCTACGGCGCCCTGCGGCAACAGCTTCTCGGGGCCGTCACCGAAAAGCGCCGTGCGGCGAACGGGGCGCTTGAACCCCTGCTGCAACTCATCCGGGAGAACACCCAAGCCGCCGGGGGCCGGGCGCAGTCGCTGGCGAACCTGCTGCGAAGGGCCGCCGTGGGATCCGGCCTCGCCGGTCTGCTGTTGGCGGTTTTTTTGGGGTTGTGGGTGACGCGGTCGGTGACGGGGGCGTTGCGGCGGGTGATTGCGGGGCTGTCCGAGGGGGCGGAGGAGGTGGCCTCGGCGGCGGGGCAGGTTTCGGGTGCGGCGCAGTCGTTGGCGGAG